>JBGUJU010000001.1:0-8111 GCA_045114065.1 Sodaliphilus sp.
AAAGGTACCTTAGCTCAGTGGTAGAGCAGTGGACTGAAAATCCGCGTGTCCCTGGTTCGATCCCCGGAGGTACCACATCAAAAACACGAAGCGACCGACTGCCCGCGCAGCCGGCCGTTTTTTTGTGTTTATGAGAAATGTGCATGCCTGTGATGAAAATTGAAAAAATCTTTATTACCTTTGTGGGCAAAGCTTTAAATCAAGGATTTTATCAACCGTTATTTATTTCTAAACATTTTGATTATGAAACAACTCTTCCGCTTTTCCGTCCTGTTGCTGGCCCTCCTGTTGCCCGCACTCGCCACGGCCCATGACTTCGAGGTCGATGGCATCTACTACAACATCAACGGCAGCGTGGCCACTGTCACGTATAAAGGAAGTTATGAAACCGAATATGACAATGAGTATTCAGGCTTTGTCGTCATCCCAGCCACCGTTACCTACAATGGAACCACCTACCCGGTGACTTCTATCGGTTTCGATGCGTTCGGAGGCTGCACTGGTCTGACCAGCGTCGTCATCCCGAACTCGGTAACTTCCATCGGTGGCTGGGCGTTCAGTCGCTGCACTGGTCTGACCAGCGTCAACATCCCCAATTCGGTAACTTCTATCAGTATCGGGACGTTCAGATACTGCTCTGGTCTGACCAGCATCGACATCCCCAACTCGGTAACAAAGATTGACGATTATGCGTTCGAAGACTGCACGAGGCTGACGAGCGTCAACATCCCCAACTCGGTAACTTATGTCGGTTTCTGTGCGTTCCATAATACAGTATGGTACAATAAGCAGCCAAAGGGATTGGTCTATGCCGGCATGGTCGCTTATAAGTATAAAGGCACGATGCCAAGCGGAACGAGTATTATTTTAAAAGAAGGAACATT
Organism: Sodaliphilus sp.; assembly: GCA_045114065.1. GTDB lineage: Bacteria > Bacteroidota > Bacteroidia > Bacteroidales > Muribaculaceae > Sodaliphilus. The sequence continues at coordinate 885 of JBGUJU010000001.1, forward strand.
AGGAATAACTTGCTGTGCGTTCAGATACTGTTCTGGTCTGACCAGCATCGTCATTCCCAGCTCGGTAACTAGGATCGGTGAAGAGGCATTCAATGGTTGCTCTGGTCTGACCAGCATCGTCATTCCCAACTCGGTAACTAGGATTGGCTACTATGCGTTCAGAAACTGCAGGGGACTGACCAGTATCGTCATCCCTAACTCGGTAACTTCAATCGGTGAATATGCGTTCATTGGATGCTCGGGACTGACGGATGTGTATTGCTACATTGCTGACCTCTCGAAAGTATCGAGCGGAGAAGAACTATTCTATTTGGATAATGATGATTACTCTGGCCGTGCGCTTCATGTGCTGCGGGGTACGGCTGATGACTACCGGGCTGATGAGAACTGGTATCCGTATTTCGGGCAGATTGTGGATGACTTAATCCCTGAAACTCCGTTTGGCGACGTGAACGGTGACCTTGAGGTAAATATTGCTGATGTGAATGCCGCCATCGACATCATCTTAGGTGGAAATGATGACACTATTGCTGCCGACGTGAACGGTGACGGAGAAATCAACATCGCCGACGTCAACGCTGTCATCGACATCATCCTGGGCGGCACAGGGAATTAGATATAACTGGAGCCTGCTGCAAAACTACGGAGGTACCACATCCAAAAACACGAAGCGACCGGCTGCCCGCGCAGCCGGCCGCTTTTTTGTGTGGATGCATGGGAAATAGGCATGCCTAAGATAGGAATTGAAAAATCTTTATTATCTTTGCGGACGAAACTTTAAATCAATGATTCAATTAACCGTTATTTATTTCTAAACATTCTGATTATGAAACAACTATTCCGTTTTTCTGTAATGCTGCTGGCAATCCTGTTGCCCGCACTCGCCACGGCCGCCGACTTCGTGGTCGATGGCATCTGTTACAACATCAAAGGCAACGAGGCCGCCGTGGCTTCCCGACGTGTTCCTGGTTTTTTATTTATCGGGTATTCAGGCGCTGTCGTCATCCCAGCCACCGTTACCTATGATGGAACCACCTACCCTGTAACTTCTATCGAAGCCATTGCGTTCTGGGGCAGCACTGAGCTGACCAACGTCGACATCCCCAACTCGGTAACTGAGATCGGTCAAGAGGCGTTCGGAAACTGCCCTGGGCTGACCAGCATCGTGGTAGACAGTGGCAATCCCAGGTTTGATTCGCGCAACAACTGCCATGCAATTATAGAGACCGCCGATAATGAGTTGATTGCTGGTTGCAAGAACACGATTATCCCCAACTCGGTAACTAAGATCGGTAACTTTGCGTTCGAAGCCTGCTCCAGTCTGACCAGTATCGTCATCCCCAACTCGGTAACTGAGATTGGTCACTATGCGTTCTATAGTTGCGACAGTCTGACCAGCATCGACATCCCCAATTCAGTTATTGAGATTGGTTACGGGGTGTTCGAGGATTGCCCTGGTCTGACCAGCATCGTGGTAGAAAGTGGCAATCCAAGATATGATTCGCGCAACAACTGCAATGCAATTATCGAGACCGCCGATAACATATTAATTTATGGCTGCAAGAACACGACTATTCCCAACTCAGTAACTACTATCGGTGACTATGCGTTCTCTGGTTGCCATGGTCTGACCAGCATCGACATCCCCGACTCGGTAACTGAGATCGGTCACGGGGCGTTCGATAGTTGCATAGGGCTGACCAGCATCGTCATCCCCAACTCGGTAACAGCAATCGGTGCCGATGCGTTCAATAATACAGCATGGTACAAAAACCAGCCAGACGGAATGGTCTATGCCGGCAAGGTCGCATATAAGTATAAAGGCACGATGCCAAGCGGAACGAATATGACTTTCAAAGAAGGCACATTAGGCATTGCTGGCTATGCGTTTGAGGACTGCACTAGGCTGACCAGCATCGTCATCCCCAACTCTGTAACATCTATCGGTGACGGGGCGTTCTATAATTGCAGTGGTCTGACCAGCATCGTGGTAGAAAGTGGCAATCCAAGATATGATTCGCACAACAACTGCAATGCAATTATAGAGACCGCCTCTAATACATTAATTGCTGGCTGCAAGAACACGACTATCCCTAAGTCGGTAACTGCTATCGGTGACTTGGCGTTCGCGGGCTGCGATGGCCTGACCAGCATCGTCATCCCCAACTCGGTAACATCTATCGGTGACATGGCGTTCGCGTTCTGCGATGGCCTGACCAGCATCGTCATCCCCAACTCGGTAACTGAGATCGATTACTTTGCGTTCTATGAGTGCTTTGGGCTGACGGATGTGTATTGCTACATTGCTGACCTCTCGAGAGTATCGACCGGGTATGAACCATTCTATTTGGAGGGTTATGATTACTCTGGCCGTGCGCTTCATGTGCTGCAGGGGACGGCTGATGCCTATCGGGCTGACGAGAACTGGTATCCCTATTTCGGGCAGATTGTGGAAGATATATTCATGGGTGATGTTAACGGCGACCTTGAAGTGAACATTGCTGATGTGAACGTCGCCATCGACATCATCTTGGGCGGAAGTGGTAACACCGCTGCTGCCGACGTGAACGGTGATGGCGAAATCAACATCGCCGACGTCAACGCTGTCATCGACATCATCCTGGGCGGCACCAGGAATCAGATATAATAACTGGTGGATGTTGCAAAACTAATGTCTCTTATTGGTGATCGCGCTGCGCGAGAAATCAAAAAATATTAATAAAATTATAATAAATAGTTATTATTTTTAATTTTCATACGTTTTTTTGATTTGGCTTCGCCGAGTTCCCGCCCGCAGGGCGATTATAATTCTAGCAATTGATTTATGACACACCCTCTATCGCTAGCAGGGGCCACGCTAAGGGGCTAAGTTTTTCAGACAAGCCCTATGGACAACTGATTTACTGGCATCCGCATTCCGCTTGGCCGGCGTGCGGATGCGATTTTTAACGCATATTGCACGAATCTGTTTTATAATAACTTAGGAAACAAAAATTAAGCAAGACAACATTTGTATCTAGTTTTAATAATAATCTTGCTTAAGTATCTAGCGCGAAGCTCGAATTCTATTTGCAGCAAATGAATTATGATACAGACTGTTTCAATTATCGGGGAAAAGGTTTGATTATTAAAGATTTAAAACTAAATTTGCGGTTTGGATGATTTAAAATCTATAACATGATGAAAAAAGTATTACAATCTCTCGTTTTGTTGCTGGGAGTGCTGATGCTTCCGGCCGCAACCCATGCCCAGGATATCTACGGTGACGTGAACGGCGACCATGAGGTCAACATCGCCGACGTCAACTTTGTCATCAGCATCATTATTGACGGTGCCGGCTACAACGCCGCTGCCGACGTGAACGGCGACCTTGAGGTCACCGTCGCCGACATCAATACACTGATTGACATCATCCTGACCGAAAGCATCCCCGTTCCCGATTTCGTTGACCTGGGTCTGCCCAGCGGCACGCTGTGGGCGACGCGCAATGTGGGTGCCTGCAAGCCCGAGGACTACGGCGAATACTTCGCGTGGGGCGAGACCGAAATCAAGTACGATGAAGACTGCAACCTGGACTCCTACAAGTGGTATAAGAGCGACAGCATTGACCACGGTTTCACCAAGTACTGTGTTCAAAGCAGATATGGCTATAACGGCTTCGTTGACAACCTGGCCGAACTGGACCCTGAAGACGATGCTGCCTGGACGCATTATCCCGATGGACGCATCCCGACGATAGAGCAGTTTCAGGAACTTTGCGACAGTTGCACCTGGCAGTGGACCCAACGCAACGGGGTGAACGGTCAGTTGGTAACCGGTCCCAACGGGAATTCCATCTTCTTGCCCGCTACCGGCGGCTTGAGCAGCGCTTGGACCAACAACACCATCGGTTCGCGGGCATACTATTGGTCACGTACGCTCACCGCTAACTACTCCTCACACGCTCGCGCTATGGGCTTCGTCTCTGACCATTGGTTTACCCAGTATGACTTTGCGCGCGAAGGCGGGTTTGCCATTCGTGCTGTCCGCATCTCACGGGCCGATGCTTATATCGTGCAATCCAGCCTCGATTTGGGTAGAGTGCCCGTTGGGGAAACCGTTACGGGCGAGCTGACCATCGTCAATAACAACAGGGAATCCGTGCGCTTGATGGCCCGAGCCCATGCTCCGTTCTCACTAAAAAAGGGTGAGGGACATGTCCAGAAAATGACCATCGAGGTACCTGGCAATTCCCGCATCACGGTGACGGTGATGTTCACGGCGTCCTCTCAAGGTTTCTACGATAGTGAGATTACCTTCCAGGGCCCGGCACTCGATGGCGGTCAATGCGTTGTTCCTGTCCACGCTCGTTCTGTCAAGACCGACATCTCGGCGGAGGACTACGTTGACCTGGGCCTGCCCAGCGGAACGCTGTGGGCAACGCGCAACGTGGGTGCCAGCAGTCCCGAGGACTACGGCAACTACTTCGCCTGGGGCGAGACCGAACCCAAGGAGGCCTATACGTGGGACACCTACAAGTGGAACAGTTCTGATGTCAGCGGAGAATACTATTTGACGAAGTACTGCTACGAGAGTAAATATGGCGAGCGCGACGGCAAGACGATGTTGGATCCCGCCGACGATGCGGCCTGTGTATATTATCCGGGTGGGCGCATGCCGACGTTAGAGCAGATATGGGAACTCCGCGACAGTTGCACGTGGCAGTGGACCATGCGCGGCGATGTGAACGGTCTGTTGGTCACCGGTCCTAACGGTAACACGATTTTCCTTCCCGCCGGGGGCTACTATTCTGGAAATACGCACTATTACGAGAACATATACGGCATCTATTGGTCACTCTCGCTCGGTGCCTCGCCCGCCGCCTACACCATGGAATTCAGTCAGGCCGGCTGGGACGGGGATGGCTTGCCTCTTCGCTTCTACGGATTCCTGGTCCGTGCAGTGTGCGAATCCTTCAGATAATGCCTTTATGAGGTTATATTGGATGATATTTCAGAATAATTATGTACCTTTGCGTTGTTTAACTCATGTTATAAAGAAAATTCTATTATGATGAAAAGAAGAAAAACCTTTTTCGCTTTGCTTGTGTTTGCTTCTATGATGTCGACAACGGGCCTTGTGAACGCCCAGGCACTGACACAGGAAGCGCCCGACTGGAGAAAACTCCATTACCTGTCCGAAGAAGAAATGCGGACCCCTGTGCGGACCCGCAACTTCATCGAGACACCCGCGCCGACCGACGCACCCCGCTTTGTGGCAGAGTTTGAGCCCATGCAGGGCGTGATGATTCGCTATCCGCTGGGCATACCGGTTAGCTTGGTTAAATCGTTGGCGGAGAATTGCCCGGTGTACTGCATCGTGGCTCAGAACCAACAGTCTAGCGCACGGTCGAGTTTCAGCAACGCAGGGGTGAATATGAATCGTGTCACCTTTGTGATCGCGAACTCCGATTCCTACTGGGTGCGCGACTACGGCCCCTGGTATATCTTTGCCGGCAAGAAACCTGCCATCGTCGACAACGTGTATAATCGTCCGCGACCTTACGACGATGCGATACCCTCGGCTTTTGCCACGTTCTGGAATATCCCCATGTACGGCATGAACCTGATACACACCGGAGGCAACATGATGCAGGACGGACGCGGACACGCCGTTAGCGACGATCTGGTCCTTAACGAGAACGATAACTATAGCGAGGCCACCGTGCGCCAGAAGATGCTCGACTACCTGGGCATCGACAACTACCACATCACCATCGACCCTCAGGGAGAATACATTGCCCATGTCGACTGCTGGGGAAAATACCTCGCCCCTGATAAAATCTTGATTGCGAAACTGCCGCAGTCCAACAGCCGATATGAGTACTATGAGTCCGTGGCCAACTATTTCGCCACCACCAACTGCTGCTGGGGCTATCCCTACAAGGTTTATCGCGTCGAGGAACCTGGTGGCAGCACTCTTGCTCCCTATACTAACAGCCTTATCCTCAACAAGACCGTCTATGTGCCGCTGGGCAGCAATAACACATATAATCAACGCGCACTCCAGGTCTACAGGGATGCCATGCCCGGCTACGAGGTGATAGGCGTGTCCAACAATGCCTACAGTACCGGTTGGCAAAACACTGATGCCCTGCACTGCCGCACGCGCGGTGTGATGGACTTCAACATGCTGTTCGTCGACCACAGGAATGTGCTCTTCGGCACGCAGGAGTGTGGAGATTCCATCGCCGTGACGAGCAAGTTCATCGCCTATAGCGGAAAGGCCCTGAAAACAGACTCGCTGCTGGTTTATTACAGCATTGACAATGGCCCCTACCAGACCGCACACATGACAGCCACCGGCAATCCCGATGAGTATGTGGGCTACATCAAGGGCTACCACCAGGCATCAGAGGTTGACTACTACGTGTTCGGTGCCGATGAGTCAGGACACCGCTATCAGCAACCGGTGTTCGGCGAACAGGAGCCTCACCACTTCACGGTCCACATTTCCTTCATCCGTGGCGACGTGAACGGTGACGGCAGCGTGACCATTACCGACGTGACCGCTCTGATCAACTACCTGCTGTCGCAGGATGCCAGTGGCGTCAACCTGGAAGCCGCCAACTGCAACCAGGATAGCGATGTGAACATCACCGACGTGACAACCCTGGTCAACTATCTGCTCTCGGGTCAGTGGTAGGCTTTAGCTAGCATCCGCGTTCTCTTTGCCCCACGCTAAGGCGCTAAGAATTATAAACTACGAATTACGCGAATTGAACTAATTAGGCATCCGCGTTCTTATTAATTCAAATTTCACTAATTGGCATCCGCGTTCTTAGCATTAACGACAACTTAAACAACTCAAACAACATTGCATCCGCGTTCCGTCTGACTGGAATGCGGATGCTTCATTAACCATTAACCTTTAACCCTTCTCCACGGCTCCAGCCGTTTCTTTAACCGTGGATGTCTTGTGTTATCTTTACGTGAATTATCGCGAATTATCATTAATTAATTCATGATCAATTAACGGTAATTATATGTAAGAAAAACCGAGTGCGTCAACCCCTTTAATATCCTTAGCGGCTTTGCGTCTTAGCGTGAGGTCAGGAGTGCGGATGCCCCCTAAAGCCTAAAACCTAAAACCTAACACCTAAAATTTGTTTTTTAATTGAAAAATGACTATATTTGCGGCAATTACTAACATATAAAACCAAATTACTATGAAAAAGAAATTATTACT
>JBGUJU010000002.1:0-24808 GCA_045114065.1 Sodaliphilus sp.
ATTAAAAACATGATTGATTTTGAGCCTTTTATAAAATCCAATTATCGACAAAATATCTAATTCAAATTTTTAGTGGACAGCAATGATTTGTTGATATTCATTCTCGGTATTGCCGCAGTGATTGGATGTGTAATCCTGATCTTAAATGCAGATAGCATCCAACAAAAACGTTGTGAACGATTTCGCCAAGAGAAACTAAAAGAAGGTTGGCCAGAAGAATTAATTGATTGTGAATTATTAAGTAGTCGCTTTATGTTTTTATGATTCTTACCTTCAGACTGTGTCAAAGATAAGAATGTTATCTCTATGGACAAGATCTTTCAATTCCTGTGTGGCTGTCTCGCTCAGATAGGCCGTCCCTTTGGCTGGAATTATGAGAAGGCTAGCGTTTATATCTGCATCCACCTCTGGCCGTTGCTTTGTGTGGTGATGTCCCTGGCGATGCTCGGAATAGCTGTGTCAACCACAAACCCACTATGGATAACCGCTTGTATCATCTACTTCCTATTCAATATCTTCGGATACTGGGCTGTGATTAAACATTACTACCCAGGCACCATAAACGAGATTTTCTTCCATTGTTATTCAGACCTGATGGCTATAGCAAAAGAATGGAACACCTCTTATGCAATAGTGAATCTTGTGGTCTATGTGCTAGCGTTTATTCTCATCATGGCCTTCGACGTGTCACTTATTATGTTGATGCTATAGCTAAAAATTCCTCCGTCCCGATTCACCTAGTTCCCTTATACAAAAGAGAAATATTTACGCCCCTGAAAATGGACTGCCGGCAATATTAGAGGCTGGCGGGTAAGAGGGGCAATAAACAACAATATATCGATGGAGAAGGACCGGCTAGCGAAGAGTTAATCGGAAAACCACCATCAGGACGCTATTATCTTGTTGGGGAGACCAGGCCTTAAGTTGCCACAGTCAAGCCAATGAGAGAGTCCAATGAAGCAGCGATATCAGTGCCGAAGAGGTATTAGAGTCGTTGTTTCTTTTTTTTCGGTTCGGTAAAGGGTGGCATAAAGAAAGGGTGCGACCGAATCTATTTTTCCTGGTCGTTACCAACTTGATAGCTATGAGGGGTCAATCTACTCTGAAACCCAAAATAATGATTATAATATTGTTCTCATCAATAATGCATGAATCTCTGATGGTTTGTGATTTGCAGTTTCCATTCCCAAAGAGGAACAAATGAATCTTATTACAGAGAGGATGATTTCATAATGTCTTAAGATAAAGATGTTCTGGGACTTTGTCTAAAGGAGGTTGCAGAGTTGGCCCTGTATACATAACATATAAGAATCTATATGTCCTAGTCATTGCAACATAGAGCGCCTTGCGCATGTCCTTATCATCCGAATTAGCCCCTTCAAAAAACGGCAATATTACGGTTTCGAACTGAAGTCCTTTAGCACTATGATATGTCATTAATTTAGGAACTTCTGTTGTAAAATCAAGTGTCACCTTGCTACGCTTGTTATCAGGTCTGTATTTGTACTCACAAATATAATCGCGGTCGTTGAATGCTTTCATGAGAGAAAGTACTTGCTCATTTCGGGGAACAAGTATTCCAACATTACGCATTCTCTTTTTATTAATCAAATCTATAATGGCATCTATCTGTTTTGTTTCATTATCAAATTGGACAAATCGTGGAAGTTCAGTTTCCTTACTCTGATAAATGCCTTCGGAATATGGATTTGCATCAATAGCAACATATTCCTGGGTTATTTTTGCCACAGGCTTTGGCAGTCGATAATTACTATTCAAATAAGATATTTTTACGCCTGTCATCTTTGATAGTTCTGAAATGCTAAGCGCTTTCTTTACCCCACCATAAATAGACTGAGCTGTATCACCAAAGAAGAAGAAACACTTTTTAGCAGCATTGATAAAGTCCTCTACTTCATCTCTTGAGAAATCCTGTATTTCATCTACAATTATATAGTCTGCTGATGGTTTGTGGGCATCTTTCCACTCCCAATGGTAGTAGAACCTTTTTTCAGTCTTTGATATGTCTTTTCCTTGCTGCATATATCTATTTAGAGACTTGGTATAGGCAATCAAAATGACATCACCTCCTTGGTCGATTATTTGTTGAGCCTTGTACATGGCTATAACCGACTTTCCGCTTCCGGCACATCCTGAGACTATCATGGAATTCTCAAGTTCTCGCTCAATAAGGCCTAATTGCTCCGGATCAGTCTTCTCTTTGACAATATTAAATTCTTTTAAGATACGTTCTTTCATACCAAACTTTCTTTTCTTTGGCTTACCATCTCCATTTTCTTGCTTTTTCGATGAATCCGCAATTGTTCGTGCATTCTCGTCTATGGAGGAATCGACAACAATCTGTCCTATGTTATCTGATATCTCTTCAATTTGTTTTACAATAGTTTCTTCCTGGTTTTGTAAATCATCTTGGGTTATATCATGATTGTGGTCTTCAATAACGGGAGCTACTTTCTGGTCTTCTGAATGTGCAGCCAATAGCGCCTTTTCTGATTCAAGCTTTTCCGCTGTAATTTGTAAGATCTCCGCTTTTTGTTGATTTATTTGTAAATCTTTCTCATTAATTACTTTTTGGTACTCTACTTTCAAGTTATCCATTTGTCGCAGAAGTTCCTCAAGTTTTGATTTTAAGGTAATTGCTTCTTCGGTTTTCTTTTTAAGAAGCGTAGCGGTAGAATAATGTTTACCATTATGAGGATTATCTTTGTTATAAAGATCTTCTGGCATGATGGTTGTGTCAGTAAAATCTGTAACTAAAGCCGATTCATCAATTTTTAGTTTTCTTAAAAAGTTGAAAATATCTTCTTTTGAAAAACTTATATCAGACTCTCTACCAGTACGGTGGTCTCTAAAAACACCTGATGCAATGTCGTGCATCTTGTTCCCAATATTTGTGACATCAGAAACATATACCCAGGCTTTATTCGTACGATCAAAGTCATCGGAATAGTTGTTCAACTTAGTGAGAACAACCAGTCCCTTTATATCGCTTCTCTGGCTTTCTGAGAGGTATTGGTTTTCAGCAATAACTCTTCTCAGTATCCTTTGATTCTTTTTGAGTTGTTCAAAAACAGATTTATTACCACTACCACCTTTAATGACCTTTCCGTTACAAGTCCAATCTCCGTTTTGTCTAGCTTCAAGATTTCCTTCATAATCTTTAAACTCAACAATTATTATAGCGTCTTGTTTAATAATGAGGCCGTCCAGATTGGCTTCACCAATATTTACATTCACTATGAACAACACGGTTTCATCCCTGCCATCAAAATAGTCATAGAGAGACTGAGCGGCAGCGGCAAACTGACGTATTTCGTGAACATGGTCTGCCCGTTGGCATTCATATACAATTAATCCCATAATATTATAGACTTAATGAATAACGTTTTTTGTCCTTGTCATAAGAGGCTACTCGAACTTCGATGGAATCACCCACCGCGTAATCGCTCAAGCCCTTTCCTTGTTTATTTAACTCAGAGATATGAAGAAGGCATTTATAGCTATCTACTTTTAACATTAATCCGTATTTGCGAATATCATAAATTTCGCCACTATAAACTTGTCCAACTTTCAATCTTGACCTTTCAGTATAATCGGAACATGGAATGATCTCATTATTGCGGTTGCGTACTGATGGCTGCAACTCATCATTCAGGCAAATGTTTGGATATTTGCAGGGGAATGACTGTGTTAAATCCGTAGATATACAGCCCCATTTCTCATAATGTTTGATAGCAAACCAATTGTCAGAAAGCATTATAATTTCATCATAACGACATGGGATAACAGTTTCCCAAGAAGAATTCACAACACCCCATGAATGACCAAATCTTTTAGCCGAAATGATTGTAAAGTCTGCATTTAATTGCTGCTTTTTATAAAATTCGCACAGTTTAACTAGTTCGAAATTATATATAATATGCAAGCCCCTGTTGAGAACATGAATATAATTCTCACGTATGTCAATTTCACGATAATCACATTTTATCGCAGTTTCTCCATTTGACTTGAGTAATCCATAATACTTATAACTAGGATATCCACCATCTTCTCTTGTTGTCAGTAAGAATTTGTTAGATGCCACAGTGATTTCATCAAACTGACAAATTTGTCGAATGGTACCATCTAAATCACAAAGGCCATATCTAGAATATGAAGAAACTTTCAGAAGATTATCATTCATTTGTGATATGAAGCGTAATCCATCTACGGTTACGATCAAATCTCCGTGTTCATTAAGAATGAAAAAGGAATTCTTCAAATTAAGAATTATATGCTTGCTAAGCTTAGTTATGCTTTCAAATTCAGCCGGGTAAAGCCATTTTCCTTTTGTATTTTTAATTCCCCAGGAGCCTAGTATTCGATTTTTTGTCATTCCGTTGAATAAGGGTTCGCTCATATCTTCACATATCTCACCAGTATCTGAAATAATGCCAGATTCCCCGCTAGCCAGAATAATTTCAGCCTTTCCTTCTTGAAAATCAGAAATAGTTTTAATGTCATATTGACTTAATAGTCTGCGTAAGCAAGAATCATAAAGATATACTCGATTATCTGATTTGCAGACAATGATTCCATTATCTAAAGATTGTATCTCATCAATGTCAGACTGCAGCAATTCACCTCCAAGTGTAAATAGATTATTATCTGCTTTGATGCAGCTGTTATTAATGAGTTCAATACTGTCATATTTATATTCCAGTATTGAATTGCCATTTCCATCAATCAAGCCATATTTCTCAAAGAACTTACCAATCAAAAGGTTAGATCCAAAGGGTCGTTGGTCTTCAATCACTTCTTCACCAGAGAGAGTGCATAGCCCCCATCGGTAATCTTTCTCTACTTGTATCTGATCTAGAGTCATATCACCTATAGACTGGTATTTAAGGGGAATAATAACCTTACAATTAGGGCCGATCACACCCCACTTTTGGCGAGAACAAACTTTCACATACCCCTCATTTAATGGCTGAACATCTATTATTTCTTTATAAAGCTGTTTGCCACTAAGAGTAAAAAGACTCCTATCGGCTTTTATGCACAGATTATTAATGAGCTCTATTTGACTGTAATTATAGTCTAAGAATACATTCCCATCATTGTCAGTTAACCCATATCTTTCAAAAAATCTTCCTATTTTAAGATTAGGTCCAAAGTCTCTTACATCTTCTACTAATTCTTTTCCTGAATGGTCACAGACTCCCCAACAAGAATCTTTTTTTACTTGAATCTGATTTGGAGTGATTTCACCGATTTCTTGATATTTAATTGGAATAATCATGTTGTTCAATGGATCTATTAATCCCCACGTGTAGTGAATACTGACTTTTAGATATCCATTTGAGCCGTCCTTGATTTCATTGTAATTGCAAGGAATACGCTCAACAAAATATCCCGTTTCCTGATCTCGTTGAATAACGCCATATTTCCCTTTCTCATTAACTATCACATTATTACTATCTATTGGCTTCATTGAATAATAGATGAAAGGGGTTATTGGATTAAACTCTTTATCAATTAAACCGGCATCTCCATCAAAATTTCTAGCTATGAAAAAAACATATTCTGTATTATAATCGTCTTCATCAATAAAAAATCCGTTGAAGGTAAGATGTTGTTTTGGGTAATGATACCTATAATAGTAGTGTTTTGTATAATCAGCCCAGTATTTCCCATAGCGTCCCCATTTCCAAGCACCTTTCTGAGTCACAACTGCAGTTCTCCCATCGAAATCGGTCACGCTATCAATGAAAAGAATTCTTCCATCATTATCGATAATAGCTACGATATCTGCTTCTGTCTCTCTTTTTAAAGTGATTGCAACGAACCTATCTGTCAGAGTTTTTATAGATATTACATCTCCTCTTCTTGATTTGGCAATAACTTGTTTATTATCATGCAAGAACCAGTTCCCATCATTATTGATGATAATCTGATTATTAGGCAAGGGCAATACTGAATTATACTGGCATGGAAAAAACTCCTCACCGTATTGATTAACTAAACCTTGTTTTCTGTTCTTTGAAACAACGGCAATACCCTGACTATTAATAACACCGGCAGAAGTGTAAATCGGAAGTGTTAACTTTGTGCCATTGTATTCGTATCCCCATTTCTTTCCCTTTTCGTATGGTGTCGCAACTCCACCTGTTTGACGCATTTCATTTCGTTTCTTTTCTATGGCTTCAGCTATTTGTTTTTTTGTTTTTTCGTCTGCTATTTGTTTTGCGATAAGAGCATTGAGTACATCTTCACGAGTTCTCTCTAATTTAGATATTCTCTGACGTTCTTCGGGGTGGTTTTCATAATATTGCTTGTCTGCGTCAAAGAAATAAGGTTTACAATTGTCCTCATCAAATGACAGTTCGTCTAACGAGACTAATTTCTTTTCAACAAACTTGTTATTAAGATCTAACCAAGTAACGTTGAGGTATAATTTGTTTTCAGCTTTAGATTTTTCAATGGCCTCGTCATCTAAAATGAAAACGTTGCGTTTATTGGCATAATAGATGTCTTTGGCAAGAAGATTCTCTAGGCCGAGTTTATTCTTTTCATTATCAAAATTAAATACCCATATGACAAAGTAATTGTGAAGACGATAGAATAAATCTCGATCTACAATAACGCTTAAAAAGGTCGTAGATAGTTGGAGCTCAAATACCAGAGTTTTTCCTTTATATTTGGCCACAACATCCGGGCATCTCCAATTCAGATATGGTATTTCACTTTTAATTCTTTTAGATACTGCGACATCTGAAACTCCGTCCTTAATGCTGCCTTCTGCCTGCAAAAATGAACTGATACATTCTTTTAGATATTTATGGTGCTGACTTTCCCCGACCATACCATATTTCCGAGCCTCAATCTCCTCTTTTGACAACTTTGTTGTCGTTTTAATGTCGCAATCCTCACTATCATAGAGATGAGAAAAGAAAGAAACTTGCCCTTTTTGGGTAGATCTTCCACTAAGTTTCACCATTTGTCTACAGTGGCTGCAAACGAATCGAGGTTCATTGAGTTGAATAGCTTCTTCAAGAAGTCTCCTGAAGTTCATTATCTCTGATTCTGATCGGCTAAAGAACTCTTTAGCGTCTATAAATATACCTTCTTTTTCGTCATAGACTTCTTGGATAGCCCTTTTGCTCGTGTCTTCTATTCTATTTGAGTCTTGCATATGTAATGTGTATTAATTGCCGTATCCAGAGATACTTACGATGAATATAAAACCTTGTCTTTGGGCATCCTCACACCATCCTTGTGCAAATGGTGTGGGCTGCCTATTGTTATATTTCCATGGATTCTCATTGTAATCCATTAACCTTCGATTGTCAGCATTAAGGGTGTCTTGATATGTCCAATAAAAGACATCACTAACAAAGTACCCATTTAGTCGATATAAATTGTTTGCGTCCATTGAAGCTGAAATGGTGCTCGACTTAGACAATTGGCCAACTGTTCGACCGTTGCAGACAATATCATAAACATGAAATGGATGCCCGTCTCTTGTCATGCTGTCTCTCCTAATAATACATGCAGGAGCATTCTTCTCAACAAAGTTTACAATAGCTGAGTTATTTCTGAAATTGTATCCAGCATTATAACCAATGTTGTAGTTATCTAATCCAGGGTGGCGTTCTCGTATTCCAAGGGCATTGTCATTGCCTTCATATTTTCTTAGACTGATTACTGCGTTTTCTCGAGGACCAACATATGAAATAAGGTACTTTCGAGCACGAGTAAATGCTACATACAATAAGCGTTGCTCTTCTTCAATACACTCCTTGTCAGTTTTGGATAATGGAACCATTACATCAACTTCGTTTTGTGGGTCAAAAGGTAGTGGCGCAACAGAAGGAGTCACTAATACAGCATCAAATTCAAGCCCCTTAACCTTATGCATCGTTGTTAATATAACATTCATTTGCTTGCTTTGAAGAATCCTCTGGGCCTGATATTTATCATATAACTTATATAATTGAGGATTATCTTCAGCCAGAGTAGCTTTTATAGACTCTGCCATCTCTGCATAAGTGTGCTTGGTTTCGTCACTGACAGCAAAATCAAGATAGTCAAGTACTAGCGTGAAGGCAAAATCAAGATAGAAACTATCCCAATTCTTAAGATTCGTTATCCATTTGCTTATAGTAGACTTTATTTCATTTTTTGTTTTGTCTTGTTCCAACTCCAGGTATCGATCACCTTCTTTTTCAAGTTTGTGAACAACAGCATAAATTTCTCTCTTACGGAATAATTCACATTCTGAAGCACCTTGAATTCTGATTCTCACATCAGGAATATTCATGGCCCTAATTAATGAATACCCATGAAACACTTCACTGTTTGTACGGAAGAATACAGCTACATCCTCCATATGTAAGTCTTTAAGGTTCTGGATGGTTTGTTGGAATTCTTGCACCCAGTCATGATCATCATTGTAGATGAACGTGTATTGGTGTTCAGGCTCTTCTTCTTGATTCTTCTTGCATGCCGTTGGGAGCATAGTACTATTAGGCAATATCTTTGATGCCTCATCCAAGATTTTAGGATATGAGCGATAGTTTGTTGACATGGTCATCCGTTTAGGATTCAATCGCTCGTATAACTGACGATAATAATAATCGGGATCCATCGATTCCTCTTTCTCGAAGCCATAGATACTTTGGTCTCTATCGCCGATTGTGAAAAATGAAGGATGATTATAAATCTTATCAATTTCAAACATAGCCTCCAAACGAGTCTGAGTTATATCTTGGAACTCGTCAATGAGTACATATTTGATATCACTTAAACTTTTCGTGACATCCATCGGATTATTTTTAAGGAGTCGCAATAATCTCGCTTCCCATTCGCTCATCTCAAGTCCAGCTAAAGCATTGGCCCCACAGACCCTTTTTGCTAGTCCGTGGAATGTGTATACATGCAGCTGACTTGCAGAACGACTAAGCCCCAAAGATGTAAATAACTTTGATAATCTTGACTTTAGCTCTACAACAACTGCTCGATTATATGCCAATACGAGTATCTGATCTGGCCGCACATGTTGGCGGTATATCAGTTTTGCACATCTCATCGTTAGAACATGGGTTTTGCCTGAACCAGGACCAGCCTCGACATTTATATTTGCATTGGAGCCCTCATTATAAATTGCCCATTGCTCGGGATTATCTTTCATTCTCTCCTCAGCATTTTTTATAGCTGTTTCACGTATAGTATCCCAAATGGGGTCGTCATCGGAATAATACTTGCCGAGTAGTTCAATGAAACCATTAGCATCAGTCTTACTAAAGTATGCGCTGATGAGTTCCTGAAAATCTTGCGGAGTTTTAACTTTAGAGGTTAGAGCATCCATCACACATAATCGAAGACTGCGAATCTGCATTGCTTCATCAAATGCCATTTTGTCATCGTAATCTCTATTGTCTGATGTAACCTCTTCTTTTATTGTTTGTTCTGAAAAATCTGTAGTATAGATTTCAATTCCAGTAGGCAGGAGCTGATCTATTACAATATAAGCCATACCTGAAAGATATCTCAAGACGCTGTCAAAGTAATAAAAGCCCTTTTGCTCAAGCCCTAGATCAGAAATCGCCACCGCCCAATTTAAATATGAATTGTTTTCATTTTGGAGATCATAAATATATTTAAGCGTCTTTAAACAATCATTTTTAAATTCAGGCAAGAATTCTTTCCATGTATTTTTCTCAATAAGAATTGATTGCTTGATAGATTTCGATTAGCGGTCAATATATGATTTACATTTCACATCAGGAATTACATCAAGGAGTGTGACAAAAATCTGCCTGAAGCGTTTACCCATCAGATCTTTCTTGTAGTTCTTGGCAATAGAAAGACCTTTGTTCTTATCTTTTTCGTCTTCGTTATACCAAGGCATATAATATGATATCACATCATTTCCGTTTTCTGTTTTTCGTGAAAACTTTTTAAGTATTCTGTCTAGTGAAGACATGTCCATGAATGCCCGAATGTCTTTGTCAAAATAAGTTTTCTCTCTATTTAAGATGTTGTCTTGTAATAGATGTTCTGTTGCGTTTAAAATAACATGGAAAGCGACTTCAACACCCCGATGACCTAAAAGATATGGTACTTCATCTCGGCGAGTGTTCGCAACCCGGCATCGAACCTCTTGGTTTATGGCGATTAGCCCATATTTAGAGCAAGTTATAAGCTCGTTCAAGATTTTAGATGAATGTATTGACAAATCTCCAGCAAGTTTTTGAAGCGAAACCTGTACCTTATCCGTGCCTTTTTGATTCGCCAGGTTTACTAATGTTTCATGAACTCGCTTTGTTGTAATCCCATCCTTAGATGATAGAGCAGGCACATGTGAAGCATCTTGTTCATGAATTGTTATCGTAATATGTGCAGGGCTAAGATACCCCATGCGGATACGGGCCATTCTCTCTAGCCAGTATTCACCAAGTCTAAAATCAGTATAATCAAAATCATGCGATGAACTAGCCCACAATGTGCTCGGAACGACTACAGGATTAGTTTTTGTCTTCTCTAATGATTGAATATTTGAAATATACTTTAGAATCTCAATTCGGATTTCCTCCAAGTTCTTCCAACTGAGCATGCTTTGCAATAATTGTTCACGAGACTTCTTTATATCTTCAGAAGAATAGAGACATACTGTTGGAATAGGATTTTCCTCGCTGAATCCAGCTAATTGATACATCTGTTTATTTCGTCCGGCACGTCCAACTTCCTGTAAATAGTCTTCTAAGACATTTGGTGGTGATAAATGAACAATGTAATGAATGTTGGGAATATCCATGCCCATACCAAAGGCTTTTGTCGCACATAGTATGTAGATGGGCTCGTCTTCAGACTTGAAACGATTATAGGCATCGTCCCTATCGTCTGCATCAAGACCAGCATGGAAGTAACCGACTCGTTCATTGGCATCTTCATTATTGAGTACCCCAGCAGTTGTAAGCATTGCTGGCAGTGATGCGGCAAGCTCTTCACATTGATTTCTTGTCTTGCAAAAAACGAGCATTCTGCTTCGGTCAAAATTTATTTGATTCTCAACAATATACGAAACAATCGCATCCATTCTAGACTCAATGTTATGATCAACGAGTTTGAATGAAGTGCCTATATGACTGCGAATAGGGTTATATATTTTCTTGTCATTATCATTTCCGAGACGTTTAACTGGGACTGTGCTGCTGATTTGATTATAAATCATATCAGTTACGGTCGCTGAGAACATTGCGATACACATGCCATTCTTAAAAGATTCAGAAAGCTCTTGGCATTTCTTTATGACATTAAGATATTCAGGGCGGAATTCCATACCCCATTGAGAAATACAGTGAGCCTCATCAAAAACCATGTATTCCAACCCACCATCATTCATCATGCGTGTCATGAGGGCATTGATGAACGCCCTTGAACGGAACCTCTCTGGCGTAATGTATAAGAGAGCCAATTCACCACTGTTGATTTTTCGATAGATGCTGCGTGTCTCCTGATAAGTCCGATCACCGTTTAAGAAATCAACATTAGTATAGAATCCTTTCTCTGTTAATTCACGCACCTGATCTTGCATGAGGGCTTTTAACGGCGTAACCACAAGAGACAAATGGTTCGTATAAGATGCATTATACAAAGCCGGGCCTTGGAACAGTACTGATTTTCCTCCACCAGTAGGAATGGATATCAGATAATTCTCTTTTTTGCTCAAAATCTCTGGAAGTACTTCAGCTTGAATTTCAGACCAAGCACGTTTGCCGTCTCTTTCTGGAATCATAGTGGCTAAAATTACATCCATTGCTTTCTTTATAGCATCTGCATCACTTGGAGTGTCTTCTAATGAAACATCTCCAAAAAAAGATTGAGCGGAATTAAAACTTTCTTTAAAACTATCCTCATCATTCCACAATTGTCCAGATGTGAAACAATTTGTATTCCATGCATTGCTCAATGAGTGGTAATCCTCTAAAAAGCTGTCGAGGATATACATCTTTGATGAGTTGTTATTTGCAAGAATAAATCTACTATAATATTGATAAACAGGCCATAAAGAAACAAGGGTTGCTTGATATGTATCCTTACTTGCTCCTGTGATCAAATCTGAGCCAGTTTCTTCAATGCTGTCATTAAATGTACTGTCCCCGATGTTTGCATCTCTATTCTGCCACATAAGCATATGTTTCTCAACAGCCATTTGGTCCCAAACAAAACAATATGCGGCATAGAGCCGTTTTTCAGTTATCTCAAAAAATTTCTCTTTTGAGACGATTAATAGTCCATTTGATCTTTGTGAAATCTTCTCCAATTTAGTTACTAACGTACCATTTTGGGGGATGTAGTACCCTAAACTTGAAGCATAAGATTCGACCTTGCTAATTTCTAAGTTATCTTCTAAAATATATATGATAGGAAGAGAACAGTCTGTTCTATGAATATTATCAAGTAATGCAAGCTGATACATCCAATACATTGAACGATACCTAGTAGTTGAATTGACTCGTTTTTGTGTAAAGTCAAATCTCTTGGGACGTCCACTTCTAACCAAAGTTACTGCCTTATTATCGGTTTCTTTAGATGCCCATGATATTTTCTTAATAGTAACATCATGGCCAATTTTACCAATCAGTGACTCTAGTTTATTGACTACATTAAAATTATAATTAACAACATATTTTCCATCTATTGTTCGTTCAATCCAAACGTTTAATGCATCTTTAGGAACATCTGCGAAGAGTGCCGATTTCCTATCATCAGATGTCACTAGAGTAAAACTTGAACCACCTAAACGCATCGGGATAGAACTGTTTTCATTCCAAAAGTCTGATGGTCGTAATGGAGTGGATAGTGCGTACTGATTTAGTCTATTCTCTAACTCACAACCAATAAAATATAATCTTGAGAATTCAATATTCTCATCAGGATGGTCAATGAACCTTAGATCGGCACATTGAATGTTCGATGTGTCCTCTGAGACGTAATCCCTTAGCACCTCATCATTAAAATATTGAATACGTAGATAAGAAGCCAAGTTGGACACAATTGGAGAGAAGGATTGTTGGCAGAAACGCAGTAGTATTGTTTGAAGCAGTGGGTCCTCTATTGGCCTTGCTTTTAACTTCTCTTCAGAGATAGGTAAGTAATCAATACCGTTCTCTTCTCGAATGAATGAGACTTTTACATGCTCGGCAATTCTATTCCACAATCTTTGAGGCGCAATTATTATGGCCTTTTGTCCAGTACACTCCTCATTAATTTCATCCAGTTCATCAGCCAGTTCTTTATCAATATCACGAAGGTTCTGGAAAAATGAATCTTCCGAACCTGCTGATTTCTCAAAAAATTGAGAGAATTCAGGCTGGCGAAGTTCATTGATTATTGAGTTTATATTTTCAGGAAGAAATTGATTGAGTTGGGAACAAAGATCTTCATTCGTTGATAGTCTGAAAAGCTGATTCCAGAACAAACGGTCAGTAAGCTCTGTGTCATCTTTTGCATTATGTGCAGTGTGAAGAGAGTAGGCATACCGACATGGATTTAAGAGAGTTTCTATTTCAAGAGTATCCCAAATGAATTTAGGTGAGATTTCACCATGAGATTCTAGGATCTTTAAATCCCACTGCTTAATTCGATGACCGACTATAATGGGTGTGGTATTTATTGCGGAGATGAGCGTGTTTAATTGACCTTCATCTTCGTAATAATGCATATAGTCCGATGCCTTATATGCGAATTCTCTAACAGTATCGCCATCAGATTCAATATCAAATATCATGTAGGGCAGTTTGGCTTTTAGTTGCGCCCATTGCTCACCCATGAATATATCAAATAATTCACTGTTAGCAAAATGTTCATAGACAATTGATCTTGCATATTCTTTGGGAAAATATTGCAATAATTGATACTGTTTTTCAACATGCTTCTTTTCTTGTGTCGCTTCAGATAGCGATTTTAGGGCTTTAATGGCTGCATCCTCGCCTAACGATTTAATATATAAATCCTCGTCAATGGAATCCTCTTGTTTCATCAGCTCGCCATAGAGCTTTAAAAACTGGGCAATGAATTCGGCCGGCTGGGCAGAAACCCAAGTAGAGCTTTCATCGAAATCGGACATCTGGTTGAGGTATTCATAATCTTCTGTTCTTACGAATAGTTCAACATACATCTCATCACTTAAGCCCTCGACTTTCTCAAAGATGGTGAGTACTGAGATTTCTTTTTCCTCGCAGATACTTAAGAATTTTCGAACTCCCTCAGAATTGTTCTTAATTTCATTGCTCAATCCCTTACGTATTACATCTAATGATAGTGTAATATCAAAACCTGATTTGACATAAGTACCCCATAGCTCTAAGTTCCCTTCAACTTTGTGTTCCATGAGAGCTCTTAAAAAGCTTAAGGGTGGCTGATCTTCTTTCATCAGGTTCTTACACCAGATGGTTAGAGTGTCTTCATCCAGCAAATCAATTACAGAATGATTCTTTACAAAGTCATCCTCCTTATTAGAGAAATAATGCAGGCAAAAATCATATGACTGGTAATTATTTGCTTTGAAGAATTCTATAACTGAAGGCCATTCAGCACACAGATTACTAATCCAGCTTTCATTGTCAGTCAATTCTAGAAGCAACATTCTCAAAGGAATTGTCTCCGCTCTAGAGTTATCTAAACTTATCGAATCGTAAATCGTATGTTTCTCAAGCCATTCCTTGGTGGCCTTCCGGTTTTGACTTGCCTCATTGAGAAGAATAGTTGTTATCTGCTCTGAATAATTATTGTAGTTAAAGGTATCAGGTAACTTGGCTAAATGAGATAACTTGCCCTCTTCGAGAACTTGCTCAATGATGGTGTTGTAGAACAACTCAAAAGCTGTCGTTTTGGAGGAATTCTCAGAACTGTACTCAACCTGTATAAATAAGTGGAGAAGAAGAGTAAAAAGTTCATCATCTAGCAGAAATTGTTTTACAAATGCTTTTTGTTTTTCTTTAGGCACTGTTGAAAGGAAATCACAAAAAGTGTCAATCACTTCAGGATATTTTGTGATATCATGAGACATGCGATTTGTCCCCCGAATCATCTTACCAATGATATGGCACAAAACACTTTCATTGAAATGGTCTCCTTTATTATCAGTCCCTTTAATCCTGGCATATTTTCCTCGGTATTTCATTGCAAAAAGCAAGGAATCTCGATTATACTCAAGGCGCTCCGCATTTATCGCATTCAATCTGCCTTGATGATCCTTTTTCGGGGTCAAAATAATCCAATCTCGATCATCTGGTGTAGATGATGATTTCCATTCCGACTCACGCAAATAGAAATTAAATAGTCGGTGTTCATCTTCTGGTTTTCCACTAACACCTTTGCAACCAGAGATAACAAATCCCCATCCTTTATGATAATCGAAGAATTTAACAATGCCAATGACTCGTTTTGGAGTTTTGGACTTTTTGTTTGTAGAGTCTTTTCTCTTATCTCCAGATACATCGTCTGAT
Organism: Sodaliphilus sp.; assembly: GCA_045114065.1. Classification (GTDB taxonomy): domain Bacteria; phylum Bacteroidota; class Bacteroidia; order Bacteroidales; family Muribaculaceae; genus Sodaliphilus. The sequence continues at coordinate 15,516 of JBGUJU010000002.1, forward strand.
TGAGTAGACGTGACATCGTTGGCTGTTTTCTTTTGGGGAGCCGTTGATTGGTTAATAGTCTCTAGGTCGACTTTGCCGACCACCTTTAATTGAGGCACATCCAAAGATTCTTGTAATGGTTTAAACACCTCATGAGCTGTTTGTTTGTCTTCTGGTTCAATGTCTTCAGAATTTGCAGCCAGTTTACTTGTCTTAGCTGTCGCTGATTTACCAAACCTTAATCTATATGCCAGGGTTGGGTCTAAGGCTTTCAACTCTGAAGGTGTTAACTGGTAGTCGGGATCTTCAGGTATATTGATGCCTTTTTCTTTGGCCGTTTTAAGCAATGCTTCTAAATCGACTCCTGTTAAAGCTGATATCTGAGATAATGAAACTCTATTAGTTGACATATTATTAGTTTGCAAATTGAGTAGCAGTATTTGAATCCTTTATTACTCGAGATTGTATTCTAGAGCAGATTGCAAATATAGTTGAAAATATTGGTATAATAGTTCTGTTGCGATAAATAATTAAATCTCCTTTTGAATAATGATTAATAAAAGACATTCAAGATGCCAAAAGATTTTCAATTATGCGAACATACTGTTCGTGATTTTTTGTTATCTTTGCATTGCCAAACAATTGAAACATCATGCCTGCTAACAAAAACGCATTCAATCGCTACCTTATACTGGACGAATTACTCGGTGACAGGATGCACTGCTATGATGTCAATTATTTGACAAGATTGGTAAACAAAAAACTGGTTGAAGATGGTTTTGAAGAAGTAACCCGTCGTTGTATCGAGAAAGATCTTAACTATCTCGAGTATGCTCCCATTTTTGCAGAACTTGAGCGTTACAAATCAAGCACTGGCAAAAGATGTGTGAGATACCTTGACCCTGCCTTCTCCATCTTTAATAAAAAATTAAGTAACGAAGAAAAGAATCTTTTGTGCGAAGTACTAGAAACCATTGGTCAGTTCGATGGTCTCGACAATTTTGAGTGGCTGGATGAGTTCAAGGCGAAGCTCGGAGTAAACAAGCATGATAAGATTATCTATTTCAGCAATAATCCGTATCTCAAGAACAGCAACCTACTGGGTACATTGTTCACATATATTGCCAACAAGGTTGCCATGCGCCTAACATACCGCACCTTTAGCGAGGATGCACAAAAAGAAATCAATTTCCATGCTTATCTGCTTAAACAATATAACAACCGATGGTATGTTATCGGAGCCGCTGATAACGATGGCAAGATACTGACCTTTGCACTTGATCGTATCATTAAGGTCGACCCGCTACCCGGTATGAGTTATCGGCCAAGCGCAGAAGACCTAACCGAACGTTATGAGGACATCATCGGAATCACTTACCACGAGGGTGAACCTATCGAGGAAATCATCTTTTGGGGCAGTGATAGCGTTACAGGCTACATCGACACTAAACCCATCCACGGGACCCAAGCGGATATCAAGGGAGACAGAGACATCGCCCTGCGAACTCAATATTCGACCTTAAACGGCGGTAAATTTTATCGCATCCGTTGCATCCGCAACTACGAACTCATCCGTGAGCTCTGCTCTTATGGCCAAGATTTGATTGTCCTGTCCCCAAAGCACATCCAGGAAGCAGTCCAGAGCAGAATCAAAGCTATGGTGAATATGTACAACAAGTTGCGAACATAGAGTTCGTTTGGGCGTTATACTTTTGCAACATGAAGTAGAAAAAACAACAAATTGATTTATAGAATAACTCTTCAACAAGTATTATCTTTGCAATCAGAAATAAATAACAATATATATGAAAACTACATTAAACATTAAGAATTTCAGAGTATTTGATGAGAATGGTGTATCATTCGAGATCAACCCGATTACGATTTTGACTGGCAGTAACAGTTCCGGCAAGAGTTCCGTTGTAAAAGCAATTTTCTTGCTCAACAGTTTTCTTGCTCAGATAAGGAAAGCTATTGAGAATGGTGATCCAATCCAGTTAGACAAATTCAAACTGGATTTCACTATGTATCCGAACAACCTCTTAGGTCGTTTTGACAAGGTCGTGCACGAAGGTTCTGAATCAAGAACTATCACCATAGAATATACAGTACACTCGCTTATGCTGTCTAAGGACGCGAACGTTCAACTTGTGTTCTCTACTGACGTGAACGACGAACTTAACAATGCTTACCTTGATTCCATCACGTTGAGCACCGACGAGGGTGTATTCTATCATTCCAGCAAATTAGCAAATGGATATTGCAACCTCAATGTCATTAAAGAAGATTATATTACCTTCCTTCTTACTGAGTGCGCCATTCATTCTTTTATTGACCTTGAGTATGACGACGAGTTCGTAAGGAGCATATCAAGAGAAGAATATGAACGTAAAATAAAAGAGGTCATTAACTATTTGAAGAGCGTCGACAAACCACGCAGAGACGATATCATGCGTTTCGTGCGGTTTGCGAAACGTAAAAAAAGCTTCAATGAAGAGCTAAATGTCAATCCAGAAGTGATAAAGCAGTTACAGGGACACAAATCTCTCTTCTTCATTCCCGCGCTTGACAAGTTAAGTGGACTTCCCAAAAACAATGTGGAAGCGTTTGTTTCATCTGAGTACCTTCAGAAAGCAGGTGAAGGCCAGATTAGTGCTTCTCGTAAAGTTATCAATGCCTTTATGGAATCATCATTTGACAACTTTAGAGATTTCTTCATTGATTATGAGTGCCGATTCTTCAAACATGTAGTTACTCATACAAGTAAAGCCGACATTCACCTTCTCAAGTCTAATGAATTGTCGTTGCCTTTGGGGTACTTAACCGATGAGAATCCTTATAATTTTGGAAACACCGTCTATTTAGATGAGGATTTTAATGTTATTGAAGAAGACAAGGAGACGAAAGAAGCGAAAAAAGAGGAAGCCATCAAAACGTGGGAGAACCGTCCTCTAACTTTCGGTATACTATATGAAGTCGTAATGGAATGGAATAAGACATTTGCTCGTGATGGAAAGGGCGCATACGCTTACATTGATCCTGACCCTTCTGGTTTTGATTTCTGGGGTAATGTTTACCACTCTGCATATAAACTTCTCACAAAGTTTGCAGAGGTTCTTGTGCAAGAAATTGCATGTCCTGATTGGTGCGGCAATATGTCATATGTAAGCTCTGCCCGAGCTAGCGTCAATCGTCTGTATACCCTTGACAATAAGGACGATTTCTCAATGCTTCTCAGAAATTATTTTGAGAAGAAACGTAATTATCTTGATTATCAAAAAAACTACCATTATTCTGGAAAGCGCGATTATGTAGCTGACAGTTTCATGAATCGCTGGATTGAACAATTTGAAATCGGCAAAGCCATCACGCTTCATGTCGATAAGGAAGGCCTTGGTGTACAGATTCGCTTGCACAAGACCGACGATGACGAGGGCAGAATTTTGGCCGACGAGGGTTATGGTATTACTCAATTGGTTTCTATTCTCTTACAAATAGAAACAGCTATCCTTTCAGCCCAAGGTGAAAAGGTGAATAAGTACTTCCGTATGGAGTTGCTTGACCATTACAAAACGGAAGAGTTTCATTATGAGGTTAATACTATTGCCGTCGAAGAACCGGAAATTCATTTGCACCCTAAGTATCAGTCGCTGCTTGCCGATATGTTCCTAGAAGCGTACGAGAAGTATAACATACACTTTATCATTGAGACACACTCAGAATATCTTATCCGTAAGGCGCAAGTGTTTGTAGCTAGGCATCAGTACGAGAACGAGGAGGACATGAACAATCAAACTCCATTCAAGGTGTATTACGTTCCTCGTGATGACAAACCTTATGAAATGGAATTCTGCCCAGATGGTAGATTCAAAAACGAATTCGGCAAAGGTTTCTTTGACGAAGCAACTAATCTGGCATTTGAAATTCTGTAAGCTATGAATGCGTATATTGAAATAGAAAGCCTGCGTTCGCTCATCAGCCAAAGAAACGATGAAAGATATGATGAGTGCAAGCGAATGCTAAAAAGAAATTTATGCCTTTCTTTTTCTTTCTCAAAAGAAGAAGCTCTTGCTGATCCTGTAATAAAGAATTGGGTCTTACAAGAACTAACTAGTGGCACACTCGCACCAAAACCCAAATGGGATAGTGCATTTCCTGCTCAAGACGAAGAATTGTCAATTAATAGAATTAGTGGTATTGATAAATTGTGCGCTGTTTACTTATTGGATGATGAGACACCTCAACACCTATCAAATGCTATGCTTTTAAGTCATTGTGGTCATGAATTAGAGACATTATCAAAATTATTTGTGATTCCAGAAAATGGTGATTATGATCTTTCATTAGGAGCAAATAAGATTAGAAAATGGGACAACATTAAGCCTTATACTGCTCCATGTACCGATCTCCTTTTTATTGATAGATATATTCTATCCAATAAACGATTGCTTAGGTCGAATTTTTATCGTATCATTAAGACTTGCTGCAGCAAAACTCGCAAGATTCCAATCAATATTGTGATTGTGGTCGAAAACAACTCTATTGATTCCTTCATCAAGCTGAATGAAGTTCGTGATAATATTAAAGATATGGTGGAGGACTTAGTTGGTTATCGGCCATTCGTAACATTTGTTTTATGTAAAAGAAGAGGAAAAGATCCCATGTTTCATGATCGATTCATTCTGACGAATTACCGAGCAATCAGTTCTGGAGATTCATTCAATTATTTTAATGAAGAAGGTAAAGTCATAACTGCTGGATTTGGCGTGAGTATAAAAAGTTTAGCTAACAAATATGACTACATAAACGAAATAATTAATGAAACAGTCATTAAGAAAATTCAACATGAATTATTAACAGCCCATATAGAAGGTGATAAAAAGTCAAACTTCTTAAAGTTTTAGGGAATATCATAGCATGAAGCAGCAGTTTATTGATAAATTGAAAAGCACAAAACGTGATGGGATTGAGAACGTAATTGCTGAACTCGAGAGATTGGGGTTCTTCACTGCTCCAGCTAGTTCTAGGTTTCATTTGAATTGTGAGGGAGGTCTTGTTAAGCATTCTATGAATGTTTGCAATGTTGCTCTTGAATTACGAGAGGTGATGATTGCACAAGAACCTTATCTTGCAGACAAGCTACCCATCGATAGCATCATTATAGCTGCGTTGCTGCACGATGTGTGCAAAGCGGACATATACAAACCTTCTATTAAGAAGCAAAAGAACAAACTTGGCATTTGGGTGCCCGTGCAAGGCTATGATGTAGAGTACAGCAACTTCCCGCTTGGACATGGCGAGAAGTCGGTAATAGTGTTACTACGTGCCGGCCTAAAACTTACCGATGACGAAATTATGGCAATCCGCTGGCACATGCATGCATGGGACCTGCCGTTCCAGTCTCCAGACATCAAAGGGAATCTGCAGAAGGCTCGTGAAATCTGTCCCCTTTCAGTGATTATCCAAACTGCCGATGGCTTAGCATCAAATTTACTAGAAAGGTAATGATGGTGAGCCTTGTCACTTCAATGAGCATATATACCCCATATTGCAGCGCTACAACTCTACCAAGTCTATGCTATTGACATAACATTCTGGCTAATACCCGTTCAATCCCAGAACAAACAAGTTCATTCCGTTATAAAACGGAACCTACTAGAACACAACTTACAACAAAAATAGTCGTAAATCATGTTATTCTTTTGTACCTTTGCAGTAATAGATACAATAATAGAAATATTTGATTTACCGAATATGAACATAGAAAAATATGTGTTTCCAATATTTCAACAAAGAGATGACGGGACGATAGACAGTATAGGTAATGGTTTTTTCTCGGGAAACCTTTTCTTCACTGCAGAGCATGTCGTTATGCCAAGTTTAGTTGCCATTGGTGATCCTTTTATCATCATTGGAAATCGGGAAATTATTCTGACCAATAAAGTTGAACTAAATTATAAAAGTCTAGATGATGACAATGAAGATCATACTTATGGGCATGAGGATAAAGACAGGACCGATTTTTCTGTTTTTATTTTAGCGGATATTGATATAAATAGTCCGTTAAGGTTGGCCACATCTTTTCCTGCGCGGGGTCAACACCTCCGATGTGATTTTTATCATAGGATAAAAGACCCATTTAATCCATCTCATAAGAAGTTAAATGAAGAGTCCGGTCATATGTATTATTGGGAAACGACTGCAATTGTTGAATCCGATGAAAAATATTTTGTCGGAAACTTTTTTGGTGCAAAAATGAAGCCGGCTCATCCAAAAGGAGGAAGTAGCGGTAGCCCTTTATATGATAATAACAATATAGTCTATGGAATTCTCCATGTCGGGAAAGATGACTTTTGCGGTTTCTACGCAGTTGCTCATGCTAATCAGCTACTTCGTCAAAGCCAAATCTCTATTGATTAAATGCCTTTACAATACAATTTATACTTCAAATTAACGTATATTGGTTTAAAAGAAACAAAACATCACAAATAAGAATAATAGAATAAGGTTAAAACAAATTGAACTATTTAACTTATTATTTTTTAACAATATGTGGCTATCCCAAGGATAATGACAGATTTGAGAGCGATTAACTAAGTTGGTTTACACTAATTTTATCGTTCGCCTAAACCAGGTTGACAGTTTGGCGGTTTATCACTGAATGGGTTTACAGCTCACGAAACATCGTTTTATTTTTCTGGAATAACCCATTTTACCCTCATCCCAGAAAAATAAAAGCACATATCTTGCCATAAAAATCAGCCGTTTTCAAAAAAAATCTCGAAAATGGCTGACTTTCCGAAGCTATTTTATTTGCTTTTCTCTGATTTTAAGGTAGTTGCAATTTTTGAAAAGCAAAAAAAGAAGTAGCAACGTCAATGCTTCTCCAGCACCGATATCGCTACTTCTCCGGACTCGCCAATGAAGTGAACGGTGTAACATCTTGAGGTTACGGTGTCACCCCAATGGGTCATCGTCCGGGTGATGGTGGTTCTCCTACTGACTCTTCGCCAGCCGGTCCTTCTCCATCGTGATTAGTTTATATGTTGTCGCCCCTCTCTGCCGCAGGCCTATTGATATGTAGCCAGCGGTTCTCTCACGGGGGCGTATTATTGTCTCTATATTAATAAAGGTTCTTTATACTTCTCAGGCGGCCTTTTTATCCTTGCACCGTGGGGTCAGCCGGTATGACATCGACTGTCCCCCTTGTCCTACCTGTTGTCCCCCATGTCCCCATATGACAATCAAGCTGTTAGCTTGTTCTTGGCGAGATATAAAAAAGGGGGACAGTCGGTCTTGTCCCCCGTGACTGTCCCCACTTTATAATCACTTACCTTGCTGCTCTCGCTTCCATTTGCGAATGGCTCTGCTAACCATTTTCTTACTAGCTTCACCAGGCGGCAGACCAAACTTTTTTACGACGGTGCCATAACCGATTTCATCGGACAGATCGTAGTATTTGGCCATTTCAATTACCGTGGACTTTGAGAGGCTTCCGCTGTAATTTTCCTCATCGGGTTGAGGCGATGAAGGCTGTGTACCTTGGTTCACCGTCGGAGTGTCAATGGTCTCAGCCAGGTTGTTGAGCTCGCGCTGCACCTTCTGGATGTCACCGAACTTGTGCAAGAATCTTTCCATACAGTAGTTGGCCAGATAGATGGTGAGATCAACTACTTTGTGGCGAGTCTGAGCCATATCTGGTCCAGGGCAACCGAACAACATATGAATGACCATGGCAAAGTGGAAAGCAATCGCTCCCATACGGCCGCGGGCACCAATGCGTGGATCATTTGGGTTCTCATTTGCTTTATGCCACTGATTGTCCTCAATCCAGGTCTTGATAGCGTCGTTTACATAAGCAAGATCGATGATGTGCTCTTGGGCGGGAATATCCCAACCACTCGAATCATCATGGTCATAGCAGAAGAACCGATTCCACTCATCAATTTGGTCCCTATATCTTTCCAGCTCCTCTCCATCCTCAAAGACCAAAGCTTCAAGGTATCGGCCACTGTCAGGAATTGCAAGCCAGCAAATGCGGGACGCGGTTCCTCCTTCCAGTTCCTTTGAGATGAACTTCTCAGTGTCACCAGGAGTTCCTGTGAGAATGTAATTCATAAACACACGAAATAATCCCTGGGCGTCCTTGCTCTTGTTGCCACGATAAACCTCACCGTTATCAAACGCTTTGCGATAGTACTCAGCGGTCAAGCCATTCTGTTTTCTCATGTTATTTACCGCTGCAAGCACCTCACTGCTGACCATGAGAACGTGAACCTCGCCATTTTGGGTCATGATGTCAATGAACTTTGATTCCGTCGCACTGATACCAGCCCATTGGATAATCTTCCCCTCGTTGGATGAGGACAAAAACTTTTGTTTATCACGTTCAAACAATCGATTGAACAAGGTGTTCAGTGCGGTCATAAACTTCTCCTTGCCCGTGCCCCAGTTTCCCTCAACGAGTATCTGCAGGTTGGGGGCGTGGATTTTACCATCTAGATACTTGGCACGAACTTTAGAGAAGCACAGCGCGGCAAGAGCGCAAAGCAGAGTACCCACCATCGCCACCTCGTAGCCAGCAGGGCTGCGCTCAACGACGAACTGGAGCATCGGGGGAAGCTCAGGCATCTGACCAAACTCATCGAGGAACATCTCACCCCAGGTCTTGGGCTTGGGTGGCTCTTGACACTCCATCGGCTGGGGATTGACCACCACCTCCTCATAGGGTACATTAACCACAGGTGCGGGAGGTGGAGGCGGGAGCGTTAAAACAGACTTGGATCTCTTGAAATACTTTCTGTATAACCAACGTCCAAGAGCGCCTAAACCAAGTACGGTGCCTCCACCAAGAACCCACTGCCATGCTTTTTTCTCAGCATCGTCGCCATAACCGTCTGAAGCACAGGTGCCCAGTTTCACGGTGTGTTTTTTGGGAAACCTATTGTCCTCGATGATTTCAGCTAACTTCTTCATTTCTCTTACCGTATTCGCCCTTAATTCAGCGTCACCAAGCTTTATATACAATTGTTTTCTTTCCATAACTAGTTTTATTAAAATAAAATGCTAATTCACAATACAGCCTCACTTTACGGTAGGACGGTGTGGCCGCGCCGCCCGTGGTGGCAAAGTCCTTAGCCTTACCACCACACATCACAACGATAATCATATTATTTTTTCTTAAAGACATAAGCAATCACTCCGATCACTCCGCTGCCAATACCCAGACCAATCAACCATTTACGCATATTGCTTTTAGGCCTAGGCTCGGTTTCTACAGCGTTCACTCCGACATGTGCATCAGTTGACTGATA
>JBGUJU010000003.1:0-1824 GCA_045114065.1 Sodaliphilus sp.
CTTCACATTTTCACGATGACCGACAAACTGCTGCCCGTCACAGTGAAAGTGTTCTATAAAGCCTACAAAAACGTGGACGTGATTGAGACTTGGACTGAAATCTCTCACAAGGAGAAACAGGCTATCACGCTCAAGCGCTTCGATTCTGGCCACTTGACACTACGCCAGGGCAACGTGTGGATCAGCCACCTGCACGGCAACTGGGCAGCCGAGACCGAGCCCACGACCGAACCGCTTACCCAGGGCCTGAAGACCATCCGCAATACCGACGGCGCCCGCAACTCACACATGGACGCTCCCGAACTGATGATTTCGCTCGACGGTGAACCGCAGGAGACCACGGGTCGCGTCATTGCCGCCATCCTGTGCTGGAGCGGCAACTACGAACTGCGCATCAACACCACTGGCCATCGTCAGCACCAGTTCTATGCCGGTATCGACCCGATGTCGTCGGAATATGTACTCGAGCCCAACGAACTCTTTGAAACTCCGCATCTGGCTCTTGCCTACTCCGAGGACGGTCTGGGAGGTGCCAGCCGCACCATCCATCGCTGGGCACGCACCGAGGGCATGTTCCACCGCGGCATGAAGACGGGCGACATCCTGCTCAACTCGTGGGAAGGCGTCGTGTTTGACATCAAGGAGGAAACCATGATCAACATGATGGACGACATCGCCAAGTTTGGCGGCGAACTGTTCGTGATGGACGATGGTTGGTTTGGCGACAAGTATCCCCGCAACAACGACTCCTCGTCGTTGGGCGACTGGGTGGTTGACAAGCGCAAACTGCCCGGCGGCATCAGCACGCTCACCCAGGCTGCCCGTCAGCGTGGCATCAAGTTCGGCATTTGGATTGAGCCCGAGATGTGCAACACCGTGAGTGAACTCTACGAGAAACACCCCGACTGGATGCTCCAGACCAAGGGTCGCGAACTCAAACAAGGCCGTGGCGGCACACAGGTTGTGCTAGACCTTACCAACCCCAAGGTGCAGGACTTCATCTTCGGCATCGTGGACAACCTGATGACGCAGAATCCCGACATCGCTTATATCAAGTGGGATGCCAATGCCTCGATTCAGAACTACGGCTCGCTATACTTGCCCAAGAACAAGCAGAACAATATCTCCATCCTGTGGCACCGCGGACTAATCAACGTGCTCAAGCGCATCCGCGCCAAGTATCCCGACCTGGTCATGCAAGACTGCGCCTCGGGTGGTGGCCGTGCCAACTATGGCCTGCTGCCCTACTTCGACGAGTTCTGGGTGAGCGACAACAACGATGCCCTGCAGCGCGTTTATATCCAGTATGGGACCTCCTACTTCTTCCCTGCCAACGCCATGGCACAGCACATCGGCGGTTCACCTTATTGGAACACGGGCGGCCGTGTCATCCCCATCAAGTTCCGCTGCGACGTGGCCATGAGCGGACGTCTGGGCATGGAGCTGCAGCCGCGTCACATGAGCCAGGAGGAACATGACCAGTGCACACAGGCGTTTGCCGACTACAAGTTGCTGCGCCCTGTCGTGCAGACCGGCAACCTCTATCGTCTGATTTCGCCGTACAACCGCAAGGGCGTCTCGTCCATCATGTTCAGCAACGATGCTATGGACCATGCCGTGTGGTTCGTCTACAAGGTTGACAACTATGTCGACCAGCCACTGCCGCGCATCCAGCTTGCTGGTCTTGATCCCAGTCGCAGTTACACCATCACCGAGCGCAACGTCAAGGTGGGCCAAAAGCCATGCGAACTCAACGGCAAGACCTTCACCGGCCGCTTCCTGATGGACATCGGCCTTGAAGTGCCCCTGGCCAGCGACTACGCC
>JBGUJU010000004.1:0-9848 GCA_045114065.1 Sodaliphilus sp.
GGTGCGATGCGATGGTGAGGTGATGACATGGTGGACGGTGTTCGCCCACCAAGGCGAGCCGCCCGCCAAGGCCTGCAGGTCATGGACATTTGCCGATGACAGCACGGCCGATGACATCGAAGGCATCCTCAAGGAGCTGAGCGAGTACATCGAGCACGAGGTTTAAGGCCTCCCGTTCCGCAGGTGGGCGATCGCTCGCCCACCGATCGGAAACGGCGCCGGGCGATCCCCTAAAAAGTGAACCGCCCGGCTTTGTTCGATTCGATTGTTTACTTACGAGTAATTGAGGCTGAAACCAAACAGTTTCTTGAAAATCAATGAATACTATATTAGTTGGTTGCAATAAAAAACATTCAGTAAAAAACTAATTAATAATTTGTCTAGATGAAATGAAACTATTAAATTTGCGAGTATAAATAAAATACCAATTTGATTATGAAGAAAATCCTTATTCTCGCACTGATTTGTTGTTTTACATTAGGCTGTAAAGATAAATATACTATTGAAAGAGAAAAGAAAGAGCAAGCTTTCAAGCAGATGCGCGATAGTTTGAGTAATACAGATGTTCAACTATCGTTCATGGATATCAAAATTGGTGGCCCTGTCAATTTGATAGATTCTGCTATAGCAAAAGGTAAAATACAGATTGATTCCTGTAAGAATGGAATCTTTATCGGTTCGGTATCCGTTCCAATTGTGCGTGTCAATTTACATGGAGAAAACGAAAAATTCAACTCTAGTGCCATAATGAGAATAGGCACATTCAAAGATCAGGTGGCATCGATAGAATTGTTTTTCGAGTGTCTTAACCCTTCTTATACTTCGGATACATTTGATTTTTTTGTAGATAATTTTTGTGAACGTTATTACGATCAAGAAGAAGAAAAATTAGACTGTACTACCTTTCCAGACTTTGACCACTATGAATGGGACTTTAAGAATCAGTCGCTTTCAGTTGAAAAGAATACACACAAAGAAGTGGGTTATGGTTCTCTCGGGACAATTGGAGAGGATGGGAAAAATGAATATGGGGTAAGGGAATATGATGCTCTTGATGGTATTACTATCACTTATCACCATAAGGGCTTGTATGATGTCTTAATGAAGAATATTAGTCAGCAAATCGTAGACAGTATTCAAGTAGCTCAGAAAGAAGCAGAAGCTAAAAAGAACCGTCAACGAATTGAAGCTGAAAAAAACAAATCAGAATTTAAGAAAAACATCTGAAAACAACGACTTCTTTGTGTTTAGTTGTTATCATATGTTAAACTATAGTGCGTAGGAAATAATCGGGAGCATTTTGTGCAATCCATTCTTGTAACTCATGGATAAACCTAAAACCATTTGTTTCAATTATTGACACTATGGTTTCTCCTTCTATATCACACTCGATATAGGATTTTGGCCTTCTTGTTGGTGCCTTTTGCCCCGGTGCTATAATAGATGCTCTGATTGGGATGATATTGTCCAATATGATTCCAGTATCAAAGCCTCCACGTATTGCAACTGGAGTAAGCTTTTCTAACTTTGTCGCATAATTCTTTGCTAATAAAACAACATCCCCCTCAATTTTGTCAATTGAAGAAACAAACGTACCATCTTGTACGATATGTCCAACTTTAAAACTTTGTTTCATATTATTTTTTTTAATACTAAAATAAACACACTACAAATCTACTGAATAACACAAGTGTCTCCAAATTAATAGCTAGAGATCGTAGCAGAATTTGCAATGATTACCAAAATTGCTATGGATGGAATCACTTTTCCCTGTCTTTTAGCGGACGGTATTTTTTTCCGAACTTCGCAGCAACATAAAATTGATAGAATATGTCAGTCACATTGAATAACCAGTTAGAGGAGCTGATGTTTTCCTCGCAGATTATATAAACTTGGCGGCGCCTTAGCCATTAGAGCAAGCTCTATGGCGTTCGACTTGCTCAAGTTTTCCAGATCTCGACCTCACGACGAGCGACGACAACGAGGCCGTCGTTTCGATCGTCTCGGGCGGGGCCATGGTTTTCTCAGCCACCCACATCCCGTATCCGATTTCGCCCAGCACCTCGCCGATGAGCTTTGTATGTTCGACAATGTTCCCGAGAGCATCACCCGCTTTTTGGCCTATGGTCTTCTTCGTTCGCGACTCGGCATAGTACGAACAGGTTCGGCTCTGCTCTCGCTGCTCCCTCAGGTGACTTCAAGGCTTTTGCCCGCGAGCTGTTCATGTCTGATTATGACATGGGCGATGGCGGTCACGTGTTCCGCACCTGCTGAGACAGGGGAGTATCTACTAAAGAAGCCACCAAAATGAAGTGGCTTCTTTAGAGAGGTATATAAAGTTGTCAGTCTGTTGCGACGGATTCACGCCGCAACTGGCGCATCATGATTTTGCCGAGGGATTTCAGTTTGGGCATGCGGTGCATGGTGGATTTGACGGGCTGAACGTCATAGAGCAGCATCAGCAGCAGGACGATGGTACCGATGATGCACATGATACCGTACATCTCCTTGACTGCGACCATGAGGATGCTGTTGAAGTCGCCGTGGATGCCGCGGGCCAACGTGTCGTTGATCTGGTGCCGCAGGCCGTAACTGTACAAGCCCGAGCACATGCTCTCGGCCACGCCGTTGCGGATGAAGCCCGAAACGGTCAGCGCATGGAAAAACGTGGGGAACTCGATCAGTTCCTTCAGATACAGGGTCATCGTAGAGAAGAATATGGCGTAGCCGAAAGTCCTCAGCACGGTGGGCAGGTAGATGCGTTCGATGTTCAAGTTGGGCGAGATGTAGAAATACATCATCACCTGATAGAGCAACAGCGCGGCAAAACCTATCGACAGCAACCGTGTGTACTTGAAACCCATGCGGGGAATGATGCCCCAAGTGGGTGTCCCTTTTCCCCACAGGATAGTGAAGACGCATCCCAGGGCATAGCCCATCATCTCAAACAGGTAAAACCTGCTCGTTGTGGTGTAACCCCAGTGCAACACGCCACCCGTTAGGGTTCCCTGCAGAGCGTGAGGCGTGGCATTCATCACCTCAGCCACGAAGAACATGCCCAGGATGGGCAGCAGGCGCCAATGCGGCCACACCATCGGGTCGATGTAGGGATGCCTGATGTGGGTCATGCGCCCCACGGCGACCAGGATGGTCACGGGCAGGGCATACAGTACATAGCGCCACATGGCACCGTCCCACCAGTTGTAGTACTCGCCATAGGTGAACAGCCAGATGACCTCAATCATCACGGCCGACCACAGGATACAACCCAGCCAGTCGAGGGAGACCAGGGGCAAGGGCTTGGGCATCATGCGCCAGGCATGCGTGCAGGTGAAGATGACGAGTACGACCAGGAGCATCAGGCCGACCATGAACCAGTGCATCATCGCCCAGGAACCGAACGCGATGGTCAGTTGCTGGGCAATCCAGTTGCTGCCGGGCATGGCTGCCAGGATGATGATGTAGAGCGACGGCAGGAACACCCCAAAGTCCTGCTTGGGCGAGAGCCACAGGCGGATGTTGGAAAAGCACTCAAACGTGCCGCACAACTTGAAGAACCCCGCAATGTAACTGATGAGGCACAACAGCGGCAACGAGGTGACATACAGGCACAGGATGTTGCACACAGCAATGACCAGCGCGGCATTGATGAGCAACTGCTGGTTGGTGAACCGCAACTTGAAGCGGAACAGGAACGGGAAGGGCATATTCACGCCCACGACGCCCATCATCGCCACCATCTGGATATCCTCGCGCATGAGCGAGAGGCTGCCCATCATGTGCTGCATGTTGGAGAAATAGACGCCGCCCGACAACTGGAACAGGAATGCAAACAGCAGATAAATCCACGGGCGCACCTTCTCGGGCACCCACGGATTGAACATCGGCATCGCAAACTTCTGGTTAGGATTCCAGGCCATTGTCAGAACTTGACTTCGGTTTGCACGTTCAAGCCTGCCAGCAACTTGGCGACATCCTCGGGCTTGTTACCCGTGATCTTGATGCGCACGGGTACACGCTGTTCCACCTTGACGAAATTGCCTGTAGCATTGTCCACGGGTATGGGCGAGAAGGCGCTGCCGGTGCCAGCAGCGATGCTCTCGACCTCGCCCTGATAGGTGATACCGGGCACGGCATCGGCGGTGAAGGTGACCTTGTTGCCCACTTTAATGTGCTTCATTTGGCTTTCACGGTAGTTGGCGACCACCCACACCTGGTTGTCATCGACGATGCGGGCCAACTGCTGGCCAGGCTGCACGAGCTGGCCCACATTGATGTCCTTGCGCGACATCACACCGTCGCAGGTGGCCACGATGATCGTATAGGACAGATTCAAACGGGCCAGATTGACTTGTGCCTGTGCCACGCTCTCGCCGGCAGTGGACTGTCCCAAACGCTGGCGTTGCTCGCCCAGCACCTGTGACGTGGCCTGCTGGCGGCTTTGGGCAGCCTCATAGCGGGCCTTGGCTGCCTCGTACTGGGCCTTAGCGTTGTCATATTGCTGGCGGGTTACGGCATCCTTGGCCAGCAACTGCTCAAAACGCTCAAAATCCTTGCGGGCGTTCTCCATCTGCACACGGCTTTCCTCGATACCGGCCGAGGCGGCACGCACATTGCTGTGAGTCGTGGTCATGCCTGCCGACACAGCGCCCGAACCGCTGCGGCTGCCGCGCAGGCCCGCTTCGGCCTGGGCCAGTGCAAGACGAAACTCAGCATCCTCGATGATGACAAGGGTATCGCCCTTGTGCACACGCTGATAGTCGTCAAATCGCACTTCCTTGATGAAACCACCCACACGGGCATTGATGGGCGTGATGTGGCGCCACACTTGGGCGTCATCGGTATATTCCACGTCGCCCAGGTGGATAAAGCGACTGCAAATCAGTCCGATAAACACCAGCAGGACAACGGTGATCACTACATTGTATATTCTCTTGACAAGTTTCTTGTTACTCATGATAATTCCAAATTTCTAACTCCTAACTCCTAACTTTTAACTTCTAACTTCTAAAGGGCACCAGCAACATATTTCAGGCGATAGTAGGCCCATGCGATGCCTACGCGGGCATCTACCTCGTTGAGCTCAGCGTTGAGTTTGACGTTTGACGCGTCAATCATGTCGGTCACTAGGGCTAACTGTGACAAGTAACGGTCGTTGATGACCTGATAGTTCTGTCGGGCCAGCTCAACGCTCTTGCGCTGGGTTTCCAGTTCGACATAGGCCTGTTGATAATAGGTATAGGCCTGTTGCACCTGGTTGTTCAACTGCTCGGTTACAACCTCGCGTGCCTGCTCGGCCTGACGGGTACGCACCATTGCCTGTTCAATCTTCTTGCCGCTCTTGAACAGCGAACTCAGCGAATACTTCACACCCACGCCCAGATACCAATAATTGATGTTCTTGTTGAGGGGCGGGATGTCATAGGTGAACGGGCCGCTGGAGTTGTCGGCTGCCACAAGGGCGATCTTGGGCAGTTTGTCGCTGCGTGCAATGCGCAACTCCTGCTCCGCCATCTGTCGCGACAGGGCTGTCTGGCGCATCATCGGCGACTCGGAAAGCGCCTTGTCCTGCCACATGGCTTCGCCATCGTTGCCATAGGCTTGGCTGATAATACCTTCGTCGGGAACAATGACCGTGCCCTTGGAAAGACCCAACTGATTCACCAACTGATTCACCAACTGATGGTTGAGGATGGAACGCTGGTCCTGCAGTTTCTTGAGTTGCAGTCGCAGGGTCTCGAGTTGCAGTTCATAGCGGGTCACATCGTTCTTGAGTGCCATGCCTTGCTCATACTTTGCCTGGATGTCGGCGATGAGTCGCTGCGTCAACTCGATGTTCTGCACAAACACCTGCTCGCGGTTCCTCAACTTGAAGATATCCATATATTGTCCCAAAGCCAGGAAGCGCTGCTGCTCGCGGCTCTGAGATACGCCGACGGCAGCCTGCTCAGCCTGCAGTTCGGCCATGCGGATGCCCGCGTCGATGGCTCCGCCGGCATAGACCACCTGCTGGGCCTCGACGGCCAGCGAATTGCCCCAACGCGGAGCGCCGTAACCCTCCCAGTGGGTAAAGTTACGGTCAGTTACCAGCACGTCGCCGTTCAGGCTGAGCGATGCCGATGCGTTCACTTCGGGGAGACGCGCTGTGCGTGCCACCTCGATTCCTTTCTGAGCAAATTCTACGCTTATCTTCTGGCTTTGAAGAGTCTTGCTGTTGCTTTCCACAAGTTCAAACAGTTCATTGACTGTCATTCGTTGCTCTTGCTGAGCCTTCACCGCAATCACTGCGGTTACGACCATTAAGAGCAAGGAGGTTGTTCTTAATGTCATAATAAAATCTACCAAATTTGAGGGCGCAAAATTACGAATAATTATCGATATATTGCGCGCTGCTATAGTTGTGATTTAACATACATTAATAGTTGCGCATATGGCGTTATCCATAGCAATACAGGGCATCGGCCATGTGATATGTGTTGTTAAAATATGTTGTATACAAGGTGATTATATCGTTAATTTATACTAAACTGCACACATTGCCGAGCATCAAAAAAAGCCGTTTTTTTGTAACTTCGCAACAAAATCAGACAGATTTACAACAAACTAAAATTATTCAAAAAACCATGTCCAAAACAGTAGATATCCAGATTGAGAAAAGCCAGAACCTGATCCAGGGCCTGCGCAAACATGTGAAGGAAAACGGCGAAAAAGACTTCAACGAAACGGTGATCGCATCGCTTGAAGAGTCATTGAAGCAGCTCCAGGCAGCCAACGAAGAAGTAACCCGATTGCGTGAGGAACTGTCGCCGAAAGTGAAGCACATGAACGAAGTATTTGACGCTATCAGGGCCAGCCACAAGGAACTCAAACAGAAACTCAAAAGCTTTTACCCGCAAGAGCGGTGGGCCGAATACGGCATTCCAGACAAGCGGTAAACAACATCGCCTGCCAGGCTTTTGACATCTTTCACGCATCAAGGCGGCTACCGTACTATCTCAAGGCACAGTAACCGCCTTCAATGTTTTTGATGGGAAAACATGAATGAGACAAGGAAAAAGGCAGAAAATGCTTATCACGATAAGCGATTTTGGCTATTTTTCGCTTATTGGAGTAAGCGAAATGTGAATGATGCTATCTTCATTGTGTGAACAGTTTTTTGCCTCAACATATCATAAAATGTAGAAAAAGTGTGATTTTCCCATGCTTAATGATGTGTTGTGGTTTATGAGTAAGACAACTTTGGGCTAAACTCTTCTTTGCTTTCTGACCAAATCATAGCATGTAAAATCTCTTTTTTCACGAATTGCTTGGATAATTCGAAGCAATGCTATAAATTTGCAGAACTAAATACAACAATCCGATAAGTTAATATGCGAAAATAAGCATAACTTATCTTATCGGATAATTTATAAAGAGATTTAATCATGACAGATTACTACGAATATTCGATTCCGGAATTGGTCCAGTTGCTTGGAGCCCGTTTCAAAGACTATCGTCTGCGATCTAACATGACGCAGAAGGATGTGGCAAAGTATTCTGGCCTAAGTGTGAATACCATCCACAAATTTGAAAACGGCTTAGTTCCGAACATGTCAATCAGCACTTTTCTGCTGCTGATGAAAGCCATTGGCTGTATCAATGATCTCGACAACTTGATGCCTGAATTGCCAGAATCCCCTTATCTTATCAAGGAAGACGGGCATAAAGTTCAACGCATTAGACATACTACGTCTGAAAAGAAACAATAATTTGAGCTATGACTACAAGAATACTTAAAGTGATGCTTTGGGGGCGCGAAGTCGGAAGACTGAGCATTGATGCTCGTCGGAAGCTTCCGTATTTTGAGTACAACCGTGAATGGGTGGCTTCAGGGCTTGATATCTCGCCACTGGATGCATCTATCAAGTTGCCTCAAAATCTGCGTCCGATTTATGGGGCTTCAGAGAAGATATACCAAAAATTGCCACCGTTCTTGGCAGATTCGCTTCCCGATGCATGGGGCAACGAACTGTTTGAACAATGGCGACAGCAACAAGGCATCAAGTTGGGTGATATCACACCGCTCGACAAACTGGCTTTTATTGGCAAACGTGCCATGGGTGCTCTAGAGTTTGTCCCAGAAACTTCCAACTTTCTCTCAAAGGATAATCTAAATCTGAAGGCATTGATAGAGCTGGCTAATCAGATTTATACACAAAGAGAGAATGCGCATATAGCCCCTGAGGAATCTCTCACTATGCAAGCCTTACTCGCAGTTGGCACTTCTGCAGGTGGACGTATGCCGAAAGCCATTATAGCCATCAATCAAGAAACGGAGAATATCCGCAGCGGACAGGTTAACGATCTAAAAGGCTATGAGTATTGTATCTTAAAATTCGGCATTCCTGAACGTTCCACTGCAGAGCTAGAGATGGCCTACTACGACATGGCGACTATGGCGGGAATAAAAATGATGCCCTGTTGGTTGATGGATGTTGAAGGAGATAAACACTTCCTCACCAAACGCTTCGATCGTGATGGCGAAACTAAAATCCACATGCAGACACTTGCCGCTCTTTATCCAGAAGCAGACAGTTATGAACGTCTGTTATGGGCATGTCGCAAAATGCGGCTGCCTGAGAGTGATAGCGAGGAGGTCTTCCGCAGGATGGTCTTCAACATCCTTGCCAACAATACTGACGACCACAACAAGAACTTCTCATTCCTTATGGATAGGCAAGGACGTTGGAGCTTATCACCAGCGTATGATTTGACATTTATCTTTAATATTGGCGGTTTTCAGCCCGAGACGAGGCATTGTCTGATGGTTTGTGGAAAGTATTCAGACATTACGCTTGAAGATGTCAAGTCCTTGGCTTCAGAGAATGGCATCCGTAAGGCAGATGGCATTATCCAAGAAGTGGCTGACGCCATCCTTGAATTCCGAACACTTGCTGAACGCTATGGTGTGCAGGAACGTTGGATTTCCGCGATTGAGAGCACGTTGCGCCGCAATCTTGAAGAATGGGGGCTCTACACCCCTATAGTCATTGGAACCTATACTGATGGCAAAGACCACAGGATAGAGAATGTAAGAATAGAACAACAATTCAAAGGCAATTACCATCTGTTGGCGACCATTGACGGACGGGAATACAAGTATATCATCCGCAAAGGAACGCCAGAACATGAAGAAATCACCGCACAGGGATTATCAAACATGACAGAAGCAGAGATGAAGAATCTTGTTGATCGTTTCCTTCTGCCAAAAACTAAATAACAATACAGCTATCGATATGAAGAAGAACAAGAATCAATACGTGCAGGCCAATAAGGATTGGCTGGTGGCGAAATCTCAGGAAGACGGCGTGAAGGCGTTGCCCGGGGGCGTTTATTACAAGGTGCTGGCCGAGGGGGACGCGACGGGTGCGACACCCACGCCCAGCAGCGTGATCACCGCCCATTACACGGGCAAGACCATCGATGGGGCAACATTCGACAGCAGCCGTGGCGATGTGCCTCTGGCGTGCCGCCTGCGCGACCTCATCGAGGGCTGGATCATCGCCATGCAGCAGATGCACGTCGGCGACCGATGGGAGATCTACATCCCCGCCGAAATGGGCTACGGAAAGTTCTCGCAGCCAGGTATCCCCGGCGGCTCCACCCTCATCTTCGACATCGAACTGCTCGCCATCAATTAACGGCATATCAATCACAATGTCAATTGTAGATTCAGCGTATATCGCGAGAAATCACTTTCTTTGCAGCAATAACTGAAAGACAAATCGGAATTTATTGGAACTTATGATTATTGATTTTAACAAGATAGAAAAACTAGCATTCCCTGGTATGAACGGGGGAACAGGGTT
>JBGUJU010000005.1:0-3324 GCA_045114065.1 Sodaliphilus sp.
TCGGGGAGTGGGCCCAGGTGGCAAACCTCGCGAGGCTGCGAGCGAGGGGAAACACCTGGGGACACGACACGCAAACACCACGCGCCAGCCGACAAAAAAAGCGGGCGTAGCCCGCAACCGCTCTCCCCCGACCGCAGGGAGGGGGGCGAATGGCGGGCCTGGCAGCACACCAGGCCCAGGAGCCCGACAAGGGCAACGCGCGCACAACGCGCGAACGGCAGGACTGGCCAGGCGAACACCAACGAGGCCAAGCGGACGAACACGGCAAGGCCAACACCGCCAACAAGGATATGACACGGGCGGTAGCCCACGACAGACCCCACCAAGACAACGATGATCGGGGCGAGGGCACGAGCCGACGCGACCAGACGGAGCGAAGAGCAAGAGCCCCCAGGGTGGCAAGGGGGCGAAGGGGGGTGGGTGGGGGTGCCGCGCCCCGCAGCGGGCGCACGTGGGAGGCCCCGAAAGGACACGGCCCTATCAATGCGCAGCCCCCTTATATGATCGGCCAACCTGGGCGATCGAATAAGGGGGCGGAGCCGATAAATAATGTCCTAACCTCTCTCCCCTCCATCTAGGCCCAGGATCGCGATCACGAGGAACGAGAGATAAGCGGCCTGGGGCCAGGATGGTGGGGGCGCAAATGGGGTGGCGAGGCGGAGGGCGAGGCGGAGGGCGGGGGCGGGTGCGCAGCCACACCGCGAGCGAAGCGAGCGGGGACGCGCGAGCGTAGCGAGCGCGGGCGGGCGTGGGCGCAGCCCCCGCGCGTATGCGCGAGGAAAAACCTCGATGCAATCGTACTTTCCGACGCATCGAGGTATATCCAGGCTATGGAATCCCGTAGCGGTATTACTGTACCGCTACTTACATGGCGGTACACATTCGGAGGATCAAAATACCTCGTTCAATAGTTTGCCATGATCGCATTGTTCTGAGGCTCCCCAAACGTTGCAATTCAGCCAGGTGCAATATACGTAACCATTCCAAATGTTACCACACACCTCTTTGCAATCACGGCATCTTGCTTGTTCAATGATCGTTACATCCATATCTCTCCCTGCTTAATTAGTTCGTGTATCTCTTCGGCTTTCTCGATCACTCGCTGATAATCCCATCCCGTTCGTGTCGCGATCGCCAATCTTATTCTATCGATCTCTGCGGCCCATCCATGCACCGTGATCTCTCGCAGGCTATTCCGATCGATGGAGTTTAGCACAACATCAATCGCACGTCTTAGGTCTAAATCTGCATGACTTTCACGGTACTTGATCAAATTATTCCGCAGCGATCTAACTCTATCATCGGGCACGCTCTCCCTGGGTAATCCCTCGACTTTGTAGAATGTCCGATTAAGGTTAAACTTGAATAGAATCTTATCCCGACAAACGTCCTTTCGTTTCAAGATCGGCTTATTGTCAGAATCAACCTTTTGCTGATACTCCACGTATTTAAAGTGGAAATAGTGGTGTGCCAGTTCTTCAAATCGCATCCATAGTTTATCCCTACCGTCGAACATTTCCAGGGTGTGCGGTACTGCATGTTTCTTATGCTTTCGTCGGTCTGCATCCTCTATGACGATCCAATTACGTGCGGTGGATTTCAAACTAAATTCAATCCTCCACACATCGGGATGATTTAACGGATCGTCAATTATCCCACTCTCGAACCAGGCTTGTTTGATCCAAGGTTTTCGGTCACCCATCGCCATCAATTCTTTCGACTTGTTATACATCTTCGTCGAAACCATTGAGCCCTGGGCTCCCCAGGAAACAGATTCCCAATCGAATGAGGCCCACGCATCTTGCCCGAACACTCTCACCTTACATTGGTTTACCTTGCTATACTTATTTTCTACATATCGACGGATGAACCTGGCGGGATCATCACCACTATCGAAAGTCACGAAATCGCAGCAGACATCGATACGGTAAATTCGATTCAAAGTATAGCCATTATCGAACATGAATTGTGCCAGGTCACGGATCGGATTATTTGCATAACACGCTCTATTAACCAATCGCAAATGACACGATAATTCATTCAATCCACTGAACGAACTATCTCCACTTGCAGGATTACGTCGAACCTCTACGAATGCATTACCCTCACGATCACAAACCGTGAACATCTCGTTATATACGCGAGTACCATAATCACGTGTACGCACAATATAACCACGATCGATAAAGTAATCTGCATTCATCGGATAACGTCGATTATCTTCTGACGCAAAAACCTCTAACCAATCTATGTTAACACAACGGCAATTCATTTAACTCTATGATCTGTCCAACCTTAGAATCAACCAGGTCATAACCAAAAATTGGCCCCAAATCGAGGCCAATCCATGAGGGCTTTAAGACTGATCTTCACCATGATCTTCGGGCTCTTCCGTCGGGTACACATGCCCACCCTTTTCCAGGGTGTATAATCTACCTTTCTGATCTACCAATGGGCCCGTATCATCTTTCTTCCAATGCGACGTGTCAACCTTGGCAAAATACATCTTGCAGACATCAACGATCTGCCCGGACTGCGGCATGATCAATTGACGTGGTACATCATCGGTTGTGCCGCCACACAATTCAACCTCATAGGCTGCAATGGTCACACCCGCTTTCATGCATCGATCTTTCTGACTGGAATACACTCGGAGGGTCATTGATCCCCTCACGAACACCTTAACACCCGCCTTTAAGAACGGTACGATTTTACTTTCGGGATCGTTCAAGGTAACATCGATCCACACCGTTTGCTCACGGTCTTCGCCTCCCTCTGTTTTCCATCTACGAGAGTGCGCCACACGCATAGTTACGAACTTAGAGCCATTGGATTCCTTTATCTCTGCATCGGCTCCCAAATTACCAATCAATTCGGCTTTTAACATACTGAAATAGGGGTTTTAAATGAAACTTATTAAAGCGGGCTGATAGCCACGATTCTCACTTAGGTTTTTACGTTTGAGGGATTGGCTCTTTCGATTGATGATTCGGCCTGCGGCCGTATCGATCGAGGGCCTGGCCAGGGTGGAAACCTGGTAAAGGAATGTTTTCGGCACGGTTAGCGCAGCCTCGTAGGAATCAAAAGACTGATCCTCCATGAGGATGAGAAGATCGGTAGCGTTGATGTCGCAACGCACAAAACCAAAATCAAGCAGGCCACGCCCAGGGAACACCCTGGTGGCCTCCAAATCCAGGTAATAATCGACATCTTCCGACCATGACCGCAAAGTGGCTCCGTGTTCAAAACTCCACGCAACCATTTTGGCCAACATTTTTTGTTCGCGTACTGATTCGCCACACCATAGGACATAAATCACATGGT
>JBGUJU010000006.1:0-1678 GCA_045114065.1 Sodaliphilus sp.
GCGGCGTGATTGCCAGCGAAATCCTGCGCCATAAGATCCAGGTAGGCTCCAACGACTTCTCCACGACGGAGGCTCTGAAAAACACAAGAATCCCGGTGCTGCTGATTCACGGCACAGGCGACCACTTTGTTCCGGTGGAGATGACCTATGAAAACTATCTCGCCTGCGGCGGGCCGCGACGGCTGCTGATCGTACCCGGGGCGGACCATGGCATGAGTTATTTCACAGATCCGGAACGCTATACGGCCGCTGTTCTGGCTTTCTGGAAAGACTTCGATTCTTGGGAAGGAAGGAATCAGGCATGATAAGAACCAGTACGGTCCAATTGACAATGATCTCCGCCGTTGCTTATCGGCAAAAGCTGGTATCCGGCGGCGCAGGGATTACCATTTGGGGTAACAATGTCCGGCAACCGGGGCTTGCCTCGATCAGCAAGACTTCCGGCGAGGCGATCCCCACTGCAAATACGCCTTTGGAGTATTATCCTCCGGAGGCGTTTGCGGAGGCAATCAAGCTGACTGCCGGGCTGCCTTACAAAAACCTCGGCAAAGTACAGATGCCCGAAGGGCTTGCTGTTGAACCGGAGGAGGCGGAAGAAGCTCCCGCTCAACCGGAGATCGAGGCGGTTATTGACAGCGCGGAATATCAGCGCGTTGTCGACGCTTACAGCGACAAAGACGGGCGGCTTTCCTATACGCTCCTGAACAAGGATCTAATCCAGACGGCAAAAGCGAGCGGGCAGGTTCGCCTGATGATCGAAGACCACGCTTCGCTTGAGGAGATCCGCCTTCAGGTCGTAAAGGCCAAGCTTCGCAGTGTTTCAAGAAACCCTGCGCTGACCGACGAGCAAGTGCAGCTGATGATCGAACTGCTGGATGAGATCAGCCCGAAGGGTGTGTTGAAACCGCTGAACGAAGAGATCCGGAAATGGCTCCGAGACGGGAAATTGAAATAAGCAGAAAATGAGTGTTTGACTATGACGATAGCCGTAATCTGTGACGTGTTGGGGAAAGAGAATAACGGTACGACCATCGCCGCCATGAATCTGATCCGCTCCCTGCGGGAAAAGGGGTACGATGTGCGTGTCGTATGCTCGGACCCGGAGAGAGCGGGACAGAAGGACTTTTATGTTGTTCCCACGCTGAATCTCGGACCTTTGAACGCGTATGTAGCCAAAAACGGCGTCGCGCTGGCGAATCCGGACAGGAACATCCTGACAGCGGCGCTCAACGGAGTGGATCATGTCCATGTCATGATGCCCTTCGCGCTTGGCTCCGCCGCGGCTAGGCTTGCTCACAAGCTGGGGCTCCCTCTCACGGCGGGATTTCACTGCCAGGCGGAGAACTTCACCGGTCATATCTTTATGAAGAATTTTTCCCCCGCCAATCGGATCGCCTATCACGTGTTTTATCGAAATCTCTATCGCTACTGCGACTGTATCCATTACCCGTCCCAGTTTATCTGCGACACCTTTGAAGCGATCGTCGGCCCAACGCAGCATCGGATCATCTCAAACGGCGTGAATCAGATTTTTCAGCCGAAACCGGCAGAGAAGCCGAAAGAGCTGAAGGGCCGGTTTGTCGTGCTGTTCACCGGCCGGTACAGTCCAGAAAAAAGCCACAAGGTTCTGATCGAAGCTGTGGCCAGATCCCGCTACAAAGATGAGATCCAACTGATT
>JBGUJU010000007.1:0-2088 GCA_045114065.1 Sodaliphilus sp.
AAACTAACCAATTTAATTGTTTAGGGTAACAACTACAACATTATCGTCGAGAACTAATACCCAAAGAACCAATGCATTTAGTCAAGCTACAAAGAGCGCAAGGAGGATGCCTTGGCACCAGGAGCCGACGAAGGACGCAGCAATCTGCGATAAGCTACGGGGAGCGGAAAGCACGCTTTGATCCGTAGATTTCCGAATGGGGAAACCCGGCGGGGCAATACCCCGTCATCCTATGGTGAATCAAATAGTCATAGGAAGGGAACCGCCTGAACTGAAACATCTAAGTAGGGCGAGGAAAAGAAATCAACCGAGATTCCGCTAGTAGTGGCGAGCGAACGCGGAAGAGGCTAAACCGCATGGAGTAATCTGTGCGGGGTATGGACTGAAACGTGGTATTGTGAAGGGATAGCAGAACAGCATGGGACGGCTGACCACAGAGTGTGATAGTCACGTACGCGAAATCCTGACACAGCTTATCAGTATCCTAAGTACCGCGGGACACGAGGAATCCCGTGGGAATACGGGGGGACCACCCTCCAAGCCTAAATACTCCCTGGTGACCGATAGCGTATAGTACTGTGAAGGAAAGGTGAAAAGAACCCCGGGAGGGGAGTGAAAAGAACCTGAAACCTTGTGCTTACAAGCAGATAGAGCCCGTCAATGGGTGATATCGTACCTTTTGTAGAATGGTCCGGCGAGTGAATGTCACTAGCAAGCTTAAGGTCTTAAGGACTGTAGGCGCAGCGAGAGCGAGTCTTAACAGGGCGTTCAGTTAGTGGTATTCGACCCGAAACCGTGTGACCTAGCCATGTCCAGGCTGAAGTGGGAGTAAAATCCCATGGAGGGCCGAACCCACTCCCGTTGAAATGGTAGGGGATGAGGTGTGGCTAGCGGAGAAATTCCAATCGAACTCGGAGATAGCTGGTTCTCTCCGAAATAGCTTTAGGGCTAGCCTCGACTGAACATTGCCGGAGGTAGAGCACTGAATAGGCTAGGGGCCGAGAGGTTACTGAACCTTATCAAACTGCGAATGCCGGATAATGATGGTCGGGAGTCAGACTACGGGAGATAAGTTTCGTGGTCAAAAGGGAAACAGCCCAGACCCACAGCTAAGGTCCCAAATTGTATCTAAGTGGAAAAGGATGTGGGGTTGCTTAGACAACCAGGATGTTGGCTCAGAAGCAGCCATTCATTCAAAGAGTGCGTAATAGCTCACTGGTCGAGTGACCCTGCGCCGAAAATTTAACGGGGCTAAGATACAAACCGAAGCTTGGGATCCTCAATGTTTCATCAAGTGTTGAACAGGCCCGGGAAATTTCCTCGCCGCAGGCGAGAAAATTGTCCCCAGGAAAAAGTACAGTGCTTGATGAAGCATTGAGGGTGGTAGGAGAGCGTTGTATGCGGGGTGAAGTCGTAGCGAAAGCGGCGGTGGACTGCATACAAGTGAGAATGCCGGAATAAGTAGCGAGAATAATGTGAGAATCATTATGGCCGAAAGACTAAGGTTTTAGAAGGAAGGTTCGTCCGCTTCTAGTTAGCCGGGAGCTAAGGTGAGGCCGAGAGGCGTAGCCGATGCACATACGGTGGAGATTCCGTAGCCTCCGACAGATTTAAGCAGAGGGACACTTTCAAAGCGTTTGACCCGGGCGATGGTAGCCCCGGGCGTAAGGGACCGAAATCCAAGTAGGGAAGCAAGCGTGGAGAGAGGCGAGAAAAGCTCTGTGTATATCTTAGGAGCCCGTACTGCAAACCGACACAGGTAGTCAGGAAGAGAATTCTAAGGCCAACGGGAGACGGGTAGTTAAGGAACTCGGCAAATTGACCCCGTAACTTCGGAATAAGGGGTGCTCACTAAGGTGAGCCGCAGTGAATAGGTCCAGGCGACTGTTTATCAAAAACACAGCTCTCTGCTAAATCGTAAGATGACGTATAGGGGGTGACACCTGCCCGGTGCTGGAAGGTTAAGAGGAGGAGTGCAAGCCCCGAATTGAAGCCCCAGTAAACGGCGGCCGTAACTATAACGGTCCTAAGGTAGCGAAATTCCTTGTCGGGTAAGTTCCGACCCGCACGAAAGGTGTAACGATTTGG
>JBGUJU010000008.1:0-28512 GCA_045114065.1 Sodaliphilus sp.
GCGGAAGTGCGGGAACGAGGTCTCGTTCTTGCGCATCAGGTCAACGATGTCACGCAGCGACTGAATGGGCACCTGGTTGCCCTGCAGTGCGGTCACAACGATCTGCCGCAACTGCTCAATGACACGGGTATGGTGGGACGTGGCGACGGAAATATCCGTGAATGCGGACATGACCTCGCTACGGAACGCTGCCAGTTGCTCGGTGCCTCGCCCGCTGCCTTGACAGGAATAAAATGCCAAAAGCCTATATAATAGGTACAACGAGAAAGCCAAACGGCTCGTTACAAGTCATTTGGCTTAATCTTCTGTGAATGTTACGCCATTGGGGACACACCCCAATGGATGGAAATAATTATGGGAATTCTTGATGTGGCTTACTTGAAAATCTTCTGGGCAAACATGGTCAAGTAAATGCGCCAGTTGCGCCAGATGTGACCTCCGTCGGTTTCCACATACTCATATTTGTAGCCCTTGGAATCCCAGTAGTCGCGCAGGTCGACGGTGCTCTGATAGAGGAAATCGGTCTTGCCCATACCCATCCAGTAAAGTTTGGGCTTGCTGCCGAACAGCCTTGCCGACTGCTGTGCGAAGTCGGGGTCGTTCTTGATCTGCTCAGCGAAGGATTGGTTCCTGGACCCCGTGCTCAGGTGCAGACCGGCTGAGAACAGACCATAGTAGTCAAACGTTGTCGGATAGGTCAGGCTGATGGCAAAGGTGTGTCCTCCACCCATCGACAAGCCGCAGACGGCACGACCCTCGCGTTTCTTGACGGTGCGGTAATTAGCATCAACATAGTTCACGATATCCATGAAACTGGCAGGGATGGTAGCAACAGCAGGTTCCTTGGGGCCTGTGCCGCTGTTCCCGAAGCCGGGGGTGTACATACCCCAAGACCACTCGCCCGGTGCCGCCTGGCAGTTGGGGTTGCCGTTGGGCATGACGACAATCATCGGTTTTGCCTTGCCCGTGGCAATGAGGTTGTCGAGAATCTGTGCGGCGCGACCGAGTTCGCTCCAGGCATTCTCGTCACCGCCAGCTCCGTGCAATAGATACAGTACGGGGTACTTGCCGCCCTTGTCATAGCCTGGCGGGGTGTAGATGGTCATGCGGCGTTGCATCTTGAGCGTCGGGCTGTTGTACCACACCTTGGACAGGTTGCCGTGGGGCACCTCGTTCACGCGGTAGAGGTCGCCCTTGTCGCCCTTCTGTTCACTGACAATGAAAATGTTGGTAAACGATACAATATCGCGGTTCACATAGATGTTGGCGGGGTCTTTCACTCCCATCATGCCATCGATATTGAACGTGTAGCTGTACATCTCGGGGGCCAGCTTGCCGGTGGTATAAGTCCATACGCCATTAGGCCCCTCGGTCAACGCAGCCACCCCGGGGGCATCAACCATGCCACGACCAGGAATCTCGACCGTGCGCGTGGGCAAGAAGTCGCCGGTCACCTCAACCTTGACAGCCTTGGGGGCAAACAGGTTGAAAGTTACTGTCCCGTCGGGGTTGACGACGGGAGACTGAACGTTGGCACGATCAAAAAGTTTCTCCTGTGCCGTGGCACTCATGCAGCACATGGCCGCAAGAGCCATCATCACGATTATTCTTTTCATACGATTACTATTTTAAAGTTGTTATCTCTTCAACAGATTTATCTGTACCTGAGGTTTGAGCACATTGTGGGCCTTGGTCTCCTCACCCTTGAATGATTTAGCGGCAATCAAAACATTAAATTCAAATCACCCTACAAACAACAAGTACGCAAATTTCGTAATAATCCATCGAACACACAAGCATTTTGCCCAAGAATCGGTGAATGAGAAGGGTGGTACGCCCAAATATGGTAACAATTCAAAATCCAGCGACCAGTTTAATACAATGCGTAACAGTGATTCATGATAGAGATATTAATCCCTCATACCCGAGAGAGCATGAGGGATATTTCTTGAATTTACTGTAATTTTAATTCCAGTTGCCGGAGAGCAGGTAACTGATCAAGACAGCCACATCGCTGATGTTGACGTTGTCATCCTGATTGCAGTCGGCTGCCTCCATGCCGATACCCGTGGCATCGTTATTCAGCAGGTAGTTGACCAAGGCGGCCACGTCGCTGATGTTCACGTTGCGGTCGCCGTTCACGTCGCCCCGTTCATTTGCAGGAGCGTCCGCTACCAAGGTCACGCACTCGAAATTACTCCATACACTCTCGGTGCCATCGGTATAGAGGCCCTTCACCATATAATAGTAGGTGAGGCCAGGCTCGAGGTCTCTGACCATGTAGGACTTGTCGGTAATGCCTGTGATCAGTCGCGAAATGCTGTCACTCTCCTCGGCAATATCACGCAGGTCGGGTTCCTCAAATTCTCCGGCATAGATTTTGATAGACTCGATGTCGCAGTAGTACAAGTCGCTGCCAATCCTGAACTGCTCGTGCTCGTCACAATCCATGACAAATACGTAGTCGAGATACTCGCCCCAAGTCTTCGTGGTCAGGCGATCCATACTTGTTTCTACCGCTAGTGTGGCACTGCTGGCATGGATGTTATCATTCTTGGCCCTAACGATGATTGATGCTTTATCATAGCCCTTCAAGTCAAACTGCCGAGTCACCAGGTGGCAATTGGTGCCCAAAGACAAACAGGCGCCGTCCAACCACAGCTCTGACCCTTCAAAGGTCCACCCTTCTGGCAAATAGGGCGTAGGGTTTGAAGCGACATTGTTTCCTGTTGAAGGCAGGTCGCTGAAATCCTCATCGGCAAGGAGTGTAGCGGCGGGCTTAATGCTCACAAGTAGGGTATAACTGTCTACATATTTGTCCACCGTCTCGTCAGTCCAGTCGGCACGGAATTGCGTCGCATTAATATAGGTCTCATCGGGGGGAAGCATCACGGGCATGCGGGTGTCAAGGGTCGCAGCGCCGGATATGTAGACCACCTTGGTTTCAGCATCGGCATTGGACAGCGTGAGGGTCGCAGTATGGGTGCCGACAGCCTCGGGGGCATAGGTCACGGTGATGGCCTTGCCTTCGGCCTGCTCTTCAGGTGCAACACTGTTGTCGTCGAGGGAGAAGTAGCCGCTCTCGTCATCAAGCGTCACAGCGATAGCGCTGGTGAGTTCCTGGCCTTTCACGACCACCGTGGCCGTAGCGATCTGGTCAACGAACGCTTCCATGCTGAGTTTGGCGGGGTTTACCTTGATAGCAGGACCCTGGACGGGCGGTTGGATGCCAATGATCATCTGTTGATAGACATTATAGGTCGAACCCTGGCCCTTAAAAGCATTCAACGCTAACCAGTCATTGTCAATGCCGCTCCAACCGAAGTTGACGTGATACTTGTTGATATCGCTGTCATAGCCATCGACGTTGAATGCATGGCCGCCGCCACTGGTTGAAACAGCACAGAAAACGATGGGACGCCCAGAAAACAATTCCTCTTGGAGGATTTCGGCCCACTCGGCGTCGCTGTAGAGCGTTGTACCGTCCTGATAGTCGCTGGTTTTCTTGACGAGGCGGGTTGTTTCGGGGTCAAATCCGCAGAGCAGAAAGGCATCACGGATGTTGCCCATGCTATCCACACTCAGGCCACTGCCCCCCGAAGAGCTGGTGCCATAGACCATGTGCTCGGCATGGCCGATATAGTGCATCAGTGCTGCCACCGCAGCTCCCTGCTCATCGGTGTAGCCGCCGGTATAGTCATCGATCATATTGTCCCAGGCAAAGGTCAATGAAGGCATGGGGTCATGGTTATAGTCGATGGAACCCCAGCCGGAGTAAAAGATTTGGGACTCGTAGCCGGGCATGGCCGGCACCGGGCCGTTGGGGTATTTCCAATAATAGCACACCATCGCTGCCGAAGTGGCAGGACAGCCGGTATAGCACTGATAGCCGTCGAAGTGACACTCGTTCCAGAATGGTGCATTCTGATCCCAGTTGCAAGTCAGCAGCGGGCCGACTGATGCGGCTTTGAGCGACGGCGTATTTCGTGGGCTGACGATGGGATTCACCTTGAGGGTAGGATTCTTCTGCAAGTACTCAATCTCGTCTTTGTATTGGGTCAGCATGTCCATCATGCCTGGAGGCATATTCTGGATGTCCAAGGCATAGTCACCGTAGGCAAGAATCTGTTCGGCACGGTCGTCACCGGTAACGACCACATAGGAGTTATCTGTCGTGTAGATGTAATACACGGCGCCAGCGCCCGTGACTCGGCTGGGTTCGGCCTTCTTCAACTCCAGCTTAGAGCCGTTGGGAATCATCAATTTACCAGTCTGATGACCATAGCTCAGGAATTCCCCTGCCCACTTTGCCGCCGTTGCCTGATCTACAGGTGCAGCCGACATTGAGAATGCCAGAACAACAATAGCCAAGAAAAATAATATTTTTTTCACAAAAGGCATATATTGGTTTTTATAGTTTAGAGGCGAATATCGTTTTAATGACTAAATGACACAAATAATGAGCACAAAGATACATATAATTTCCAAACGTTTGACATTTCCCACAGAAACAACAAAAGAAGGCATCAAAATGTGTGATAATATATAAAAGTACTGTCCCTATTTTGCTGGAAAAACTAACACCAACTGAAATGAGAGTCATGCAGCCCCGTAAACGTGTTGCGGGTTATGCCGTAAGAGGTTGCTAATCCAGCGAAACGCACACAGCACGGACAGCACATCCGAGGCAGCGGTAGTATTCGTACCAGCACACATCATCCGAATTAGAGCTCAGGTAGTAGGACCTTGCCTTGGCGTTGCCCTGCATTCATGCAGCTTCTACGCCAATGCGTTTTTACCGGACGATGTTTTTTTACTTTAATCGGTGGGTTATTTCATCTCGGCATCAATCCAACCCAGAAGCGAGACCAACGAGGCATTCCAGTTGATGGCAATTTCGTTGCTGGCATAGGAGCCTGTAGCGTCGATGTAGGACTCATCGGGTTGCTTGGACGGGTAAGGCAGACTGCCGTCGCCGTTGTCCTGTTGGCCGGGATTGGGTCCACCGGCGAGCAGGCCGGGCATGGGGGCATCAATGCCGTCGGCCGACGAAATGCGATGGTGGATGTTCTTTGGGGGCTTGTGACCATAGCCGGTCACATAGCAGTATCCGGTGGCATTACGGCCTAAAACATAATCGGCATTCTGGAGGGCTGCTTCAAGATATTTCTTGTCGCCCGTGGCACGGTAGCAGTACAGGTGGGCAAGACCACTGGTGCAGAAACACTCGGACAGGCAACCCCAACCGTAGTCATTGGCATGATTACCGGCGGGCGTATTGAACGACGAGGCCTTCAGGGTCGACAGCTGATGGTCGCAGAAGCCCAACAACTTGTTGAGCATGGCGTCATGCATGCCGGTTTTGTCGTCGCCGCAGGTAATCCATGAATACATGGCAAGTCCGGTGACATTTCCCCAACCAGGTTGTGAGAATCCGCGCTCACGCAAAGGCTGGGCGGCTCTAAGGAAGAAATCGTCGCCCGTGAGCAGGAACAGCTCGGTAGCCGCCCACAATTGTTCGTCGCTGGCATCGTTGTCGCCGTAGGTGCCTGTGGTCACATCGGGGTCAAACTCCTTGTTCATCTTGTCTTGGTCATAGATGGCCTCAGGGTTGAGCTCAGCCCAGTGATAGGCAGCCAATGCGGCTTTT
Organism: Sodaliphilus sp.; assembly: GCA_045114065.1. Lineage (GTDB taxonomy): Bacteria > Bacteroidota > Bacteroidia > Bacteroidales > Muribaculaceae > Sodaliphilus. The sequence continues at coordinate 5,651 of JBGUJU010000008.1, forward strand.
TGGGCCTGCTCGGCAAATGCAGGATAGTCTTTGTTGCCCTTGTAGATGCGTGCGGCAAGTGCCATTACAGCAGCAAAGTCATAGCTGGCTGTCACACTCTTTTGTACTACATAGCGCTGTTGGTGACAATCGGTGGGCATGACAAAGCCCTCGAAATTGGGGGTCGTCAATTTGTGGTAAACACCTCCATCATAGGGATCCTGCATGGTAATCATCCACTTGAGATTAAACATGAGCTCGTCAAGCAGGTCTGCAGTGCCGTTGCCGCTCTCGGGAATATCGGCGTTGAGACGATTGAAATACTCTTTGTTCTGCTCATAGGCCATGAGCATCAGTCCCACCGAATAGGATGAGTTGACGATATACTTGTTGTAGTCGCCGGCATCATACCAGCCCAGCGGCGAGGATATGATGGTGCCTGCAGGCCGGCCAGGCGAAACTGCCGATGGATGAATCATGACCTGTGTATCGGGATGTCCTAAGGAACGAGCATAAACACCGGCATATTTGCCGTCGATGGCAATGCCCGAGCGGTTGAGGTAGAAGGCCTTTAACGTAGCACGAGCTATGTTGTTCAATGCGTGAGGTTGCACATCAAAGCGGGCCTTTTGGCCATTGACGCTCAGCTCATAGGTGCCGGGGGCGGTAATACCTGTGATTTCGACGATGGTGCGTTTCTTGTTCGACCACGGCGAGGTGTTGGTCCTCAAGGCCTTGGCTTTGCCCACACGTTTGCCGTCTGCCGTGTTTTTGATGGTCATCTTTTGGGCTTTAGAACCCTCGATGACTGCGATTTTGGACTGTTGCGGATAAAATGCAACTTGATTGATTCGGATGCTCTCGCTCTGGGCAGTCAACGTGATAGCCGTCAAGGCTGCAACGGCGAATGTCAACACTTGTTTCATAATTCAGTAGTATTTCGGCACAAATATATAATAATTATGTCATTGACAGCGAATGAGATACAATTATTTTCCCGAATGGGCTGCAAAATGAATGATTCTAGTGATGCTTTGCCATCAATGACCAGGTAAAACAAAAAAACAGCTGCAGTCATTTTCTTTTTTTGTCTTCGGCGGGCTAAAGCACCGCTCGTGCCAAACCACCGGGAAATCGAATGTATCGTGTATTTGTTAAATGAATATAAAATCTCGGTTGTCATTTTTGCCAACCATATTTAGGGCTCTACTTGACCCCATAAATCACATCAAAAGAACCGTCCCTATTATGCTGGAGAACTAACACCAACCGAAACGAAAAAGACGGCATTTTTTGCCGTCTTTTTTCATTCGCCCTCATGCCGCCCCGCGAACGTGTTGCGGGTTATGACGTAAGAGGGTACTAATTCCGAACAACGCACACAGGACGGACGGCTTCACCGTTGTAGCGATCGCAGTACTGGTCCCAGTACACGTTACTCGGATAGAGCAGGTTGAAGGCATAGTCGGAGTGGTTCGTGCGGAGCGTACGCGACCAATAGTAGGCCCAATTGCTCGAGTAGATCGACTCATAACCGCGGTTGCGGGAGGCGGGCAAGAAGATGGTATTGCCATTCGGCCCGGTTACCAACATACCATTTATGCCGACACGGGTTTTCCATGTCCAGGTGCACTGTTCTACCAACTCCCGCTGCTGATCATGGGTCGGCATGCGCCACGACGGCCCCCAATTGACATAAGCGGCATCATCCTCAGGGTCCAACTCCGTCTTGCCATCGGTAAAGCCGTTGGAACCATAACCGCTATCAGTGCAGTACTTCGTCATGGTGTCGAAACTGCCCTCGCACCATTTGTAGTTTTCCCACGTATAGGTCTCTTTGGAGTCGGTCTCGCCCCAGGCGAAGTAGTCACCGTACTCTTCTGGGGCGCTGGCGCCGATGTTGCATGTCGCCCACAGCGTGCCGCTGGGCAAACCCAGGTCAACGTACTCATGATTCTCTTCAGGCATGCGCACAGCACGGACGGAACCCCCATAGGGGCGGGTCCAACTGCTCCAAGACACGCCACCCGAATTTAAGTACAGGAAGAAAGCTTCGTTAGTCCAGTCTGGGTGTTTCACGCGCGACAAATAGAAGCCGTCGGTGCCCGCGCAGTCGAGGGCATCGGCCATGCGGCGGCCCGCAGCGGGCAAGAAGATGGCATTGCCATTCGGCCCGGTTACCAACTGACCGAACACGCCGTTACGGGTCGTCCATGTCCAGGTGCAACGTTCAACCAACTCCCGCTGCTGCTCACTGGTCGGCATGCGCCAAAACGGGCTCCAATTGACGTAGGCCGCATCGTCCTCAGGATCCAACACCGTATTGCCATCTGCTGGTACTGAAAAGTAATTGCCCGAGTCATCGTAATACGCGTAATCCTTATGGTATTTCGTAAAATGACGGTGACCGCGGTTATACCACTTGTAAGTGTTATAGTCGTAGTTGTCTTTGGGTTCGGTCTCGCCCCAGGCGAAGTAATCGCCGTACTCTTCTGGGGCGCTGGCGCCGATGTTGCATGTCGCCCACAGCGTGCCACTAGGCAGCCCTAAGTCAACATATTCATGATTATCTTCTAAGGCAGGTACTACGAAGGTCTGCTCAACCGTATCACTATTCTGTAAATTGATGCCATAGCCGTAACCCGACACCACAATGGTCTGCTGCTTGTAGGTTTGAGTAATCGTGTAAGGTAGAATTGTTTCAATACCATTAACGTATGCTTTATAGGGATTGGCACATCTTGCTGTGATTTCAAAGTTCTCGTTCATTGCAAAAACGGGAGCCTCAGCTATGGGCGTAGGCTCAGGCCCATCATCACTACATGATGTAAGAGATGCCAGCCCTACAGCAAACGACAATAATAAAATCAAGAGATTAATTGTTTTCATTGTGTGAATCATATAATATTAAATTGTGAATTCTAATTAAGTGATTTCTTGTTTATATATCATCAAGCGTTGCAAAGGTAGAAAAAAATAATGCTAAACACTTCATTTTCTCAACTTTTTCGGTGGTTTAGATAAATCATCCTCGTTCGACAATGCTCATGCAGGCATGGCATTGCACTCATTTAATCACATGTTTCGAGGAAGGACTGGGACAATCCTACCTCGAAGAAACGTCCTTTGGCGCGCAGCGACAATGCCTTGGACTATTGTTTTCTATTAATTCGTATAATTCGCGTAATTGGTATTTGCCGAGCTAAAGGTTCGCATTAGCCCCGCAGGGACAAAGTCAACGGCTAGGTACAACGAAAAAGCCAAACGGCTCATTACAAGTCATTTGGCTTTCCTTTAGGTGACCCCGGTGGGCTCTGATTCATAACATAGCATGACAGTAATTGACACTTTAATCGCCTGATTCCCATGAATTTCTAATGCTGGCACTATGTCATCGGGTGCCAACGGGTGTCATTAGGTGTCAATCTCGGTTGTCATTTTTGACAACCATATTTAGGGTGCTATTTGCCCCAAATATTCATCAAAAGAACCGTCCCTTTTTTGCTGCGTCCTCGCGTCACCGATGAACGTGGTGCGAGTTATGCCGGAAGAGGGCACTAAATTCTACGAGACGCGCACAGCACGAACGGTCAACCCGTAGTCGCGGTAGTTGTCGTCCCAGTACACGTACCCCAAATGGAAGTTCAGGCCGTAGGCGTAGAAGGAGTTGCCCGGGTCGAGCGTGCGCGACCAAAAGAGGCCGTACGAACCCACGTTGTCGAGCGACCCGTCCCAGCGGTCGCCAGCGGCGGGCAAGAATATGGAGTTCCCATTGGGACCAGTGACCTGGCATCCGTTCACGCCGCTACGGGTCGTCCACGTCCAGGTGCAACTCTCCCTCAATTCATCCTGTTGTTCTTTAGTTGGCATGCGCCACGATGGACCCCAGTTCACATAGGCGGCATCATCCTCCAGATCCAGTTCGGTCTTATTATCAACGATGCCATAGTTGGTGGTAGTATTGTACTTAGTCAGTGAATACATGCTGCCGTTGCACCACTTGTAGGTGCTCCAGACATAGACATCCTTAGGTTCGGTCTCGCCCCAGGCGAAGTAATCGCCATACTCCTCGGGAGCGCTGGCACCCACGTTCATCGTCGCCCACAACGTACCGCTGGGCAGACCCAGGTCAACCCAGTCGCCATCATCGGGAGGCGTCACAGGATCGTCAGGCCAGGTGCCTTTCAACAGGAAATTTATCAGGCTTGTCACGTCTGCAATACCGACCACACCATCCTGGTCCACATCACCATAGGCAACACCTTTCAACAGATTATTGATCAGGGTAGTTACATCAGCTATACCGACTACTCCATCCTGGTCGACATCTCCGCGGGGATAACTCTGGGCACTGGCAGTAAATGAAACCAGCGCCAACAATAATACGACTAAAAAAGAGCTAAACTTCGCCATAACGTTATAGATTTAGTTGGTTTAACATGTTTTCTGTCTGCAAAGTTAGTGATTTATGAGAAACAATCAAATTTTTTTAAAACAATAGGAGTGAAAAAAAGAAGGTGAAACAGGCACCTCTTCGGTGTCAACCTCGTTGCTTCTCTTCCAGACGCGCTGTCGGATTGATTATGCCGTCTTGAGGGCACGGTCTCCCCGACAGGTGATAATGACTGGTGATTGAGGTTCAGAAGAAAACGAAAAAGCCAAACGGCTCATTACAAGTCATTTGGCTTTCCTTTAGGTGACCCCGGTGGGCTCTGATTCTTAACATAGCATGACAGTAATTGACACTATAACCGCCTGATTCCCATGAAATTCTTATACTGATACTATGTCATCGGGTGTCAACGAGTGCCATTAGGTGTCAATCTCGGTTGTCATTTTTGTCAACCGTTTTTCTCTTTGTAATTTTACAGAAGGAAGTTAAGAGGAGAACTGCATGAGAAATTGCCAAATTCCTCCCAGTGTGTGCAACACCCCTTCTGTAATTTTGCAACAATATATTTAATAGTTTAAATTATGAGTACTACAAATTTTTCTATTTCAAAGAAAGCCAACAATGGGCTTTGTGAACTGAAGGTCAGATTTAGCTATGACCGTGAACACTCGTATCGCCTGCGTACATATATATTAGTTCCGCAGGCTGCGTGGAACGCCAGCAAGGGTAAACTAGTCATCCCTCGCATGCACACGGGAGAACACAAACACCTCTCCCAACTGCAAACGCAAATAGACGATCTGTCGAACTACCTCAAGGCCGAAAGCCTAGTAGCACCTGCGTCAGCTGACAAGAACTACTGGGACAAGAAAATCCAGGAGTTTCACAAAAAAGGCACGCTTGCCGCTGCCCCGCTGTTCACTCACCAAGCGAGCGGTCCTGATATGGGTGAGGATGTCATTGATGCGTTCAAGGCGTTCATCAATGAGAAAGTCACGCACAACAAAACCAAAGCCCAGATGGAAGTTACTATGCGTGACATCGAAAGGTACATATTGTATGTTAAGAGGGAACTGCGACTCAAAGAATGGACAAGTACAGATCTCGCAGATTTCAAACACTTCCTTGAGATTGAGCATACCTTTTTCGACAAGAACGGCAAGTGCAAAAGAAAATACCAGTACATCTACAGCGCCTCCCCCCTTCCCTGGCCCCCCAAGGCTCGTGGCGGCAATACCATCTTCGGTATCATGAAGAGGTTCAGGACCATGTTGAACTGGTGCGTGAAGACTGGTAGACTTGACAAGAGCCCGTTCCGCACGTTCCAGCTTCAAGGTTGTGTGTATGGCACCCCATTCTACCTGACGATTGATGAGTTGAATACATTGTATCACTTTGATTTCTCACAGCGTCCCAAACTGGCGATTCAGCGTGACATCTTTGTTTTGCAGAGCAACCTAGGTATGCGCGTCGGTGACTTTTTTAACCTTACCGCCGCCAATATCGTCAATGATGCCATCGAGTACATTCCGGGCAAGACCTTACATGATACTGGTGAGGTTGTACGTGTGCCGTTGACCGAACGTGCGAAAGAAATCATCAACCGTTATAGCACTACTTCAAGTCGCCTTAGCTTGATGCCGTTCATCTGCGAGCAAAAGTACAATAAGGCTATCAAGGAGATGCTCAAGTTGGCGGGAATAAATAGAGTCGTTACCACCTTGAATCCGAGGACTCGCCTTGATGAGAAGCATCCAATCTGGGAAATAGCGTCATCCCACATGGCACGACGAAATTTCATTGGCAACCTCTACGATGAGGTTCAGGACCCATCGCTCATCTCATCGATGACGGGCCATAAGCCAGGTAGCCGAGCATTTGAGCGATACCGCGCCGTTCACGACGACATCAAAAAGCCCATTCTTCAGATTTTTAACTGATACACTATGAAGTAGTCTTGAGGGGATTTTCACGAGAAACAAGTGAAAAATCCCCTCAATCTTTTTTTTTGCAAAATGCCGTCCTTTGCATTCGCTTTGGAACACAACCATGAGCTCGACAGCAAGGTCACTCCACTGGGAGGAAATGTGCTAGAAAGTATGGTTTAATCCCCCCAAAGTGCTTGAATAATGGGCAGTAATTTTGCCAGCGATATGAAGAAAGAGGACCAACATATAATCGGAGATTTCACGGATTTGCTCGTGGGTCGGATTGCCGAAAGGGTTGTCGAGCGACTCAAGGAAGAGGGGCTCGTCATGGCAGCGCCGTCGCCTGAAGCAAAGACCGACCTGCATCACGAAACGCTGTATACTATTGACGAGGTGTGCGCCCGTCTCAAGGTGAGCCCCGAAACCCTGCATCGGCACAAGCGACAGGGCTACCTGAAGGCTAGCCTCTATGTTGGTAACTCACCCCGCTTCACTGAGGCGGACATACGAAACTATTTGAACATCTTTAATTAATATATTATTTAATTTACAGATTATGAAGAAGTTTTTATTGATTTTTGCTGGTTTCTCCAGCCATGTAATGCGCGCAGGTGCGGTGGCTATAACACTGTACGTGCTCGCTAAGTGTGTATCCGCATTGTTTAACAGTTTTAATCGTTACGCCTATGCCGCTGAATAAAGCTAATGGGAATATGTTTGGTTTTGTTAGCCACACGTGGAATGCTATCAAAGGCGAGTGCCTGCATCTGTGTTTGTACTGCTTCATGATCGCGCTCGACAACCGGTTTGACAAATGGGGCGACATCCGACTCGACGAGAAAGAGTTGCGTATCAGCCTCGGCAAGGACAACTTCATCTTCGTCGGTAGCAGTACGGACATGTGGGCGGCGAACGTCCCGAGTGAGTGGATCGTTCGCGTCCTCGACCGCTGTGACGAGTTTGATAACCGTTACCTGTTCCAGTCCAAGGATCCAAACCGCTTCCTCGAGTTCATCGATCACCCCGTGATGAGCAAGTCGGTTCTCAGCACGACCATCGAGACCAACCGCTGGTATCCGGACGTCATGAACAAGGCTCCTCACCCTCACGACAGAGCCAACGCTATGGCTGCTGTCGCTGCCCGTGGTGTCAAGACCATGGTGACCATTGAACCTGCTATGGCTTTCGACCAGAACGCACTGGTTGCGATGATCCGCGCGTGCAACCCTACACAGTTAAATATCGGTCGCAACACCAATAGACAGGTCCAGTTGACTGAGCCTACGCGCGCCGAGGTTCAGGCCTTGATCGCTGAGCTCAAGACCTTCACGCATGTACATATTAAGTCAAATGCGTCTGAGTGGCAATAAGGAGTAATGTCTGTTGAGTTGGGGGTGGCTCACCCCACCCCCATTATTAATGATTATTATTTAAAACGATAATACTATGTCTTTTTTTAACGGTAATTTTTTTAAGGAATTTCGCAAATGCGAAAACCCGTGGAAGACTATCGGTTTTGGCGCAATCGCTGCAGCTGCTACCGCCGCTGTCACCTTAGGTGTTAAAACCGGCTGGGATTACGTTACAAGTCTGTTCCAGACCAAGTCGGCCAAGGAACTCGAGGACCAAAAGCACAAAAACGCCATGGAGCTCGAGGAGAAGAAAACAGAGGAACGCAGGAAGCGGCTTAGGGATGAAGAAGAGCATCAGCGTCGGATGTGGGAGATGCGAGAAGAGCAACGGCAGAAACGTACGGAATCCTCACAGCAACCCACTACTGACCAGGCTTTCGAAGTCCCCTATGTCTCCAAGGTGGCACCGTTCAAGGAATCGCTCGAGAATGACACGCGTGAGCTTGAGTGGCTCGTAGGCAAAAAGATTGAGGTCGGCGGCAGATGCTTAATCTACGGTCCCGCTGGTATAGGAAAATCAGCCTTTGCGCTCCAAACGGCTATCGATATCGCTGGAGGCACTGAGTATGGTTTCCTGCCGTCCGAGGAAGAGAATCAGCACGAGGCGCAACAGGTCATTCTTATTGATCTGGAGATGAGCGCGGCAGAACAAAAGGAGCGCACCCATGGCATCACTATCCCTGACAATCTTCTCCGTAACACCGAGCCGATCTACAATCTCGATGAACTGTTCCGGATGATAGAGCATGAAAGTCACGGCCCTAAGGTCACGGTTATCATCGATAACATCCGCAAACTGGAAGAGGAGATGAGCCAAACCAACCAGGTTAACGAATACTTCAGCAAGTTGGAACAGACCCAGGAAAGGCTTGCCGCTAAAGGAATCATCGTCACTTTTATCACCATCACGCACACAGGCAAGGACTTCGACATGTACAAACCAGTGCAGTTAAGTGATATAGCTGGAGGCGCCGATCTCGCCCGCTTCAGCACCTCGGTTTACGCACTTGTTCCAGGCCGTGACGGCAATGTAGTGTTTAAGGCTTTAAAGCAACGTAACACCGCTCGCATGGAGGATGTATACGTGCTGCGCATCAAAGAGAGCCCTAACTTGCACCTCGATTTCGTATGCACCAGCAAGGACGGGGATGCCCTGCCGGTTAAACCCAAAGGCGGCAAGGCAGACAAGAGCATCAAGCCTGCTGACGAGCCCAAGAAAAAGGGCAACACAAAGCTCACTGAAGCCGATGTTGACGAGATTATCGCGAGAGTTAATGATGGCGAGTCTATAGACGACCTTGCTGAGGAATACGGTGTTAATCCGATTACTATCCGAAGAAGAGTCGATGCCAAGAAGACGGTGACCGATTCTCAAGAAGATACCGACCAGGCAGCATAGTCAGCACAGGGCCAATACAAAAGCAGAGGCGCATCAGCAACGGTGCGCCTTTTTCGTGCCTGTATGTATTAATTAGCTGTTGATGGCCATTTCCAGCGTGTCGATGACGTGGTCGCACCAGGCATCAAATGCTGGGTCATCGCGTTGCAATTCAGGATGCTCCTGAATATAGGCCAGGCAGCGTCTCACGCCTTCGTCATAGCGCACTGTCGCCTTGAATCCTGGCACAACACGCTTGAGTTTCGAGCAGTCAAACACGACCGAGATGGCTTTGTCTCCCAACAGATTGCCTTCGACGTCATATTCCTTGGGCGCCAGCCGGGCCAGGGTGGTCGAAGCAACGTGATATGGCTTGAATTCCACACCTAGGGCATCGGCGATGGTGTGATAAATCTGGTCCCAGGTGAGTGACTCGTCGCTCATGATCTGGAACGCCTCGCCGATGGCGTGCGGGTTGCCCAGCAGGCCGATGTAGCCACGGGCAAAGTCCTCGTTCCAGGTCATTGTCCACAGCGAACTGCCGTCGCCGTGCACGAGCACAGATTTGCCTTGCATCATGCGCTTGATGACCTGCCAGCTGCCCTGCGTGCCGTGAAGGCCCACGGGGATGCTGCGTTCGCAGTAGGTATGGCTGGGACGTACAATGGTCACGGGGAAACCTTCCTCGCGGTAGTATTTCATTAACAGTTCTTCGCAGGCGATTTTGTCGCGCGAGTATTGCCAGTCGGGATTGGCCAGTGTGGTGCCTTCGGTGATGACGTGGCTGCGAGCAGGCTTGTTATAGGCCGAAGCCGAACTAATATAGACATATTGCCGAGTGCGTCCTGAAAACATCCTGTGGTCTCGTTCGACCTGCGACGGCAGGAAGCCGATGAACTCACACACAGCGTCAAACTGGGTGTCGCCCAGCAAACGCAGCACTTCGGCCTCGTTGTTGATATCGACGATGATCTGTTTCACGCCCCTCGGAATCTCGTTGCTGCGGTTGCCACGATTGAGTAGCCACAGCTCGTGGTCGGTCTGGGCCAGTTGACGGGTAATGGCACTGCTGATGGTGCCGGTTCCTCCGATGATTAATATTCTCATGAGTAGTTGTTATGATGTAATTATATTTATTTGTTGTCGGGCCCATACGTGGCTTCTGCAGGCGTTTAATAGACTGACTGGGTATTGAATCGTCTGGGGGTGGCATGGGGTGTCCACGACCATGACAATGAGGTGGTTCATGAGCGGGTTGTCCTTCTCCGACTGGGCGACAACTTCTGTATCATTGTCATGTGAAGTAAGTTCTAATCGTTCCAGTACTCTGGCCACCGCATTTCCCAAAATTCTTCGAACACGCCGTCCGGCCATTCGGACCTCGGTATCTGATGTTTCTCCCAGACTTCGCATAAGATCTGATAGGTCTCCTGCGTCAGAGGTAATTTGATCTTCTGTAAGTCTTTCTTGCTGTAGTTCATCGTCAATAATACATAGAATGTCATGGATTGCCGGCTTGCTGTCTTTCAAATAATATGGAAAAGTACTTTTTCAGCGACCTATTTGTAGATAATGAGAAGTAAACTGTCACAATAATACCAAGCAATGAAACGAGAAGTGCAAACCGATTCCATAGTCGCTCATATTTTATTATTTCTTGCTTTTCTTTTAATGAATTTGAAATTATTCTCAGTTCATTTTTCAAAGGCATACTATTGTCACTGTCAGATAACATCGTTTTGATCGCCAATAAACTTGATTTATCATCTTGAGAGACACCTTCAAAAAGATTATTTTCGTTCTCACTCTGCAAAATACCGGATACAAAATTTTTAATTTCTAAAATCTCTTCGTTGCTAAATGGCGTCCCATCATTCTTTTCAATAGTATCTGTGTACATTAACCAAAAAAGAAAATAATGAAGAAAAGCATCGAAAGTATCATAGTCACCACTCAATAAGTTGGAATAAAAACTGTGGAGGTCTTCTCTGTCTTTTATCTTCTGTTCGTCGATACTGTTACATATGCGAATGAAATTCTCGTGATTTCGTTTTATCTCAGAAGTTGATGTTTCTAATCTTTCAAGAAGGACCTCAGTTTCTTGGTTTTCAGCCTTATTCTTTTGAGAATTAATAGGATTTATGTATGTAAAAACAGCAAAAAGCATTGTGGTTAATGAAGTTACTATCGTTGCTACTCTAAAAAAAAGTAAAAACCGATCTTTTTCTTGTGCGACCAGTTGCTGTGCAGCTTGTTGCTGTATGGCCTGTTGCTGTGTGGTCTGTTGCTGTGCAGCCTGTTGCTGTGCAGCCTGTTTACGTGCGGCCTGTTTTTTGGGTTTCTTCTTCATAATAAGTCTATATTATATAAGGAAATAATTACAGCTGTGATTGCGGCAGCTATGATAGCTACCGTGGTAGCACCAATGTTGATGCCGCCGTGGAGTGATGCTCGTTCAATTCGCGAGCAAAACCACAGGCTTGATATTTTGATGAGTTGAGTTCCATTATCACTCGCTTTAAATCGTTCTTTTATACTCATGCCGCGGTCCAGCCGTAGCCTTGGACGGCCATGTCGATGAAGTGGTTCATCAGCAGGTTGGTCTTGTCCGTGAAGGCGGCGCGGTCATAGCTCTCGGGCAGGTCTTTGTCAAGCGAGATCTGGATCAGGGCAAGGACTTTCTTCTTGGGCTGCTCGTCTTTATACCAGTCGACGACCATCACCCGGTCCTTCTCCTCCAGCAGCTTTTTGTACAGGTTCTTGGCTGCCAGGATGACTTTCTGCTTCTCGGCCTGGGTCAACTTTCGGTCTTGAATCAGCAGGTCGTAGATTTCAAGCTCTTCCTCGGCCAGGCCCATGTCAGTCGAGCGGCCTTGCTCTTTCTTCAGCTCGTCGATGAGTTGCAGCAGCTTCTCATAGTAGTCCTCGTTCTCGCTGCCACCGGCATTGTATCGGTCGATGATGCTTCTGTAGCGCTGCGAGAAGGCCACGCGCGTGCAGTTCTTGTTGATGAGCTGCTCCAGCGTCTTCTCGATAAAGGCGCGCAGATCGTCGATCTCCAACGCCTTGTAGGGCGATGAGTTGATCACCTTGCGTATCGAATCAATGTCCACCTTGCTCAGGTCAATCACCTTGCCTTGGTGGATAACGTAGTCGGGTTTATCCTCGCCTTCGCTTCCCTGGGCCGACACGCTTTGGTCAAGGGTCTGGGCCATCCTTGCTTTGGCGCGGTTGAGTTTCTCATCGTCCACCAGGTTGCAGAACAGGCCATGAATGTACTGGATGGGCGCGAACTTGGGATTGTACCAACCACGCTCAAATATCTCGGGCTTGCTGGCGTCATACAAATTCATGATCAGATTGCTCAATACCTTGAAGCGGTCCTTCCACTCGTCTTTCTCCAAGATGTGCACGTATGCCAGACGCAGTTTGTCCAGTTGGTCCAGCGTGTTGTCCTCGGCAATAATCTCGTCAAGATTGATGCCCAGACTCATCAGGAACATGTCACACTCCATGATGCTTTCATCCAGCGAGGCGATGAGCTGCTCTATATCCTTTGCAGGGAAATCGCTGCCGCCGCCGGTAGAGGCATAGTCGCTCAGTGCCTGCTGCATATACTTGAACACGTTCACATAGTCCACCAGGATACCACAAGTCTTGCCGGGGAACACACGGTTGGCGCGTGCGATAGCCTGCATCAGCGTGTGGCTCTTCATCGGCTTGTCGAGATACAATGTTGAGAGCGACGGCACATCAAATCCCGTCAACCACATGGCGCAGACGAATACCAGGCTCAGCGGGTCGTCCTTGTCCTTGAAACGGTCCTCGATATCCTTGCCGTCGGGCGTGATCTCGTTCATTTTCTTGCGGTGCTTGGTGATGTCCAGTCCGTGCTTCATGAACTTTTCGGTCTCCTCGGCCTCCTCGCTGATGACGACGGCCATCTCAACGCGGTTCATGTAGTTGAGCATAGCGGTGAGTTTGTCGCGCTCCTCCTTGGTGGTGGCTTCGTTGCGTTCCTTGACGATGGCTTTTATCTCCTCGTTCCAGTAATGCATCACCTTGTCGTACATCTTCACGGCGGTGTACTTGTCGACGCTCACCACCATGCCTTTGCCCAGGAAGCCGCGACGCGGGAAATGATGGGCGATATCCTGGGCGATCTTGTCCAGGCGCTCGTCACGCTTGATCACCTCAAGGATGCGCGATGATGCGTTCTCCAGCAGCTCTGTCTCGCGGTCATTCAGTCCTTCGTCCTCCACAATCTCAGCGACATCGGTGTCCAGCCAGTTGTTGGTCAGTCCCACCTCAGGCACGCGGCGGCTGTAGAACAGGGGCACTGTGGAGCCGTCCTCGATGGCCTGGGCAAAGTTGTATTCCGATACATAGTCACCGAACCATTGATTGGTCAGTCGCTTGCTGCCGAGCAGCGGCGTGCCGGTGAAGGCGATGTAGTTGGCGTTGGGCAGTCCCGTGTGCATGTTCTCGGCCAGTTGCTTGTACTGGGTGCGGTGCGCTTCATCCACGAGCACGAAAATATCGTCCCTATCTGACAGCAGCGGGTATTTCTTGGTCTTGTCATATTGGAACTTGTGTATCAGCGTGAACACCATCGGCTTGTTGCCTCTCAGGAAATCGCGCAGTTGGGCAGCGTTCTTGGGCTGGCATTCCTCCTTGTCGCCGATGACCTCGGTACGGACAAAAGTCTTGTGTATCTGTGTATCCAGGTCCTCACGGTCGGTAATCACCAGGAACGTGAAGTTGCCGTGCAGTTTGCGTCTTACCTTCCTCACAAACATCACCATCGAGTAGCTCTTGCCTGAGCCCTGCGTGTGCCAGAACACGCCCAGCTTGCCGTTCAGTTCCTTGCGGCGTTTAGCGCTTTCCATCAGGTTGTTCACGCCCAGGTACTGGTGGTTCTTGGCGATGATCTTGGTGCGCTTGTTGTCAAAGAAGATGAAGTTCTCAAGGTAGTCCAGCAGTCGCTCCTTGCGGAACAGACCATCTATCAAGAACTCAATAGAAGTACCATGCTCGGCAATCTGCTCACGGTCCAGCCTCTCCTTCTCGTCATTCACGCGCAGCCACTCAAAGAAAAACTCGTAACCGGCGTTCCATGCGCCGAGCTTGGTCTGCAGTCCATTGGACAGCACGCAGATCTGGTTCAGGGCGAACACGTTGGGGATGTCCTTGCGATAGGACACCAGGTTCTTGTTGTAGGATTCCTCGACCTTTACTGTCGAATTTTTCAGCTCAATGAAGACGACCGGCAGGCCATTCACAAACAGCAGCACGTCGGGGCGACGGTAGCGGAAGTGACCCTTGATCCACATCTGGTTCACGCAGTGGTAGTCGTTGTTGCCAGGATTGTCAAAGTCGATGAGCTTCACGATATCGAAGTCCTCACGATGCTGGTTGCGCGTCTTGACCTTGATTCCGTTGCGCAGCTGGTTATAGAACTTATAGTTGGTGTCCACCATATCGGTGCCGGTGTAGTCCTTGCGGTATTCACGGACGATGCCGTCAAGCGTCTCCGGGTCAATCTGCGGATTGATGCGGCGCAGTGCCCTTGAGAATACCTCGGGCAGGATGCACTCCGACGCGCTGGCACGCCCCGTCGGGCTCACATCGTCCTGGGCATCCACACTGGGATTGCACTCGATGCGTGTCCAACCGTACTCCGGCTGCGATAATCGGTTACATATCGCCTGTTCTATGTCGTCTTCACTGATGAATGATTTCATGATCGGAATCCTTTTACATTGTTATTTCAGATAATACAAGCACACGTCATCAATGAGTTTTGAGACCAAATCAACTTGTGCATCAAAGGTTTCAGCCTCACTGAATTCTTGATAAAATCTGTCCGTGGCTTCAAAAAAATAACGGTTTCCATCAGGGTATGGTTTATCGAGATATTTTGATGTGAACTTCTTGCCGTCCTCTATCAGCGTACATAATCTATCAGCCCAAGTTTCGGCATTTCTGGCCTCAATTGCAATAACCTCTTCGTCGTCAATCCACATGGCAATACCCAGCCAAATTGATTTCCGTCGTCCATCCGTCGGCCTCACCTCAAATATATAACCATAGTGAGCACTATTCACGTCCTCTCGGCATGAGATAAGGGTATATATATCCGTTTCACGTTTTATTGCGGATTTGAACACCTTACCTAATATAAATAAATTACTTAATCCTTTCAGTTCCACCTTCTTGTTGTATTTATATATTCCAAAATTCTCACAACCTGTCACGACATTTTTAATTATCCTCTTCATAGAGGATTGCAATTCATTCTCAATACTTGAGAGCTCTTCTTTCTCAAAATCGAGCACGACCTTGAGCAAACCCTCCCAACTGTATTTTACTACTGGGCATTTGCGTTTGCCTACTTTCAGGTCTGGTTCTCGTTCAAAGGTCGGATTCCCGCCAACAGCAAGCAACACTACCTTTTTCTTGTCGTCCTCAAACATATTGAGATATGCCTTGAACTCGCGTTCCCATTCTGCTCTGTTTTGCCCTCTGTTGTCTGAATCCTTAGCTTCCACAATCACATCGATATTATCAAATCTAAAGAACACATCGGGCTCCACGTAATTGCTATTCCCGGTATCGTATTTTGAGTTAGGATCCCATTGGGGCCAGAAGGAGAAGCCATCGGACATCAACCCAGCGTCATCTGGTAAAATGCCCTTATTGGCAGCTGCTGATTTCAATATATCCCAAAACACATGGTCCGGCAACAACATCAAGTTTCCAAAGACTGTAGATGTCTTCGGATCTTCATTGGTGTTTTTGTTATATAGGGTGCTATAAATCATACTGCATCAATAGTTTATCAGCCTTTCACCTCCAGCTTACCACTCATCAAGCGCGGAAGGAGCAGGTCGCGCTGACGGGCGAGAATCATTGACTGCTGTTCAAGTTTCATTACCGTGTCAAAAATAGCACGTGCTCTTTTCTCAAATTTGTTTAATGTTAAGTCATCAGGGATAAGCATCCTCATTTTGCGGAAGCGTCCCTTGCTTATCTCGAGAAATGTTGAGCCATTGGCGTTCATCACAATCTCTTCTTTTCTTGACTTGAGCATGTACAGCATATACATGCGCAGGTTCTCACTATGCGAGATGATTGAAATAAAACCTTGGTTCGTACACACTTCGAACGGTGCCATGCCGAAGAAGCCGATGCTTGCACGGCTGGTCATTAAAATCGTGTAAGGGGGTAGCAATTTTGCAGAGCTCTTGTTCAACCCCTCCTGCGTGATGCGTCCCGCTATCGTCAACAACGGTAGACTGTCTTTCGACGTAATGTCTGTTGGTGTAACCCACTTGATATCACCACCCCAATACTCAGGCTTTGATGTTGAAGGAGTGCCTCCGCCTATCGTATCACACACATCACCAATGTGTCTCAATTGCCATCCTTTGGGCAAGCCGTTTTCAAATTCGGCGTTTTCGTGGCCGGGGAAGCGGAAGCGGACGAACCATTCCTTATAGATGTTCTCGGCCATCTGCTCTAACAGACGAATCCTGCGAGTGTTGTTCTCGATCAGGTTGTCATAGGCAGAGAGAATCGAGGCAATGCGACGCTGAACAGAAAGTGGCGGCATTTCCACACGCAACTTAGAAACCTTTGTTACAGAAAGTCCTGGCTGCGCTGCTTGGCCTGAGAAACGACCCAGGTTCATTAAGCCGAGTTTATAAGCGAAGTATCTGTTGTTGTGTTCTGGTTTCGTAACAGCGACAACAGCATGATCGCTCATGTACCCTTTTCCTTTGAAATAACGAACATTTCCACAATAAGCTCCTTGTCGACCAATTATCGAACACTCGCCCTCAAAATTAAAACTATCTGTGTAGCCACGTAAGCCATTCCCGCCATACACGGGGAACTCACCTTCTGAGTGAATGCTTTCAGATGTGATATTTTTGCCACTGCTGAAACGAGAGCATATATCGCCTATAGTAAGGATATCCTGTTTCATAACCGTTACCCCTCCCCAAACAGTTCCTTCAAATTTTGCTCTATCTCAGCCTGTAAAGCAAGCGCCTCGCCGTTGAGTTGCGAGAAGTCACTCTGCAACCCGCGCATGGTATCGGCAAACTCCTGCTCGGTCATGCCGTCGTCCTCAATGACCACGCCCACATAGCGACCGGCATTAAGGGAATAATCCTGGTCACGGATGCCGTCCTCGCCTTCGAGCTTAGCCACCTTGCACAGGCCGATCACATCCTGGTACTTGCCGTCGGGCCAGCGATCCAACAACCAGTCTACCTGGTCCTGCTTGCCCTCGGCCTTGTATTCCTCTACCAGCGCCCAGAAACTGTCGCTGTCGCCCTCATAGAGGCGGGTGATGATGCCCAGGTTCTTGATTTGCTCGTCGCTGAACTTGCGATGGGCGCGATCGACCTGGGTGAAGATGTTGCGGGCGTCGATAAAGACTATCTCGTCCCGGTTGGGGCGCTGCTTGTTGAAGAACCACAGTGTGGCTGGCAGCGTCACCGTTGAGAACATGTTGCTGGGCAGCGTTACCATCTGGCTGATGATGCCGTCCTCGACCATGCGCTTGCGGATTTCAAGTTCAGAGCCACCGGCATCGCTGGCAGAGTTGGCCATGACGAGGGCTGCCTTACCGGTCTCGTTGAGTGCCGTTGCAAAAAGTCCAATCCACAGGTAGTTGGCGTTGGGGACTGTCTCTTTCTTGTCTGACTGCTTCTTGGCCGACTTGGTCTTGTTGCGAGGAACGCCGTAGGTGGAGAAGCGACGGTCTTCCTGCACCTTCTCCAGCACCACCTCGTCGACATTGAACGGCGGATTGGCCATCACATAGTCAAACTGTCCAAAGGCGTTATAGGGGTCACTGTAGAAGGAATTGGCCTCGGTAATCTCGCCACGGATATTGTTCAACAGCAGGTTCATCTTGCCCAGTTTAACGGTATCAGGCTCTTTCTCGATGCCATAGCAGCGGAAGCGCATCATGTCCTGGCTGCTGGCATTGTGACGGTGCATGTAGCGTGCAGCCTGGACGAACATACCACCCGAACCACATGCCGGGTCAAGAAACTTCTTGTCACCCGTTGCAGGCTGCAGCACCTCGACCATATACTGAATCACACTGGCTGGCGTATAGAATGCGCCACCACCCTGACCCTCGGCCAAGGCGAAGTTGCCCAGGAAATACTCGTAGATCTGTCCAAACAGGTCGATACTGATATCCTCAGGGATGTCCTTGAACACGCGCACGATGCGGCTCAACAGCTCCGGCTCTTCCTCCGGCACAAGCTGGCCATAGACCTCCTTGGGCAGCACACCCTCCATGCGGGGATTCTCGCGCTCGATAGCTTCCATGGCGCGTTTCACCAGCAGGGCCTTGTTCGCATCGTCGGGCGCGTCGTTGATGTAATCGAAATAGGCGCACTCGGGCAGGTAGAAGCCACACTTCTCCACGGCCACGTCCTTGTACTCACGCTCCATGCGGGAGCCCTTGTAGCGGTTGTATTCCTTGTCGATCTCGTCCTTATGCTGCTTGAACAGCACATCGGCATAGCGGAGGAAGATGAGTCCGAGGATGGGTTGTCCGTACTTGTTGGCTGCCAGGTGAGCACCGGCACGCAGCATGTCAGCCGAGTGCCACAGGTTATCCTTGAGTGTTTTCAGTTCAATATCCGTCATTCCTATACTATATAAAAAGACCCCAATGCAGTTCCCTGCAGGCCGACCAAAGCCCATATACCAACTGCAAAGGAGTCTGTGATGTCATCAAATTTAGGCCGTTTGCGGGCATCATCCCCACACCATGAGAATGAATAGGCAACCGCAAATTTACTAAAAATATCAGTATCTATTACCAAAAATCTCAAAATCATAAGAAAAACGGCTTGAAACGTAAAAAACGCGCGCCATTTCCATCCCAAGCCTTATCCCTGAATAAAGCGTAAATGCTTGATAATTAATCTATAAGTTAAATAATAGTAATGATACAGTTGTTACAGGCTATGTTCTCGTCAATGGCGGAGACATGGCATGGGCCGACGATGGATGTGCGCGCTGCCATTCCTGAGGCTCAAAAGGAAAAGAGTGTTAATAGCGCGCCGTCGGTGAAGGGTGATGATCCCTACGCTGACAATATCCACAGGCTCGAGGATGCACTTAACGAAGGTCGTCCTCTTGATAATGGCCGCTGCATCGAGATTACATTGCAGGACCTATTACAGATTATCCCGCGAAAGAGAAGGCGCATCGACGCTTACCGCGGGTTAGTGAGTAGGCTCAACAAGATGGGTGTAACACTCACGATTAACTCTCAAAAATCCAGAAAATTATGATTCAAAATCTTGTAACTGGTGAAATCTATGGCAACCGCAGGGAAGCCAAAAACAAACTCGGCGGGCTTGGTGCCTATAACGATTTGATGAAAAGAGGCGGGCTACAGTTCCTTAATGGCAGTAGCTTGACATTTAACAATTTAATTCAGAAGCTATCTTATGAAAAAGAAGGGAATTTACTATGGTGAGGTCTATAAGTACACCTTAAAAGCGACAGAGAAATCAACAGCCAACTGTGATGCCGGGAAATGCTATATCGGGCAGACTGGCAACACAAAGAAACGTCAAGGCGATTGGGACAGCACAGATCCCAGGTATGCCGGACCTAAAATAAACAGAGCGAGGGAGATATATCCTCCCGAGGACTGGGTGCGTGAGGTACTTTTTAGCGGATTTTACATGAAGGAATCCACGCGAAAGAAGAAAATTGATGCTATGGAGACGGCGATGATCCGGAAATATGACTCTGTGAATAACGGATTTAACACTTCCTACGGCCGTGGCATGAAGGGCCTGCATCACACGAAGGAGTCCAGGCGGAAAATCTCACAAAAGATGCGGGGTGTAAAGAAAAAGCCCGAGCACAGGAGTGCCATCTCAAAAAGCATGAAAAAATATTGGAAACAAAGATTAAAAAATGCTGCATAAATACTCACAGCAGAATAGTGTGCCGACCTAGGTTTATGCAAATTCGGCCCTTGGTGGAGCGCTATTTTTACCGTGACATTTGCCGTTTTGAATGTCGTGCCTGATATGTGACATTCGATTCATGAATGTCATTCACTTAATTACTGATTACCAGCTCAATAACACAAAAGTGACATTTGCTCTAAAAAAATGGGTGTGGGGGTTTTATGCTCTATACCCCCGCTCCCATAAAAATCAGGATCAAATGTCAGACGCATATTTTTGACTTTGATGAGCCCTAATCGTGCCGTCAAAGTCCCCATGAATAATATTCACTTTTAACTATATAAAATTTATAATTATGGATACAAGAATGATGTATATCCCTAGTGGTGAAGTGTACAATAACAGAAAAGAGGCCAAGCTGATGATGGGCCACGCGAACTTTAACCGCGCCATGAGGAATGGATTTATGCTGTTCATCAATGGCTGCGACCTTTCAGACACAATTAAATAAAAAAACCATATATAAATATTGCAGTCTTATGTTTATAGATAAAGATTTTCAATTCAGAGTTAACATTAGCAATGACTTTTACGTAAAGAAAACCGATGCCACAGCCTGTTTGAGTCGAGTGGGTGCCAAGGCCATCGGGAAACAGAAAATGGCGTTCAGGGAGTATGAGGTTACAATAGAGCAGTTTCTCAGGAGTGCACTTAATGGATACACCTTCTGCAACCTGTTTCAATTTGACCCCAACAAGAAGTATTGGATAGAGATCGGGGACGGGAGGCGCGAGTATTCATATCCCGTCTACCAGAACGGTCCGAACCAAGGCTGCATGAAGCTGAGTTTCAAGAGAGACCAGTTCTTCAGCGGGGCCCAGACCGTATTTGTTGATATTGATTTAACACGATTCGAGTCGATTCCGGATTACCTGCAGTGCTTGACAATCCCGCCAACCTGCGTCTACATGTCTTATTCTGACGGGCTGGTGAAAAGCGGGAAAACATCAAGGCGCTTCAGAATGGTGTATGTCTTTGACCGCATACTTGGCAAGGACGATCTGAAGGTTGTATCGAGGACCATCACTGATAGCATAGTTCGCGACACAGGCGAGCCGATGGAGGATGACTGCGGCGAGAGACCAAGTCAATATTTTAACGGCGTGTATGGCAACAATGAGTGCTATACCTCGGGCTACATCTACTCACGGCTGGATTTTCCTGAGAGTCTGCCGCCTGTTGATGAAAGCCGGGTAATTCAAACTGCACAGGATCCAACCAAGCCGACAGTGGTATTCGATGCTCAACTGTTGCATGATATGGGGAATATGGAGCCAGAACAGTTCATGCACTTTTACTCAATGCGATACAGATACTATTACCGCACCGAGTCTGACAACTGGATTAACGGCACATACCAGCTGACTGACGAGAATTACCTTCAGCTATGGTGGCCAAAGGAAAAGATAACCGATGGCAACCACAGACGGCGTACACTGTTTAAGCGTGCGTGCCTGAGGAGACTGATCAATCCCAACGTTGACGCCGATACGCTGCTGTTCAATATGTTTGTCGATCTGAACAAGTTTGTGGATAACAGCGACGGGGTTATCACGCTGGACACATTGAAGCGCAGGACAGAGCGGGCGATGATGAAGGATTGGGATGACCTGGTTGAGTATTGTGATTATGAGATAGGCTATTGGAAGGATAACAGGCAAAAATTCATCCTCCACCCTAATGTACCTCATACACAGGAGTATATCCGCTACATCATGAAAGTAGTTCATTATGCTGAATTGGACGAGAAGTATGACAGGTCAAAAACAGTCAAGGAGAATTTAGCCATGCTCGACGGTGAATCCCAGTCAACATTGTACCGTTATTGCCATGAACGCGGCATCCCAACTAACCCCACGAGGATAATGACAGAGGCACAGATGCGAGAAGCCAAAAGACAAGCAAAGCAGGACAAGAAGGATTTGTTCAATCGGTTTTACGACCCAAACCTGTCAGCGGCGAAAAACAGGGAAATAATGATGCAGAACGGTATTGAGATATCTGAAAACACCATCCGCAACTGGAGCAAGGATTACGTCACGCCAGACATGTTAACGCCGACAGAGCCTCAAGCGCCAATGAACAACGGCTACAACTGGGACTCGATACTAAATAAAACAATGAACAGCTATCCTAACTGTGAAAGGCCAACGTTCCATGTGCCAGAATCACTATTAAATTATGGCCACGAGAATAGCGAATACGACCCAAATTATGCCGAACTGGAAAGGATATGGTATAGCCAATATGACAGATAATCAGTTATCAGAAGCCGGTAGGACATCCATCAAAGATGTCCTGCCGGGTACAATGTATGCAAATCATGAGTAGTTATTTGATATAACTACTACTATTATAGCGTAATGGGAAAATTTACAAGTTTTGCGTATACTGATGGGAAAATTTACAAGTTTTGCAGATACTGGTGAGAAAACTTACATTTTTTGTAGATACTGATGAGAAAATTTACAAAAATTGTGGACATGGTTTTAATGGTAAAAACACATTAATCTGCGCCCGAAATCTTTATGTATGTGTTTAATATTTAACGTTTTATGAAAGACAAAGGAAAAAGTTACGTTTACATTCTCACGAACAAGAGCTTTCGTGATAACTTGTTGAAAATTGGCGTGAGTGATAAACCGATGGATGAACTGATTAAGTGGCTAGACAATGAAGACCTGCCGGATCCATACGACCCCTTCGCCATTGTCCAGACAGAGGAAGCCAATATGCTTGAAGGAGCCT
>JBGUJU010000009.1:0-1688 GCA_045114065.1 Sodaliphilus sp.
ATTATTATTTATTATAAAAATATCTTTTCTCCGAGCTCAAATATTAATAATATCTGTATGGTGCAGATATTATTTTTATTATTGCTATATTCTATATTTATCTTTTATATATCTTTTATTTATTGTTTAATTATTTTGAATAAGATATCACAATATTTATTCCTTTCATATTATATATAAAAAATAATAATATTTTAATAATATTTTTATAAAATATTATTATTTAATTGATTTTATTATTTTTTTTATTATTATTATGATTGAAATAATCCAAAAAAAACAAAATATTAAAAATATTATAAAAATATTATTAACCGTATCTTTTTATTTTTATAATTTTTTTGATGTCAAATGGATATTTTTTCATTATTATATCATTTTTCATCATTTTTTTGAAAGTTTGGAATATAAGTTAATAATAGATTTATAATAGTTATAATATTTATATTCATTTTATATAATAAAATGGCATGATAATTTTAAAAATATGTTTGATAAAGTTGTCCTAGATGGCCTATTTCCGGGAACCTAATTTTCGACTAAAAACGTCTTTTTGGCTTAAATTTGTGATATCTAAAAAAATCCAAAAAAATCCAATAAAATTATATAATATTCATTAAAAAATTAAAAAAAATTAATAAAAATTAAAAATAATTAATAAAAAATGAAAAAATTAAATAAAAAAATAAGTCATATATAGTTCATAGATGGGTCAGATAAGGCTGAGGTAAGGGTCATGCAAGGTTCATGAATACTTTATGCATGGTCAACACAACATATGGATATGCTCAAAATATTTTTATTTTTTATAGTTTTCAAAAATTAAATTTATTATATAAAATTTTATATATAAAAAAATGTCGATTTTATAGTATGCTCATATAAAGGTCATACATATGTAAGGCAAACCTCATGTAAAGGTCATACAGGGTTCATGAATACTTTATGCATGATCAACACAACATATCAATATGCTCAAAATAATTTTATCTTTTATAGTTTTCAAAAATTAAATTTATTATATAAAATTTTATATATAAAAAAATGCCGATTACATTGTATGCTCATATAAAGGTCATACATATGTCAGGTAAAGTTCATGTAAAGGTCCTACAAGGTTCATGAATAGTTCATACATGGTCAATACAACATATGGATATGCTCAAAATATTTTTATCTTTTATAGTTTTCAAAAATTAAATTTATTATATAAAATTTTATATATAAAATTATATATATAAAATATATATAAAATACAAATTTTAATAATAGTATCTCTCATGTTATATTCATACATACTTTATGCACACTTCATACAGGGTTTATACGGGCTATGCTCAGGGTCAGGTCAGGGTCAGAACAATTTTATCTTCAATGGTTGTCAAAAATTAAAAAATTGCATAAAATCCAAAATTAATTATTTTTTTAATTATTTTTTTAAAAAAAATGAATAATTTAATAATATTTTTTTAATTAATCATATCTTCATAATTAATAATAATTATATCATAATATTATTATCTTTTGGAACAAAAATTTATAAAGAATTCATATATCTTGTTTTTTCTTATTTAATATAATTATTTTTTATTTTATGATATATTATTATTTATTATAAAAATATCTTTTCTCCGAGCTCAAATATTAATAATATCTGTATGGTGCAGATATTATTTTTATTATTGCTA
>JBGUJU010000010.1:0-2096 GCA_045114065.1 Sodaliphilus sp.
GTTTAATAAGGTGAAAGGTGAAGGTAGAGACATGATGTACTTTGGCAGTTCTATGGGCTTTGGATTTCTGGAAATGTATCATTTCCAAAATTATGCCACTGACATTGAATCCGGCTATACTCCAAACTGGTATATCTATCGTCAAAAGGAAGATTTCCTGAACCGAGAGAATCTTATTGAGGTAGATCCATTAATTATCGAGGGGATTAAATGTCACCGTTTTGCCTATATAGGAGAGCAAGGTGATACGTTGGCCTATGTAGTTCAAGGCATCGGCTTTGACAGCTATGATATGGGTGACCTGCTCACTCCGTTTACCCGCAAGCCTGATCCCAATGCCGACCATCAAGAGTGGTGCGGGTTGAGTCACTTGGTGAAAAATGGCCAGATTATCTACAAAGGAATGCGCTATCGTGAAGGAGCATTTGACGGCATCGACGAGGTGGTCACCGACAAGGCACGCTACCCGATGGACGACAACTACTACAACCTGATGGGCCAGCCCGTGGGCAAGGACGTTCCCACCACCCCCGGCATCTACATCCACCAGGGCAAGAAAATCGTGGTCCGCTAAACCATCAACAGATCCATAACAACAGTGAGTATGAAAAAGATTTTATTTGGAATGGTAGTGTGTGCTCTGGCACTTGCAGGATGTGGCTCGGATACAGTCTTTGACGAGCCCGAAGAAACCATAGTCCACACACCACCTGAAAACGATCCTGCGCTCGAGAAACTCGAGACCAATGTCGGTTACTATTACGGTGATAAAGACGGAGACCTCACTCGTTATGAATTTGCCTACCGTGCAGCGGGGCAGTATTGCATCTTCCCAAAAACCGAGGCACGAGAGCAAGAACTCAGTCGGCTGTCGCAACAAGAGGACTCTCAGGTGAAAAACATGGGTGGATTCTATTTGGTTACACGCAGCCGCGACTTCATCACTGGTGATGATTTTATCAGTGATCGCTATTTTATAAATTATTATAGAGAGGAGCCTGAATTTGTGGTGATTTGCCCAATGATCATTGTTCGCGTTGAAAATTCTGAGGCCAAGGACAAAATCCTGAAAAAATATCGAGGCAAACTCACTTTGTCAGATCGTTCAGGGCAAGGAGAAATGCCAGGTGGATACTATCTCTACAAATTTGACTGCCACCTCAGAACCTCAGAGCAGGCGCTAAATCTGGCTGACGAGATTTACAGGCGTGACGACGTGACATGGGCCGAAACCAATAAGTATGCTCCTATACACTTCGACATCTGAGCCAGCAGAAATCTTGTTACTCACCATAATACTATATGAAAATGACAAAGAAACTGATGGCAGTGTTGCTTGCGATGCTGGCTTGCATGAGCGCCAGCGCGCAAGTGAAATTCGGTGCCAAGGTGGGTCTTGACTTGACCAACTTTTGGGGGAAGGAATGCGGACACCATATGGTGCTTAATTATCAGGCAGGCTTGCTGATGGAGTACAGGTTCCATCCCCACTTCGGCATTAGCCCTGAAGTCGTGTTTGCTGCTCAGGGCGGACAGGAAAAGGCCGATGACGGAAGTGAAATGGGTGGTTTCATCAGGAGTGATAAACACTATCATACCAACTACATCAACGTGCCCGTGATGCTCAAGTATTATCCGACCCAAGACTTCAGCATCGACTTCGGCCCGCAAGTGGGTTTCAACGTGTATAGCAAGTACACGATGGGCAAACACGAAGCCACAAATTATAGAGACATGACCAAAGCCGTTGATTTCGGGTTGGGCCTTGGGTGTACCTATAACCTTGATAAGAATGTCTTTATTCAGCTGCGCTACACCATGGGCCTGACCAAAGTATTTGATGACTCAAAGGGCTGCGTGATTATCCCCAACTACCGCAAGAACAGCAACGCCCAACTTGCCTTCGGCTACTGCTTCTAAACGTACGATAAAGAGAAGTCATTTCACAATGAACAAGACAAAGAAAGTGATGGTCCTGTTACTGGCGATGCTCGCTAGCGTTGCAGCCCATGCTCAATCGGCCGATCAACCCATGCACCATTGGCAAGGCTATATTGAAACATCATTTCATAACACCATGAATCTGGGTTTCGAAG
>JBGUJU010000011.1:0-42982 GCA_045114065.1 Sodaliphilus sp.
ACAAAGCCTCCGCTTGGGAAAGTAGAGGCTTTGTTATATGTTTTACAGCATGTTACAAAAAGAGGATGTGCCAGAATTTTGACACACGCTCTTATCAGGTACTTAGGGGTTGTCATTACTCAATGATGATGTGGTATTCCTCGCGAGGGCTCCAGTCACGGGTTAAGAACCACATGATGGCAAAAGCGATTAAGATGGTGAGGATGACCATACCAGAGAGAACTGGATAGCTGAGGAGCTTTCCAGCCTGGGTAGCATAGTAAATGTCGTTCCAGTTATAGATGTTCATCTCGGATGCTGTGGCAAAGTCAACCCACCAGACGCACGTCTTGGTGAACGGGATGAGTGACATCACGACATAGCTGGCGATAGTGCCCTTGCGGCTGCGATAGTTACCCAAGAACTTGCGGCAGCCCTCGGCAATGAAACCGAAGATAATGCATCCCAAGGCAAAAATCTCGTGTCCCTGACCGAACAGGAAGTTAACCATCAGCACGAGCAAGGCACACAGCATGGCCATGCCGGGCAAGGGATAGCGTTCGCACAACTTATAGTAGGGCCATGCTGCTAGCAGTGCTGCGGGCACAGCGCTATAGGTCCAGATGTAGGGATGGAAAAAGCCAATAGCATCGGCAACGATGAAGGCGAGGACATAAAGTAATGCCAATCCGATTAATTTAATTGCTCGTTGCATATCAATTTTGGTCAGGTTAGGGTGATAATTGAAGTCTTGTTGCGGCAAAGATACTGCAAATTGCTTGTTTTGCAATAAAAAAGGCAATTAATTGTTGTTTTTGGGGTGTTTTTTGAGGAAATGGATTGGCGATAGTTCCAAAACCGGCTCAATCTGTGACAACAAAACACGTTATAACTGATAGAACGTTGGATTCCGAAAAATTGTTGTAACTTTGTCGCTGTGAAAATTGTGCGGACGTCGATATTGCCATTCAAGGGTTTCACGGCCATCAACCTGCTGGGTGTTCTGTTTGTGCATCCGGGGGTGTATCT
The DNA here is from genome assembly GCA_045114065.1 of Sodaliphilus sp. Taxonomy (GTDB): domain Bacteria; phylum Bacteroidota; class Bacteroidia; order Bacteroidales; family Muribaculaceae; genus Sodaliphilus. Next base: position 1,009 of record JBGUJU010000011.1, read on the forward strand.
GAGCAATGAGATGATGAATCACGAACGCATCCACTCGGCGCAGCAGCGCGAGATGTTGTTCGTGTTCTTCTATATTGCCTATCTGCTTGAGTGGCTCGTGAGGTTGCCGATGCGTGGAAATGCCTATCGCAACATTTCGTTTGAGCGTGAGGCCTATGCCAACCAGCGCAATCTTGACTACCTGAAGTCTCGGCGGTTGTTCGCTTGGCGACGTTACATGAGGCGTCGTTACAAACCACATTACCAATGATAAGTATATTGAGCATGAAACGTATCTTTTTGTCAATCATCGCGGCAACTGCTGTCGTATTACAGGCTCTGGCGACCTATACACCCCAGGAAGCCGTCAATAAATTTGTATCCAATACCTCGTTGCGCTATGCCTCGGTGGGAGTGCAGGTCATCGACTTGGATTCTGCCAAGTCGATCGCGAGCTATCGCCCCGATCAGGCCAATATTACTGCCTCAACCATGAAGACTGTGGTGTCCTCGGCTGCCCTGGGACTGCTGGGACCGCACTTCCGCTTTGAGACCCCGGTCTATCTTGACGGCGAGGTTCGTGACAACTGCCTGTATGGTAACGTCATTGTCAAGGGCATGGGAGATCCCACGCTAGGATCGGTATTCTTGCCCTGTCAGGCTAACATTGTCGATGAGATTATTACAGCCCTGCGGGCTCGTGGCATCACCAGAATTGAGGGAGACATCATCTGTGATGATTCCTATTACGGATACCCCTACTTTGACGAGGATTGGGATGTGGGTGACTTGGCCTACGACTACGGTGCAGCCGTCCATGCCTTGAATTTCCATGATAACCTCGTGACGGTATCCTATGCGCTGGATTCGCGCGGACGTGTTTCCCGCTATTCCTTCACCCCGTCGGTGCCTGGGCTGAAAGTGATCAGTCGTTGCCGTGGCAGCCGTGGTCGCAATTCCATCACGCCCTATATGGACTACAGCATGCCTGCTCTAGTGCTCACGGGCGAAACTACCGCCAAGAGCTATCGTAACACCTATGCCAACCCAACGCCTGCCCCCATGCTTGCCGACAGCCTGGAACGGGCATTGCGTTATGCCGGCTTCCTATTGCGTGGGGCTAGTGAGACTCCTGCCGAGCCGGGTACAGAACTCGACTTGCTGGTCGTTCACAAATCCCCCGAATTGACTGAGATTATCACCTCGCTGCTGGACCGCAGTGACAATATGTTTGCCCATGCCCTGCTGCGTGCCATCGGTGCGCGAGACTACGAAACGAGGGGAGCAGACTGTATGCCCGCTGATCTGGACATCATCGGTGTCGCAGCGGTCAAGCGCTGGCTGGAACTGCAGGGCATTAACACCGACCCCTTGTTCATGCGCGACGGTAGCGGTCTTGCCCGTGCCAATAAGGCCTCGGTCAATTTCTTCGGCGACATGCTCTCGATGATGGCCGATCGCCGCTTCGACGGTGTGCGTCTGTGCGACCTGATGCCGACAGCTTCGGACCGCGTTGGCAAGACCTTGGAAAAGAACCCCTTGAGCAACCGCATCGTGCTCAAGTCGGGCAGCATGCGCCATGTGCGTTGTTTCGTGGGCTATTACCCAGCCGACAAGCCGCGTTATGCCTTTGCCGTATTGGTGAACAATTTTACCTGTTCACAAGCTAGTGTCAAGGAGCAGATCGGCACTTTCCTGTGCAATCTTTTTGAAGGTCTTTGACCTGCCATCTGAGCCTCATCATCCGGACTCCTCTGAAGTCCGGATTTTTTTGATTATGGTGGTTTTTTGGAGGAAAAATGTTGGTGATTGAAAAAAAGTTAGTAAACTTGCAGGTTAAATGTAAGACAAATCCTTGGCGCTCGACCGCTAAGCGACAATAAAACAGAACGTTATGAACATGTCAATAGAGAAAATGCTGTCTCATGTGTATGAGATAGAGGGTCTGATGCTCGTTACCCGTAGGCTGGGTGAGGAGAACACTCCCGATATTATCAGTAATAAAATCCAGCGCAAGGTTCGCGAACTGGCTGAGATGTGTGGCGTTACTTTGCCGTCAGCCCCAGCTGCCGAGCCTGTTGCTGAACCTGCCCCCGAGCCTGTTGCAGAGGTCGTTCCTGAAGCAAATGAGTCTGCAGCAGATGTAGCCGCTCCTGCCGAGCATCTGCCCGATGAGGACTATGATGCCGACGAGACGTGGCAGCACGACAACGGAGAGGAATTCAAGGAGGTCTTCACCCTGGACTATGAGGAACCGCAGCACGATGATCAAGAGCCAGAGAAGGTGCCCGTCGAGGACCGCGAACCCGATGACGACATTACTGTTGAGTTCATCGAGGCTCCCGACGACGAACCTGACGAAGCGCCTGCAGCCCCCGAAGCTCCTGCCGCTGCTGAGCAACCTTCGGCTCCCGAACAGCCTGCAGTACCCGAAGCCCCTGCCACAGTGCAGCCCCCGTTGTTCCGTCCGCCGGTAGAAGATACCAGCGATGAACCCGTTCCCGATCCTGACCCCGATGTGCTTCCCGAGGCCGAAGATGAGCCTGACATCACCGTCGAACTCATTGAAGCAGATGATGACACTCTTCCCGAACCCGAGGATGAGATTCCCATGCCTCCGTTGCCTACCGATTTTCCCGAGGTGGACGATGCGCCTGTCGGTCCGATGCGTGTGGACGAGAAGCTGCAGCGCAACATGTCCCGTGATATTCGCAAAGCCTTCTCGGTGAATGACCGTTTCCGCTTTACGCGTGAACTGTTCGCCGGCAGTGCCAATGCTCTGGATACAGCCATTGAACATATCGAGGCGATGAGAAGCTATGGCAATGCCGAGCTGTATTTCTACAGCCAACTTCACTGGGATCGTGACAACGAGGATGTGAAAGACTTCATGGCAATCGTCCGCAACCATTTCCAGAAGTAAACACTAACCATGGCAATGATTAGTGATGGCAGGTAAACTGTACATAGTACCAACCCCCGTGGGGAACCTGGGAGACATGACTCCGCGCGCCGTAGAGGTGCTCAAGAGCGTGGATACCATTCTTGCCGAGGATACACGCACCAGCGGTGTCCTTCTCAAGCATTGTGGTATTGAGACCCCCATGCGTAGCCATCACAAATTTAACGAGCACGAGGCTGCTGCTGCGATTGTGGCTCAACTGCAGGGTGGCGCTGTGATGGCGCTCATCAGCGATGCTGGCACACCGGGCATCAGTGACCCGGGCTTCCTGCTTTCGCGCGAGTGCCGCCGCAACGGCGTCGAGGTCGAGACATTGCCGGGTGCTACGGCATTTGTGCCGGCACTGGTCAACTCGGGCCTGCCCTGCGACCGCTTTGTGTTTGAGGGATTCCTGCCTCAGAAGAAAGGCCGTGCTACACGTCTGGAGGAACTGAAGGCCCAGCCGTTGACGATGGTGTTCTACGAGTCTCCCGTGCGCCTGTTGAAGACGTTGCAGCAGTTCGTGGAAACCTTCGGGGCTGAGCGCGAGGCGAGTGTCGTGCGTGAGATCAGCAAATTGCACAACACGACCCATAACGGTACATTGGGCGAACTGGTGAGCTATTTCACTGCCAACGAACCGCGTGGCGAGATTGTCATCGTCGTTGCCGGTTGTCCACCAGTGGCTGCTGTCAAGGTAGACAAGTATGCAGCCTTCAAGGGAAAAAATGCCAGGGTATAGTAAGAGATTAGATATTATAAGCACTTAGTAGTCAAGATAGACAATAAATTAAATTCCGATAGGTATGAAAAAGATTTCTTATTTAGTTTGGTTGATGATTGGTCTGGCGCTGATGCCCGCGTGCAAGCGTACCAACCAACTGGAACTTGAACAGATGCGTCAGGATTCCATCAATGCCGCACTCCAGGACTCCATCAACACTGCCAATGCCGAGAAAGATAGCCTCATGGAACTCATGGGAGATATTGCCGCCGGCATGGACCAGATCAAGGAAATTCAGGACATTGTGTCGGTCAATAACTTGAGCAGTGAGACCCCCGACCGCAAGAAACAGTTGAAGGAAGATATCGTGCGCATCCAGCAGTCGGTCGTTAAACAGAAACAGCGACTTGAAGAGTTGGAGAGAAGACTGAAACAATCTACCAACTATAATGCCACGATGCAGAAAAGCATCGCCAACCTCAAGGCTCAGCTTGACGAGCAGCAGAAGACCATCAACGGCTTGACCGAACAGTTGGAGGCTGCCCATATCCAAATCAAGAACTTGAACCAGAATGTTGATTCTCTCAATGCAGTCAACAAGGCTGTTACCAAGGAGAAAGAGGTCGCTCAGGAGGAAACCAAGCAGCTCACCAAGGAAGTGAACAACCTGAATACCTGCTACTACGTCATCGGGTCCAAGAAAGAACTCAAGGCCAACAAGATCATCGAGAGCGGTTTCTTGCGCAAGACCAAGATCTTGCAGGGCGACTTTGAGATGTCCTATTTCACCAAGGCAGACCGCCGCACTCTCAGCGAGATCCCCTTGCACAGCAATAAAGCCCAGTTGATGACCAACCATCCCCAGGACTCTTACGAGATAGTAGATCAGGGCGGAACCAAGGTGCTGCATATCCTGAATGCCAATCGTTTCTGGGAGAAGTCTAATTTCCTTGTGATCAAGGTGGATTAGCTTTTTGCTATTAGCCTTTAGCCACTAGCCTTTAGCCATTAGCTTTTGGCAATGCTGTAACTTTACTGACCATTCACTACCCGAGATGAAGGTTGTACTCGCTTTTGACAAATTCAAGGGTTCGGTAACGTCCCGTCAGCTTAACGAGGCCGCGCAAGACAGTTTGTGCGGCCTTGATGATGTAACTGTCGTCAGTGTGCCTGTCGCTGATGGTGGTGATGGCACTGTCGAGGTGCTGGCAACATCGCTCCAGGGTCAGTGGGTGACAGCGCCCACGATGGGCCCCTTGTTGCAGCTGGCTCCCGTCATGGCCCGTTACTTCCTGTGTGAGGACGGCACGGCTCTCATCGAGGTGGCTGCCGCCAGTGGTTTGGCGTTGCTGCCATCCGGCGCCCTTGACGTGATGAGGGCGACCACGCTGGGCACTGGTTTGCTGATGCGTGACGCCATGGAGCACGGTGCCACCCACATTGTGGTGGGGCTGGGCGGATCGGCGACCTGTGATGCGGCGATGGGCATCCTGTGTGCACTGGGTGCCGAGTTCCTGGACGCTGATGGCCATCATCTTTATCCCAGTGGTGAATCACTTGGGAAAATTGCCCATATCGAGACCCTGGGTATTCCTCAGACGGTGCGCGATTGCCGATTTACCTTGTTGACCGATGTGGACAACCCTCTGTGTGGTGAGCGCGGAACAGCAAGAATCTTTGCCCCACAGAAGGGGGCCTCACCCGAGCAGGTCGAGCAGCTGGAGCAGGGCATGCTCCATGTGGCAAGCCTAGTGGGTGATGATATCGCCAGTAGGGCTGGCTGTGGTGCCGCTGGTGGCATACCCGCACTGATGATGCACCTGCTGGACTGTGAGTTGTTCCTTGGAGCGCCCTTTGTACTTGAGCATAATGGCTTCGTTGAGGCACTGGACGGAGCTGACCTGGTCATTACGGGCGAGGGATGTCTTGACAATCAGACCTTGATGGGCAAGGGCCCCGGCTGTGTGATCAAGATGGCACAGGAACGTGGCATTCCCGTTGCCGCAGTCTGTGGCATGATTGCTCCTGAATTTGATGCCACGGCTGCCGGCTTGAAGTCGGCTGTTGCCGTCAGTGCCGGTCTCCCCCTTGACGAGGCCATGGACCCCGAGTCAACCCTGCGCCGAGTCTCCCAAGCAGTATTATCCCTGTTGGCATAAAAAACGAGGGCAAGAATCTTCTTGCCCTCGCTAGTCACGTTCACTAATCTCTAATCACTCATCATTCATCAATTTTAGCTGCTAAAAGCGGCTAAAATTTCATGTACATGTGGCGGTTGCGGCCCGGACGGTGGCTGACGTGGATCCAGCGGCAGCCTTTCTCATCGATGCATTGGTCCACGGGCAGGTCGAGGCGCTTGATGAGTGCCAGCAGGCGGCGGTTGCCAGAGCGTGTGCCCACCGTGATATCGGCGGCCTCACCGCGCTGGTGTTGGCTCGTGGGCGTACCTCCGACAATCTTGTTCAACTCGGGACAGCGGTAGCCGCTGTTGACGTGGATGGGACCTCCCCATGCCTCGCGCAGCGGGTCCAGCACGTTGTCCACAAGGGCATGCAGGGCTGTGACTGCGCTGGAGGGCGGTGTGTTGTCGATGCCCAGGAGGCGTGCCGTGTCCGAGCGCACGAGTTCCTTGATGGTGAAGTACTTCATCGGATCATGACGCGCATGTGAGCCTTGGGGTAGCGCAGTACCAGGCACGAGGCTTCGGTCATCACCAGCGCATCGACGTTGCGCACGCCGCTCTTCTTGAGGTTGAGCTGCTCGGTGCTGAAGGGGATGTGGGTGTACTTCTGGATATACTCGGGATCGATGACGATGCCATAGTCCGTCATGCCCACCTCGTCAAACACCTCGCTCAGCAGCAGGTACAGGCAACCGAACTTGGAGCGCAACTCGGTGAAATCAACTACTTAAACTACATACTTTTGTAACTTGCTTATTTATAAAGACTTACAGAGACGAAATTATTTGAAGAAAAATGAAAATTTACTGGAATTGGAGTCTGGTTTATATAAAATATGGTGATATTTGCTGGATTTTGCCATATTTTTACTACTTTTGGCAATCATTAAATATATCTGTTATGACACCAATTAAAGAAATGAATACTGAGGAGTACACTCAGCATATTGAGCAACGAATAAACCAACTGAAGAAAACCAGTAAAAAGGGTATAGCTGAGAATGCTGTCTATTTAGTGCCTCAAGAAGTAGCTAAAGAAAAGTATGGTGGTAGGATAGGTGAAACTTACTATTTATTTCCAGATGAAGCCCCATCACAAGATCTTATTGATACTAATAAATCTGTGGGTTATTCTGGTGAAGAGTTCACATTTGAAATGAACCTTTCACACAGAGGAATGACCATAATGTTTGTAGATGGTGATTTAGTGATAAGAAAAGATAGAGAGGTAATTATTCGAAGACTATCTGAAAATGAGTTAAAAAGAGAAATTCAGTATGCTAAAGAAAATTTTGAGATAGACTGGGATAATGCTAAGATATTCATCTTCCCTTATAAAAGCATCTACTTCTTTATCTCTGATTCCTTTGAGCCAGTCTTTAGAGGTGGTGGTGGTGAGGCTAATCCAGATAACTGGTTTACTATCCCATTTACAGAAGATTTTGATTACAAAGAAATCAGAAGGAAATGCAGGGAATTTGCTAAAAGCCGACCATTGGATGAAGATGACTACACCTCTGCTACTATAAAGCTGGATCAATCAAAGCTAATGGGTGAAGAACCAGTTAAACAACCAGAGCCTACTAAGAATAAAGGATGTATGCTGCTTCTGGGCTTGATACTGATTCCATCATTATTGTTATTATTGATGTAATAAAAGAGCCAACCCAATTAGGGCTGGCTTTTGTTTTTTCACTATCTTTGTCCCATCTAACACTATTAACATTAAAATCATTGTATTATGAAGAAGATTATTTTATTATTACTGCTTGTTTTAGTAAGTGTCACCGCATCTGCAAGAAAGAGTTATATCACATTTTATAATGAATATCCTAATGGAAGATGTAATTCTTATTCAGGCCAATTTGTTTTAACTGGTGATGTGCCTGATAATATTGAAAATTTAGTATATGATAGTGGTTATCATTATTGGTATTTCAAAAATAAGTATTATTCCACAGGAGAAATTCTAAATTTGCTATCTGAATATGGATATGAAGTGGAATTTGAGGATGGTGGCACGTGTTTCTTATTATCAAAAGAAATACCAGATGGTCAAACCATAAGCAAAGGTGATGTAAATACAGATGGTGAAGTGAATATTGCTGATGTGAATGAAGTAATTAGTTTAATATTGGGTATAGTTAGAGAACATCCAGAAATACTAGAACAAATAAGGAAATAAAGCCAGATAAAATAATACTGATATGACTAAAAATGTAAAACTGATTTATGACCTTATCCAGAAGGATTTGAAGGCTAGAGGATGGGATGAATTAGCCATAGCTGAAGCTATTGCCGAATGTGAAAGAGAAAGGCAAAAAATAGGGGCAGATGATAAAACCATTTGTGTGAAAGAAATGTCCCATCTCAGTAAGGAATCACTTCAAATTGTTGCAGAACAAATGAATGATAAGAAACCAATGACCGACATTCTCATTCGCCTGAAGAATTGGGTTGTGAACCTTGCAAAAGGCTATTGGCGGCTTAACTGGGAAGCTAAGATTGGAATTCTTTTTTTAATTCCATCTATCGTTGTCGCTATTTTAGTTATCCTATATCTTCTTGTTATAGGTTTTGGCTCTAAGGATTTTTTCTTTTACCATTTCCCTGAAGGCTGTCGAGAGATTATTGGTTTTGTTTTTTATGCTGATAATAATGTATATCTAGGTTTGATGGCTATTGCTGGAGTCTACCTAATCAAAGGCAATATAAAGAAATAAGTATGATTTCTATAAAACAAGCTAACCCCACCCTAGGACTCTACTAAGGTGGGGTTAATTGTGCTTTATCTGCCTAACTCTTCTGCTATCTCTCGCCATCTATTCTTTTCATCTACCATCTGCCAGTAAGCATCTTTGTACTCTTTGGCTTGTGCCTAGTATTTCTCTATTTGCTCTTGCTGGTGTTCTATTACATAACCATCTACTGTAACCTTTATCTGGTAGAAGGTAAGTATTATCATAATAACTATTATACACCACTGGTGAGTCTTTAAAAAAGCTAATATTCTCTCTTTCATAGTCTAGTCCATTTATTATCGTTTAATTGTGCTTTCATAATTGCTAAATCTTTATCAAAGTAATATATCTGTTTGGTCTTTACTTTATCTGAGTAGCTGTTGGCTTTCATTATAGATGCTACTGGCTAAGTACTGGCTACTATATCTTCTATGTTATAGATGTAGATGTGGCTATTAAAGATAAACACATATAAGCCGATTGTAGCACCTGACTCTTTCATCCTCTCTTTCATCCCATCATACTTTATCTATTCCATTATGTAGGTGGGATAGCCTTCATACTTAGGATCTCTAGTCTTTACTTCTACCGCTACTTTGTTGCCTCTCTTTGAGGTAAAGAATAAATCTACACTATCATACTCATCTGTTGTGGGGTTTATGTCTGTAATTCCAATCTACTAAAGGAAGCTGATCATAATTGCTCTACCTCTCTACTCATCCTTCTAACATTTCTACTATGCTGTCATAACTTTAAAAATTAACTATAATATATCCTCTGGTGGGCTTTCCATCAATCTTCTTTACTATCTCTGTTGCATTTAAATAATCTACTATCTCTGTTGCTTTGGCTCTCTTCTGTAGCCCTGCTGCATCATAGGCACTCTGTAGGTCTTTTTTAATAGTCTTAGATGCTACGAAGTTGCCGACTTTACACCAAGTGGTGTGTTTAAGTAAGTGCATCAATACTTTTGCTTTTTCCATATTATACTAACTCATTTTATGTGTGTTTCTACTCTGATTCTTAAATGCGGAAATTTCTGTACCAGTACTATATTTATTAGGTATTATATATCTAGAATAGGTACAGATTTTTCCGCTACTGGATTTTGGGCTTTATCAAACCCATATCTGATGTTTTCAAGTTTTACCCAGTAGTTTTTGACTTTTATAAAGTCAGATAACTCTTTGAGGTAATTTCTAACTGTTCTGTCGGTGCATCCTAGTAAAGTGGCTAATTCTGATTTCTTAATGGGCAATATGTCATAGTCTGACTGTAGCTGCAAGTAAAGAAGGATCCCCAGAATCTTACCCTTTAACCCTTTATCTAATAAGTCATACCTGATGGCTATGAATGAGCCATTATCTATAAACTCATAGACGTTATAAACACCATCTATCTTATCACTTTGCTCTTGTTTTATCTGTATCACTTTTATCTCTTCTAGTCTTTTTAAAGACTCACCAATAGTCTGCTTACTGATACTTAATTTCCTGGCTATTTTATCCCATCCATACTTTGATTTACCATTATTCTCAGTGCTTCTGATTGTCAAGTAAACGGCTAAATCTATGTATCGGTGCTTATTGGTTAGATTCTTCAGTGTGGTGGGCAGTTTTATAAATTGATTCATCGCTAGCTATGCAATCAGTATCAATAATAATCAATCTCTCATCTTTTGTTTTTTGCATCTTTCTTAAAAAAGCTACTCCTAGATATTGTTTGGCTTCTTTCATAGTCTTAAATACTTTGTTGTCTGGTTTATATAAAATCATACTCAAATTAGTTTATTTAATGTGCTTATCTGGTGGTTTATCTTGCTACTCCAATTAATGTAACCGTGAAGTTCAAAAAATAAGAGTATCACTACTCCTATTTTTCAAGTTATGCCTAATTTCACAGCAAATAATTATGATATTGTAGCAAATGTTAGAAATCCGATTTCTCGCTTTCTGTACTACAAAGATACTGCCTTTCTGCGTGATTGTCAAATAATTATATCACTTTCTTGAAAATTTGACTTCAGAGCTATCTGAGCTTCATTTTTTATATTGAGAGCCGGGCTGAAGGCAACAGAAAGCCAGTTTAGAGCATCTTGGTAATCTAGGTAATCTTGAGTGTTTTCTAAGCCATTATCTACAGCTATTTGATATACCAGTCTGGCTTTACATAAAACATCATTCATCAGGTAATTCATTAGTTCTTTCATAGCCGCCCCACTGGGATTTGCACCCAGTCATTCTATTTTAGAGACAGATGTGCTACTGTTACACTATGGGGCATATTCATCTTTATTAAAGCCGTGGGTAGTTCCTTTCTTGTGCAGTTCTGCGTGGCATTCTTTACATAAACTCATTAGATTGTCTGGATCATAAGCCACTGCATATCTCTTATCACCGTTATAGTTCAAGAAGCTGTCTTTGTGGTGTACATCAGTTGCTAGGGTTGTCTTACCTCTTAATAGGCATAGTTCACATAAAGGCTACTACATAAGCTGTGATTCTCTCAGTTTTCGCCATTTCCCGCTATTATAGACTTGCATTCTATCCCTGGCTTTATGGTTTATCTACTTAGGTGGTTTGTATTTTTTGAGATATGGCATAGTCTAGGATTGTCTTTAATAGGTTATTCGGCTTTATCTGTTTTACTGGCTCTGGCTCCAATTCTGGGCTATCTGGTAGCTAGTCTTTAAATGAGATTAGCCAGTTAGCTTGCTTATCATATCGGTAGTAGCTGCCTTTAAGAAGATTGAACTGGTAGGTGTACTACTTTATGAAATCCTCTTCTGGATTATAGCAGTAGGTCATCTTTATAAAAGCATCATTGAAGGTATCTTCATCATCTTCTGACTTTACTAATGCAGTATGCAGCTTTATATAATGCTATTCTAGTAACTAGGTTACTTCTGGATTACTCTTAGCTTTCTAGATATTCACTTGCTTTGTTTTGTATCTATCCCAGTTTCTCATTTTGCTACTATTCATACTACAATATCATATTATCTAAGGCGAATCTTACTAGTGTGGACTATCTAACCTTGCACTCTTTACTGATCTATTCCAGCATAAACTACTAATGATGGGTTAGCCTTACTGAAATTCTTGCTTCTTTGTTGTGTGTTTTATCCCTCATAACTCTCTATCATTTACGGATACAAAGTTACTAAAACTCAGTCACTTATCAAAATAATTTGTCATTGATTTTTAATTGTCAGACAGATGATTCTATATGGTATGAGTGAGATATTTAGATATGTATAATCAACTATTAATAAGACAAATTGAATGAGTAAGTTTAGTATACCATAGGACATAGAGCCTGAAGCCAGAGAATATATGAAGAGTGTCTGTAATATGCTTACAGATAACGGTGTGATGGAAGATGTGGATAAGGCTGCACTTACTATGTTAGCAAGGAACTATTCAATGTTTATAAAGGCTAACAAGCAGCTAGAAAAAGATGGTTTGACAGTTACCAGTGATAGAGGTAATATAGCCCAGCACCCATTAGTTAAAGTGGCTAGGGATGCACAGAACTCAGCCGTTAAACTTATGGAAAAGTTTGGCTTAACCGTGAAGGATAGAAGCCGATTACCTGGTTTATCAGAAGGTAGTGATGATTCACCACTGGCTCAGTTTGTAAAGCAATCTAAAGAGGTTAGATGATATGCTGGTAGGGTTAATTGATGTGGACAGCTACAAAGGCTATCCCAACTTTGCCCTTATGAAAGTAGCTGCTTACTATAAGAAGTAGAAGGTTAAAGTAGAATGGGTAAATAAAGCTAACTATTATGATGTAGTATTTGCCAGTAAGATTTTCACTTTTACTGAAGATTATGATTATAGCGGCTTAAAGGCTGGAAAGATCTATAAGGGTGGTACTGGCTATGATGTTACAGCTAAACTGCCACCAGAGATAGATAGCTATAATAGGCTGGATTACTCTATTTATCCTGATTGTGATTATAGCCTTCAGTTCTTTACTAGAGGATGTGTTAATAGCTGTCCCTTCTGTATTGTCAGAAAGAAAGAGGGCTACTTACACCCAGTAAAACCAGTACCCCTTAATCGTAAAGGCAAGTGGATTGATGTGCTAGATAACAATTTCTTTGCATCACCAGACTGGAAGAAACATCTTGAATGGTTGAGGAAAAGAAACTAGCCAGTTAATTTTAGGGGTGTAGATGTTAGAATCCTCACCGATGAGCAAGCAAAGGAACTAAACACACTTAAAATAAAGAATGGCATTTGTATAGCCTGGGATAACCCCAAACAGAATCTAGAGCCTTATTTAGCTCATTTAGTAACTCTGATCAAGCCTTATAAGTTACGGTGTTATGTGCTTGTGGGCTTTAATAGCACTATTAAAGAGGACTTACACCGCATTTACACATTACAGAAGTACGGTATCTTGCCCTATGTGATGGTTTATAAAGACTATGAGCATCCACAAGAAAAGACACCCTACTAGAAAGATCTAGCCAGATGGGCTAATAATGTATTCGTATATAAGAAATGCCCAGACTTTAGCAATTACTCACCCAGGAATGGCTTTATTTGTAGTAGCTATTTAGAGGGTGTTGATATTAAATACACAGATTATATCAAATGAGTAAAGGATATTATAAGTATGTAGATGATGTATTATCTGGTAAAATAGTGGCAGGTGAAAATATTAAGTTAGCTTGTTAGCGGTTTTAGAGAGATTTACAAAGAACTGACTTGGAGTTTAAGGAAGATATTGTAGATAATGCAATAGCCTTTATAAGCACTTTGAAACACTTTACTGGCAAGCATAGCGGCTAGTCATTTATACTGGAAGATTGGTAGTAGTGGATAGTTGCAAATATAGTAGGCTGGTACTGGAAAGGAACTGATAACAGAAAGTATAGTAGTAGCTATATTGAGATTAGTAGAAAGCAAGGTAAAACTGCCCTGGCAGCTGCTTTGTGTCTTTATTTCCTCATAGCTGATGGGGAAGATGGTGCAGAGGTGGATCTTGCCGCAAACAGCAAAGAATAGGCTAAAATTGCATTTAATTTCTGTAGCAACTTTGCCAAACAGTTAGATAGCAAATCAAAGTATTTACGAGCCTATAGAGATAGGGTTTTGTTTGATATGACCAACAGTAGCCTTAGAGTATTTGCAGCTGATGATAGCAAACTGGATGGATTCAATGCCAGCTTCGGCTTGGTTGACGAATTCCATAGTGCAAAGAATAGCAAGGTTAGGGATGTCATTAAATCCTCTATGGGTATGAGACAGAACCCCCATTTATGTACTATCACCACCGCTGGCTTTGATAAAACACTTCCTTGTTATAAACTGAGAAGTACTGCAATAGAAGTGCTGAATAACCTGAAGGAAGATGATAGTATGTTTATAGCTATCTACTGCTTAGATGTAGAAGATGATTGGACAGATGAAAAGAACTGGGTAAAGTGTGCCCCCAATCTCGATGTTACTGTTACCAGAAAGTACATTAAAGAGCAAGTATAGAGTGCCATTAATAACCCATCTGAGGAAGTTGGAGTAAAGACTAAGACACTTAATCTATGGTGTGATGTGGCTGATGTATGGCTACCAGAATCATACATAGTCAAAGCCAGCCATAGAATAGATCTGAATGACTTTAAAGATATGCCTTGTTATATCGGTGTGGACTTATCGGCAACCAGTGACTTAACTGCTGTTAGTTACCTTATAGAGAAAGATGGCAAGTTCCACTTTAAGACAGATTACTACCTTCCAGAATCTGCTTTAAATGAAAAGAGCAATAAGGAACTTTATAAATACTGGAAGTAGATGGGCTTATTAAAGATTACCTCTGGGAATGTCACTGACTATGACTATATCACCAATGACCTGATAGCGGCTCAACAGATAGTCAATATCCAAAAGATAGGTTATGACAAGTGGAATGCTACCCAGTGGGCTATTCACGCAACTGAGCTGGGACTACCATTAGAGGAATACCCCCAGACAATGGGCAACTTCAACAGACCCACCAAGGAAATGGAACGGCTTATTTTGTCTGGTGATGTGGTGATAGATAACAATGAAATCACTAGATGGTGCTTTAAGAATGTGGAACTGAAGAGTGACTATAATGGGAACGTGAAGCCCAACAAATCAATTAAGGCTAAGAAGATTGATGGGGCTATAGCAATGATACAAGCATTAGGCACATACCTAACAGTACCCCACTATAGCAATGAGATAACGGTTATTTAATTATAGCTCATCAATCTCAGCTTGACTTTTTTGTTCTGACAAATTTATGTCAGCGTATTGAAGTGCTAATAATTTACCATTGGAAATATACATATAGGCTAATGATAGACGGGTTATGCCATCAGTATAGAATATCATATCAGATCTTTGACTATCTACAGCGTAATTACTATACTTATTCCAAAGTTTATTCTGGAAACTCTCCCAAACAGAATCCATAATACTTAATGAAGTCATTTGTTCAGCTAGACTAAATTGAACATAGAGCAATTTATTATTATGAAAACAAAAAAGAGTAAGATCCCATTTTTGTCCAGCAAATACAATGTTTCCAACACTTATAGTACCATCATCATCTGCTGAGAATAATTCCTGATTTTTATACTTGTTGTAAACTTCAGATTTAGTGGTACTACCAAGTGTGAAGCCTAAAATCTTATTCTGGATTTGGGCAGACATAGACAAGCCGATAATAAGGGCTAGAAATATGGCAAAGACTTTCTTCATAGCACTATGAATTTAGAAATAACGAAAAGATTAATCTAGATAAACCACAAAATTACTAATTAAATTTATATGAACTTCAAATTTTGGAAAAAAGATAAACCAGAGGAAAGAAGCTGTGGTAACTTTGACTTCCTTACTTATAACTCATTCGGTGGTTATTCGGCTAGTCAAGCCCTGCTATCTTCTGCTGTTTATAGATGCGTAGAAGTAATAAGTGACAGTATAGCTCAATTACCTCTAGAGCCATTTAAGGTGGATTCTAGGGGCTATAAGGTGAAGTTTACCAGTCACCCATCATACAAACTACTCAATAAAGAGCCAAACAACAGAATGACCAGATTCACCTTTATAAAGACTATGATAGTAAGTATGCTTTTAAAGGGCAATGCTTATGCCTATATAGAAAGAGATGGCAAAGGTGATGCAGTTGCTTTGTACTACATACCATCAGACCTGGTAACGATCATCAAGCCTTAGAGCCTTAGGGATGATATTAGCTATTCTATTACTGGGATGAAGGGTGTAGTAGAGTCTTGCAATATGATACACTTGCTTAACTTCAGTTATGATGGCATTACTGGCATATCCACTTTACAGAATGCCAGAAGGACATTAGGTCTGGCTACAGAAGCAGAGAATCACGCAGAAGGCTTCTTTAAAGGTGGTGCTAACCTGGCTGGAGTCCTGAAGGTGCAAAGTTCACTGACCACATAGCAGAAGCAAGCATTAAAGACCAGTTGGCAAAGTGCTTTTAATGCATCCACTGGCACACCTAATGGTGTAGCAGTATTAGAGGGCAATATGGACTTTGAGCCTATTACGATAAGCCCCAGTGATTCATAGTTACTTGAAACCAGATAGTTTAATGTAGTGGATATTTGCCGCTTTTTTGGTGTATCTCCAGTTAAAGCATTTGACTTATCCAATAGTAGCTATAGCACTATAGAAGCAACTGAATTGGCTTTCTTAACTGATACTCTATCACCTTTACTTGAAAAGATAGAGTAGGAGTTTGAGAGGAAATTATATAAACCAAGTGAGAAAGACAGTATTGATGTGAGATTTAATACATCTGTATTGCTGAGAGCGGATAAGCAGTCACTAGCCAACTTTTATAATACTCTATTCAATAATGGAGTTATGAGCATTAATGAAATCAGAAGAGAGCTAGACTTGGAAGCAACTGATGGCGGTGATTCTCACTTTGTGCAAGTCAATCTACAGACTTTAGAAAGAGCCACTTCATCAGATCCAGATAATACTAACACAATCAAAGAAAAGATTGAGCAATGAAGGAAATAAGAAACACGAATTAGGAACTTAGAGCCTTAGAAAATGATTCCAGAAAGGTTGAAGGTTATGCTATAGTCTTTAACAGTGAATCTAACGATTTAGGGGGATTCAAGGAAATCATAGATGATAGAGCATTAGATGGGGTAATAGAGAAATCTGATATTCTTTGCCTTCTTAACCACAATGAGGATAAAGGGGTACTGGCTAGATCTAAATATGGTCAAGGCAGTCTGGCTTTAGAAATTGATGAAAGAGGCTTAAAGTATCTGTTTGAAGCACCTAATACGGCTCTGGGTGATGAGTTGTTGGAAGGCTTGAAGAGAGGTGACATAACCACCAGCTCTTTTGCTTTCACAGTCGGTAAAGATAACTGGGAGAAACGTGAAGATGGAAGTTATTTAAGAACTATAGTGAGCATTTAGGAATTATATGATGTTTCCCCAGTGTACCGAGCTGCCTATGATGCCACATCCGTAAAGGCAGACACCAGGGGCTTGGATGCCATTAAGTAGAAAGAGCAAGAACTAGATGCTTATTACAATGAACTCAGAAGTAAGATTAGGAAATGAACAGTGTGGAATTGATGGACAAGAAAGAACAGCTGCAACTAAGGGCTGAAAATCTACTTAAATCTGTAGAGAAGGAAGCTAGAAAGTTGAATGCAGATGAGGAAGTAGAATATAACAGCCTACTCAAACAAATAGAAGATACTGAAACTGAATTAAATAACAAGTTAAACGATAACGAAAAACGTAATAAGACAATGGAAAATAAATTTTCTTTAATCAATGCTATTAATGCTGTAGTTAACAACAGAAACTTAGATGAATCAGCACAAGAGGTAGTAAATGCAGGTATTGCTGAAATGCGTAAATCTGGACAGTCATTCAGTGGTCAGATTATCCTTCCAGTTGAGGAACGTGCAACCATTCAAGCTACTGTAGCCACTCACGGTCAGGAAACTGTAGCTGAAGATAAATTAAATATCCTTGAGCCTTTAAGAAACCGCTTGGTTCTTACCTAGGCTGGTGCTACTTATATGACTGGCTTGGTAGGTAATGTTTCTATTCCTACTTACAGTGGAACTAATGTAGCCTGGAAGGGTGAAGTTGCAGCCGCCGATGATGGTGCTGGCACATTCGGAGAAGTTGAGTTATCACCAAAGAGACTTACCGCTTACTTAGATATTTCTAAGCAATTCCTTATCCAAGATTCTGTAAGTGCAGAAGAGATGCTAAAGAATGATATTGTAAGGGCTTTAGCTGAAAAGTTAGAATCTACCATCTTAGGCAATGCAGTTGGTTCAAGCACTCAGCCTGCTGGTATCTTTAAGTTGATTACCCCCGCTACTGGTGCAGCTGCTACTTATGCAGGTACTGTAGCTATGGAAAAAGCATTAGATGAGAATAACGCAACTGGCAACTTCAGCTATATTGTATCTCCAGCAGTTAAGGCTACCTTGAGAACTGCCGCTAAAGACAGTGGTAGTGGTTTATTCACAATGGAGAATGATGAGATTAATGGTATTCCAGTTTACTGCACCAATAGCTGTGCTGGAGCTGTTGTAGGTAACTTTGAAGATTATGTAATCGCACAGTGGGGCGGTATTGACTTGACTGTAGATCCTTACACCCAAGCATCAAACGGCAAAGTTCGCTTAGTTATTAATGCTTACTTTGATGCTAAACCCAGACGCACAGAGAGCTTTACTGGCTTTGTCCCAGCTTCTAACTGATTTGTCTTTTAATAAGTTGAGAAACTATGTATGTAACATTAGATGAGGCTAAGAAGCATCTTAATATAGATGCCGATTTCACTGATGATGATGCTTATATCACTTCACTCATTGAGGTATCAGAAGATTCAGTATAGCAACATCTAGACATAGTTTTAGAGGATTTGACTGACACTGGGGGTGACTTGCCCCCAGCAGTCAAACAATCTATTTTGCTGATGGTGGGTAATCTATATGCCAACAGAGAGCCAGTAAGTTATAGTACTGTGGTTAAAGTGCCGTACACTATGGAGTATCTGATAGGACTTTATAAAAAATACTTTATACCATAATTGTTATGAATGCTGGCTTGCTTAAAGAATGTATTACCATAGAACAGCCCACAATTAGCTAGAATGTCTATGGTGCTAATGAATTGGAGTGGTCTACATTTATAGAAACTAGAGCCTTTGTAAACTACACCTCTGGCAACAGAATGACTGCAAATAATGAAGTGATCTGGTCATACCAGGTAAACTTTACTATTAGGGTATATCATCAGGTAAATGAGAAAATGCGGATAATCTGGAAGGGTAAGAAGTACAGAATCTTATCAATAGAGGAAGATAAAGATAAGCAGAAACTAACCATTAGAACTGAATTGATTAATGAGTGATATAGACACTTCTGGTGTTGACAAACTGCTAGCCAATCTGGAGAGTGACAATAGGCAGAAAATCATAACTGAAGCATTAAGAAGAGGTGGAAAGGCTGCCTAGCAAAGTGTTAGACAGTCACTGAGGGCTAAAGTTGGATCTAGTGCCTAGTCAATGGAGCAAGGTATTAAGCTGAAGGTGGATAAAGCCTATAGTGAGGTAACATTACACATAATGGGTGATTATAGGCTGAAGTGGTTTGAGAAAGGCACCAAGCCCAGATACACCAAGGGACACAAGACCACTGGCTATCTCAGTAACCATCGGCTCAAACGTACTGGCAAAGGTGGCTATAGGGGCTAGATGGTAGCCACACACTTCTTTAGATAGGGACTTAATGAATAGGCTATAAATACCGCTATTTCAGATTATATGGATAAATCATTAATGGCTTTAGAAAAGTAATGAGTAGCTTACATATAGGAAAAGACATCTACACACTTCTATAGGCAAGTCAAGAGTTAGTGACTTATGTAGGGCAAAAGACTTACCCAATAGTAGCTGAAGAATCTACTACCTACCCTTTCATCATTTACCGAAGAAGCAGCTTAACACCCGCCAGTAACAAGGATTATCGGTCTGAGTCGGTTTATATGGACATCTTTGTGGTTACTGAGAGATATGCCACTGGCATTGATATAGCGGAACTGGTCAGGACTGCATTAGAGAGAGGTGATTACAGAGGTACGAATGTAGAAGATATAACACTGGTGAATGCCAGTGAGGAATATTTAGATGATGCTTTTATTTAGAATTTAACTTTTAAAATTGATATATAATGAGCAAAATTAAAGGTGGAGACTTAATGCTATTCGTTGATGGCAAGTCTATAGCTTATGCAACCAGTCACACACTTTCTATCAGTGGTGACACACAAGATACAAGCAATAAAGATGAAGGCGGTGGCAGTTGGGCTAGCAGTGAAGTATCTATATTGAACTGGACTGCTTCAAGTGATAACCTTTACAGTACTGACGGTGAAGGCAACAACTTTGAAGATTTATTTGATATAATGATTGCCAAGACTCCAGTACAAGCGGTATTCTGTCTGAAGAGCCAGATGAACCTTACAGATGTGCCTACTGGTGGATGGTCTACTAGTGTGCCTAAGTATGTCGGCAACGTGGTTATCACATCACTGGAAGTGAATGCACCTAATGGTGAGTATGCCACATTCACGGCTCAGTTTACTGGAGTCGGTGCATTAGAAAAAAAAACGACAGCGTAACACCAGATGATGAGCCGACATATAAAGAAGTAAATATATCACACACCTATATTAGTCAGGTTTGGACTGATGGCGAAGTTTTCACATTCCCTATAGCAGAGACAGCAAAGTAGGGGATAGATGAAGGTGATTATGTGATTATTATTACTGGAATTGGAGCAGATAATAATTGCCGAGTGTATGGTGAAGTGATAGATCTTTCTACTCCTAATCAGTTTACTATTTATATAGAAAGAACTGATATGGTATAATATTTGGCACCTTATACTGATTATGGTGTAAGGTGCCTTTTTAAACTCTAAAACTATGAAACTGACAATAAACAACAAAGACTATAATATTAAATACACCATCAGGGGGTTATTTATCTTTGAACAGATTACTGGCAAGCCCTTTGAACTAAGGACAGTATTAGATAACTACATTTTCCTCTATTCACTCCTACTGGCAAACAATCCAGATAATCCCATCCAATGGGATGAGTTTATAGATGCTCTGGACAGTGATAAGAACTTATTGGAGTAGCTAATGGCAGTGGTCAGGGAGTACCAGAACAAAGATAACCTATTCAGTGAAGATGCCAGTGATGGTGAAAAAAAAAGCTTTCAGTAAGTGAGTTGTATGCCATTCTGGTTCTTAGACTACATTACCCACCAGACTATGTACTGGACAGAATGGAGATGTATGAGATAAGAGCCGCCATCAGGTATGAGTACTATGCCCATAAGGACAGTTGGGAACAGGCACGATTCATAGCATATCCCATTTACCAGTATGGAAGTAAGCAGAAAGTTAATATGAATGAACTACTGCCATTTTACTGGGAAGGTGATGTAGAGCAAGCCAGGACTGGCATTACAAAAGAGGATATAGAGAGATTACAGAAGAAAGCACAATCATATATTAAAAACAATTATAAATGACTGACTATGTAGTAAAGTTTAGTGGGTAGGATAATTTATCTGGCACTATTAATAGCATTAAAAATGAACTGAAAGATGTTGGAAAAAACACCACTGCACTAGATGAGATTACTAAGAAGTTCCAAAGGATCTAGGATTCATCTGCACCGCTTAAAAAGAAACTGAGGGACTTGCAGACTATGATGGCTTAGATGAACTTGGATGGACTGGACAAGTCGGATGTGTTCACCCAGATTTCTGCTCAAGCTGGTGCCTATAAAGATGCCATCAGTGATGCCGCATAGGCTACCAGATTGCTTTCTAGTGACACCGCTACACTGGATGCGGGTGTATAGGCTTTATAGGGACTGGCTGGAGCTGCAAGTATTGCTACTGGTGTGATGGGATTACTGGGTAGCAAGAATGAAGATGTACAGAAAGCTATCTTAAAAGTCCAATCTGCTTTAGGTATTCTAAATGGTCTGCAAGGTGTGTCTAATGTACTTAATAAAAACTCTATTCTAATGCTTACCATCAAGTAGGCACAAGCCAGAGCAGCCGCCACAGCAACTGCATTAGAAGCCAGTGCAACCAAGGGGGCTACAGTGGCACAAGCAGCTTTTAACCTAGTGGCTGAAGCAAACCCTTATATCTTACTAGCCACTGCCGCTATAGCCGCAGGTGCCGCCATATATGCCTTTACCCAAAAGACTGATGATGCTGCAAAAGCATAGAAAGGGCTTGAGGAAGCTGCACACGAAGCAGTAGGAGCCTTAACTAAAGGCTATGAAGCCTATATGAAGAACAAGATGGAACTAGAGCAGCTAAAGGCTACTGTGGATAGGTTTAATGGCTCAAAGAAGGATGAGAAAAAACTAGTAGATGAATTAAACAACAAATATGGCACCGCTTTAGGCAAGTACAAAGACCTTGATTCTTGGAAAAGAGCATTAGGCACCACATCTAACTACTACTGTAGAGTGCTTCAAGCAGAAGCCAAATTAGCCGCTTTAAATGCAGCCGCTTATGGAGCCTGGGCTAAAGCTATGTCTGGTGAGGATTACACTGAGAATATGGCAAAGTTCAATAAGCTGAAGGATATGGCGGCTGATGCTCTGGATGATGTACTGTTTTATAAGAAGCAACTACAGATAGCCCAGAACCTAAATGAAGGCTTAGTGAAATCTGAAGGTAAATCTAAACTCCATACCAGTTCTAAATCTACCAGTACCAAAAGTACAACCCCAGACAAAGCACCTGATGGCACATTAGCGGCATTAGAATAGCAACTTAGTGAGAAACAGAAACAGTTGAAACTGACACCGACTATAAACAAAGATAAGATAGGAGAGCTTAGAGCCGAAATAAAAGAACTTGAAAGTAAGATAGCAGATGCAAAGGTGGTATTAGGCATTAAGCCATTATTTGATAAGAGTAAGGTGGATGCAGATGATCTAAAGCCATCAATGGAAGCCTATCTTAAAACCTTGCCCAAACTGGATGGTTTGAGCATCAATCTACCCTCCCATCTGGATAAGCTGATAGAATAGCAGAAAGGGCTGGTAGGTATAGCAGATGCAGCCAGACAAGCCGCTGATGCTTTCAGTCAGTTAGGCTCTGCTATCGGTGGAACTGCTGGAGCCGCTATTGGTGCTTTTGCAGATGTAGCTTCTACAATAGCCCAGACTATAGGCTAGGTGGTATCATTGATGATAGCCAATGGTGTATCTTCTGCTATGTCATTACCATTCCCTGCTAACTTAGCCGCAGCAGCTACAGTTGTGGCTGGATTAGCCAGTATCATAGCATCCATTAAGAATGCAGCTTCTGGCAACTTTGCAGAAGGTGGTATAGTCGGTGGCTCTTCCTTAGTTGGTGATAGACTGATAGCCCGTGTTAACTCTGGTGAAATGATACTTAATGGCAGACAATAGAGGAATCTGTTTAATCTGCTAGATGATGGTGGCAGTACTTCCAATACTGGTGGCTAGGTAGAGTTTAAGATTAGCGGCAGCACCCTCAAGGGGGTATTAAGGAACTATGACAATAAGATGAGCAAGATAAAATGATTTACAGTAGTACGTTTGAAAGTGTGAATAACACCCGCTATAGGGTTGATATAAAGACTGGCGGGAACCAGAGATAGGAACTTACACTGTCTGGTTCACCGTTTGTAACCCAGATGGATTAGAGTGATGATATTATATATACACCCGCAAAGTATCAGACTGCTACAGTGGGCTTCATCACTCCAGACTATAATTTAGATATATATAGCCCAGCCGCATAGGGAACCAAGGTGGAACTTTATGAAGTCGGTAACAGTGATACTCTGATGTGGACTGGCTATGTGACACCGAACTTGTATGATCAAGGCTTCAGTAAGCACATTGAAGAGGTGCAAGTGGAGTGCATAGATGCTTTAAGTACACTTCAATATTTCAAGTATAGCACTGAGAATAAATCCACAGTCACCTTCTGGTACATCATAAACAAACTGATTAAGTAGTGTAATGCTTATACTAACTTCTACATTAGTGATAACACCCAGCTCACAGAGGATGGAAACAGTTGTATAGCTAAGAAGCTATATATAAGTGAATCCAACTTCTTTGATGAGAAGGAAGACGGTGAGACAGATGAAGATGTGGCTTGGACTTGTTAGGAAGTACTGGAAGAGATTTGTAGGTATCTGGGGCTAACGGTTATTGCAGATAAGGATAGTGTGTACTTTGTGGACTATGATGCTATCAAAGCGGGTATCAATACCTACTGGAGATATACTGTGGATAACAGCTCTGGCTAGAAAGTCACAGTAAGATTCAGTAAAGCCATCACTGGCTCTGATTTCTCTGCCACTGGCTCTACTCTATCTCTGGATAATGTCTATAACAAGGTGAATGTGGTGAGTGACTACAACACTTTTGAGGATGTGATACCAGGTGTGTTTGATAACCTAGATAATATTACCGCTAGTAGTGATTCGGCTTTAGCTAATTCCACCAATATTAATAATGGTATGTATGGTGAGGTGGTATCAGGTAATGGGGAGAATATGCTAGTGATGGTAGATAGGATATATAACCCGCAAAAGAACAGTTATGGAGACTACAATACTGTAGCGGTGAAGTACTGCAATAACCCCAATTATAAATTCTATAAGTACAATAGCAGTGGTACAGATATTACAAACAGTGTTACCAGTCTGAACTATACAGATACCAAGACTATGAGAGGTGCCACTATTGCCCAGTTCTTTGTGAAGAAGTTGGATAAGATTAGTACCTGGGAAGCTATAATGATGTAGGTTGTATAGGGCTATCTGTCTTTAGATGATTGGTTGAAAAGGAACCAGATTAGCAATATATCATTCACAAATTATATTATGATGCTTAATCCAGACACCAACCATATCACCAATGAGAATGCAGTGAATTTCCCCTACTTTGAGACGGTGGTAAATGACAGTAATGCTCTATTTGGGGGCTAGAATGCCTATCTGCTTATAAAGGGAAGTTGCATCTTCCATTACTTCAATGATGATCCATACCCCATCCCAGACAATGAAGCAGATATAAGTGAAGGAAGATATAAGATAGATGCCAGTACCGCTTACTTGCTTGCTAAGTTGCAGTGGGGTAATCTTTACTGGAATGGGGAAAGCTGGTAGAGTAGTAGCACGACTTTCAAGATTCCTTATGTGCCTTCTAATGCTGATGGGGATGATAGAAGGGCAGATGCACTGATGTTTAAAGAAAACAAGTTTGTCAATACTGTAAGCTGGCGAATCGGCACCAGTGAAACTGGTTAGATAATACCTATGCCAGATGCTACAGTGGCTATCAGTGGATTGCCAAAACTGACAGTTTATAAACCAATAGATCCAATATGGGAAGGTCACGGCTAGCACTATAAGATGAATAGGGTATTTCTGAAAGACTTTGCCATTAAAGCCATAGTGGGTGACCCTACTTTCAGTAATGCCAATGACTCTGATACTAACTATTCAATGGTGATAGATGAGGATTACATATAGGAACTGGGAGATATTAAGATGAAGATAGCTACACACGATAATAAGAATCCTAACTTCAGTTGTGTGGCTTATATGGATGGGGATGAATACAGATTCTTGGATAAGACCTACAATAAGGCTTTATCTGATGAGGTAACTGGACTTGTATTCAATGGCATTAACGGTGATGAGGTCTGTGATGGTTTACTGAGACAGGAATGGTGGCTAGTGTACCGAATCTACAAGCAGTATAGCACCGCTTCCATCAGACTTAACTTCAGCCTTAGAAACGATAATGAGATATGGGGCTTATACTCTGATGGGGCTATTGATGAATAGCAGTCAGGCAAGAAGTTTATAGCGGATTCCATCAGTAGGGATTATAGATTCAACACATAGGAAATAACATTGATTGAGAAGAAATGAGGTTTATAAAGTATAACATAACCAAGGGGAAGAGTAGCAGTAGTGCATCCCCAATAACTGTGTACAATAATCCCACAGTAGATCTAAGCGGTGTGTACTCCAGAATGTCTGAAGATGAAGCCGCCATCAGTGAACTGAATAGGCAAGTAGCCCAGCTTAATGATGTGGCAAACGGATTAGAAAGCAAGTACCTAAGAAAAGATAAAAGTGATAGCACAGACTATACCCTAACCATAGGCAATGCCAGAAGTGACAGCTTTGTTAGCAAAAGATATGATTCATCTGGTATCGGCTTTGTCCTTACAGAAACGGACACTGCAAGTGAAAGCCCAAATTATGCACTGATACTGTCTGGGCTTGGTAATGGAAGTACACAGATAAGTAGCAAAAGTGTCCAATTAGATGAGTAGTTGATTAATTATGATACAGTGTATAATCAGCAGATTGTACTGGATTGCTCTAACTGCATTTCTGTAAACACCACTACTGTGGGAGCCTATGCCCTTATAGATGTGGGTTATACTTGTGGCAGTTATTACACAATACTGGAAGAGTCATTATATATGACCTACACATAGGAAATGCAGCCCCTTGGCGCACCACCAGTAGATCCATCACCCTATGAATATAATTATGGTGTTGAGTTGGAGAAGCAAGGCAATTACTGGAAGGTGCCATTAATAACCAATGGCAGAAACATCAATTATAGCTTTAAGTATGTAGTGAAGTATAATTATATTGTCCCCAGTGGTTAGGTGGTTACGGGATAGGCAATCAATCTTTATATAAAAGGCACCAATACTACAACCACTGACTTTTATGGCGGTGTGGCTAATAAGTTGGTGGCTACTCCAGACTACTTGCAACTGACAACCAATGGGGCAGGGATAAGGATAACCAGTCGGGGTATCTTTAGGATGGACTCTCAAGGTAATTAGACTTAGCTGTTATGATTTTATTGAAACGTATTTATAAAGGCGAGAATTACACTATAGGGCATATCTATATAGATGGTGAGTACATCTGTGACTCTATTGAAGATAAAGATAGGGGGCTAACTGATCAGATGAGTGAGTAGGATATTAAGAAAACTAAGGTAGTTAATGAAACGGCAATACCGACTGGTACATATAAGCTGACTTTAGATGTGGTTTCACCCAAGTTTATATAGAAGCTATACTATTATAACTTCTGCAAGGGTAAACTACCCAGATTGCTTGGAGTGAAGGGTTTTAATGGGATCCTTATTCATAAAGGCAACACCCAGAAGGATTCCTCTGGCTGTATCATAGTCGGCTACAACAAAGAAAAGGGTAAAGTGATTAATAGTTAGGAAGCCTTTGAGAAGCTATATAAGAGATTAGAACAGAGTAGAAACAAAACTATAACTATTGAATAATATGCAATACATACATTATCACAACGATTTTACTGTACCCATCAGTCTGGTAGGGGATTTCATCACGATTGACCCAAAGATGATAAACTCTGTCACCTTCTACACCAGAAAGCAAGGCAATAGCTATTGTTGCTGTTGGGAATGCAAGACACTTTATAAGGATGAAGAATATGTTTGTGCGGTATTGAATGGACACGATTTGGAGCCAGGTGTATTGAAGTATATTGTGGAGTACCAGATACCAGATAGCAATTACCCAGATGGATTCCAGAAGATATGCCAACACTACACAAGTGACATAGAACTGACCACACAGAATGGAGATATAACGGTAGCTGAAGCCTAGATCATCTATGGTGACACTATAGAGGAACTTTTGGAGAGTGCTGGCTATAGTTACACAAAAGATGAGGTAGATGAAATGATAGCACAGTTAGACTTAGATATAAACACCTATTCTAAGGATGAGATTGATTAGATGATAGCTGATGTAGATGCTTATACTAAGAGTGAAACTAATACTTTGCTGAGTGGCAAGGCTGACACAAACAGTGTATATACTAAGACAGAATCAGATAACAAGTATTTAACGGCTCAAGATATATCTTAGTTGGCAAATCGGTCGGAGATACCCACCAAGACTAGTTAGCTTCAGAATGATAGCAGCTTTGTCAGTGATGCAAGATATGTACACACCGATAACAACTATTCAACCACTGAGAAAAACAAATTATCAGGCATAGCTTCAGGGGCAGAGGTTAATGTTTAGGCTGATTGGAATGTTACCAATACATCCAGTGATGCTTATATAAAGAACAAACCTACTATCCCTATAGTCAGTTCATCTCTAACTGGCTCCAGTCAAACTGATGCAGTACAAGGTGGCACAATTTATACTGCACTTTAGGGTAAGGCTAATTATAAGGAATATGGTACTTATAGTGCTATGACAGCAGACGATCCAGCTAATGGTACTATAGGATTTGAATGGGATAATGAAAACTTTTATATATATGATACTGCAAACGGTGATTGGAAACCTATAGATAAATCTGGAGGGGCGTAGAGTAACTGGAATGAAACAGATAACACTAGTCCTGCTTATATACAGAATAAACCAACTATCCCAGATAGTACTAGTGACTTAACTAATGATAGTAACTTTATTGCTGATGCTAGTTATGTACATACTGATAATAACTACACGACAACAGAGAAAACGAAGTTAGCTGGTTTAGACGGAAAGCAAAAGACTGTACTGATATTAAAAGGTTAGGGCACTGGAGCATATTTTGTTAATGAAGAAGGTACTACACTTACACCAGCTTAGGTTTTTGAAATATTTGCATCAGATTCTAAAGAGCCAGTAGTTGTACAAAATGATTACTACCATAATATGTCTTATAAAGAGATTGATGAAGAAGAATAGTATGCTGAATGTACGTTCTCTTGTCTTGATTTTACTGGTGTTTCGTCTAGAGTATCTACAGTTGACGTTACTATAGAAGATGGTTCAATTTTTACAACTGTTGATACAAAAGCAATGCCAGCATCTGATAATGTA
Organism: Sodaliphilus sp.; assembly: GCA_045114065.1. Taxonomy (GTDB): domain Bacteria; phylum Bacteroidota; class Bacteroidia; order Bacteroidales; family Muribaculaceae; genus Sodaliphilus. The sequence goes on from JBGUJU010000011.1 coordinate 29,572, forward strand.
GGATTTGGGCAAGGATATGGAACTTAGAGCAACTCATCTCAATCATCAACTATTACTGTAACAATGTCTAATTATAAGTTAGTTGAAGGTGGTATTGTTGTTGTTTATTTTAAATACGATGTCCCAGCTAATGCAACAATGAATATTGCTTCTAAAGGAGCTAAACAAATATACTTTAGAAATGCTAGAATAGTTGCAGACACCATTAAGGCTGGAGATACTGCTACTTTTATATATAGTGGTAGTTACTATCGTTTGATAAGTAATGATAGATGGGGTACAACTTAATTTGAATAAATGACCAAGAACACTAAAGATACCGTAGCTGTTGTTAGTGCAGTAGGTATGTTGTTTTTCGGTGCCACTCTTTGTACTATAGGCTTCTTTATAAGCCCTATGGGTATTATTGACAATAGTGTGTTATGGGTACTGGGATAGTGCTTAATGTATGCTGGTGGTATCTTTGGAATCAGTATGTATGTGAAGAAGGAAGTGCAAGAAGAGTTAAGGCACAGATTCAAGGACAGAGACATAGATGAATAAAATGAAAGGGAGTGGCAGAGTGTCATTCCCTTTTGCTATCTTTGCAGTATGAAAACTTATGGTGATTTTATATATTTCAATGAGGAAACTGGCAGAGATGAGTTTGACCAATATGTTTACTCTGTATTCTTTGCCAATAAAATACAAGAACGTCTGCTTATACCAGAAGAGGAAGGTGGCGGGACTGTGACACTTGGTCTATCTCTAGAGGCTTTTGCCGACAAATTGGAATCAGATATAGAGAGTTTTTATAAGAAGTTTTATGGTGAGATTGTAGCAGATAAAGAATTATCCAAACTTCAAGAGGAAATAGAAGAGAATGTTGGCATTAGAATAGAGTTTATTAACTTCTATACTCTGTGTAGTTTTGTGAATGCTTTGATTAGAGAGCATTTATTTGTGTTGTTGAAGCCCCTTACTAAAGATATCATAGGTGAGATTAAGGAACCTAAAGAAATCACCATAACCGATGCAGACGGTACGAAGGTTAGTATAACCCGCAAGAGGTTGGTGGATGCAGTGGTCAAGGTTATAAAATCCACTAACAGTAACGAGTATGAGATTGAAAAGATAGTAAGGATAGATGAGATAACTAATAACGTAGTAATGCAAAGCAAGTTTGTCTCCTTAATTGCTATCTTCCTTCAAAAGTACTTCCCAGATGCCAAAAGAAGGAAAAACTGTTGTAGGGTATCAGAACCTGAACAGAGATTAATACTTAGGATGCTTATGCACTTCAATCTATCCCCAGAGGGAATAACATTAACTACATCAAGATTCAGGCAGCTAATAGGCTACTTTGATACTTTAGAAAAGAATGAGGCTGATATGTCATTGATGGGATTCCACAAAATAACTTTTGTGAAGTATGAGGATTGGAGTAGAAATGTTAAAGACTGGACTAAGACAAGTTTCATTCTACACCCATTAGAAATAGGTGATAAAATCACTTTAGAGAATGCAAGTGAGCTAATAAAGAATCTGAAATAACCCCCAAAACTGTTAGAATTTCAAAGCCGAAATTACTAACAGTTTTTTTGTTGACATTCGCCTTTGCCCCATATTACCTTTGTGCCGTAAGTTTTTAATAACTCAAAGTTTAACAGTTTAAAAATTAAAAATTATGGCAAAGAAAATTGCTTTCGTAGATGGTAACAGAGCCATCAACAAGAACAACGTGAAGAAGCACGTTGAGAGTCTCAAGAAGTTCGGCAAGAACTTAGTTCCTATGCTCTATGTGGAAGCCACCGAGGTGGAGGGTCACACACTCTATGATGCCGACACTGGCAAGGTGGTAGCCCCAGAGGATTACCCCAACTACTGGGTGATTCTGGATGGGCAGCACCGCTACAAGGCAGCGGTAGAGTTAGCCGCCAGTGAAGATGCTAACGGCTTCACCCTGGATGCCTTGAAGTGGGAGAAGGTGGAGATGAAGGATGGTCTGAATTTTGAAGACTATCTCATTGAAGTCAACACCAGAACCCAACCCTGGAAGGGTGCAGACTACATCTGTGGTTGCGTATTACACAATCCAGGGGATGAAGCTGTGCAGTTCGCTCACGAACTCATCAAAGAGAGTGTGTCTGGCAAGACGGTATCCAAGTATCTCTTCTTTAAGGAAATTAAGTGGAGTGAGGCAATGAAGGATGCCGAACTGCTGGCTAAAGCCAATGTGGCAAGGGCTAAGGCTATCTGGGCTGTTGTTAAGAAGTTCCCCTTTCTGATGAGAAAGTCACCTATCATCATTGACCTTATCATCAAGAATGGCAACTGGCAAGAGGATCTCAGGAAGATTGATGCTCTCACCGAAGAGCAAAAGGTGTCCTTTGAGAAACTCAAGCAAGGGCAGCTGAAGGATAAGCTTGACCAACTGCTGGCTGCTTCTGATAAGAAGGTGGCTGCATAAGACGGACTCACAAACAAGAAGAGGGCTGGCTAGAAATAGTCGGCTCTCTTTGTTAATAATTCTATTTCTTCTTTTGCTCTCTAATGAAAAACACATATCTTTGCACATAATACATCAACAATTAATAATATGACATTAACAAAGGAAGAGTTATATAGTTTGTGTCTGAAAGCAGATGGGTATTCTAATACAAAGCTTGAATTAGCAATACTTGGTGGGAGCAGCCTTGGCAGTTTCGCCCCGTTTCCTTGGGAATGGATAACTGAGTTGTTTGGTAAATATTATAGAAATAGATATTACAAGAAAATATGTAAGAAATATTTAGATGAGTTTTCTGGGCAAATATATTTCTTTGTTAAGAACAATACCGAATCAGTTGATATGGTATTTGAAATATGTCAATACATTCTGCCAACAATGGTACAACAAAATGGGAATTTAGATGAGGCTACTGTTGTGTTTGTCATAACACTGTTTTGTAGGAAGGGTATAATGAATTACATTAAAAAGATGTAATGAGTTAGTATAAGAAAAACACTATTTTCTATCTGGGGAATGGGGTATCTGGAATAACCGAACTGAGAGGGGAATGGGGTGATATTTTTAGGCTTGATGCACTGAAACCCCACGCCCCCGACATTTTCGCTCACAGTGGAATTTGGGACTTAAAACGGCTCTAGAGTGTGATTTCTCCAGAGCCGTTATTTTACTTGTAGGTTATCTTTATCTCATCCCAGTTCTTTCTGAACTCATCAAATGTGTAGGTTTTGGGGTTGTGCAGTGTGAATTTGTAGCCAGTTTCAGTTTTTTGTGGCTTTCCCCCTAGAGGATTGGTTATAGTCATACTCTCTCTATCAACAGTGAAGCCTTGAGGTAAAGCCCAGATGTAACAGCACTGGTTATTGTTTAAGTAAAGGTATCTACTGATGAATCCATTCTTATAGACTATCTCAATATAGCCCTTATGATGTCCATTAAAGCTATAATAGGTGACTCTCTCAAGAACTCTCTTATATATTTCAGCCTTACCCTCTTCTGTGATATTAGCCAGCTCATTCTGTGTAAGCATCTTTTCCTCATCCTTGATCCTGGCTTCAGTCTTGGCAATCTGTCTGTTTAGTTTGTTTCTCTCTTTAATAAGGCTATCCAGTTCATCTTGCAACTCATCTACTCTTTTATTTAAAGCGGATAATGCAATGGCATTAGTCACTGTAGCCATATTAATAGCGACAGTTTCTATCTCTTTCCGCTTATCCTCTATAGCCTTATCCTTGTTAGGTATAGCATACTGGTACTGTTGCAGTTCAGTCTGTAGCGTCTTTATAGTTTCATTGCTCTTAGCTTTATATGAATCTACCAAACCATATTTTGAAACATCTTTCCAGACCAAATCAAAGTAAACTTCACCCCTCATACCGCTGTTAGTGCAGCCAGTCTTTAACCTTCTGGCTTTGTCTGCACAAGAAAGAATCATAGTATAGCCGCTTTTGTTGTGACCAAAAATAATCATCATATTAGCACCACAAGGGCATTTGGCTATACCTTTAAGTGGATTGAAATGCTTAATCTGGGCTTCGTGATTGTAAGCCCTATTGCTTTTCAGCTTTTCTTGCACCAGGTTCCAAGTGTAATCATCAATCACCTTAACTGGCATATCGTAGTACTGCCCTTTAAAGAGCCTTTTGCCATTATAGAATTTGTTGTGAAGGATATACCTTACATTAGATGCTTCAAACCTCTTGCCACCGATTCTCTGGCTATTAAGCATATCAGTAATCTGATTGATGGAATAGCCTTCTAATACATACTGGTACATTTGTTTTACCACTTTAATAGCGGCTTCATCTACATCAAATAACTTTCTTGAAGTTTTACCCCTTTCATAATCTGGGTTATCTACCAGTTTAAAGCCATAAGGTACAGAAGCCACTCCCATCATAATATTTTGGTGAAACTTGGAATCTATACCGCTCTGCATTCTATGCTTAATCTTCTTTCTCTCATCGGCTGCACCATAAGCCTTAATAGCTAGTAAAAGGAAGTCTTGCAGACCAAGCGGTTCACCAGCTTTATAGATTTTATCCTTATCATCTAAGATAACTAGATCAACTTTAGAAATAATCTGGTGGATTTGCATTAAAGTCTTATTAATATCATCTTGCCTTGAGATGCGGCTAAGTTCACTTACTACCACCATATCAATTAAGGAACTATCTACTGCCAGCACTCTATTAAGACCGACTCTATCTGGTTCTGCACCAGAAATGGCAGAATCCTCTTCTATGCCAACTAGGGTATAGCCCTTCTCATTGCAATACTCAGCAATCAAGTCTTTCTGCCTTTGTAAGTCCTGAGTGCTGGTGCTTACTCTCACATAACCTAATACTCGTTTCATATCTCTTTGTTTTTAATTGTTTAACTGGTGCAAAGATACAACAAATTTCTAAAGTATGTACTATGATAAGTAAAGTGAAATCGATGCCCCACTTGCTCACGTGCTGTCCGGCTGTGATCACGCGGTTGTAGTCCAGCTTGCTGATGCTGCTGACCAGGCCGCTGCCGCCGATCAGGATCTTGCGCTTGCTGCCGGCGTTGCCGGTGAACGCCTCGCGCATCAGGTCCACGATGCCTTCGGCAGTGATGCCGTTAGTCGTCTCGATGTAATACTCCTTGCCGGCCTGCTTCCAGATGCCACCGGTAAAGTAGATGTACTCCTTCTTGCTGTTGTCCCAAACCTTGCGGGCTGCGCCAAAGAGGAAGGACTTCTCCATGCCCAGTCGCATATCATAGACTGCGGCTTCCTCCTGGTCGCTCATCGTCCAGCCCACCTCCTTGTTGGCGAGGCGCTGCAGAGTGGACTGTTCCACCTGCATCTTGAAGATCTGGCACAGGTTGCGGCACTTCTTGGGCAAGGCTTCGAACTGGGGCGACTGTACATCCAGCTCGCTGGCAGCGCGTCCCATGCGCACCAGCTCGGTGCCTTCCAGAATGTTGGGGATGCAATTGGCTACACCGCCGATGGTGGGGCCGTTGACCGCCATGACGGTCACGCCGTTCTGGTCGCGGCTCAGGACGTAGAGCACCAGGTCATACTCGCTCTCGGTCGTGCCGTCGCTCTCATACCCTGACGTCTCCTTGGCGAGGATGGTGTCGGTGGGGTCAAAGATTTCGTCGTTGTCGGTGTGGATAACGGCGGTGGGGGTGTTTCCGCTCGTAGCCGTGCTGACTACATTGACGTCCTCCATCAGGCGAGCCTTAGTGGGCTTGGTGTCCACGCTGTAGAAATCAACGACCATGCTGCCAGCGTGCTTGCTGCCAGCGTAGCGCGAAATCTGGTCAATGGGTGTCGACATGGGGCGGATCTTCACAATTTGCTGGTCAATCTCGTTGAGCAGCAGGTCAGGGGAGCCCTCGTTGGTCAGGTCGGTCGTGAGCGGGCCGTCAACGACGTGCTTGCCATCCTCGACGCCAGCGATGAGCATGCCCACTGCGAGCGTGGCGGTGCTGCCCTCACCACCCATGCAGGAAGCCAGGATGGCAATGAGGATCATGATAATAACAAAGAGAACTAACTTCTTGTGGTTGCGCATCCAGCGCAGGACCTTGGAAAAATTGATGATGTTCATTGTGGGGGAAAAGGTTAAAGGTTAATGGTTATAGTTGCTATAGATGCTATAGTGGGAGTGTCAGTCCCAGATGCTGCGGCGGCAGTAGCGAGGGAAGACCGGGACCGGTTCGGCGGGCTCTTCTTCGGGCTCGGGATGCAGCACGGCCTCGATCTTCTCGTTGCGGCCTCGCAGGTAGCCTGCGGCGTCGGCATTCTGGACGTCGGTATCGTGGGTCAGGCCCTGAGCGAGGATGCTGAGCAACTCGTGAGAGACGATAGCGTTGTCAAGATGTTGTGTGAGTTGTTGGAGCTGCTTGGCAGCATTCTCGTCAAGGTCCATCGCCGCGATCCTGTCGGCAAGGGTAGGGGAGGCGCTCGGCTCCTGCTGTTGCGCCTCGTGCGGTTCATCACTCTGGCGAAAGGGCGGTGGGGTCACCGTGGGGTTCGCCTGTTCCAGTTCTCGGTTTTCTTGTTTGTCATTCATGGTTTTGATGAAAGGTAAAAAATTAAAGGTTAAAGGTTAATGGTTAATGGTTAATAGGCCCTTCAGGGGCATGGTAGGGTGGTGGCGATTTTGCGGTCGCGCTGGCGACGGAAGGCGTCAAAGGTGTCGAACACGTCGCTCAATGCGATGTTGGCGTTCTCGCTTTGCAACTGATAGGCATTGGCACTGTTCACGGTCGGGTCTTTGCCTTGCAGGGCGCCGCTCACGCCGCTGATTTCCTCGAACAGCCTCATCTGCAGCTCGATCATCTGGAAGGCGTTGCTGTTGCCGCCGTTGCTGTTGATCTGCTCGGGTTTGGCCTCGTTGAAGCGCGGATTGTAAGGTAGCAGGCCGTTGGCGTTGGACCAGCACCGGCGTGCATCTTCCCAGGTCCAGCCGTCGGGCAGGGCTGTCTCGGGAAAGAGCAGCACGCCCTTGGCGCTGGAGCGCATTACCTGGTCCAGCAGCGAGATCATGCGATTGACGTGTTTCTGGGTATCGATGATGTCTTCGACGATGGCATGAACCTCGCCGTCGGTCAGCGGGTAAAGCTTGATGACGAACGGGTGGCTGCCATGTTTCCAGGGTGAGTCATACTCGCAGAGCAAGTCGCCCATCGGGCTGAACCATCGGCAATGCCACACCGTCGCGATGTCCCAGCGAGTGGTGATGTCAGGACGGTTTTTCATGCGATGAGCGATGCTGGCGGGCTCGACGGTCAGCGTGCCCTCGCGGCGGTTGTGGCAGACGATCACCTCGCGGCTCTCGAGCGTCCACACCTCGATGGCGCGGCACTTGCCGTCGCTGGCGTGCCAGAAGTCGCGTCCCTGTTGTGTGTCGGCTCCCAGGCGAGTGGTGAAGTCGGCGAGTCGGCCGTCGGCATTGTCGGTGTAGAGGTGTCTGATCCATGCTGCCTTGCGCTGGTTGCCACCTGCCACACGTCGCAATAGCTCGGCGATGTTCAGGTCATGCAACTGGCCGATGAGTTCGCAGTCCCAGGCTCGTGTGTCCTCCATGGCGTTGACAAACAACTTGTTGATATTGACGTTGTCAACCCTGAGGCGTTCGCTGCCGCCGGGCTCGTGAGCTATCTCCACACGCTGGACGCAACAGCCCGAGATGAGGAACTCTTCCAGCGCACGGCTGTCAAGTTCGTCGAGTTCATTGTCTCGGCTTGCTATGGCAAGGGGCGTTGTCGCCTTGTCATCATCGGGCTTGATGTACTGGCTCCTGAAGCGCCCCACGATGGTCTTGACCAGCTGGCGGATGAGGTTGTTGGTGATGGCTTGGCACCCTATGTGGGCAAGGTGTTCGCCTTCGGTCATAACGCGCCCTGTTTGGTCCTTCACGAGGTCGCCCCACTGGTCGCCATAGGTGAACCGCTTGTTCCTGAGCCGTGCCTGCCGCAGGCTCGTTGCGTTCATCCACGCCTGATAGGCGGCATGCAGCACGCGGCTGTGTTGTTCATTGTTGGTTGGTGTTCTCATGGTGATAATGGTCTTTAAGTGGGTTTGTGTGTTTTTCACGCTGCAAAATTACAATCCCGAATCAGGCTCCGCCATGATAAAAAGCAATAACCATGAAAAAATAACACGAATATCCACGAATGGTCATGAATAATAGTTTTAATGGTCATTCGTGTTTTAATGCCGAAGATTGATTTTTTCTTATTTTTAAGTGGGTCTATCGTAAAAATTTGTACCTTTGCAGTTCGTATTGCGGGCAAGGGTGCCCGTGGTCATCAACAATTAAAAGTCAATAACAATGGCAGATATCACTATTGCGGGCGTTATGCGCGCGGGGGCTTATTCGCCCAACCACATTGGCAACGACACCGCCATCTTTAACCTTGTTGCCGAGCAGCTGCGCAAGCGCGGTTGCCAGGTCAATGTCTATAGCGAGGAGCAGTTCAACAACAGCGAAATCGAGGAGCCTGTTGTGCTCGCCATGTGCCGTGAGCGCGCCAGCATCGCCAAGCTGCAGCAACTTGAGGATGCCGGCAAGCTCGTTGTGAATTCGGGCTACGGCATTGAGAATTGCACACGCGAACGCATGACACGCATCCTGCTGGGCAATGGCATCCCTTATCCCGAGAGCCTGATTGTCAACACCAACGAGAACATCAAGGGTCAGCTCAAGAAGGCTGGCTTCAAGTCGTGCTGGATCAAGCGCGGCGACTTCCACGCCATGCACAAGGAAGACGTGAGCTACGTGCGTCACCCCGAGGAGGCCCAGGAGGTGCTGCAGGAATACTTCTACCGTGGCATCACCCGTGCCGTGATCAACGTGCATCTGCAGGGCGACCTGGTGAAGTTCTACGGTGTCCGCAACTCGCAGTTCTTCTACTGGTTCTACCCCTTTGACGAGGGTCACAGCAAGTATGGTTGGGAAGAGGTCAACGGCCACTCCCAGGGCATCGATATCGACCTGAAGGACCTGAAGGACATCTGCGCCCGTGCAGCCGAGGAGCTCAACGTGGACATCTATGGCGGTGACTGTATCGTCGACCCTGACGGCACCATCCGCATCATCGATTTCAACGACTGGCCCAGCTTCGCGCCGTGTCGCAACGAGTCGGCTCCCCACATTGCCAAGGCCGTCCTCGCCAAGGCCAAAGCTCACCTGGGACTGTAATTAGTTAGGAGTTAGGAGTTAGAAGTTAGGAGTTAGGAGTTAGGAGTTGGCAACTCTAGATCATCTAGTTCATCTAGAAAAAAAGAACAGACAACTGAAAAACATGACATTAAAAGAAGAATATCAAGCTTCGCTCAAGTCGTCAGATACCGAGGAATGGTTTGACCTGCATTTTCACCGTCCCCTCGGCTTCCTGTGGGCCAAGCTGTTCGAGAAACTGGGCGTGAGCCCCAATGCGATTACTGTCGCCAGCATCTTTATGGGAGTCGCCGGTGGCATTATGTTGTACTTCCACCAGCCACATTTGGCATGGCTCAACTGGGTGGGAATGTTGCTCATCACGTGGGCCGACACCTTTGACAGCGCCGACGGACAGTTGGCACGCATGACCCAGCAGTACTCCCGCCTCGGGCGCATTCTGGACGGCGTGAGTGGCGACTTCTGGTTTGCCGCTATCGGTTTTGCCCTCGTGTTCAGGGAACTGGACTTTGGCGACAGCCTGACTGGTCCGCATTTCTTTGCCGAGCATGAGTGGCTCATCTGGGTACTGGGCTTCGGTTCGGGTTTCAGCCACGCCCTGCAGGCCGCATTGGCCGATTGCTATCGTCAGTTCCACCTCTTCTTCCTCAAGGGGCAGCAGGGCAGCGAGCTGGAAAGTGCTGCCAAGCTCAAGGAACAGTATCACCAGCTGGAGTGGGGCCGCAACTTCTGGAGCAAGTTGCCACTGTTCTTCTATAGTGGTTATACTGCCAACCAGGAGCGCATGACGCCCAACATGCAGCGCTTGCGTGCCGCTCTGAAAGAGAAATATGGTGAGGACGGTGTTCCCAGCCAGGAATTCCGTGAGTACTTCCGCCAGCTCAGTCTGCCGCTGATGAAGTACACCAACATCCTGACCTTCAACACCCGCATCATCGCTTGCTTTATCGCGGTGATCTGCAATGTGCCCTGGCTCTACTTCGTCTTCGAGATCGTGGTGCTCAACATCCTGCTCATCTATATGGTGATGCGTCACGAGGGCATCTGCAAGAAGGCGCTTGGCCAGGTAGAAGTTAGGAGTTAGGAGTTAGGAGTTAGGAGTTAGGAGCTCCTCCAGATATAGTTAAGGTCCTTAGGGTCGCAATAGACCTTAGGGACCTTATTCGTTTTGTTCGTTTCGTCCGTTTTGTCCGCGCGTGCACGGGGGAAATAAAAACCATAGCGTGAGGCAGGCGCACCGACCCCGAGGGTGTGTCATAGTTCGCCTCACGGTAATATAACCGTGCTATCGCACGGGAAATTAAACAAATTTTTAAATTAAAATTTTATAATTAATTTGCTTAATTTCTCGGCCGTTAGGCCGATTAAAAATCGTGAGTCGCGATTATGACACACCCTCATTGCCGAAGCAATGATTAATCCTTAGCGTCTTAGCGCCTTAGCGCGAGGCCCAAGAGCGCGGATGCCTAATTAGTTTAATTAGTGAAATTCGTAGTTTGTTATTTCGTTCGTTTCGTCCGTTTTGTCCGCGCGTGCACGGGGGAAATAAAAATTGCCGGGGGCCTCGCGGCTGCCGGCAACAACAAGATCATTTTGCTGAAACCAAAGAAAGAATCTCGAAGGGTCATTATCGAACAAATCAATGGTTAGATTTGAGGTCCATATCTCGGATTACATACAGCGCCTCGGCACGGTTGACCAGGAACTGCTGGTCCTCGCTGCGCTCGGTGTAGTAGCGCCCGTTGGGCAGGATAATCATGCGTGCCGTGGCTCGTGCCGCCCGCTCGTCGCAGTCGATATACTGGCCGTTGCGGGCACACAGCACCAGTTCGTAGAACATCAACGAATAGTTCTTGCGGTCGATGTTGAAGACAAACCCCCGCTTGTGGTCGAAGTAGAGGTTCTTGTATTTCATGAATATCTCCTTGGCGACAAACATGCCTTGCTGCATTGATGTCTCGTCGGCACGCAGGTCGTTGTTCTCAATCACCAGCAGGGCGTTGTCATAGATCGCCGCCTTGCCAGTCGCCATGAGCGCCAGCGAGTTCAATGCCATGTTGCCCGACCATTGCGCCACGAGTTGCGGCACCTCGCCCTTGCCGGCATTGATTCTCCAGATGCTGAACACGCTGGGCCAGCGCTCGTCGGTCTCGCTGCCGATGGTCAGCACCGCCAGGTAGCGCCGCTGCCGCCCGATTTTGGGGAAGGGGGTATCCCAGTTGCCAGGTTCCATCTCGCGCTGGCGGCCATCCTGCCTGTCAGGCTCCTGCCACACATCGAAGCCCTCGCGCTGCACCGGCAGGGGCGGTTGCACGTTTTCCACGATCTGCTCCTGCTCGTGCTGGGTGAATACCATCTTCATGCTGTACTCAAACGCTTCCTTATCATCGCTGGGGAACTCGGCTTTCAACAGGTTGTGCTCGCTGAACTCCTTGCGCTTCTCGTGGTACCAGTAAATCTGCTCCAGCGTGCAGCCCTTGTCCCACAGGGCGCGCTCATAATCGTCACACTGGTCCAGGTCAAAGTCCTCGTCGAGCGGTCGCTGATAGATCTCTATCTCGTTCCAGGGGACGAACACGGGCTTGAAGGAACTCCTCCCCGCCTTGGCCCTCATCCACTCGTCAAAGAAGAACGAGTTCACCCCGTTGGCGGTGCTCTCCATCACGATGACCGTGTCAGCCGCCAGCGGGATGGTGCCCGTCACCGTGCGAATCAGGTCGTTCGGGTCACGGTTGCGGTTGGAGTTCCAGAACGCCACCTCGCTCAAGTGGGCAAAACTCAGGTTCAGGCCGCGCGCCGCATCGGGGCTGTAACTGCTCGTCAGGCAGATCGAGCAGTCGCGGCTCGTGATTTCCTGGATGTCGGTGCTGTCGTGCATGTTGGCAAGCCGCAACGGCTCGTCCTCGACGAGCATCTCGCCGGGGTAGCCCGCCAGCAGCGTGCGCAGCATGTTCTTGATGGCGAAACTCGAGTTGCGCTTGTGGCCCACGATGATGGAGTTCTTGCCCTTGAACACGGCGATCTGGAACCAGGCGATATACACCTGTACCAGCGTCGAGCCACCCCACTGGCGCGCCTTGAGCAGGATGATGCGGATGGGTTTGCCGTCCAGGCGCTGCCGCTCCATCTCGCCCAGCAGCCGCCGTTGTGGGCGGTTCAGCACAAAGGGGATGAGCCTGCCCGTCATCTTGTCGGTAATCTTGACACAGCGCCAGCACCAGTACTCAAAGTCGTGGCGCACTCGCACGCGGTCCTGTTCGATGGTGGTCATCTCACCATAGCCCGGGCATTCTTCCACCAGGCTCACAGGCAGATACAGGTCACCAACAGCAACCCTATCACCCGAGCAGCCAACACCAGTCTGCGGGTCATACTGTTCTTGTAATTGGGCTTTGCGTTTTTCATTTTCTTTTAATAATTGTGTGTCCATGGTTGTATCAGTATTAACGGGCTGCGCCCGTGCAGAATGTTTAATGTTTAATGGATAATGAGGGCATCCGCTTTCATTCCTCATTAATCATTATCCTTTATCCATTATCCACGGCGATAGCCGTTTCGATGTGCAAAGATAATATATCGGTGTGGGGCTTGTCAAGTGATTTGTGGTAAAAAATCAATAATTCACCCCGAAATACTACTATATTTGGTTAATATATTGGTTTTTGCAAACTTTCTGCTTTTTGTGCTGGCGTCCCATTTCATCCAACAAGTAATTTTGCAGCGTGAATTTTTTAGCCACCCAACTAGAAACTAGAAACTAGAAACTAGGGACTAGAAACTAGGGACTAGAAACTAGGGACTAGAAACTAACAACATAAATTTAATAACTATGAACAATGACATTATCGAACAAATTCGGGCCGCCAATGAGCAGCCCTTTGAGGAAGAATCCCGCGCCGAGTACAACGAACTCAAGAAGAATTTTGTCATTGACGGCAGCGTCGAGTACCCCGACCCCGAGTACCTTATCGAGATTGGAGGTGTGCCCACGATGCCCAAGGGCAACCTGGTCGCCTTGAGCGCCAAGTGGAAAAACGGCAAGACCTTCTTCTGTGACATCCTGACGGCCATCTTCCTGGGCAGCGACCACTTCGCCAGTTGTCGCAACCGACAGACCGAAGGCAAGGTCCTTTTCTTTGACACCGAGCAGGCCGAGAGTGACACCGCCCGCATCCACAAGACCATCAGTGCAATGACACCCCAGGAGCGTCACAATGATTATGAAGTGTTTTGTCTGCGGGAAGCGGCCATTGACACC
>JBGUJU010000012.1:0-27782 GCA_045114065.1 Sodaliphilus sp.
ACAAAGCCTCCGCTTGGGAAAGTAGAGGCTTTGTTATATGTTTTACAGCATGTTACAAAAAGAGGATGTGCCAGAATTTTGACACACCCTCATTGATGATTCTTGTTAGAATGCTTGAAAAATAGGGACCTACGGACGGTTTTTCTTGCCTGTTCCCCATTTGCTGGGTTTGAGTCCCATCGTGAGTTCTAGCACACCGCCGGCGATGATGTCGCGGTAGTCGATGTAACTCTTGTCATAACGCTTGCCATTGAGCTTGACACTCTGGATGTAGATGTTGTCGCCGCTGTTGTTGATAGCTCTGACTGTGAACGTTTTACCGTCACCCACGTTGATGTCTGCCTTGTCAAACAATGGTGAGCCGATGATGTACTTGCCTCCAGCGGGCTCTTCCTGATACAGGCCGATCGACGACAGGACATACCACGCCGACATCTGGCCCACGTCCTCGTTGCCGCTCAGGCCGTCAACGTCATTGCGGTATTGCTCGCGCAGGACTTGGCGAATGAGACGGGCTGCCTTGTAGGGTTGTCCCACATAGTTGTACATATAGATGATGTGGTGGCTGGGTTCGTTGCCGTGGGCATACTGGCCGATGAGACCCGATACGTCGGGCGATGCCTCGGCGCCCATGTCTCCCTCGACGATGAATAGCGAGTCGAGCTTGCTGACAAATGCCTTCTCACTGCCGAACAGGTCAACCAGGCCATGCACGTCATGGGGCACCAGCCAGGTGTATTGCCAGGCATTGCCCTCGCAGTAGTCATCATTGCGGTGTTTGGTCGAGAGCGGGTCAAAGTCCTTGAGGTCACGGAAGTTGCCCTTGGAATCCTTACCGCGCATGAAGCGGCTCTTTTTATCAAAGTAGTGGCGGTAGGACTTTCCGCGCTTGTCAAAGTAGTTGTAATTCTCCTGGTCTCCCGCCAGCAATGCGATGCGGGCGATGCACCAGTCGGCGAGGGCATATTCCAGTCCCCTGGCTACTGTCTCTTTCTCGGATTCCATGTCATAGGGGATGTAACCATACTGTTTCAACCACTTCATGGAACGCTCGTCAAGCATGGCACTCTTTACCATGGCCTTGAGCGCTGCTGCGGTGTCCACATCAAAACCTTTCAGGACCAGGTCGGCAAGCACTGGCACACCAGGATTGCCCACCATGCAGTCGGTCTCATTGCCCATCAGGTGCCATACGGGCAGTTTGCCCTGCTGCTCAAAGATGTGCAGGAAGGTCTGTGCCATGTCGCGCTGCTTCTCGCGGTGGATAAGCGTCTGTAACGGATGAGCAGCACGGTAGGTGTCCCACAGCGACAGGGTAGTGTAGTTGGTGAAATCGCCCTCATGCACCTTGCCGTCCGAGCCGCGGTATTCACCGTTCACGTCACTGAAGACCGACGGAGCCACCATCGTGTGATACAATGCCGTATAGAATACTGTGCGGTCTTCATCGTTTGCCGTCGCGATGTTGACTTTACTCAGTTCCTGATTCCATGCTTGGTCGGCGGCTCGGGCAACGGCATCAAAATCCCATTCGGGCATCTCGGCCATCATGTTCATCACTGCATTCTGGCTGCTCACTGCCGACAGGCCCACCTTAACCAGCAACGGGCGCCCGGTATTGGCTGTCGTGATGAGCCCCAGTGAGTCAAGAGCCAGTTTCTCGAGTTTCACATCCTGTGAAAAGACCATAGCAAAGTGGTCAATTTGCCAATTTGCCCAGCCCTTGGAATTGCGGGTGCCCATGATGACACGCGGCGATACTTGCTGCATCTTCATCTCCTTGGGGCTGTCCCAGCCGATGCCTTGGCGCAGGTCGAGAAGCAGCTGCATCGTCTGCTGATCGGGGGTGAAGGTGTAACGGTGCATACCCGCGCGCTGTGTCGCGGTAAGCTCCACCTTGACGTAGGGTTTGCCCTGGTCACGCAGGGTGATACTGTAGTAGCCGGGCTTGGCCTGTTCGTCTTTGTGACTGAAAATCACCTTACGCTGGTCACTGCGGGTAACGGGAAGTAATGCGATATCTCCCAGATCGCCGATGCCAGTACCGCTCAGGTGCTGGTGGCCGAAGCCGATGAGCACACTGTCGCTGTCATGGTAGCCCGAGCACCAGTCCCATCCCTGGGTGGGTTCGGTCGGACCTAACTGCACGTAGCCGAAGGGCACGTTGGCTCCGTAAAATACATGTCCGTGTCCACCGGTGCCGATGCGCGGATTCACCCATTGCGTCAAATTGTCGTTGTTGAGGGTGATAGCTATGCAACCGATGGTTGCAATGGCTGCCAATGCTGTCATTAGAGTTCTCTTCATCATCATAATTATATTTGGTTTATATCAACTATATCAAGTAATATTTAAGTGTGAATGCCACAATCAGGGCAATCGTGAAACTAGCCAGAGTGCCTAGCAGGACATACTCGGTGATCTTGATTTCGCGAGCCTTGTTCAGGTCACCAAAGCGGAAGATGGACTTGGCTGCCAGCAGGAAGCCTACGCCCTCGATGTTGCCTGTGATCACAAAGGTCAATATCAGTACCCGCTCGATATATCCGATCCATGCTCCGGCAAAGGGCATACCTTGGGACTGCATATTGTTGGACGGAATCCACCGTTTAATGAATACGCCGATGAGGATTGATGCGGGCTTCATGACGAGCATGTAGCTCAGGAGCACAGCCCACAGGCGCTTGGAATTGATGGCCGTCGTCAACCAGTCCTGTACCTGACTATGGTCGGCATAGATGCTCCACCACAAGATGAGGATGACGCCGATGTGGGCAGCCTGGTCGGCAAGAAAGCCTAACGTAGTGCTGCCGTGCCACTTGATCTTGAGGATGTCAATAATGAAATGTGTGACAAATATCACCAGCGGAATCACCCATCCTCCCCAGTCGGCAAGCAACAGATAGGCACACACGGCATGGATGAGGGCATGGATAGCTTGGGCGGTAATGCCGCGCCAGCTTTTCTCGTGCTTGGATTGACACAGTTTGTCAAACTGCAGGAAGAAGTCGGCAAGCACATGGGCCGATAAGAGTTTCAATAGAATGATGACGCTCATGGCTGATGATCGGTTTGGTGGGCGGTAATGATATCGCTATAGCGCGTGAGGTACTTTTTCACTAGTGATTCACGTGCCGAGGAGAGCACGTTGCGCACGTTCTGGACCGAGGTGCCGATGCGCTCAGCCACCTCCTTCTTGGGGGCGTCTTGCTTGAGTGACAGATAAATCATCCCTGCCTGTTTACTCGACCATCCTGTGATAATATCATCAACAAAGGCCGTCGAAACCTCAAGCTCATCGTTCACGTCTTGCCATGGCGTCTTGATGGTCAGGCGATGTTTGCCCATCAGGTCCAACTGGCGGCCAGAGTACTGGAATGCCTCGCCGTCGGACGTCACGATATTGTCCGACAGGAATTCCACGTTGCCGATGCCCAGCGAGATTTTGGCGTCCCATATTCCCTTGCCTTGGTTAGGAGTGTGATTAATGAGTCCGGCTCGTAACAAGATGGCGACTTTGGCTGCAGCAGCCGGATCGTCGACAAGCAATTGAAAACTGTCTCCGCGAAACAGTTCCATCCTGAATGGCGATACGCATTGCAGTTCTTTTTCCATCCTGTTCAAGCAGTTCAGCAGACGCTCTCGATATTCTGTCTTGATCTGTGACGACCCGACGATGTCACCTGTGATAACTCCTCTCATCTTATTATAATGGTTGATTGTTTTCTGCTGCAAAAATAAGAAATAGAAATGAGATAAACAACCATTTTTGATTGTTTTTGACAAAAACAACCGATTTTGATTGTTTTTTGGGCGAGAAATCCTAGAAAGCAACCGTTTTGGGTTGTTTTTTGTAAAACAATCATTTTTGATTGCTTTCGAGTATAGCAATGGTGTTATTGATGAAAAAACAGTCTCATCGTTCGTTTTTGAGTAGATAATCGTCAGATATTGACAATTTATGATTATTTTTGCAGGTTGTAAGATGGTCATCTGCCTTATGCAAGGTCCATCTGTGCCGAGACTATGTCTCGGCCCCCTTGACGACTAAAAACTACTAATAATTTAATACATTAACAGTACAACATTATGAAATTATTAAAGTTAACAGCTATGTCGGTTGCGGCATTGGCCCTGTTGAGTTCTTCAACCTGCTCCAAGCAGGAGACGGCAGCTCCCGGTCAAGCCCCCGCTACCGAGAAAACTTCCGGTAAAATGGAAAAGAAAGAGTTCACTCCCGAATTCCTCAACCAGCTGGGACGCGTCGGCGGACCGCAAGTATCACCCGATGGCAAGAAGATCCTCTACGGCGTGACCTACTATGACATTGCCACCAACAAGGGCAACTGCGACCTGTGGGTAATGGACATTGATGGACAGAATGCACATCAGATCACCAACACGCCTAAGAGCGAGAGCAACTACGTCTGGATTGATGGCGGCAAGAAGATTGCCTTCATCTATACCGACGAGGGTGAGGACAAGACTCCGCAGCTCTGGACGATGAATGCCGACGGTGGTGGCCGCAACTGCGTGAGCGACGTGGCCGATGGCATCGAGGGCTTCATCTTCTCGCCCGACGAGAAGCGCGTGGTCATGATTTCACAGGTCAAGTACGGCCAGACCGCCCAGGACATCTATCCTGACCTGGAAAAGACGACCGGCAAAATCTATGACGACATGATGTACAAGCACTGGGACGAGTGGGTTACCACGATTCCTCATCCCTTTGTCGCCGACTTTGACGGCAGCAAGGCAGGCAATGTCAAGGACGTTCTTGAGGGTGAGCCCTACGAGTCGCCCATGAAGCCGTGGGGCGGTATCGAGTCGCTGGCTTGGACCCCCGACAGCAAGAGCCTCGTGTATGTTTGCCGCAAGAAGACAGGCAAGGACTATGCCTTCTCGACCAACAGCGACCTGTACAAGTATAACCTCGAGACTGGCAAGACCGAGAACCTCACCCAGGGTATGATGGGCTACGACACCTATCCCATCATCAACAGCAAGGGCGAGATGGCTTGGCTCTCGATGGAGCATGACGGCTATGAGGCCGACAAGAACCGCATCTTCTTCATGGATGCAGCTGGCAACAAGAAGGACTTGACCGAGAATTGGGACTACAGCGTGGACGATATCGCTTGGTCGCCCGACGAGAAGGCCATCTACTTCATCTGCCCGTTCCAGGGCACGCAGCCCATCTTCCGCATGGATGTCGCTACCCAGAAGGTGGACACCATCGCCATGGGCGTGTGTGACTTCAACAGCATGGCATTCCCCAACAACGAGACCGTTATCGCTTGCCGTCAGAGCTACCAGACGCCCAACGAGATCGTCAGCATCCAGATGGGCAAGGAGCCCGTTCAGCTCACCCATGTCAATGACGAAATGCTCGCCCAGGTTGATCCCATCGGCATCGAGAAGCGCATGGTGCCCACAACCGATGGCAAGCTGATGACGACTTGGGTATGCTACCCGCCCAACTTCGATCCCAACAAGAAGTATCCCGCTATCCTCTTCTGCGAGGGTGGACCCCAGTCGCCTGTTAGCCAGTTCTGGAGCTATCGCTGGAACATGCGCATTATGGCAAGCAACGGTTATATCGTGATTTTGCCCAACCGTCGCGGTCTGCCGGGCTTCGGCACCGAGTGGAATGCTCAGATCAGTGGCGATTACGGTGGCCAGAATATGCGTGACTACCTCGCTGCAGTCGATTACATGAAGAAGGAGCCTTACATCGATGGTGAACACATCGGTGCTGTGGGTGCCAGCTATGGTGGCTACTCGGTTTACTTCTTGGCTGGTAACCACAACAAGCGTTTTGCTTGCTTCCTGGCCCACGCCGGTATCTTCAATCTGGAGGCTCAGTACCTCGAGACCGAGGAGATGTGGTTCGTACAGTGGGATCTGGGTGGCCCGTACTGGGATAAGAGCAACGCTGTCGCACAGCGCTCCTACACTCAGGCTAACCCCAAGAACTACGTTCAGAACTGGGATACCCCCATCATGTGTACTGCCGGTGAACTGGATTACCGCATCGTCTTCACCCAGGCTTGCCAGGCATTCAATGCCGCTAAGATCAAGGGTCTGCCCGCACGCTTGCTGCTCTTCCCCGACGAGAACCACTGGATCCTCAAGCCCCAGAACAGCATCCTGTGGCAGCGTGAGTTCTTCAAGTGGCTCGACACGTGGTTGAAGCCGGACAGCGAGGCTGCTAAGGCTTATAAGGCCCAGCAGGACAGCATCAATGCTGCCAAAGCCGCTGCTGCTCCTGTAGCTGCCGCTCCGGCTACCGAGGAGAAAAAGAACTAATCTGATTGAAATAATCACCTGATAGAAACAGGAAGGCCTATTTGGCCTTCCTGTTTCGTGTTTTTTTGTACCTTTGCAATATGAACTACACAGTGACTAGTAAAGAGGTAAACGTCGATGCTGACGAGTTTGTTCGCCGTTATCGCGATGTAGAGCGTATTAGGGAATTTTGCTTGCAGTGCCCGGGCTATGGTAAGACTTGGTCTTGTCCGCCGTTTGATTTCGACCCTCGCACCGTGAGCGACGGCTTTGACACGGTCAAATTAATGGCTACGACCATTGAGTTTGACGAGCCGACGCGTGATGCCTGCAAGACGTCCGAACAGGCTGCAGCTGCCGGTAGGCAAGCGATGGAAGAGGTGTGGAAGACTTTATTGCCACGACTATTGGAGATGGAACACCAGCTGCCCGGCAGCCGTTGCTTCACATTCCGTTGCTCATTGTGTCCCGAGGGTTGCACACGACCCGAGGGCAAGCCTTGCCGTCATCCCGACATGATGCGTCACTCGTTGGAATCGGTCGGCTTTGATATCGTCGCTATGACACGCGATCTGCTGGACATTGACCTCGAGTGGAGCAGCGACGGCTCCCTCCCCAAGCATCTCACCCTGGTCACAGCCCTCTTCCAACCTCAGACTTAATTGAGCGCCGATATCCCTCTAAACTCTAAACCCTAAACTCTAAACTTTAAACTGCGAGCTTAGCGAGCTCCCATCACTTGTAGAAAACAAAGAATACCGCCATCACAAGGCAGACAAACGCCGCCAGATGGTTCCAGTGTAGTGTCTCACCGTTGAAATACATCGTGACGAAGATCGTGAACACCGACAACGAGATGACCTCCTGGATGACTTTCAGCTGCATGATACTGAAGGGGCCGCCATTACCGTCAAAGCCGATGCGGTTAGCTGGAATCTGGCAGCAATACTCGGGAAGCGCCAGTAGCCACGACAACCCGATGATAATATACAATGGGGTATTGCTCGTGATGACGTTGATCTGTTGCAGCTTTAAGTGACCGTACCAGGCGAAGGTCATGAAGATATTGGCTATAATCAGTAGCCCGATAGTGTAGAATTGTTGCAGGTGTAGCATATCTTTTTTGAACGGTTTTCTTTTTTGCGCCGCAAAAGTACTCATTTAATCGATACCTCATCACACCTTAATGCAGAATAATTTGTATCCTCAACCATTCCCTCTGTAGTGTGTTTGACTTGTTTTTTGGTCAATTATGCCATTGTTTTGCAATTTTTAAGGTGAGTTATTACAATTTTTTGTCCCAAAATGCCTATATTTGCATGGCAATAAAATACTTGATGATGAAAGATTCTCCACTACAGACGATTGACTTGTCCATGATGGAAAATGATGGCAGGACATTGACTTTGGGCAATATGCTCTTGGTCACCGATAATATGGATGCTCACTCTGATAATGACATCAATGAACGAGCAATCAGTATTGTCAAGCGATTCCCCTTGAAGCTCACCGCGGCGTGTATGGTTATCGTGTTCAAGGGAAAAGTGCGTTTCAGTGTCAACCTCCGTGATTATGTGGCAACCGAGAACTCTTGCCTGATCGTTACCGAGGGCACCATAGTCGAGAATGTGGTTTATGACGCTGACGCTCGTGTCATCTTCTTGTCTTTCTCGCAATCAGGACTGTCAGGACCTAATGCCACCAGTCAGCAGAATCTCCACAAACTGTATGCGCTGCAGGTGGTGTTGGTGCGTTTATTGCCTCAGCACCTCGACATGATGCACACTGTTTATCAGATGCTGCGTTCCATCCTGTGCGACCCGGCGTTTGCCATCAATCGGGAAGCGACGGCATTCAGCTGTCTGGCGCTGATTGCCAATATCATCTTGCAGGCTTCGGAGGACCAACCTGAATTGATGACCAAGGCCTCGCGTCGTGATGAAATCGTTGCACGTTTCCTGCAGTGTGTCGCCGACAACTACCGTAGCCATCGCGAGTTGAGTTTCTATGCCGACCAGTTGTGTCTCTCGCTCAAGTATATGTCACACATCATCTATGAGCAGACGGGACGGCATCCCTCGCAATGGATCAAGGATTATGTCATTCTTGATGCTAAGACGATGCTCCGCAGCGGCCGCTATACCGTCCAGCAGGTAGCGGCAGAACTTAATTTCCCTAATCAGTCATTCTTTGGCAAATACTTCAAGGAAGCCGTCGGCATCTCCCCCAAGAAGTGGAAATAGTCACTAGACACTAGTCATTAGACCTAACTCCTAACTCCTAATTTCTAACTCCTAACTCCTAATTCCTAACTTCTAATTCCCCCTTGAGTCGGATGTCCTCACTCGACGCGCCTACCATGATGTCAAATGTACCGGGCTCTACGGTCCATTGCATATTCGCATCCACGATGGCAAAATCCTCGCGATTCAGGTGCAATGTCACGGTGCGGGTTTCACCTGCATTAAGCGGAATGCGGTCAAAGGCCTTGAGCGTGCGTTCGGGCTGTACGACAGTCGCTAAACGGTCGCGCAGGTACAGCTGCACCACTTCTTCACCTGCTCGTGAGCCTGTATTAGTCACGTCAAATGCTATGTCATAGCCGCCGTCACGATCAGGTGTGATTGTCAGTCCTGAATACTCAAATGTTGTGTAACTTAACCCGTAGCCGAAGGGGTACAGGGGACGTGCCGTCATTTCAACATAGTCGTGGGCTGTCGGTAAGGGCTTGTTGTAATAGACGGGTAATTGTCCCACATGGCGGGGTACACTCACGGGCAAGCGTCCGGCAGGGTTATAGTCGCCGAAGATCACATCGGCAATGGCAGTGCCTCCCTGTTCACCGGGGTAGTAGGCCGTGAGCAGGGCGTTGGCGTTCTCGTCTGCCCAATTCTTGATCAGCGGACGTCCCTCGATATAGACAACAACCAGGGGCTTTCCTGTATTCTTCAATGCCTTGAGCAGCTCGGTCTGGCGGCCCATTAAATCCAATGTGGCTCGATCAAATCCTTCGCCGCTCTCCATGTCGCTGATAAATCCTTGCTCGGCACTCGCCGCACCGGTCTCCTCATAGGATGTCCTGAAATCCCTCGCCGATGAGCCGCCAACCACGGCAATGACCACGTCGGCCTGACGGGCGACAGCTACTGCCGCGTCAATGTCGCTATCCATTGTGTCGCGGATGGCGCAGCCCTTGGCATACAGGCAACGCTGCGGACCCACCTTGTATTGGATTCCGCGATAGGCCGTCACGATTTTGACGTCGGGTTGCGGGGCGGTATAGTCACCCAGCATATTGTAGATGTTGTCGGCATTGGGACCGATGACTGCGACAGTTTTGTCCTTGCTCAACGGCAGGATATCGTCGTTCTTGAGCAGGGTGATGGATTCTTGTGCCGAGCGCCAGGCGGTGGCAATGGCATGGTTGTCGTTGACAACGCGTGCTGCTTGCTTGGCATCAACATAGGGATTTTCAAACAATCCCATTTCAAACTTCAGGCGTAGCACTCGCTTCACCGCTGTGTTGAGGGCTTCCTCACTGACTGTGCCGTTGTTGACAGCATCAACGAGTTGCGCAAAACAGTTGCCGCCCAGGTCGACGTCAACTCCTGCCAGCAGCGCCTGGATGGCGGCTTCTTGTGATGTCGAAGCGGTGTGATGCGTTCCCCTGATGCCGTCAATGCTGAATAGGTCACTCACGACAAAACCCCGGTTGAAGCCCCACTCGTCACGCAGGACGTCGGTCAGCAGTTGGCGGTTGGCAGTGCAGGGCACACCGTCCAGCGAATTATAGGATGTCATGACCGACAAGGCTCCAGCTTCCAGGACACGCTTGAACGGGGGCAGGAAGACTTGCTTCAGTTCTCTTGGTCCCAGGACGGTGCGTGCGCCATTCTGGCCGCCCTCGGTCGTGCCATAGGCTATGAAATGCTTCAGTGTGGCGATAGTCGAGTAGGGTAGGCTCAAGTTGCCAGCTCCCAGACCCTTGACCATTGCAGCACCTAACACGCCACCCAGGTATGGGTCTTCGCCCAATGTCTCCTCGACACGTGACCAACGGGGCTCGCGACTCAGGTCCAGCACGGGACCATAGCTGATGTGACCGCCTTGCAGTCTGATTTCCTTGCCGATCACCTCACCGGCCTGTTGCATGATATCTCGTGACCATGTCGCTGCCAAGCCCAGCCCCGTCGGGAATACGGTGGATCCTATGGCCATGTGGCCGTGGGGGGCTTCCTCGGCAATGAAGACAGGTATACCCAATCTTGAATGCTCAATAACATAACGCTGCATGGCATTGGCGGCTTCGGCTGCCAATGCGGGATTGAGCCCGTTGGTCAACGTTTTCTGTGTCCACGGGTCGGCACGGAATACGGCCCAATACATGCCGACATGCAGGTCGTTCTGCTCTTTGATGAACTTCTTGCTGACATTCACTTTCTTCCCTGTGATCTGATAGGAGTCCCATCCCATCAGGCAAACGAGTTGGCCAGCCTTTTCCTCAACGGTCATGCGCGACAGCAGGTCATTGACGCGTTGATCAATTGGCAGAGTGGCGTCACGGTAGGGATACTTGGGTGCCGCTTGGGAACTCAGTCCAAGAAACAACAGGGATAATAGTGTGATGACAGAGTGCTTGATCATAATTGTACGGTGTTTTTGGATAAGTTGGTGCCTGTTATTTCGATGATAGGAGCCGTGCCACGAGCGTCCTCGGCTTTCCATTCGATATTGATGACGCGACGCTCGCCGGGCATCAGGTGCAGGTAGTTATCGCTATAGATGACAGGAAGAATCTGCTCGCCGTCACTGCCCTTGAGGTTGAGACGCAGCATCACGGCGGGCACTTGGCCGTTGTTGGTCAAAGTGATGCTTGCTTGGGTACCTGAGGTCTCAGTTGTGGCACTCACTTGGGCGCGACGCAGGTCATGGAGGCTGGTACGGTCACAGCCTTCGGTACATTGCACATAGTCATTCTGAGACACTTGTTTGCCTTGCTTATCGGTCAGGGTCAATCTCAAGAAATACACGCCTTCAAATTGCTGTGGCAGTTCAACGGTCATGGCATCGAAGTGGCCATCTTCTTGCAGGTCATAATCCATGCTCTTGTTCCACATCAGTTTGCCATCCAGTCCATAGACGGTAGCGGTAACCGAGCCTGTCTGATGGCCAGCGGAGTGGTTAATCACCTCAACCTGGTTGGTTGTCGGGTTCCACTGCACGTGCAGCGGCTCGCAGGCATGCTTCACGCCGAAGTAGGCGGCTGTCGGCTCCAGGTAGTAGTCATAGGTCTGCCATACCATCGACGGCCAGCAGGGATGACTCATCCAGATGAGCAAGCCCATGGCGTCCTTGTTGCCGCTCTCATACATGGCACGATAACCCTCGTAGTTGATCCATTGTGCCCACTCGCAAAATTCCTCGGCAGAATTAGGCTCGCCGAAGTCATCGGCAATCAGTTGGTTGAACGAGGCACCTCGCTGCGCTCCCTCCATAGTATAGTCATGGCGACCCCAGTAGAGGTTCTGCGGCCACAGGTGGTCGGCATCGAGCGTACGGCTCAAGCCTTCAAAGGTCATCACGTTAGGCATGCCACGCTCGGTGTGCAGTTTGCCAGTTTGTTTCTCAAAATATTCCTTGGCGCTTATCGCCCAATAGGGACCGTGTCCGCTCACACCATCATCAGCAGAGCTGGAGATGTAATCCAATCCAGGATGTAATGCGGCGACAGCTGCACGCAGACCATCGTCGAGCGTCTTGGGAGGATAGCCCTCATTGCGACCGCAGTAGATGCCGATGCTGGGGTGGTTGCGGATCTTCAATACCATGTCGCGGGCGTTGTCCATAAACATCACCTCGTCATCGGGGTCAGGGCCATCGGCGGGGTTGGCCAGCCAGAAGTCCTGCCATACCATAATGCCGTAGCGGTCACAGGCCTCATAGAACTCCTTGTCACCGGTCATGCCCACCCAGTTGCGGATCATGTTGTAGTTCATCTCGCGGTGGTGACGCACGGCGGCATCAAATTCCCTGCCGCGGTAATTCAGGTTGTTCTCGCTGAAGGCCCAGTTGCCGCCCTTGGGAATCAGACGGCGGTGGTTGATGTAAATCTTCAGCTTTGTGTCTTTGTCCACGGTCTTCATCTCGCGGATGCCGGCTTTGTAGTTAACGGCATCGCTCTGCACGCCATCAATGGTGAACGAGAAACTGGCGTCATACAGGTAGGGCTCGCCGTAGCCGTTGGGCCACCACAGACGCATGCGCTGGTTCTTGAGCTGCGGGAACTCACTTGGATTAAATGATTCTTCGATAGTCTTTCCGGCTGCCAGCGTCACTTGTTTTTCAAAGCAGATGTCACCGATGTGGCCATGCAGCGTGCCCGACACAAGTCGGTCACTGTGGTTGGTCAGCATCACTGCCGGCGTCATCGTAGCCAGCGTGTCGCTCTCTGCAAGCACGGTGGTGACAACTGGATCGCTCACGGTCACGTCGCTCGAGGCGGTGAGATAAACATCGTCCCAAATGCCGATGTCGCGACCGCGGATGGTCGAAATCCAGTCCCAACCGATGGTGGCATGGAACGTGGGATTATCGGCACCGAGAATGCCGCCGTTGAAATCGGTATTCTTTTCGGTCTTTACCTTCACGCCGCCAGGGTTGGCATTGGCGATGATGAGTACTTGCAACTCGTTGCCAGATGGCTTGACATAGGGCGTGACATCAAATACACCACGCTTGAAGGCGCCATTGATGCGACCCACCTCGGTGCCGTTGAGCGTGACAACGGCTTTCCAGTTGATACCGTCAAAGTTGAGAAATACGCGCTTGCCTTGCATCTCACGAGGCAAGTCAAATGAGCGTTTGTAGATGAAATCCCCGTCAAAGAACGACTCCGATGACATCATCAGGTTATCGTCCTGGTTCATGTCGGGTAATGCCCCGGCGTTGACGTAACTGGATAATACCGTGGCGGGCACTGTAGCTACAAGAGGCTCAACATCGGGATGTGAGGCTCGTGTCAGTCGCCAGTCACCGCCGTTGAGCAGCCACTTGTCGTCTTGCCAGCCGCCCTCGGCATGTGCCTTGGCTACCAACCCGCTATGAGTGTTACCACCGATGTATATTTCTTTTAGGCAAAATGGTAGACCGTTTTTGTTGGGCTCGATCATATTGATGCGAACATACCTAGCTGGTTGTTGATCCAGCACGATATGATCACTAAGTTTATCATCACGTATATCGGCAACTGTCTTCCAGTGGATGTTGTCATCGCTGATTTGGATATTGCCGCTTGATGGCCTGTTGACCCAATAAAGGTTAAACGTGCCGATTTCAGCTCTTGTGCCCAAGTCAACGGTGATCCATTCATCCCTGTTGCCCAAGCTGCGCCACGCGCTCACGAAATGCTCTGCCGGCAGGATACCCTTGGCACGCTTTCCGTCTTTCAGCAACTTCAGTTCGGTGATGGTCCAATGTGCGGCGGCTGGTGTGATCATTTCCAGTCTCATGTGTGAGAATGGTTTCCCGTTCAAGTGGAATGTATGGTCGATATTGCGTGTGGGCAACAGGTCGTCCCCAGTGTTCTTGTTGGGGTCACTGTGCGCGCGGGAGCGTGATGCCTTGCCAGGCAGGTCATCGCCTTTCCATTCGTCGGCGACTTTCCATTTCTTGCCGTCTGCCGATGTGAGGAGCCTAATCTTGAACCCGCGTGGTGCCTCCTCACGGTAGGCCATGCTGCACACCATCTCCACTTCATCAATGTCGATGTTCATGTTTTCCCAGTCATACTGCAGCCAGGTATTCCCGCCCATCAGGATGTTGCAGGTCCAGTCGTTGCCGTCAATGCAGGCCTCGCGCTTGTGAGGCGGCAGCGGTCCCTCGGGGGTGGTGACGTTGAGCCAGGCGGGTAGCTGCTCATCGATAATGCCATCGGTCAGCAGTTGTGACGTGAGATTGAAATCCCATGACGAGGATTGATAGACCATGCGGTGGAGAGCAAGGTTGCGAGAACCATAAGCATTGTCATGCACCAGCGTCGGCCCATAATACTCGTCGGGATTGCCCGGATACTGCCCGATGGAGCGGTTCATCACTTGTGCGATTGCACTGCTAGCCATAGCCATTAATAACATATAGATAAAGATTGCGCGTCTCATAATCTAATAACGTATATAATCGGCAAATATACTCATAATTGCTCAAAAATGAATAGAAAAACTGCCGATTTCAAGAAAAAGCAGTAATTTTAGGGCAAATTTAGAAATGAAGGGTCTCCCCTTAGTGTGCCACATAGTGAGAAACTGTCGCCATCACAACAGCAAGTGAGGCACGACAGTGTTCCTCTTTGCCGTGCCTCCCGTCACGGCCCGCAAAACCGCCCTGCCTGGGCGAGACCCTAAAACGAAGAATGACAATGAATTTTGACTCGCTCAATACACTCATCAAATCGGCTAACGATGCCATCTGGGCCTATCTGTTGATTGGTGCCTTGATCCTGTGTGGTCTGTATTTCACGATACGTTCACGCTTTGTCCAATTCACTATGATTGGCGACATGTTCCGCCAACTAGTGGACTCATCTTCGACCCATAGCGGCAAGCGTAAACACATTTCTTCGTTCCAGGCTTTCGCTGTCTCGATGGCGACGCGTGTGGGTACGGGCAACCTCGCCGGTGTGGCTACTGCCATTGCCGTGGGTGGCCCAGGTGCCATTTTCTGGATGTGGCTGATAGCGCTCATCGGCTCAGCGACCGCCTTTGTTGAGGCAACGTTGGCGCAGTTGTTCAAGCGACCGTCCAGTGAGTCGTTCATCGGTGGCCCGGCCTATTACATCAGCCGTGGCTTGCACAGCAAGTGGATGGCGAGCTTGTTTGCCGTGCTCATCACGTTGACCTTTGGCCTCTCCTATAATTCTATCCAGAGCAACGCCATCTGTGGCGCATTGAATAAAGCTTTTGGCTTCGATCCGCTGGTGGTGGGCTGCATCATCACTGCGATTGCCCTGTTCATTGCCTTTGGCGGCATCCAGCGCATCGCCCGTGTGAGCAGTGTCATGGTGCCGATCATGGCTATCGGCTACTTCATCCTTGCTCTGTATGTTGTCATCATGAATTTCAACATGATACCTCATGTGCTACGACTGATTGTAGAGAACGCTTTTGGCTTTGAACAGGTGGCAGGAGGCGGTCTGGGCATGACCATCATGGTCGGTGTTAAACGAGGCCTGTTCAGTAACGAGGCAGGCGAGGGTAGTGCCCCCAATGTGGCTGCTACAGCCGATGTGTCTCATCCTGTCAAGCAGGGTCTTATCCAGGCCCTCGGCGTGTTCACCGACACCCTGGTGGTGTGCAGCTGTACCGCATTTCTGGTGCTCGTCAGCGGCCTTTATACGACCGAAGGCCTTGAGGGTATCCAGCTCACTCAGGCCTCTCTTGAGACACAGGTAGGCAGTTGGGGTGTTATATTCGTGGCCATTGCCCTTTTCCTGTTCGCCTTCAGCAGTATCATCGGCAACTATTACTATGGTGAGGCCAACATCCGCTTCTTGACCGACAAGAAGTGGGCGCTCACGGTCTTCCGCATTCTATCGGGTGGTGCCTTCGTTTTCCTGGGGGCTGTGGCAAGTTTCGAATTTGTGTGGAACCTCGGTGACCTCTGCATGGCGCTCGTCACTCTGTGCAACTTGGTCGCCTTGGCTTTCCTGAGCAAGTATGCTTTCAAGCTGCTGAACAACTATCGTGCCCAGCGTCGCCGTGGCATCAAGAGCCCCGTCTTCCACCGCAACGACCTCCCTGAGATTGCCGATGAACTCGACGCCTGGGAGTAAGTCCCCTGTGCTGAGGCTTAGCCTCAGCCAACCACTAACTAAAACAAGAGATAATGAACGGATTAGTAATAAAGAATACCGGTAGCTGGGTCACCGTGCGTCTCGAGGACGGTAACACGGTGAACTGCAAGATGCGTGGTGTGCTGCGCCTCAAGGGCATGCGTTGCACCAATCCTGTCGCCGTGGGCGATATCGTGCAGGTCGAGGACAAGGGTGGTGATGCCCCTGTCGTCGGTGCCATTGAGCCGCGCACGAACTATATCATCCGCCGTGCCAGCAACCTCTCTAAGGAATTCCAGATCATTGCCGCCAACCTCGACCAGGCTGTGCTAGTGGCAACAATCATCCATCCCGAGACCAGCACCACCTTCATCGACCGCTTCCTGGCGACTGCCGAGGCCTATCAGGTGCCTGCAGTCATTGCCTTCAACAAGGTGGATCTGCTCATTACCGAAGAGTCTCGTCAGTATCTTGAGGAATTAAAAGGGATGTATGAGTCCATAGGCTATCCTGTCGTTGCCATGTCGGCTGCAACAGGCGAGGGGGCCGATACTTTGCGCGAGATCTTATCGGGCAAGATGTCGCTGCTCTCGGGCAACAGCGGCGTGGGCAAATCCTCCATCATCAATCTGCTCGTTCCCGATGCCCACGTCAAGGTGGGTGACGTGAGCCACACCCATCACAAGGGTATGCACACCACGACCTTCAGCGAGTTGCTGGACCTGCCAGGGGGTGGCGCCATCATTGACACCCCGGGTGTAAAAGCCTTTGGCACCATCGACTTTGAACGTGCCGAGGTGGCCCACTATTTCCCTGAAATTTTCCGCGTCTCGGCCGACTGCCGTTTCAACAACTGCACTCATACCCACGAGCCCGGCTGTGCTGTCCTTGCCGCTGTCGAGAGCGGAGAAATCGCTTACAGCCGCTTCGTCAGCTACATGAGCATCCTCGACGAGGACCCCAACAACAAGTACCGCAAGCCATTCTAGCCCTTCGTTAGTGTATTGCAAGCCTCCGGCTTGTAAATCTAATTCATGACTATGCGCAGGCGTGTGTGCGGCCTGAGGGCGGCGATGTAATTGTTCAGGCGCTCCTCGGTAAGGGTGGCGTAGATGTTGTCGAATCCCCCAATAATATCCACTCCCAGGGCTCGGTGCTGCAAGGCACGCAGCCAGTAGGCGTTGGTCTGCAGGGCGCTCTCGTGCTCGCGGCCGACGCGCTCTTTCATCTTGTTGAACAGGTCCTCACTGACGCCTCTGTAGAAGATGGCGTTGACGGCATAGTCGGCATACATGAGCATGCTGTCCCTGTCGGCTATGCTGGTTTCGAACTCGTAGTTGATCATCCATCGGTTGTGGTAGATGGACAAGGTGCCATCGGCTGCCACGTCATAGGTGCCGTGTTTCTCGTGTCGCAGGAAGGTCAGCAGTGCAGTGCCTACCGACTCGCCCACCAGATCCATCATGAACTCGTCGTCATAGCTGTATCTTTTGTCGCCCATGATGCTCACATAGATGGATGACTTGGGCTGGCGCATAGGCACCTCAAAGAAGTTGTCCACCTCTCCAGTCGCCATGGCGGGGCGATAACCGCTGCCATAGGTCTCACGCATGCCGTTGTCGGGCAAGGAAGCGAGGTATTTACGGATCAGCGGCCTTACTTCATCGACATTAAAGGCACCCACGATCGAGAAAGTGTAGTCTCCGGCATTGGCAACGCGCCTACGATAGAGTTCCAGCACACGCTCTCCGTCCAGCTTGTCCACTTCCTCGGGACGTATGTTACGGTACATGGCGTTGCCCTGATAGATGGTGCTGCCAATAGAGTCGCTATAGATCATCTTGGGATTATTGAGTCCCTGGGACAATTGCGAACGGATGCGTGTCTTGAGACTATTGAAGGCTTCCTCATCGAGGCTCACATCAGTGAAATAGAGATAACACAGCTGCAACAGGGTCTCGAGGTCGGCACTCTGGCAACCGCCACTCAACTGTTCGTTGGGATCATTGAGAATGAATGATAGGCCCAGTTGGCGGCCACTCATCATGCGGTTGAGCTGGTTGATCGTGTGACCGCCCAAGGCACATTCCTCGATCACCTGGCTCATCAGGCGCACATTGATATCGGCGCTGTCACCGTAGGCCCATTCGCCGCCCAGGCTGAAGGCGTTGAACAGCACCTCATTGTTCTTGAATGTCGTTGGCTTTAACCTCACCGTGGCTCCGTTGCTCAGGGTCATGGTGGTGATGTCGGTATTTGGGTCATGGGTCTCATTGATGATTCCGCCCTTGGCTGGTTCCTTTCTCAACAACTGGTCATCGGCGGCCATGTCGAGATAGGGTGATAGTGGCGTGCTCATGATGCGGCCGAAGTGGGCAATCACGTCGCGTGAGGTGGGGTAGAGGCTCCGCCCAGCAACTGACTGTGGCCCGGAAATCATCACGCTGACGTTGTCTTTCCCGACAATAGACTTCAGGTAACTGTTCACTTGGTCCAGAGTGATCCGCTGCAACTCATCAATGAGCATCTGGGACTCGGCAAGAACGCCGGGGATATAGCCACCATTCTCGTAGTGGTCGATGTATTCATCGGTATACTCGCGGTTGGTCCTGTTACTCGCCTCGGCCCTGTAGTCTGCATAGATTGAGATGGCGTTGCGCCGTGCCCGTTCCAGTTCGCTGGCGGTAAAGCCATGCTGCAGGGCACGGCTTGCCAGGACGATGAGGGTGTCGAGCCCTTCGAGAGCACATCCATGCTTGACCATCGCTGCCAGCGTCAGGGCGTCACGGGTGCGCGTGATGAGAAACTTGCGGTCATACACCATTCCGTAGTCGATGGGGGATGCCTGGGCACGTGCCAGCTCTTCGAGCCGATCGGTGAGCATTCCCTGGACGAGGCTAGAGATGACGTTATGGCGCAAGTAGGTGGGCATATTGCGGTCCTTGAGGGGCACTTGTTCGTGCTCAAACATCAGATAGACCATGGAGCTGGCAGCCTCGGGGTCGGTGTGCAGGGCATAGGTCACTCCGTTATGGTCAGGCACACGTCCCAGCTTGGCGTCTGGATCGGCATTGTCACGTTTGGGAATACGTCCCATTGTCTCCCTTACCATGCGCTCCATGCGGTCGGTATCAAAGTCACCCACGATGACCACCGCCTGCCGTTGCGGGCAGTACCAGCGCTGGTAGAACGAGAGCAATTGACCTCGTGTGAGGTTGCGTATCACGCTCATGTCACCGATGGGGATGCGGTAGGCATAGCGGCTGCCTGACAGTAGGATGGGCAGGGTGCTTTCATACAGGCGCATCGTCTGGTCGGCATGCATGCGCCACTCCTCCTGCACCACGCCACGCTCCTCCTCGATGGCGCGGTCGTCAAAGTTGAGTTCACAGGACAAGTCTTTGAGCATCAGCAGCACGGTGTCGAGCAATTCGACTCGTTCGGTCGGCACATTAGATATTTGGAAACGGGTGTCATCAAAGCCCGTCGACGCATTGATGTCGCGACCATAGGAGACGCCGTTATTCTGCAAGATGTCCACCATGTTGATTTTGGGGAAGTTGCGGCTTCCCTGAAAGGCGATGTGTTCGATGAAATGCGCCATGCCGCGTTCATCGTCCTCCTCAACAAGGGAGCCTGTATTCTGCACCAGCCAGAACTCGGCGCGCCCCTTAGGCTGTTCGTTGTGGCGTATGTAGTAGGTCATGCCGTTCTCCAGCCGTCCGATCCTCAACTCGGGATCAACCGGCAGCTCCTTTTCCTTCGCCAGCGTTACCAGTGACAGCAGGGTTATGCAGAGTAATAAAATCGCTTCTCTTCTATGCATGAGTGATGTCCTGTATCGCAAGATGCCATCTCGCACCATCATTGGAACAATTCGCGTTTCTCTTCATCGGCGATGACGGTATCGCTCGTCACCACGCAGTCCAGCGGGTGGTCGTGGGGCTCAACAGGCACCTCTTCGACCAACTGGAAGTCGCACACCACGCCGATGGTGGGACACTCGGTGGTGCTCAGCAGGCGGTCATAGAAGCCCTTGCCGCGCCCCAGGCGGTTGCGCTTCTCGTCCAGCGCTACAGCAGGCACGATGATGAGCTCCAGGCATGAGGGATCCACGGCATCGCCAACGGGTTCGCCGATGTGGAACTTGTTGTTGTCATCCAGGCTCTGAGCGCCATGGTAGGGCACAATTTCCAGGTCGTCACCCACCACGCGCGGCAGATAGATGTTCTTGCCCTGGGCGAGCCAGTTGTTCACCGTCTCATGGGTCGGCAGCTCATCGGGCAAGGACCAGTAGCACAGGATGTGCTGCGCCTGTTGCCACACCGGCATCGTCCGTATCTTATTGAACACCATGCTGGACTCTACCTCACGCACGGCCAACGGTGTCATCCCTTTCAGTTGCTTGATCT
Source organism: Sodaliphilus sp. (assembly GCA_045114065.1). GTDB lineage: Bacteria > Bacteroidota > Bacteroidia > Bacteroidales > Muribaculaceae > Sodaliphilus. The sequence continues at coordinate 20,527 of JBGUJU010000012.1, forward strand.
GCTGTCTTAATTCCTTTTTTGTCATATATTTATGTGTAATATTTTGTCAATATTTATCAGCAAAGGTACTATAAGTCATGTTCAGAGCAAAATTTTGTGCTCAACTTGTACTCTTTTTATATTTTTTAATGTATATTTGCAGATTGAAATGAAAACCCAGCCCTGATAAGGGATTTATGTTGAGTATTTTCTCCAGAATAACCTATAATTCATTAGTATAGTATTAACAATTAATGTTGCTATTATAAAGAAATTATTATTACTATTATCAGTACTTGCACTGAGTTTCAGTGCTCAAGCAGGCATGATGAGTCTGCAAGGCAATAGCTTGCGTCATGTCAGGAACCATCAAGTAGTCACTCTCGCCATTACACAGGATGAAGCGACTGCACTCCAGGCCAATCAGCCGATGAGGGTTATCACCTCAATGCCTGAGGGTGAGTTAAGGACCTATTTGCGCACCGGCGGTCAGGGTATTTTCCCGAACCAGGACCAGTTGGGTCTGGATCTACAGAGCGGCAAGATGGATATGGTCTTTGCCGACAATAATGTGGTTTATCTGAAGAACATCCTCTTCAACTTCGGGGCGACCTACGGCTCCAGTTGGGTGCAGGGAGAACTGAATGAGGACGGCACGACCATCACTGTACCGATGGGACAGTCGGTTTACTGGAGTGACTATTACCAGGACGAATTACCTGAGCTTCAGCATTTATACCGACAATGATCAGATCTACACCTTCACGGTTGATAACTATCCCAATGATCTGACCGAGGACGTCACCGAGATTCCTTCTTCGATCTTTGCCTTCAGCTGGAACATCTCGAACTCCAGCACCTACCTCTATCACCCCGAGGATGGTCAGTTGTTTGAGCACAGGGTAGGTATCCAGGCTCACTACACCGTCAACGGTGAGAAGAATTCGAGTGAGATCTCTTACCTCACGGTTTATCCCTACTCAGGCGTTGACGAACTCGCGTCAGGCAAGCAGATTGCCAACGTTCGCTACTACAACCTGGCAGGTCAAGAGATGGCACAGCCCAGCGGCTTGACGATCCAGGTGACCACCTTTACCGACGGTACCCGCACTGCCACCAAGGTCATCAAGTAAAGATAAAGGCTATACGTGTATAGCCGGATTTGTTTTAAAAGTTAATAACTATTTGCCCGAGGGGTTCTCCATGAACTCCCGGGCATTTTTATTGGCAGGTTTTTGGGCAAGACGATAGTTGCCATAACAGGGGGTAGGGGATAGGACTACCAGAAACATTAGTTTTATTGATACATTAAAATAAAACACAGCCAATGACTTGCATATTATAAAATAATTTTATTAATTTTGGTGTCTTTATTAACTATAATTCCTTTTATTATGAAAAAAAGATTTACACTATTGCTGGTGACTCTGATGGCTACCAGTGCGTTTGCGCAGTCTCCTTATCAGTCGATCGAAGATAAGGGCAACTCCTATGTGAATGTAAGACAGGAGAGAGTGATCAACAAGAACGTGCGTTTTGCCGATGCACCGACAGTGCTTGCACCCAAGCATGAGAATCCGACAGAACTCGATCCCAGTCTGTTTGTTCAACCCGAAGGTGAGCTGCAGCTGATGAGGCGCTCGGGTATTGACTACCTGCCCGTTTGGGGCAGTCCAGCACCTGCCGACTACACCGAGAAGGGCACCTATGTCGTTAAAGGCACCGACGGCAACTACTACTTCAAGAACTTTGTTACCAACATGTGCAATGGCGGCACATGGATCAAGGGCGATGTAGAGGGCAACGTCATCTCGGTGAAAACGGGCCAAATCAACGCCCAGCTCTGGTATGACAACGGCACTACCAACCAGCTCTACACCTATTATCTCTATGCTCTGGAGGGTGTAGAACAAACTGGCGTTGACTGGTATGGTAACGAGTACACCTACATGATCTATGTCCCCGACGAGACGGTGACCGAGATCAAGTTCAACATCGAGGAGGATGGTACCATCACTTCTCAGGATCCCGACCTGCTCTATGGTGGTGTGGAACAAGATGCTGACGGTTACCTCTCATGGCCCGGACAGGGTGACATGGCCTGCACGTTCTATCCCTTTGATGAAGTTCCGCAGACTGCGCCCGAGGGCATTGAATACAGCGACTTTGTGTTCACCCATTACCCCTATGACGGCGATATCGCCTTTGATATGGCTCAGGGTGCTATCGTTGACAACACGTTCTATGCCAAGATTGCCAAGATTGCTCCTGATGCAGTCATCAAGGCAACCATCGAGGGTGACAAGGCTCGCATCGAGACCAACCAGTTCCTGGGTGTTGAGAACACCTACAGCACGCTTGCTTACCTCAAGCCGTGCACCATCGAGAAGGTCGTAGACGAGTGGGGATGGGCTACGCTTTATACCTATGAGACCGACGAGATGATTATGGACTATGATGCCGAGCTGTGCAAGTTCACCAATGCCGAACTCGGCTTGATCATCAATGCCGGCAAGGAAGTGGTGAGCAGCCATGAGGTATATCTGCGTCCCACGCTCTACCTGTTCAACGAGCAGCCCGCTACTCCCGCATCGCCCGAGTTCACCTCCTTCTTGCCCTATGCCGAGACCGAGTACTATTCTCACGGTTATGCAGGATTCAACATCTACACCACCGATGTTGACGGCAACTACATCATGCCCGATAAACTGTTCTTCACCTGCTATCTCGACAGGACGCCCCTCGTGTTCCGGGCCGAGGATTACCCGACAGAGCAGGACGAAGACATGTACGAGATTCCTTATAACTTCTCCAACTATGACATTATCGGCGGTGGCACAAAGACACGCTACGTCTACTTCTACACCGGTGACTTTGAGTACTTCGGCGTACAGACCATCTACCGTGGCGGTGGCGAAGAGAGGCGCTCACCCATCATCTATTATCCCGAGGGTGGTCCTACCGGAGTCAACGAGTTGACCTCGAGCGAGGCAACAGTTGTCGAGACCTCCTATTACGACCTGCAGGGTCGCCGCCTTGACGGCATGACCAATGGCCTCAACATTGTAGTCATCAAGTACTCCGACGGCACCAGCAAGTCAGCCAAGATAATGGTAAGATAACCGCCAGTCGGCATTCCATCAATAAAAAAAGACGAGGCAGGGCATCCCACCCCCTCGTCTTTTTTTTCGTATTCAATAAGCATTCATCTCAGTCAACTGAGGGTGTGTCATAAATCAATTGCTAGAATTATAACCGCCCTGCGGGCGGGAAATTAAGCAAATTAGTTATAAAATTTTTATTAATATAAATAAAATATTAATTTTAATTTCAAAATTTGTTTAATTTCCCGTGCGATAGCACGGTTATATTCAGAGTCACAATTATGACACACCCTCCCGGGGGCGTTGATTCCCCAAGAAGAAATGTTTTGAAGGCAAATCATACCCATGGGGCGTTGATGCGACAAAAGGCGATTGCATGTCACGATAAAACACCTTCATAGTGGCCACGCCAACATCCGCAGGTTTGCTAATAATTGTTGCTGATTCCCTTGGCTAAGTGCATAATAATTGCTATTTTTGCAGATTGAAACATAAAACGTCTTTACACTCCAAATACAAACAATAAAACATTTCGATTATGAAAAAATTGACACTACTTATAGCCACGTTTTTTTTCATGGCGGCTTTGCCATTCAGCGGCTTTGCCATTAACCCCTACCTGCAAGGGGATGTGAACGATGATGCACGGGTGAATATCGACGACGTGACCGACCTGATTAATGCCTTGTTGACAGGTACAACAAACAGCTTTGACGGCTATGCCGACGTGGATGGCAATGGAAGTGTCACCATTGATGATCTGACCGAACTTATCGCCATCTTGATGGGTGATGTGCCCGAGAACGAGAATACCATCTCGGTGACGTTGCCCGAGGACGCACCCATCACAGTTGACGAAGTCGTCGTGGTAGGCTACGGAATCGAGATTGCGCCTTCGACCTCTCTACGACACATGCGCGAGGCGGGCAAGCGTTACTATGTGACAGATGCCAACACCATCAGTGTGCTTACCCGTGACGGCAAACTGGTGTATGACAGCTATGTGTCGTTCGATGTCAACAACCGTGAGCGTTCAGTGGCTGTAGATGCCATGGAGACGGCCTATAGCATGCTGCTACCGGCGTTTATCAACGTGTTCGACGCCACGCCCGACCATATCCTTAACGCACTCAAGACGATGCTGGCGGGCCTAGACGAGACTCAGGCGCTTGCATCCGCCATTGATAACAGCATCGTCAGGCATGGCTACTTCGATATTAATGATGTCGATACAGAATACAATGCCGCCGTCGAGAAAATCATTGAGAAACTGGGTCTGAGGGACAATTTCCTGAGTGGCACAGTGCCCGGTGGGGTTTCGTTCCGCACGCCCGCCGAGCCCTCTGTCTCCTATGGGGAATATGGACACTGGGGCTTTAAACTTGTGCTGAACAACAGCGAATGGATTCCCAATACGCCTGGCGGCGGTGGAGGTGGTGGTCCCTGGATAACCGCACGAGATGGTGCAGCCGAAAGCAATGGCGGGGCGTGGAAATGCAATATGACAGCCTATAACTACAACCGCTTCGCCTACACATCATGGACACGTGGCTACCTCGATGAAAACGGCAATGTCCAGTTATACTCCCACGACCTTTATGAACTGATGAAGCATATCCTGAAACCCCAACGGGTAAGCACCTTCATGGACATCTTCCTTGACCCAGTCGACGATCCACTCTCAAATAAATCATGGGATGGACTTAAAGACTTCTTCAGCCAAAGTTTTAAAGTAATGATAGATCCCGAATATCACATTAATGACATGACTTGGGATAATACCAAGGTCAAGTTTGACATGGAATTCACCTCTCCCAATGATGTGGTGGTCTTCTGTGGACCCGATTGCCCCGAAGGGAACTTCATGCTCTATTACAATTTAGTCAAAGTGCTCATGGAGCCCATGATCAAGTATCTCTGTAAAGACCTGGGCAAGGCTGCCAAGGGTGAAACGGCATCCGAACCAGACTTCTTCATCATTCTTGCTTGGGAACTTGTGAAGGACTCGGATTATGGCTTTCAATTCAAGAATATCTGGGAAAGCGAAAGTTTAAGCAAAAGAGAGAAAGCTAGAAGTATTTTCGAATTGACATGGCCAAAAGTTCTGTCATCCCTTGATGAATATGTGCGCCAGAGAATTGACCTGTGGGCCAAGGAGCGTTGTATAGAAGTTTTCGGTTTTGTTGATATAGCCAAGTTGGAGACAGGTATCGAGAATGTCAAAAAAAATATAAACGCGGAGCTCAAGATGGTTGAACTTTTGGGAGATATATCGTTGGGATTCTTCGGTCTCTCTGAGGATAGCGGCTACTACCGAATGGATCTTGATTTCGGTGATAAGTCAGTTAATACCAAGGAGTTCACTGTGGGAGATGTAACCTTCACTATGGTAGAAGTAGAAGGCGGTTCGTTCCTGATGGGCGCTAGCATGGAGCAGCTTAGTGCTGCTCATGACAATGAGTATCCCCTCCACAATGTGACCTTGAGTGATTACTACATTGGTCAGACCGAGGTCACCCAGGAATTGTGGAAGGCCGTGATGGGCAGTGTCCCTGGCACTTACAAGAATGCGAAATATCCTGTAGGTGGTGTGTCATGGCTGGAATGCCAACAGTTCATCACCAAGCTCAACGAAATGACGGGCGAGACCTTCCGTCTGCCCACCGAAGCCGAGTGGGAATATGCCGCCCGAGGAGGAAATGGTGCGACGTCCCGCTTGTATGCTGGCAGTGACAATTTGGAACATGTGGGTTGGTATAGCCATAACAGTGCTGGCTTGCCACATACAGTCGGATCCAAATTACCCAATCAGTTAATGCTCTACGATATGAGCGGCAATGCGATGGAGTGGTGTAGCGACTGGTACGGAGCCTACAGTAGCGAGGCTCAGACCAACCCGACAGGTCCCGCTGAGGGCACTCAACGTGTCTGCCGTGGCGGCGGCTGGGGATACGGCAGCGACCTGTGCCGCGTCTCGTGCCGCAACAGCTTCGCTCCCTCCAACTCCATGAACGAAAACCTAGGCCTCCGCCTCGTCTGGACCCCGAAGGGTACTTTTGAAGGGGCTATAGTAATGGAAAGGAAATATTTGTTGCACTTTAATAACAACAATTGCTTCCCTCATATTTTGTTCTCTTTCAGTAATGGTAGTAGAATAAGAATACAGTACAATAACCACAATTGTTTCAATGAACATGGAATATACATAAAATCTGAAATCGATGACTTCATTCTTCATAATTGGGTTGGCAACCCTTTAGATAAATGGATTGTCTGTCCAGTAATAGAAGGACAATGGGTAAAAGAGAAAATAATAATAAATTGTAGCGGATTAATACAGTACTATATCAATGGAGATTTTATGGGAGAACATCAGTTTAACGATTTGAATTTGAATAAAGCTACTAGTTTTATTGTTCATTTAGATCCCTACGGTTGGCATACTGGCCATTACCAATATATGGAAGACTTTATGATTTCAACACCATCAATATCAATTGCTGATAATTTCAATGACGGGGTAATTGATGCAATTATTTGGCAAACACCGGTCAATCCTGATGGTGTTAGAGAAGAAGACGGAATTCTAAAGTTGGAACAACTGCGTACCGATCAGGATTTCCACTTGCAAAGCTATCCGATACAATTATAGGAGGAAAAACCGCAGATAAAAGGACGATTTCGATGTATTTTTTCAGATGGAAGCGGCATGGTTGGTGCATCATTGGGACGGTTCGGTATTTTATGATTGCACCGCTAAGCTGTGTGTATCAAAAGAATATGTCTCTGCTAATCGCACACGCTAAATCCCCGTGTGTTCTAAACAGCGAACGCAACGAACATAGACTGCAGATGCCATTCTATTTGTCGTGCTAATTGTCTTCATTTTAGCATTTTGAGCCCTTTTATCGTCGTTGTTTCAAAATAAAATAAGTTGTTAAAGAAAAGTCTGCGGATGCCAATTAGCTAAATTCGTGTAATTCGTAGTTAAAAAAATGGCGTTTTTGCTTGTGAATCAGGAAATTTGTAGTACCTTTGCAGTCGCGCTTTTCGGGAACGTGTCCGAAAAGGCTGTTTAACTAACTAATTATTAACAATTTAAATGAGCGAAGAATTAAAAAATTCTCCAATCGCCGATTTCGATTGGGACGCCTATGAGAAAGGCGAGACCAA
>JBGUJU010000013.1:0-1998 GCA_045114065.1 Sodaliphilus sp.
ACAGGACAATGTCAACATTTTGTTTCATCAATGCGGCTTCACGGTATCATTCCTCTCCCGTCAAGCAGAGGGCCGTGCATAAAGACAAAATAATAGTGGACGGTCACGCCCACTATACCATGAAAGCAAACCACCGCCTCCCGGCGGTTGGTATGCGACACAAAAAAGCCCACCGAGGGGCTCGGTGAGCTAACAAGTTTGTAATAAAAATTATGGTTTAGAAACGGTAGCCGATGGAGAGCTGGATGTTGCCGTTCTTGCTTTCATTGAAATCGTCCTTAAACACATTAGTGAGACCAAGGGTGTAGCGTGCTTGAACAAAGGCATTGTCTGTCAGGTTGTAGGTCGCACCAAGGCCCAAGCCGAAATCAACGGCTTTCGTGTACTTTTTGTTATTCGTGACATATTTGTTGTCAGGACCCTTGATGGTGTATTTGCTGTACACATTGAAACCAACTTGGGGACCAAAGTCAATACTGAAAGCTGGCGTTGCATAATATTTGAGCATCACGGGCACATTGATGTAGTTGGTCTGAAATGAAATCATCGTTTTTGACGAAGGCTCTTCTCCGACCCATCCTTCTTCATACAAAGATCTCTCGCCATTACCTTGTGATGCGAATACCACTTCGGGGGCAACAGCAAATACGTTGCTGAATTGATATTCCATCATCAAACCTGCTTGATAGTTCAATGCCATCTTATGACCAGCATGTTTGCCCCAATAGTTGGTCAAGTCAACACCCACCTTGGCACCAAATTTCACTTGTGCGCTGGCGCTCAAGCCATTCAAGGCGAGCAAAGCCAGCAAAATTATCATAAGTTTTGTTTTCATATCTGTCTTGTTTTAATTGAGTTATGTATGAAGTGAATTTTATCGCTGCAAAAATAAAGGGAATTTCTTAAGCCCGCAATACCCAAATGGGTATTTTTTGACGAGGGATGTCATTTTGCCTATTTGGATATTGTTGCTGCGAGCGCATCAATTTCTATAGGCGGTTGCGCTCGTCTTGACCGGCATGGCCACCTTGATACCTGCTGCGAGTTGCATTGAACTTCCAAGAGACATCGATGCTTACGCGCTGTGTATCGCTGTACGAGTCAATATCTCTGCGATAATTTAGACCATTATAGTAAACCGCATTTGTCTTGTTTGTTCGGAAAATATCACTTCCCTTTATTGCGACATTTAGGCTTTTATCTTTAAGGAATAGCCGGCTTATGCGAAGATTCAAGCCTCCTGATGCCTTTTTCTGGGTGAAACCAGATTCATAATATGGAGAGAAATATGCCTGAATGTTCAGTAGCCAAGCATAGGGAAGATTCAACGTATTGTCTAATGTGAAGCTTGTTTCGATGCCTTTAAATGTTTTTGTTATACCCATTGGGGTCAAATCCCTATCGGTATAACTTAATTTAGCAGAATAGTTCAACTGCCAGATTCCAATCTTAGGTGAGGCATTCAATGATAATACATAATAATTGCCTGGGGGCATTGTCGCGTATTTCTTGAGGATGACACCAGGATGAGTGATATCATCATAGGCAGTGCAGAATGTCGTGTAAGTGCCTTTGACATGTCCAAATGTAAAATCCGCATAAAGCCATTTCCACATGGATGACCAAGAGATGATGTGATGCACTTGGGTCTGCAAACAAGGATCACCAGTACTATAGTTATATTTATCTTCGTATGTCACATTCGGGGACAACATATTATAGCGTGGAACATACCTGTCACAGCGATAAGTGAGACAATGATACCAGTTATTGTTGCTATAACTGATGGAAGCTCTCGGAATAAGCACATGAGTATTGGGTTGAATCTCTTCTTTTCTTTCTCCATTAAGCTCATATCGGTTAAGTTCATTTTGCCATCGAACACCAGCGTTTACAGAGAATTTGTTGATTGGAACACGATAGTTGGCATATAATGACCAAGTTGTTGTCAATTGATGAATATCATTGTCGTCAGAAAAGCCACTCTGAACAAACATA
>JBGUJU010000014.1:0-2846 GCA_045114065.1 Sodaliphilus sp.
CAGTGCAATGACACCCCAGGAGCGTCACAATGATTATGAAGTGTTTTGTCTGCGGGAAGCGGCCATTGACACCGATGTGGACCAAAATGCGATGGTGTCCCGCTTTGAATTCATCAGCCGTTCCATTGCCCAGGAACACCCCGACCTGGTTATCGTTGACGGCATTGCCGACCTGATCTACAACTACAACGACGTCATCGAGAGCCAGGACATGGTCAACAAACTGGCTGCCATTGCCAACAAGCACAACTGCTGCATCGTCGTGGTCATGCACCAGAACAAGGGCGTGAAGGACAAGAACATGAAGGGCCACCTGGGCACCATGCTGTTCCAGAAGTGCAGCGACGTGTTTAACGTGGAGAAGTGCGGCAGCGTGTTTGTCGCCAGCCACGCCGTGAGCCGTCACCGCAACTGCGAGGACATCTGCTTCAAACTCGATGCCAATGCCGTGCCCATGGATGCCGTCGCCGACCGCCAGTTGCAGGTCGAGATGGAACGGCAGCACAAAGAGCAAGAACTGCGCGAGATGTTGATCAGCGTCGTCCCCGAGGACGGTTCTCCCATCAGGCGCAGTGCGGCCGCTGAGCGCATTGTCGAGAATTACCCGTACCAGCGGGCCAAGGCCTACCTCCTGCTCAAAGATTTCATCAAGAGGGGATGGCTCCTCGAGGTTGACAGGTCAACTGTGAAACTGAACATGCAGCTTGGACAGATAGATGAACAGACGAAGCGGCACGCCGGGTAGTCGCCTCGGCTACCCCCCGCTAAACCGCTACGGGGATTTTCAAACAACAAGTTTGATAAGAGAGGGCGGATGCCTATTAGTTCAATTCGAGTAATTCGTAGTTTATTTGTGGCTTAGTCCAGGATGCGGGGCTCGGGGATTTCCTGGCCGCGGCAGAAGCGGACGGCGATGTGGCGGTCGTCGCCCACGTAGATGAAGCGCTCGAGGCGCTGGAGCAGCGTGTAGTTACCAAAGTTGAGGTCGCTGTCGTCAATGACGAGGGCATCGAACTCGTAGCCTGGCTCGAAGCTGCCCACACGGCCGAAGAAGCTGCCTGCCGACTTGGTGGCGATCCAGAAGGCCTCGGGGAGCGTGAGGAAGTGCTTGTCCTTGTACTTCTGGTCGTAAAGTTTGCTCACCTGAATGGCATAGACCATCACGCGCATGATGCTCATGTCATGGCCTCCGCTGATGTCGCTGCCCAAGCCCACCCTGATGCCCATGTCGAGGAAGGAGCGGATGGGAGCGATTCCGGTTATCAGGTTGATGTTCGACGTGGGACAATGCGCCACCATCACGTTGCGGCGGCTCATCAGTTCCAGCTCTTCGCCTTCACTGAAGACGCAGTGTGCCATGATGGTGGGTGTCTGTCCGAACAGGCCATAGCGGTCGTAGGCATCGCCATAGAAGCGGCTCTCGGGCTCCAACTCACGCACCAGGGCAATTTCACCCAGGTTCTCAGACAGGTGGGACTGCACGGGTACCTGGTACTTTTGTGCCTGTTCGCCGCAGGCCCGTAGCAAGGCAGACGAGCATGAGGGAATGAAGCGTGGCGTGAGGATGGGTCTGACGAGACCGTCGGGGTCGTTCCACTCGGCGATGAGCGCCTCGTTCGCGGCCACAGCCTCATCGACAGTCTCCAACAACTCGTCGATGGAGTTGCGGTCCATATTGACCTTGCCAACCAAGGCACCCATGCCAGCCTCACGGAACAGTTCCATGAGTAGGCGCGTGCTCTCCAGATGGGTGGTGGCGAAGGTCGCGGTGCGCATCGTGCCATAGCGCCACAGGTCGTGCACAAAGCGGCTGTATATGCGCCTTGCATAGCGCGTGTCACTGAATTTTGCCTCCTCGGGGAAGGTGTAGTTGTTGAGCCACTCCAGCAGTTCCATGTCCATGGAGATACCCTGGTTGCGGTACTGCCCCGCATGCACGTGCATGTCGTTCATAGCAGGAATGAGCAGGCAGTCGCCGTAGTCAATCACTTCTTCGACCTGTTGGCCAAAGGCGTCGGCGCTACTTGCCACGTCCACGACGCGCCCGTTCTCCACGCCCACATAGCCATGTTCGATGACCTCAAAGTGGTCCTTCTCGCGAGTAAAGATGATGTTAGCCTTGTATAGTTTCATATAGACGGTTTTCTTGTGAATATTGATTATGATGAATCGCTTGTTGCAAAGATAGCCAAAATTTTTATTCCATGGATTTTTTATTGACAATTGAGTGCTGTTTCAAGAAAAAGTTGTAACTTAGCGGTGGAAATGAATTTGCTTTAACAGTAATTTATAAACCATAATATTCACTAACAATTTTAACCGTAATTTTTACAATGCAAGTAAAAGATCTGAATCCGCAGGCAGTATGGTCAATCTTTGACGAGATCACCAAGGTGCCCCGCCCCAGTGGCAATGAAGAAGGCAAGTTAGACAAGATCCGCGCATGGCTCGTGGACTTCGCCAAGAAACACAACCTGGAATACAAAATCGACAAGACCGGCAACGTGGCCATCTTCAGGCCCGCCGCCCCTGGCTACGAGAAGTGCAAGGGCATCGTGCTGCAAGGTCACATGGATATGGTAGCCGAGAAAGGTCCCGGCTCGAACCACAACTTTGACACCGACCCCATCGAGACCATCATTGATGGTGAGTGGGTACGCGCCAACAACACCACCCTGGGTGCCGACGACGGTATGGGCCTGGCTATCGCTCTGGCTGCCGTTATCGAGCCCTCGCTGCAGTGCGGTCCGCTGGAGGCCCTCGCCACCGTTGACGAGGAGACCGGTCTGACCGGTGCCAGCAACATCGAGGCCGACATGCTCGTGGGTGACTACCTGCTCAACCTC
>JBGUJU010000015.1:0-1570 GCA_045114065.1 Sodaliphilus sp.
ATATCTAAATAAATAAATAATATTTTGACAATAATTAAATTAGTAATATATAAATTGATTATATCCTTTTTTTATTTATTTAACGAATTGTAATAATCTATTTTTCATAATTTAATTGTTGTCATAATGTCTTTTTTTAAAATTATAAATTTTAGATTTGTCCTAACTATTATTTAACATAAAGATTATTATTAAATTCAAAAGATATTTTTTTACTTAAAGTATTACCTAAATTTATATTAGCCATACCTTTTTCAATTTTAATTTTATGAAAATTTGGAACAAGCTTTTGCATTGAAGGGAATACATTATTAATATCCTTATTATTCATTGAAGCATTAAATCTACCTCTTATTTCTTGACTTTTACAAATTTTATTTCTTTCTTTTCTAGCTCTACTATAATTAAATAATTCAATATTACTGTAAATTTTGATGTAGTTTGTCAATAATTGAATTTAATCAGTTCCACATTGTTTAGGGTATGAACTACATTCTCTAAATTTGTTAATTATCACTTATATAAATCATTAATCTGATTTATATAATTTAAATTTAAAATATTTAAATTATAAAATTCAAATTTAATTTATGATTTTTATATTGCATAAAATAAATAGTAGTTCATCAATTATATAAGTTATATCAAATGTAAATAAAAAAATTTAATTATAATTAAATAATTAATTAAAGAAAAATAATTAAAATAAATTAATTAAATTAATATATCAATTTGATTTACTTAATTTGAAAGTATTAATATTTATAATAAAATCATTATATTAATATTTTAATATTATTTAATTTTCAATTTTCATCATTTTTTTATATTCCACTATTAGGTTGAATAACATCCTCTCTCATTGAATTGATTATATTTGAATGTAATAAATTTATAAAATTTATTCTATCGGCTTTTGTTTTTAATTTTGCGAGTAATTCACTCACGTTTATCCTTTGCATTATTTTTGATATATAAAAAATCAATCAGCAGGTTTTTATGTCTTTTATTATTATTATTTTTATATGAAGATAAAATTTTTTTTTTGTTTTATTTTTTTTTTATAATGTTTTATTTATTTTTTATTATTACATAAAATAAATATTTAAAGTAATAATCATTACAAATTATTAGTATATATACTATATAAATATTATGATTATTGCATATAAAATCGAATATTTTTTTATAATTTGTATGATATATACTCATGACTACAATTGCCACGTCTGATTTAAAAAGTTTAAAAGCGGTTTTATTTCGATGAAATAATGCATATTCATTTAGTTTTTTTTTTTTATTCAAGTATCATAATGATGCTTTTTCCATTTTTTTAATATATTTTTTTTAAATTAATTTAATTCATTAATAATTTAATTAATATATTTTATAATATATTTTTAAATATAAAAGTTTTTCATTAATTATTTAATTAATTATTTACAATCTATTATTACTATTTCAATTATTAGAGCCGATAATATAGGGGATTATGGCATCTTTGGATTCCTCTTGAATTATCAATTCCAATGGTGCAAATATCTCCCGTTAATTCCTTGTATTAAAAAAC
>JBGUJU010000016.1:0-16125 GCA_045114065.1 Sodaliphilus sp.
CAGTGCAATGACACCCCAGGAGCGTCACAATGATTATGAAGTGTTTTGTCTGCGGGAAGCGGCCATTGACACCGATGTGGACCAAAACGCGATGGTGTCACGCTTTGAGTTCATCAGCCGTTCCATTGCCCAGGAGCATCCCGACCTGGTTATCGTTGACGGCATCGCCGACCTGATCTACAACTACAACGATGTCATCGAGAGCCAGGACATGGTCAACAAGCTGGCTGCCCTTGCCAACAAGCACAACTGCTGCATCGTCGTGGTGATGCACCAGAACAAGGGGCAAAAGGACAAGAACATGAAGGGTCACCTGGGCACCATGCTGTTCCAGAAGTGCAGCGATGTGTTCAATGTGGAGAAGTGCGGCAGCGTATTTGTCGCCAGCCACGCCGTGAGCCGTCACCGCAACTGCGAGGACATCTGCTTCAAGCTTGATGCCAATGCCGTGCCCATGGACGCCGTTGCCGACCGCCAGTTGCAGGTCGAGATGGAACGCCAGCATGCCGAGAGCAACCTGCGTGAAATGCTCGCCGACCTTATCCCCGAGGACGGTACTCCTGTCAAGCGCAAGGACATCGTCGAAAAACTGTGTAATCAATTTGGCTATAAGAAGACCAAGTGCTATGAAATGCTGAGTAATGCTATCAAATCAGGTTTTCTGATAGAAGTTGACAAAATGCGACTAAAACTCGGTCATTAATCATTCTTGGAGTTTTCCGTCCGTCCGCCTATTATATATATATAACGGAAGAAACGGAAAACGGAAGAAACGGAAAACGGTTTGTTGTCATCGCAAGTACTGACACAAAAAAATAAATATATACTCTCACATAAATAGTTTTCCGCCTTTTCCGTTCCGTCCGCCTGTACACGCACTAACCCCACCGTTTTAATTAACAATATTCACTTTTTAATTCTTATTTTACCATGAAAAATGATTTAGAATTGTATGGCATCGCCACCAAGATTGCCGATGCATTGAACGAGGGACTAGCCATCAGTTTCCGAAACAACCAAGGCGAGCAAGAAGTCGTCGTGATGAATCCAGCCAGCGGCTTCGAGATCAGTGCCACAGTGAATCACCCCAGATTGATCTGCCCCCGGGATTATAGGCTCGCTTATGGCACTCCGGCCGTCAAGAAGGCTGCCAAGCCCATCGCCGGGAAGAAGAAAAGCGCCAAGTGGTGGTCGCGTTTCAACTTCGAGAAGAACATCATGAGGATGACCCTGCTCGCCCTGCAGGACCGCTATCCCGCCCAGGTGAGTTTCACTCAAGCGATGTTTGCCGAGAAACTGGCAAGCATGATGGACTGGCAAACCTCCACGGCCAAGAGGCACATCACCCAGGCAGCCAAACTGGGCATCCTCAACCGCGCCATCATCGGGACCGCCTATCACATCACCGGCATCAACGATGAGCCCCAGGAGACCCTGAAACAGGACAAACCCGAGGAGATGCCTCTGCCCTTTGCCGACCTGGACGAGATGCAGGGCCATGCTCCCTGCAGCGCACTCGCCGATGAAGGCCGACCCCTCCTTGAACGAGAACTGGAGAAAGCCGTCGATGAGACAATCCTCCCGTAAATCCTACTATCCCGTCGACCTGGACCGCATCGCTAGTGATGTGGCAAGGCGGGGAATCGACATCGCGCCCACCCGACAGACCTGGGAACTGCTCGCCAGGTGCTGCGCCACCGCAGCCGGCGAGCAGGGGCGCGATGCCTTCCACACGATGGCTGCCGTGTGGCCCGACTACAGCCGTCACGACAGCGAACTGTGCTACAACCGCGCCCTCAGGCAGACCGCCAGGGCAGTTTCCCTGGGCTATCTCGCCACCGCACTCAAGCCCCACGGCATCGACATCAACCATGCCCGCTACCGCAAGAGGGGCAGATTACAAATCATCAAAACCAACAAACCAAGACCAAAACCAACCATGAAAAAGATACCCGTCAACACCATGCTCAAGACCCAACTGGCAGGACGCTCAATCATCGGGCGCAACCAGTTGACCGATATGCTACTACGCTACTTGCCACAATCACGCGTGATCAGAGCCGTGCAGCGCTACTTCATCGGCTTCAACTCGTTCAATACGGGTGTCCTGGGCGATGCCCTGATTTATTGGCAAGTAGATGAGAATAAGCACATCGTCAATGCCAAGCGCATCTACTACCGCGCCGACGGACACCGCAACAAGAAAATGCCGCCCATGATCATCTACCCCGACAACCCGCAATGCCTGTTCGGCCTACACCTCTTGAAGGATGCCGACCCCGACCAGCCCGTCGCCATCGTCGAGAGCGAGAAAAGCGCACTCATCATGTCGATGATAAGACCCGATTACCTGTGGATGGCGTGCGGCAGCCTCAACAACTTCAACGAGAATTTCCTGGAGCCGCTGCGGGGCAGGCTGATTATCGGGTTCCCCGATGTTGACATCAAGCGCGCCAAGCCCACCAATGTCTCGGTCTCCTGTGCCATGTGGCAACAGGTCGCCAAGCAGCTGCGACTCAAGGGCTGGAGAATCATCATCGACACCACCCTCGAGCAGACCGCCACAACACCCCAGCGCATGGACAAAATCGATGTGGCAGACATTGCACTCGAGAACGAGAAAAACAAAGCCATCGAACGGCTCAAGAAAAAATGACACGCCCACAATCAAACAAATCAAACCATGAGCAACCAGAAATACTCGGGTGAAGTCAACCTCGACCACCCCGTCATCGACAAGCGACCCGACGGCACCTACCTCTACTTCCACCCCCTGCCACCCTCGCCACCAAAACTCCAAATCATCTTCCCACCCGACGAGGACCCCGACCCCGACGACGATCAAACAACTGATTAATCTGATTCTTCTGAGGGCATCCGCACGCCGGACCCCACGCTAAGCCGCCAAGCCGCCAAGGAATTTTCATTTCTTCGGCAATGAGGGTGTGTCATCATTGCGACTCGGTAATATAACCGTGCTATCGCACGGGAAATTAAGCAAATTAATTATAAAATTTTAATTTAAAAATTTGTTTAATTTGGCTTCGCCGAGCTAAAGGTTCTCGGCCGTTAGGCCGATTAAAAATCGCGAGGCCAATGATGACACACCCTCGGGGTCGGTGCGCTTGCCTCACGCTATGGTTTTTTATTGCGCCCCGTGCACGCGCGGACGAAACGGACGAAACGGAAGAAACAAACAACAACTGCGGTGCAACCGAACTCAACCCTCGGCTGCACCGCAATTTTTATCGGCTTGGGATGCGACTATTTATTGCCCTTGGAGCGGTTGTGGTAACGGCACAGCATTTGGCAGTTCTTCTCGTCACTGTTGCCGCCCTTGCTCCATGCGGTAACATGGTCGGCATCCATCTCGGCAAGTTTATAGATGCGGGTGCTGTTGCTGCCTTCTTGCAGGGCACAGTCGGGGCAGTTGCTCACACCCTTTGCCTTGGCAACCTCGGTCTGCTTGGTATAGACGCGATTGATCGT
The DNA here is from genome assembly GCA_045114065.1 of Sodaliphilus sp. Taxonomy (GTDB): domain Bacteria; phylum Bacteroidota; class Bacteroidia; order Bacteroidales; family Muribaculaceae; genus Sodaliphilus. The sequence goes on from JBGUJU010000016.1 coordinate 3,490, forward strand.
CGCCTTGTCAAACATGCGGATGTTCAGCAGGCTCTTATCCTTCTCGCCGCCCAGGATGAATTCAAACACGCCCTTATGGTTGGTCACATAGGGGTCGGCATAGAGTTCATGCACACGCTTGGAAACGGCATCCACATTGTAAGGATTCTTATGGTAGTCCTCATAGAACCGTCCCCACTCCAGGCCGCGCATCTCGGGCAATACATCCTTGAACACGCCCGAAGCCCAGTCTATCACCGTATTGAAATAGGCCTTGACAGGAGTGATATCAGTATCCTGGCGGTGCTTGCTCATATAGCCATCCACATTGTCCTGGCTTACCCATTGCAGGGCACGCTCAAGATAGTCCTGACGGTTGGCCGACCCTTTAATGTAGGCACTCCACTTTTGGATATTGGCATTCTGCGAGTTGCTGAATTCTTCCTTTAGAGCGGTCACAAATGGTCCCGAATAGACGGCATTCAATTTTTCCTGATTGTTCAAGTTCACGCCGGGGATATTGACGGTCTGGAACCAGTCCTTGATTTCACTCTCGGTGCCCTTGCAGATGTAGATGAGCAGATGGGTATTAAGCACCTTGTTGCGGTCTTCCTCGTTAAGACCGTCGATGTACTGCTGCATCCCGTTCTTGTCCTTGATAGCGAGTTTATGGGTCACAAAGCGGCCCAGGCTCGTGATGCGCTGCTGGCCGTCAAGAACCTCGTAGTTGTCACCCACCTGATTGAAATAGATGACCCCTAGGGGATAGCCTTTCAGCACCGAGTCAATGACGGCGACATCACGCTTGCCGTCGGCATAGATATAGTTGCGCTGGTACTCGGGCTGGATTGTGAGTTTGCCATTCATCCCGAACAGGCCCTTACCCTCCAACTCGTTGTAGATAAAGCCCTCGCAAATCTCACGAACAGTGATGTCAGTCCTTAATATCGTTTCCATATCTCTTATTGCTTTTTGCGGATTAAGATTCTAGCATACATCCTTTTCCCATTAATATATGGTCTGTCATATTTCTCAAATCCTGGAACTATGAGCCATGACAAATCTTCTTTTGAATCAATATTCGTGCGTAAGTTGCTGTTAATCTGCGACTTACCCCCCCTATTTCAATATATGCCGCCCTACGGTTCAAGTCGTTGGCTTTGGGGTCTTCATCCTGTGAATATTCCTTAGTTTTCAGTCCCCAGGCGTTACCGCGGTCCGTGATGCCCAATATTTCAAACTGGTCAGGGCAATACTTGTCAAGGAAAGAAATAGGAACGCCCATTGCACCCTCATAATCACTTGGAATAGCATCGGTAAAGGGGACTTCGATAGCGTCGTAATTGTCGTAATGGATGTAACTACTTTTTCCCCTTAACTCCTTATGGCGACTGAATTTCAGATTATCAGCCATTGTCATCAAGGGCAAGAATTGGTGGCGACGACCATGATCAAGATTGGTAAACCAACGTACACCCTTAACGCGGATGTATTTTTTACCTTGTTCATCTATTCTCCAACCAGCGGCTGTTAAAGGGTATTCTTCGGGTACACCAAACTCCCTATCACCGCTGCTGATGGAACAACCATACCATACCTTGTTGTCCTTTATCAACGGGAACACCTCTTTATAGGTAATGGCATTCATGTTACCGATAATCAGGAATTGCTTGTCAGCCTCGATAATCCAAGCCAGGAATTCACGGAAGAGCGAGAAAGGCGGGTTGGTAATGATAAAATCGGCTTCATCGCGGAGTTTGCAGATTTCCTTGCTGCGGAAATCGCCGTCGCCCTCAAGATACTGCCATTCCAGGTCCTCAAAGTTGATGACGCCATCGCCCGTCACATCATGGTCAAGGACGAAGATTTTGCCGTGGGTCTTGCTCTTGTCGGCATCAAAGTGGGGTGCCTCGGTCTCGAACAGGGTGGGCACATAGCCAAATTTATAGCGCTTGCTCTCGGGGGCATAACTGGTAGAAATCAACTTTTTCAAGCCGAAGGTCTCAAAGTTCTGGGCAAAGTATTTGGTAAAATTGCTCCACTCGGGATCGTCACACGGCAGCAGAACCGTCTTGCCACGGAACACATCGGGGTTATACTCAAGATAGGCAGACACCTCTTTCTCGATGTCATGATACTGGGTATAGAACTCGTCATTTTTGGCCTCTTTGGCTTTGGATAAATTCTCGTTTGCCATGATGTATTACAAAATCACTTTGTCAAGCATTGGCAAAGGTAGTAATTTTTCTTCAGATGACAACCTTTTTCAATGCGAGACAATGGTTTGGATGAAACACGCACGCGCGGACAAAACGGACAAAACGGACAAAACGAACGGCCGCGCCGCCTGGGCCCCACGCTAAGCCGCCAAGGCGCTAAGGATTAATCATTTCTTCGGCAATGAGGGTGTGTCATCATTGCGACTCGCTAATCTAACCGTGCTATCGCACGGGAAATTAAGCAAATTTTTAAATTAAAATTTTATAATTAATTTGTTTAATTTCTCGGCCGTTAGGCCGATTAAATATCGCGAGGCGAACTATGACACAGTCTACAGGGTCGGTGCGCTTGCCTCACGCTATGGTTTTTATTTCACAACGCGCACGCGCGGACAAAACGGACAAAACGGACGAAACGGACGAAACTGCAATTTCATCCCTTTCGCCCTCCAGTGAAGCTGTGCCATCAGGCCCCTCTAGACACCTAACGTCTAACGTCTAAAGTCTAACGTCTAACGTCTAACCCCTAAAACATCAAGATGTTATCGATGACGGCATTGACGTCGGCAATATTAACCTCACCGTCGCCGTTCACGTCACCTCGCGGGTTGTGGCTGTTGCTCAGGATGATGTCGATGACGGCGTTCACGTCGGCAATGTTCACCTCACCGTCGCCGTTCACGTCAAAGGGAGGCGCCTGATCAGGGATGATGGCTGTGATGTTGGTGAAGTTTTTCCAAATTTCGGCCTTCTTGTATTTGGAGATGGACTCCTGTGGCACATAAAGGGTGGCCTGCTCATAGACGCTCTCGTTGAACGTGGACCAGCTGTCATCGATGACGAATGTCGGTGGTGTCGCGGCATGGCAGGTAATGGAGGTTAGTCTCCATACACCGGCAAAGACACCATAGCCCATGGTCTTGACGCCACTGCCGATGTTGACTTGGGTTAAACCTTGGCATAGCAGGAATGCGCAGTTGCCGATGGTTTCCACCGAGTTGGGGATATTCACCCTCTGGAGCGCTTGACATCCGTAAAAAGCGTTGGTGCCGATGGAGGTGACATTGTTGCCAATGACCAGATTTGACATGTTCTCACACTCATGGAAAGCAAAATTACCGATAGTCTTCACACCGTTGCCGATGACCACGCTTTGTAAGGCATGGCAGAAGGAGAAGGCATCGTCCCCTAGCGTGGTAACCGAGTTAGGGATGTTCAACGCGGCCAGCTTGGAACAGCCTTTGAAGGCATTGTTGTGGATCGTTTCCAAGTGATTGCCCAGCGTGAGCGTCGTCATCTCGAGGCACCTGAAGAAGGCATACTCTCCGATTTCTTTTACGCCGTCACCGATCTTGGCCTGTTTAAGAGCCGGGCACTCATAGAAAGCATACGCGCCAATGGACTTTACCGAGTTGGGGATGGTGATGCTCTCCAGGCCGCTTTCACGGAAGGCTGAATTCCCTATGCTCTCTAACGCCGATGACAGTGTCGCACTCTTCAAGTTGGGACAATTAGCAAAGGATAAAAAGCCTATGTTGGTAACCGTATTGGGAAGGGTTACCTGTGCCAAACTCTCACATGAACGGAAGGCATAATCCAAGATGCTCACAAGTCCCCGTGACATCGTCACGTTTTCAAGACTGGAACATAACTCAAATGCTTGGTGTTCGATGGTCTTAACCGACGCGGGAATGGTGATTGATTTCAGACTCGTGCAGGCATAGAAGGTGAGTGACTCGATGGCTTCGAGTTGATTGCTCAGGGTCACCTCTTCAAGTGCGAAGCATCTCTGAAATGCATAGTAGCCCAATTTGGTAACGGAATTCGGTATGACAATCTTCTTCAATGCAGTGCAGTTGTTGAAAGCGTCATAATCGATTTCGGTGACCGAGTTGGGAATCGTGATACCGGTCAATGCGGTACATCCCTTAAAAGCTGAACTGCCGATTCCCTGAATCGTGTTGGGCAATGTCACGCTGGTCAGTCCAGTGCACTGCAAGAAAGAACACATGTCGAGGCCTACCACAGTGTAGGTTGTTCCTTTGTAAGTCACGGTTGACGGGATGGTGATACTACCGGAGTAGGAGTTGAAGGTATCATCCTTGTAGGTGACATTGACCTCATTGGGTCTCCCTTTCCTGTAGTAGATGCCATTGACCTCAAAGTCATAGGCCATAGCCGTCGAAGCGGCAATCAACACAGTCAGCGTCAGCAGCGCCAAGCGGGGGAAATGTAAAGATTTCTTCATAGTTCAATATCGTTTTATAGTGGTTAATAGTGTATGTGCATCAATTGCAGCAAAGTTACAATTTTTTTTTGATAAATCCTTGTTTCCAGCAATAAAAATAGGGTCCCTAAGGACTTTAACGACCTTAAGGACCCTAACGTCTAATGTCTAATGTCTAATGTCTAATGTCTAACGTCTAACTTCTAACGTCTAATGTCTAACGTCTAACTTCTAACTCCTAACGCACTGCACGGACATAGTTGCCACTAAAGCGAGGACTCCACATGAACAACCATTTTGTGCTCGTCTCATCAAAGCTTCGGCCAAAGGCGTAGTACGAGATGCCAGGATTGAGATTGCGTGACCAATAGTCGAAGTATTCAGAGGCGGGCAAGAAGATCCAGTTGCCGTTGGGACCGGTAATCAAACGGCCCTCCACACCGTTTTTCGTCGCCTTCTTCCAGGTACAGTTTTCCTCCAACTCGTCGAATTGTTCGTTGCTTGGTATACGCCACATCGGTCCCCAGTTCACCCAGGCGGCATCGTCTTCGGGCTCGAGTTCAGTCAAGTTGTCAACCGTGCCATATTGGCTATCGGTGCAATATTTAGTCATTGTGTCTTCGCTGCCGTTGCACCACTTGTAGTTGTTCCAGGCGTTGAACCAGTCAAATTCACCCACAGGCTCAGTCTCGCCCCAGGCGAAAGCGTCCCCAGATTCCTCAGGGCTGCTGGCCCCCACGTTGCATGTTGCCCACAATGTGCCGCTGGGCAGGCCCAGGTCAACAGCATCCTGTTGCGGATTAACATCAGGGAAGACAAGCGCAGAGACCGGAACTTCAATCACAGTGCCATCGAGTGCTGAACGGAAGGTCACCTTGCTGTTGTATTGTCCGGGTGTGGTCGCTATGAACGATATCGCTTGCATGACATATAACTGGCCATACACATCATAGGTTACGCTCGAGACCAAGCCCCCTCCCCAATTGAAGTAGAACGGCTCATCGACCGAGCCCATCACGGTTAAGGGGAAATTGGTGCAGTTGACGATGGTCAGAAGGCTTGTGCATGTATCTCCGACGCTTGCAACAAAGTCAATGCTTTGCTGCTCGATATAGAAATGCTCTAACGACATGCGCACGGCACGCACGGGATACCCGAGACTGCGCATGGCGTTTGATAAGTATGCCCATTGTGAATGGTACGCCAGGCAGACGGCTTCGTCCGGTTCGCGGGTGAGCGTGCGTGACCAGTAGTAGCCTTGCGCGTTCGGACTGGAGAATGAATCTCCGGCAGCGGGCAGGAAGATGGTGTTCCCGTTGGGGCCTGTAACCAGATGACCGTACACGTTGTTCCTTTTTATCCACTCCCATGAGCATTTTTCCCTCAGCTCGATCAGTTGCTCACTGGAAGGCATGCGCCACGACGGGCCCCAGTTCACCCAGGCGGCATCGTCTCTGGGCTCTAACTCATTTTTGTTGTCAACCACGCCATATTCGCTATCGGTGCAATACTTGGTGTACAACTCATTGTCATAGTCGTACCACTTGTAGTTGCCCATGTAATACTCGTCCTTGGGCTCGGTCTCGCCCCAAGCGAAAAAGTCACCAGATTCTTCCGGGGTATTGGCGCCGATGTTCCTCGTCGCCCACAGCGTGCCGCTGGGCAGGCCCAGGTCGACGTAATCCTGCTCCGAGTCGGCATAGGCTCGCGCGTGGACAGGAATCACGCACTGCCCCCCGTCGAGTGCTGGGTGCTGGATGGTCACGTCGCCGTTGAATTCCCCGGGCTGTGTTGCCGTGAACATTACCGTCACCTGGGCGTAGGAACTGCCCGGCACCTCAATGGTCATGCTCGACAAAGCGCTGCCATCATCCTGCTTGAACGAGAAGGGTTCATCGGCAGTGGCTGTCAATGTTATGGGCTCGTTGGAGCTATTGATGATCGTCAGCTCACCAGTATTGGTATCCCCGACGTACACAAGACCCAAGTCAAGGCTCTGCTGCTCGATGTAGACTTCGTTCTGTGATGCACGCACGGCACGCACGTTGGCGCCAAGTTCGCGGCCCAAGATGTTGGTATGTTGATAACTTGACGAGAAGGCCAGACTATAGGCTTGGCTCCAATCGTCATATTCCATAATATAACGGAGTGAACGTGTCCAATAGTTGCCCTCACTGCCACCATTGTCAACCGAAGGTCCATTGCCATAGCCTGCGGCTGGCAAGAACATGAAGTTGCCATTGGTGCCGGTAATCAGGTAACCGTGAATGTTGTTTATCGACGTCCACTGACTACTGCAGTTCTGATCTAACTCTCTGATTTGTTCCAGTGAAGGCATACGCCACGATGGGCCCCAGTTCACCCAGGCAGCATCGTCCTTGGGATCCAGGACGAGTTTGTTATCTTGGGCGTTATACCCTGTGCACGTGTAGTTGCTCTGGTCGAAACTTGTCTTGGGCTCAGTCTCGCCCCAAGCGAAGTAGGAGCCAAAGTCCATGGGACTGCTTGCTCCCAAGTTTCTGGTTGCCCACAGCGTGCCGCTGGGCAGGCCCAGGTCAACATATTCCTGCTGCAGGTAGTCGTCCGAGAGGACAAACGCATGTAGCGGAACAACACTCTGGCCTCCCTCAAACGCTGGACTCTGGAAGGTCACCTGGCCATTGAACTGGCCGGGTTCGGTTGCCGTGAACATCACCGTTACAGGAATAACCGATTGCTTGGGTACCACGACGGTGATGCTCGAAGCGGTGCCCTCCTCCAGCTTGAACAAGAACGGTTCATCGGCCGTGGCGGTCAAGGTCACCGTCTGCATGGTATTGTTGGCAATGGTGAGCCTTCCCGTGCTTGTATTCCCGATGGTCAACCCACCCAAGTCAAGGCTCTGCTGTTCAATGTGGAAGTCATGGCTGCCGGCAGGTGACACGCGCACAGCACGCACCGAATACCCGATGTCGCGGCGGGTGGCCTGATTGGTGCTCCATCCCTGATAGAAGTACAAATAGTAGGCACTGGCTGGGCTGTAGGGAAAGAGCGTGCGCGACCAGTAGGCACCATCCAAAAACTCCGTAGAGTAGTAGCTGAATTGACCCGCGTTAGGTATGAATATACTATTACCGTTGGGACCTGTCAGCAAGAAGCCCTCTACTCCGTTTCTTGTCGTCTTCTGCCCATAGCAATAGGTGTGCAACTCTTCCTGTTGGCTATGGGAAGGTGTGCGCCACGATGGACCCCAGTTCACCCAGGCGGCATCGTCTTCAAAGTCCAACTCAGTCTTGCCGTCAACAAGGCCGTACCTATTCTCGGTGCAATACTTTGTCAACAAGTATTTGGTGCCGTTGCACCACTTGTAGGTGCTCCACTCATAGAAATCCTTGGGCTCGGTCTCGCCCCAAGCGAAGTGATCGCCATATTCCTCGGGAGCGTTGGCACCCACGTTGCAAGTCGCCCACAGCGTGCCGCTGGGCAGACCCAGGTCGACCCACTCGTGCTCATCGGGTAACTCATCCCCCTTGAGGATGATGTCGATAAGCACATTCACATCGGCGACGCTGATTTCGCCATCGTTGTTCACGTCGGCAGCCGCATTGCTGCCATTGCTCAGAATCACATCAATGACAGCGTTCACGTCGGCAATGTTCACCTCGCGGTCACCGTTCACGTCACCATGGATGTCTTGGGCATTGGCTGCCTGCGGCAAGGCGACCGCCAGCAGCAAGAATAGAGTAAAAAGTAGCTTTCTCATAATTATATCATTTTTTGTTGTTATTGCCATCGGAAACAGGCCAACCGCCCGTTGCATCTCCCGCAAAGTTAAAACAATAAATCATATCATCAAGCAATATCAAGCAGAGAAATTCAGAGTTTGATAAATTTTCCCCCAAAAACGTCTAAAATTTTTACAGTTGTGTGCTAGCTGCGTTCGCGGTTTAAGGTTTGGTAGGGCCTCGCCTTGGCGTGGCCGCTCCCCTTCCTCACGCAAAGGCGCTAAGCCGCAAAGGTTTTAATGCTCTCTGCGCTCGCAATTTAGAGTTTAGAGAAGCATACGAATCGTAGGGCCTCGCCTTGGCGTGGCCGTCCGTACACGCACAAACAAAACGGACGAAACGGACGAAACGGACAGAAAACGGCTGAAGCGGCTTGAATACAAGAAAGACAAGAAGGACAATGAAATCTGTTTGTCCTTCTTGTCTCTAATAATTCTTAGCGCCTTAGCGCCTTAGCGTGGGGTAGGGCCTAAAGCCTAATACCCGAAAATCTCCTCCAGCGTCAGGTGACGGATGGGAGCGATCTTCTGCAGGCCTTCGATGTCGAGTTCCTTCTCGTCACCCAGGATGAGGTAACGGTAAGGCTTATTGGCCATCGACTGCTGCTCAAACTTCACGATGTCGCTAAGCTTGAGGTTGGGCAGGGCATTGTAAACTACCGAGTTGATGTCATAGTCCAGACCCAGGCGCTGAGCATTCATGTAACTGTTCAGCACGGCACCGCGAACGGTTCTACGGCTAGCAAGCTTCTTCATCAGCGACTCCTTGGCCAGGGCAAAGGCAGCCTCGCTCTGGGGAATCGTGCCCACGATGTTGTTGAACTCGCGCACGCAGTCCATCATCTTGTCGTTCTGGGTGATGATGTAGGTCATGGCATACTCGGGATGGGGCAAACGGCTCGGCTGGCGGTAGTAGGCGGCTGCCGAATAGGCCAGACCGCGTGCCTCACGCAGCTCCTGGAAGACGATGCCGTTCATGCCACCGCCGAAGTACTCGTTGAACAGGTTGATCACGGCAGCGTGCTCGGGAGCCCACTGGGTGCCCTCGTTGTGGTACTGTACCATGTAGATGTTCTTGGCCTCGTAGGGAGCCATCAGAATTTCGGTCCTCGGGGTGGTCTGCTCCATATAGGGAGTGCCCACGGGAACGGCGGCGAGGTTCTTCTTGGTCTTGTGCACCTTGCTCAGGCACTTGTTCAGTTCCTTCTCGGTCATGGGACCGTAGTAAACTACGGTGTGCTGCATGTCGCGCAGGCCCTTCACGAGGTTGATGAGCTCGGCGGGCTTGGTGTCACGCAACTGCTGGGCGCTCATGATGTTGGTGTACGCGTTGCGGGGACCGTACATGCCATATTCGTTCAGGCGGCTGAAGCACTCGTCCTGGCTCTGCTTGGCATCGTTGCGGCTCTTGAGGATAACATCGACCATGTTCTTGTAGGCCTCCTCATCGACTTGGGCGTTCTGCATCAGGTCCTCGGCAAGTTTGAGGGCCTCGGGCATGTTCTCGCTTAGACCGCTCAACGTCAGATAGGTCTCATTGTCGCCAACGTTCATCGAGATGTTGCAGGCCAGCTTGTACAGGCGCTGCTTGAACTCGGTGGCACTCATCTTCTTGGTGCCCAGGAAGTCCATATAGCTCAATGCCGTTTCATAGCGGTTGTCGGCGGTGCCGCCGAAGTCATACTTGTAGGTCAAGCTGAACAGGTCGTCCAGGTCATTGTGCTTGTAGAGCAACGGCAGTTTCTTGCTGGTCTGACCTACGGTCATCTCCTTGCTGTAGTCCACAAACTGCGGCTGGATGGGCTCAACGATCTCGCTCAGGATGTTGCGGACGAAGTTGCTCTGCATGTCGCGGTTGGTGGGAATCGGGGTGATAGCGGGCTTGTCAATCTTCTTCTCGGTGGTGTCAACACCCATGCGCTTATAGACGCACACAAAATTGTTGTCCAGCAGGTGGCGGTTGGCAAAGGCCACGATTTGGTCCTTGGTCATGCCGGCCATGCGGTCCAGCTTACCGACCTCCTGTTTCCAGTCAACGTGGTTGATGAACGCGTTGACCAGCTGACGGGTGCGGGCACCGTTGTTGTCGAGGGCACGCAGGTACTGGAGCTTGTTGTTGTTCACCACGCTCACCAGCAGGTCGTCGTCAAAGTTGCCGGCACGCAGCTTGGCAAGCTCGCCCAGCAGCAGCGCACGCACTTCCTCCAGCGACTGGCCCTCGTTGGGATAACCCAGCAGCAGGAGCATCGAGTAGTCGGTCATCTCATCACTGAAAGCACCGGCACTCATCACCTTGAGGGGCTGGTTCAGGTTCAGGTCGATGAGACCTGCCGTGCCGTTAGAGAGCATCTCGGCAACGACGTCCATCGTGTCGCACTGCAGCGAGTTGGCAGCGTCAAAGCGCCATCCGAGAGCCACAAACTCAGCCTCCTGACCGATGACGGTAGTATCGATGGGGGCGGTGATGGGCTTCAGGGGAGCGAACTCGGGACGATAGAGGTTCTTGTTGGGCTTCCAGCTACCGAAGTGGCGCTCCAGGATGGTGATGACCTCAGCAGGGTCAAAGTCACCAGCCATACAGATGGCCACGTTATTGGGGCAGTAGTAGTTGTGGAAATAGTTCTTGATGTTGGTGATCGACGGGTTCTTCAGGTGCTCCTGGGTACCGATGGTCGTCTGCGTACCATAGGGGTGAGTGGGGAACATCTTGGCACTGATAGCCTCAAACAGCTTGCGCTGATCCTGGGCGATGCCGATGTTGTACTCCTCATACACGGCCTCGAGCTCGGTGTGGAAACCGCGGATGACCATGTTCTGGAATCGGTCGGCCTGGATGCGGGCCCAACGGTCCACCTCGTTGGCGGGGATGTCCTCGGTGTAGCAGGTCACGTCGGTGCTGGTATAGGCGTTGGTGCCCTGGCCACCGATACCGGCCATCAGCTTGTCATACTCGTTGGGGATGTTGTACTGGGCGGCAAGCTGCGAGATGCTGTCGATCTCGTGGTACAGCACGCGGCGGCGCTCGGGATCCTTGACGAGACGGTACTGCTCGTAGCGAGCCTCGATGGTGTCGAGCAGGGGCTTCTCGGCGGCATAGTTGCTCGTGCCGTACTGCTGGGTGCCCTTGAACATCAGGTGCTCCAGATAGTGGGCGAGACCGGTGGTCTCGGCGGGATCGTTACGCGAGCCAGTGCGCACGGCGATGTGAGCCGAGATGCGCGGACTCTGGTGGTTGACGCTGAGGAACACCTTCAAGCCATTGCTCAGCGTGTAGCACTGCGTAGCCATCGGGTCACCAGGGACCGTCGTCGCTACAGGCTTCTGTGCGGCCATGCCCAGACACGTCAGGGCGGCCATCATCATCATGAAAAATTTCTTCATTCTAATCGGTTATTAATGTTATTAATGGTTTATTGTTGGTTATCAAGTTGCAAAGATACTAATCTTTTGGATAATAGAGCACAGATAAGATGAATACTTGCCAGCAAGGCCACTCCTGATCGTGACTATCTTATAAAAACACAAATATCCACCAATCCCCATGAATATCCATTAAAATTATTATTCATGACCATTCATGATCATTTATGGTCATTCGTGTTTCATAATCCAGCAGCCAAGTACCCCAGCGTGATTGTTTAAAAAACACGAATATCCATTAAAAATATTATTCATGATCATTCGTGTTAATAATATCCTGTGAATGACCAATTTATGTTCATTTCTCTTCTTGGTTTCTTTTTATTAATGTGTGAATTGTGGTTAATTCTTTGAAAATGTGGCGGCTATGTGGATTATTTTTTGTACCTTTGCGCGATTTTTTACATCTATTATAGTAATTTTTTATGACACCTACTACAAAAACCATCGTACTGAGTGACGGACGTGAGATCACTCTGCAGACTGGAAAGCTTGCTGAGCAAGCCGATGGAGCTGTTGAATTGAGGTTCAACAACACGATGTTGTTGGCCACCGTATGCTCGGCCAAGGAGGCCGACGAGGGCGTGGACTTCATGCCCCTTACTGTTGAATACAAGGAGAAGTTCTCCGCCTATGGACGTTTCCCCGGCGGTTTCACCCGTCGTGAGGGCCGCGCCAGCGACTATGAGATCTTGACGGCCCGCCTCGTGGACCGCGTGCTCAGGCCGCTGTTCCCGTCTAATTATCATGCCAACACCATTGTTCACATCTTGATGTTCTCGAGTGACGGTGTTGACGCCCCCGATGCCCTGGCAGGTCTTGCCGCATCAGCAGCCATCGCAGTGAGCGATGTCCCCTTTGAAGAGCCCATTGCCGAGGTGCGTGTAGCACGCATCGACGGCCAATTCGTTATCGACCCGACGTTTGAGCAGATTGAGAAAGCTGACATGGAATTGATGGTAGGTGCGACTTACGATAATATTATGATGGTCGAGGGCGAAATGGACGAAGTGAGCGAGGATGACCTG
>JBGUJU010000017.1:0-5684 GCA_045114065.1 Sodaliphilus sp.
GTGTCCAGTTGTTCGCACCAGGAAAAGGCGCTCCTGTCTATCGATGTCAGTGTCGATGGCAAGGTGATGGAATGCATATTGGTGCAAAACGAGAACACCCAGTCTTCAATGGTTTTGACGTTTTCAGGAATTTCAAAATGCGTCAGGCTGGTACAATTAAAGAAGGTGTTATGGCCAATGGTGCTGATGTGGCACGGCTTCTGGAACTTTACCTCGGTCAACTGGGTGCAGTTATCAAAGGCTCCCCAGCCCAACGTGGTCACCGTCGAGGGTATCTCTACACTCTTCAGGCCACAGGCGGCAAACACACTGCCGTAAATTCTAGTGATACCACGGCCGAAGTGGACTGATTCAAGTGCCTCGCAACGCATGAACGCAGAACCGCCCAGCGATGTCACGTTGTCGGGCAAATCGATAGCCGTCAGTCCAGTGCAATGATTGAACGCATTATACTCAATGGTTGTGAGCGATGACGGGAATGTGACCTGTTTCAGACCGCTGCAACCGTTGAAGGCATCTCGGTCCACCGTGACGGTGCCTTCGGGAATCTGATATTCGTCGCCATGGGCACTAGGATAGAAGCATAGCTTGTCGCCGGCCTTGTTGAAGACCACGCCGTCCTTCTCGCTGAATGCCGGGTTGCTTTCTGCCACATGAAACGCCTCAAGCCCCGTGCAGCCCACAAACGCTGTGGTGGTGATATTGGTAAGCGTTGAGGGGAAGGTGATCTCCTTGAGCGATGAGCAATCGTGGAACGTAAAATAACCCAGCGACGTCAAGCCCTCGTTGAGCGAGAGGCTTGTCATCTTGCCGCATAAATCAAATGCATGGGTACCCACCGTCTGCACCGTTGACGGCAAATCCAGCGCCTTCAGTTCAAAGCAACCCATAAACGTCGAGTCGCCTATTGTTGTCAAGCCAGGCTCGATGTTGAGTGTTTCCAGCGCACGGCAATCCATGAAGGCAAGACCTTTAATCTGCCGGACGTGGCTGAGCAGATTGACCTCTTTCAAGCCACGGCAACTATAGAACATTCCGTGGCCCACCGTCGGGCAGTCGATGGTCGCTGTCGAGAGCGAGTCGCAACTGTTAAACACTCCCCTGCCAATGCTGGTCACGCTGGCCGGCACATTGATGCTCTTCAACGACGTGCACCTGTTAAATGCATTAGCGCCAATACTGACCACACCGTCACCCAGCGTCACCTCGGTCAATGCACTACATCCCGCCATCATCTCCTGGCCGATGATGGGGCATTGCAGGTCGGCACGCTGTATATGAGTACAATGAGAAAACGCGTATCTCTCAATCGAGGTCACGCTGGGCGGGACCGTAATCTCAACGAGTCCATCGCAATAACTGAAGGCCGAATAACCAATAGACGTGAGGCTTGACGGGAACGTGACCTTAGTGATTCCCTTACACCTATTGAACGCTCCGTCGTCAATCGTTGTCACGCCGTCGGGTACCTCATAGGTCGAGGAGGCATAAGCATTAGGAAAGATATAGAGTACAGTCTTGTCCTTGCTCAGCAGCACGCCGTCAATGTCGCAGTACCAGGCATTATCCTCGTCAACATAAAAGCCGCGCAACTGGTCGGTACCATAAAAAGTGCCCTGCCCCATGATGTCATTCACCGTAGCGGGTATCGTCACCGATGTCAAATTATAACAGTCCTCAAAGGCATCATAATTGATGCGCGTCACGCTATAGGTCACGCTGTCATGGGCGACACTTGCGGGAATCACCAGGTCGCCATGGTAGTAGGTGTACTCCAATTGGGAGTCATAGTTTCCCATCGAGATCACCGCCAACTCCCCTGGCTTATCCCACATCGTCGTGTAGCAGATGCTGTCTTCCATAAATTTCAGGGCACTTGCCGGCAATGCCGTGCCCAGTGCCATGAGCATGACGCCCAGCAATTGCAATGTCGTGATTCGTTTCATAGTCCTATCGTTTTAAAGTCCAGTGGCAAAGGTATAGAAAATTAGTGCAAGACGAACACAAAACCAAATTTATTTGAGATTTGTTGAGACGAAGCCTAATTTATTCAAAATTAGTGCAAGTCGAACACAAAACCTAATTTATTTGAGATTTGTTGAGACGAAGCCTAATTAATTCAAAAGTTTTTGATAAATGGGATTAACATCAGGAAAATGAGGATGCATCAATGCGTTTCAGGAAATACCTATGCACTTGGACTCCTTCATCATGAAGCATCCTCATGTCTGATTGTAATCATTTTATGGCTTCAGGACTTTTCTGCCGTTCTCGATGACTATTCGCGTTGGCGGGTATGGAGGGTAAGTTTCAGCAAAAGAGAACTGATTATTACCAATTATTCCCACATGTGCCATCAATCGCAGTGTGCGATTGTCACGATAAGCCATTTCAAAACCAGAGCCAATGTTCAAAATACCCAAAGATGATACGTCGGTTGTTTTAATGTTGGGTAAATAGGACCTGGCAATGTCATAGGCATTCAGATGGATTAGAACTCTCCATTGGCCTTGGGATACTGTCCACCGAGTGCTATCGGTTTGTGCCACAACCGGCAAGAAAACCGATAAACACATTATAAGCAGCGATACTATTCGCCACTTGAAGAGCGTGATACAAATAGATGTTTTCATCTCAGTTTTCCTCTTACAAAGATAAATCTACCGCATATAGCTTGAAATGACGGAACTACTCTAATTCTGCAAGGCACGCACAGCACGAACATTAAACCCGAAGCAGCGATATTCGTTTCCAGTCCAGTGAATGTCGTCCTTATAGAAGCCAAAATAGCAGGACTCGATGGAGGTTCTATGCGTACGTGACCAATAAGCGCCCCAAGATCCCATGTGATAGAGCGCGCCGTTCCAACGGCCACCAGAGGCGGGCAAGAAGATGCTGTTACCATTCGGACCGATACCCAACTGGCCATACACACCGTTCCTCTGAACGAATTGCCAGGAGGAATAATCCCTCAACTCCACAATCTGCTCCCAGGACGGCATGCGCCATGACGTGCCCCAGTTGACATAAGCGGCATCGTCCTTGGTATCTAGCTCGGTCTTGCCATCAGTGAAACCATTATAACCATGGTCGTCATCTAAGCAATACTTCGTTATCGTATTATCGCTGCCATTGCACCATATGTAGGTTGTCCAGTTATAATAATCCTTGGGTTCTATCTCGCCCCAGGCAAAGTAGTCTCCATATTCCTCGGGGCTGTTTGCTCCAATGTTACATGTCGCCCATAGTGTGCCGCTGGGCAGGCCCAGGTCTACGTACTCATGTTCCTCTGACACCGATGTACCATTCAAGATGATACCAATAATAGCATTTACGTCAGCAATGTTGATTTCGCCATCATTATTAACATCAACACTTTGGCGACTTCTGTCACCTAGGATAAAGTTGATAACGGTGTTTACATCAGCAATGTTGACTTCGCCATCATTGTTGACATCACCGGCTGTGTTATCGGCATGAACATTCAACGGAATGAGCCACATTACCAACAACAAAATAAGTGATATATCAGTAATCTTCTTCATAGTGTATATTGTTTTAGTTAATATCAGTGCAAAAATATGAATGACCTTTCTTTCTTACAACACCCAAATGGGTGTTTTTATCATCTCACAACCTAGCTGATATGTTTAGAAACGGTAGTCAAAGCCGATGGTAAGACCGTGCATCGTTCGTTTACGGGAAAAGAATCAATCTGGCAAGTCGGGTCTCATGGCCACTGCAAAGCATTCGACGCCCAGAGTCTTCAAGTTTATCTTATCGAAGCCGGAGTCATGATAGGCTTGTTTCAGATCCTCAGGGATTTCTATATCGGGTAACATAATGGATTGCATGTTCTTGAGAATAACGGGTCCAGTACGCTCTCGGACAAGAATATAGATATCTTGCCCATAACCCACAAGCTGTTCAGCAGATGTGCCGATTTCGTCGCTTAATGTTGTCTCTTCTCCATCAATAATCACCGCCGCAACGCCAGTTATTCCTCCGACTTGCTGTTCGGTGGTTTTTCGTCCCACGATGACGGCGTGGCCATTAATTAGTTTGGAACATCTTGGTTCTATGGTCAGATCATAGTTCTTGCCATTCCACCAGTACTTGTTCTTTAGATCCTGAATGCTCTCATAGGTAATCAGTATGTCATCTCCTTGTATGTCAATCCCATAAATCCAATTAAAGCCCTCATCCAATCCACCTACAGGAAGAATCTCTCCATTACACCAGTAGTAGGGCTGCTCATTATAAACACCCATGGCAACTTTGCCGTCATGTATTGAAGACATATTGTAATAAACATCGCCAACGACTTCATACCATCGCTGGAAATCTTTGTACACCCATAACGAGTGTGTGGTATAAGTATGTTCCTGGATGGTGTAAATGGTACCATTCTCAACAGCGATCCCCCAGATTCTATCTCCTGTCAAATATATGGATGTCCCGTTCTTAATGACATTGTAAACGCCATCACCACGGATGATGACAGCATACCAATCCCTGCCGTCGGTAGTCAGCGATTGAATGCTGCATTCAGTATCTTCACATTGATACACAAGATATCCGTCAATGTTGTAAATCTCCTCGGGATAGCCATAAAAACCCGATGTGGCGAAATACATCGTTGTTGTCTCCTCGACTGGATTTGGAGGAGTCGGCGTGGGTTCGTCCTTACTGTCCTTACAACTTGTCAGCACCAGCATCGCCAGCAGCAGTGTAATTAGTTTCTTGTTCATAGTTATCTCCTTTTTTATTGAGTTATTATATCTTTTGTTGCAAAATTACCAAACCCTAATTCCGTCCGCAATACCCAAATGGGTATAATTCGTACCAAAATAATGATTACAAAGTTACATATGGTTCTCTACATTCTAAAATATTTGTTGTTTCATTGTGTTTCTCCCGTACATTTGACGAGATTTACCATCGTTCAGATTTGGTTAAACACCAAATTACCAATCATTTATGACAATTAAGCTCTCTATAATTCATAAACACGGCTTTCGTTTAGTCGTGAAACACAGAGAAACAACAGTTGCTTGGTTGTTCGCATTATTCTACCTAGAGTGAAAACGATAGGTGACGTTAGCGTATGGCAACGGCAGGTTATTCTCATCCACCACCAGACCCTTGAGGTGATGCTCGGTCTTGTGGATGCACTCCACATAGATATCGTTGTTATCACCCAGGATCATCTGGATGGGATAAAAACCTATGATCTGGCGAATGGCATCAGGAACAGGTTTGTTCTTGACATGGGTGGTAACAGTGAAGTCTTCCAGTTCGTTGTATATAAACACGATCTTGTGGTTGCCGGTCTGCTGCTGGATATACTTGAGCGCGTCGCTCATCGACACGTTCTGGAAGTTGCGGGTAATGCGCTGCGCGTGTGCTATGCCTGCTAAGGAGCACAGCAATAGTATCATGGTAAATAGTCTTTTCATCATCTTGAATACTTATTACGTCACAATATTCAACTAATTACATAAGACGTACACTATACAGAGCAAGTCAAATTTAATCCACTCGTTCATCACTGCTCTTATTGATCTGAGCATTACGGAAGGATGTACTAATGCTATTTCGTTCGCTTTTGGATTAGGCAACGGACTAAATATCAATAATTTCAAAGAACTTTTACAATTGTTTAGGGTGGTGGACACTAGTGT
>JBGUJU010000018.1:0-1835 GCA_045114065.1 Sodaliphilus sp.
GATGGGTGACAGATCCCATACACAATAATTGATGTAAGGAAAATCTTTTGTAATGCTGCTGGCTATTGCCCTCATGGATTCACTCGCCTCAAAGGCGAATGCGGATTTGCCGGTGCGCTCATACACTCCGCGACCGACTCGCTGAACGATCCCCCTGATGACCATCGATCTGATCCGTGAATATACCGTTGCTTTGGGTATGCCCGGCATCTCACGGAAGAAGTCCGCTGTGGTCAGCGTTGCGCACGAATTCATTATGTTGATGTTCTGTCCTGTCATAAACATATAGTTTTAGACCGCAAAAATAGTAATAATTCGTCAATAATCAAGAAAAATTGACGAATTATTTAATTTATTTTCATGCCTGATACCCGATTTTGTCTTTTATCAGCGGTGTTCATCGCTATAATTTTGTAGCGAGAAAATGTAATCTATCCTATGAAAAACACACAATACCACCTTCACCTTAAGGGGCAAGTGGGCGGCTACGATTTCGACCGCAACTATGTGGACTACGTGCTTGCCCGCAACGAGGGCAAGCCGGTCCACGTGCTCATCGACAGCCTTGGCGGTTCAGTCGCCACGGCGCTCTCCATCGCATCCGCATTCAAGCGTCACGGCGACGTGACGGTCCACTTCGTGGGCATGAACGCGAGTGCGGCAACCGTCGCTTCGCTCGGTGCCAAGCACATCTCGATCGACGCCTCTGCCATGTACCTGGTGCACAAGTGCAGCATGGAGTTCTTCGAGTGGGGCAACCTCAACGCCGACCAGCTCGAGCAGCTCGTCGGCCACTGCGAGGACGCCATCAATGACCTGAACAAGCTTGACAACAACATCGCCGCGATGTATGCCGCCAAGACCAGCAAGCCGCAGGCCGACCTGCTCAACCTGATGAAGGAGGGCGGCTGGCTCAATGCGAAGGAGGCCCGCGAGTGGGGCTTTGTCGATGAAATCACGGAGCTCAACGAGGAGAAGCCCGTGCTTACCGACGCCGTGGCCTCGGCCATGGCAGCGGCAGGCATGCCCATCCCCAACGTGCCCACCGAGAGCAAGGAAACGGCCTTCGCCCGGTTCCTCACCTCGATTGCCTCCCTGTTCAAGTCAAGGGCAGAAGCCCCCGTGACCGCTGCAGCCGAGAAACCCGCTGCACCTGAAGGTGGAAATCCCGAGACTCCACAAACCATTGAAAGCACAGACAGTAATAGTAACCAGACAAAAGAAGCTGTAACCGTTATGAATCGATCCTATGAACTCCTGGGCAAGGTCCTCCAAGTGGAGGGCTTTGCCGTGGGTGAGAACGGTGTGACGCTCACCGAGGCGCAGATGCAGGCCATCGAGGATGCCCTGGCCGCCCGTGACCGCCGTAACACCGAACTCGCCGATGAACTCGCAGCGGTGAAGAAGTCGCCCGCCGACAGCTCCACCGCAGTCATCAACGAAGGCACGTCGGACAAGCACCAGCCCCAGGACGGGGTGCAGAGCTATGTCGAGACCTGCAACCAAGCCAAAGCATTGTATAACCTTGTTCCCTAATCCGAAAAACACATGGCAGGACAATTAGTATTCACCCCGCAGCAGTTCCAGGAAGCTGCGACGAAGTACCGCAGGGAGCTGCTCATGCTGCCTATCATCGGCTGCTATGAGACCCTGCAGTACATGACGGGCCGCCCCGGCATCCGCTATAAGGAGAACGTGGGCGCCATCAGCGGTGACGCGCAGTTCGCGCCCTACAAGCCCTCTCGCTCCACCGACTTCAACCTCAATGTCGACTACCGCACCCTCGAGACCTTCTTCGGCTCGGTGGTCGCCAAGTTCGAGCCCAACTCGGCCGT
>JBGUJU010000019.1:0-19947 GCA_045114065.1 Sodaliphilus sp.
CAACGGTCGACTGGGGGATGACCTCGCTTGTCGCCAACAACTGCACATTTTTTTCATACAGATGTCTGATATAATTGCGTTGTTTGATATTGCTGCGAACAAGTAATGCCAACGCAATCAGGATGATGGCGGCGATCAGACTCATCATGAGCAGTAACTGGTGGGTGCGTTCATGCTTGGCCTGAATCTGCTCCACCTGCTCATTGACGCGTCGCATCTCGTCGAGAAACCGCGATTTCTCGAGCTTTTCGGCATGGCTTTTATGGATGAGTTCGTCTTTTGCCTTGAGGTATTTGTAATCATAGAGATCGGCCTTTTGCCCATTGCCCATTGCTGAATAAACCTGAGCAAGCGCGTGATAGGTGTCAATCAGTTCGCTCTGCATCCCATGATTGACGGTGATTTCTGCAACCTGCTGCAGGCAATCAATAGCCTCTTGGTAACGATGCATGGCAGCCAGCACAATGGCCTTCTGCTGCATGGCTTTGATGATGCATTGCTGGCGGTTGGTGGTGACGTCCTGGGCCTTGGCCTCCATCTGATTATAATAGTCTAGCGCCGTTGCGTATTGCCCCGAGAAATATGCCTCGGAGGCTTGGCAAAACAAGCGCGTGCATTGCCACATCTCCACACTGTCGGTCAACTGCAGCTTCTTGAAACGCACAAGATCAGGCTCTATAAGCTTGATATCGCTTTTATTGCGCATCATATCCAGCAAGTTGTAAATACTGGTAACGGCTACATTCCATTCCTGCGCTTTGACCGCTACATCAAAGGCTTGCCTTGTGTTGTCCAGCGCATCGCTCGAGAAAGTCTCGCCAGCGTAGAGACTGTTGCGGGCATTGATGATTGAAGCCATGTTCAGGTATGCGTATGCCAGGTTATTGTCAAAGCCGTAGCGCCTGGACAATTCCATCGATTGGTTCAGGTTCTCGTAAGCCTTGTGATAGTCATAGTAATAGGTAGCATAGATGTAGCCCAGATTGTTGAGGGCCCTAGCAATCTGGTACATCTCATTGCTCTCTTGATGATCGCTTTGGGCACGACTTGCAACGATACTATAGCACACTATCGCGCTATCAACCCACCCCTTGTTCTGCAAGAAGTCCTGGCCACGGAGCATCAATTCTCCAGTGGATAATCGGTCCAAACGATGGTATTGATTAACGTTATAGGCATTGGCTCCCTGGGCGCTAACCGAAATCAAGAGCATTAACAGTATGGCATATAGTTGCTTCATGTTCTGCTTTACTATCGAGTGTTACATAACGATATGAACCGATACACGCTCACTTCAATCATTGTCGTTCATTATAACAGCTCATTGATGTTACAAAGGTAATTTTTTAATGCAAGAACAGCATGAAATCAAGAGAGAATCCTTTTGAATTAACCGTTTCTGGTAGGTTTGGCGGCTGTGTGCTTATTTCAGGAATTGCCCATATATTGTTGGAGGGTGCAATTAGTTGAGTTCGTGAAATTAGCATAAAAAACAAGCGGCTAGGGAGGCACTTATATCATTGCCACCATGATCCTTTTTGATTTCTCGTGCGCTAGCACGACCCTTGTCCCAGGTGTTGCTTGAGACGTTCCCCTCGATAAATTGTTAGGTGCCCTTGATGCTCAACAACGCAGGAGGCGGTAGAATTGCCAAGCGTAGATGAGCTCAATGATAACAATGATGGCATCCATGATGAGGTTGCCAAGGGCGGTTCCCAGTGTCATGTACCAGGCAATGGGGAGGAGGAAGCTGACGAGAATGCGTACAATCATCCAGATGCCCACTTGCTGCAATAGCCCGCGATACCAGATGATAATGAGAGCCCCCAGCGGCAGGTAGGCCAACGGCAGCGCACAAGCAACGACGAAACCGACCTCGGGCAGGGCCGCCTCAAAGAGGATGAAAAAGAAACTGACGATGTTGAGCACCAGGACAACGATCCACCATACCGTGAGCGGGTGATACAGGCGCTTCATGCCGCGCATCGTGGCATAATACATCGTGACCATACCCACCGTGTTGATGAGCGCGATGGCCACCGGAGCGTGTTCTTTCAGCCAGTGGTCAATCGCGGTGATCGTGCATATCGCTGCCACCACCATGATGATGAAGCCTGCCGTAATGACCCATCGGGGCAGACCGGAGTACAGGTGGTTGATGAAACGGTTATCCTTTTCGGTATAATCAAGATTGTCTGATACGGCTTTTTTCATCTGAATTTTGTTATGTTGATAAAAACGGCACAAAGGTAGTAATTCTCTACAGAAAAACCGCTCAATGGTTGACCCAAGACGCCCATTTTTTCGCGAAACAGCCGATTCGGTCGCTTTGAAGCCGATTTGGTCGCTAAAAAATCATGGATTTTGTCGTTTTGACGCATTGCTTTCCGAAATAATAGTATCTTTGCAGGCCAAAAACAAAAAATAATAAGGTTACGATAAATATATGCAAGAGGCTCTTATCCTCAAACTCATCATACTGGCCCTGGCAGTTACATTTGTTGCAGTCATCATTGCACTGGTGCTGTCATTTAACATTACCCAAAAGCTGATGAAGCACAATGCTAATCTGATTGGCCAGGTGAAAGAAAGCGATGAGCAGAAGGCCTCGACGCAACAGAGCCTCTTTCAGACCGAGCATGAACTCCACAAGGCCGAAGAAGAGCTCAAGAACGCCCAAGACATCATCAACAACATGTTACGTCAGGCCCATCAGGCCGACCGCCCTGACATGCTGTTACAGCAGGAGATCAATGATGTGACCAACGTTGCCGACATGACCGACGAACAACTCATGGGCTGGATTGACGCGCAGATAGAGAGCCGGGGACTGTACAAGAACCCCAATGTGACGCTCAAGGAGATCGCTCAGGCACTGGGCTTGACCCAGCGGCGCATTACTCAAGCCATCAAGACTCGCCGAGAAGACAACACGCTGGCCGAATACTTAAACACTAAGCGTCTGCTAGAAGGCTGTCGCCTGCTGGTGGATCAGCCCAACTGGACTGTCGATGCCGTGGCCCACGAGGCAGGCTTCGGCGGCACGACCACCTTCCGCACCATCTTCAGGAACCGTTTTGGCATGTCGCCCAAGCAGTATCGCGAGAAAAAACGCCTGGCGGTGGGCACCCAAGAAGAATAATCAACATTTAATCAATCATAAAATTTACACAGAAATGAAGAAAGCAAGATTTTACATGACTTTGGTTGCTGCTCTCGTCATCAGCATGACGATGAGTGCACAGTACACCCAGACCGACCGCATCGCACATGACGTGCTCAGCGGTCTCAACTCAGTGCTGCAATCGCAGGAACGCAAGCAGCAGGCCGAACTTTTTTCTCGCGAAAAGACTCAGTTCAAACCCGTGTTCGACGAAACGATGGAAGAGGCACGCGAGCTGGAGGAGGACGGCAAATTTGCCGAAGCTCTGGCCAAGTATGAGGATGCTGCTAAATTGAATTGGAAGTATGGGTACAGTGACCAGCGCAATATTACGCGCAAAATCAACAGCCTGTATGGTCCTGCCGGTCGCACCGAGGAGGGTCCCAGCGTCCTCAACAACAACATAGTGACACTGTCTGACTACTCGGGCTACCGCTTCATGAGGGAGAACCCGATCTGCAAGATTGACAAAAATGCCGGTAATATCAAAGTTCTGCGCGTGTGCTGCTCTGATACCGAGACCCGCGTGGAACTGGAATATGAGAACGATGAAGCTAAGGCGATCTATGCCAGCGCCAGCGCCGACACCTACATCAAGGCTAAGAAGAGTGGCAAGTTGAGTATCATTCAGGCCCAAAATATTGGCGTCAAGCCCAACCGCACCCTTATCGAGCAACCGTATCAGAAACTGCGTTTTGCCCTTATTTTCCCACCGCTGTCGCTTGAGGATAGCGAGTTTGAACTTAAGATGCCGGGCAAATACTGGAATTTTAAGAAGATCCCTTGCAAGTAATCACGTAGCAACACCATCAAAACAATTCTAAATAAATCACATTATTATTTTTTTATTAAAAAAACAATCAAAAAAATGAAGAAGTTCTTTTTTACTGCAGCTGCCATCGTGTGTGCTGTATTGATGACTGTTAACTTAACTTCGTGTGGCAAAGAAGACAATGAGCCCCTAGGTGCCATCTATTCCATTGAAAGCAAAATCAACGAGGAAACACATAGTGCATCAGCCAATCCGGATGCCATGGCTCAAGCCGATGCTACTTACCAAGCCCTTCATAGCGAGTTCATGAGTATCCTCGCTATCGATCCATGGACTGTTAACTTTAACAAGAATAATCAGAATGAGGTCCTGAATCGTGAAGATCAAAATGCCAAGAAGAAATTTGACGAGATGATCGCCAAGGTTAATGCTTTCAAGGTCAAGCTCGATAACCTCGACAAGACTCAACCTAAGAACCAGTTTAACTGGTATTTCAACGCTGATGTGACTTGCAAA
The DNA here is from genome assembly GCA_045114065.1 of Sodaliphilus sp. GTDB lineage: Bacteria > Bacteroidota > Bacteroidia > Bacteroidales > Muribaculaceae > Sodaliphilus. The sequence goes on from JBGUJU010000019.1 coordinate 4,452, forward strand.
CGCAGCGGATACAATATCGACAATACCATTGCTACCCAGAAGATAGTCATCAATTACGGTGGCAATAACTGATAGTGATTAATAAACAATTATACACCTAAATTATTCATCATAATAATGAAGAAGTTTTTTCACATGAGTGTGCTGGTCCTCATGACCGCACTCACCCTGGCAAGTTGTGGCGGCGGCGATGACAAGGAAAGAGACGAGCCCTCGCCCTCGCCCACGCCCAAACCCACGAGCAAAACTGTAACCTATGAGGCTAACGCAACGTTCTCGCAGGACGTTATCGACATCTGTGACATAACCATGAGTTACAAGGATGGCGATGGCAAAACCGTTAGCGAAGCCGTTACATCCACCACGTGGACCAAAAAGGTGTCCATCAAGAATCTGCCGACGACTGTCGGTGTGAGGTTCGGCGTCAAGATGAAGGACGGTGTCCAGCTGACCAAGGAGAAGTATGACCTGATTATGACGGTTGTGCACGATGTCATCGTTGACGGCAAGTCAAAGGGTAATACGAGTCCCAAGGTCGTTATTCAAGGCTACGGCGCACGTCCTGCCAATGTTGCTAGTATTTTGACCTCCAAGGATGGCACGATCTTCGGCTACGATATTGCATCCAGCGGAGCTGCCGTAGAGACCAAAAACGTTAGCTTCTAAACAGCAGTATTCACGATACACTGCTTATTAGGAGAAATGAGTCCTTGTTGCGCCAATGCAACAAGGACTCATTGTATTGTATTATTTGCGTCCAGTAAAATGCGGAAAATGCAGGCCTTCGGCCTGCTCGCCCCTCACGGGGCTATTTACCGGACGTTAATATAACGTGAGTTCGATGAAATTACTAACGGTCATTCAATGCGTTAGCAACTCCCCCTCTAAGATTAGAGGGGGTCGGGGGGCGTTGATACTGCCAAAGGCAGTATTTATCGCAGCAGTATCGACGCCCCCGCCCTTCGGGCACCCCCTCTTATCCAAGAGGGGGAGTTGATAATCAGCACTTTATTTTCATCGAACTCACGTTATAATAATTACACCCCTATTGCCAACGATGACATGCCCCGTGGAGCGGTTATAATTCCAGCAGTTGAATGAGGACATCTCCTCTTGATTGCTGGATGAATGGGGGCAAAAAAGCGTCGCAACCCTCTAAGAGAGTCGCGACGCAACATTCAAATAATAATAACTTTTAATGCTGAATGATCATCACTTGATGACCTTCTTCGTTGTCGTTGTTCCGTCGGTATAGGTGGTTATCACGATGTTGACACCATCGAACGGGATTTCGCTCTCCATACCAGCCACATTGATGTAGCGTACATTGTCGATTTCCTTGTCGGCACCCACGATCTCGATACCAGAGTTGTCCTTGATCATGGTCATGGCATCATTGGCAAGGAAGCCCTCGTTGGTTGAGGTCACAAGCACGATATTGGTCAGCATGAGCTCTGAATCCTGAGCGATGAAGCCATTGTTAGCCTTGATGGTCAAGCGCATCACATTGCCCTCGTTACCGGCAAAGGTTGACATATCCATCGAAGCGGCCATGATCGTGTAAACATTGGATTCTACCTCGTTGCGGACCATGTAGAAGTCGTGTGAAGCGCCACGGTCCACGCCGTCAACACCCACGAGTACCACATCATTGGGGAGCTTGATCTCGCAGCGCATGGCGCTGTAGTCCTGCTCGCTGTTAATCAGTTCCACATCGACGGTGCGGGTCTCTCCAGGCCTGAGCGAGACAACGGGCAGCACGAGTCCGTCATCAGTCGTCAGCGACTGGCTTGCAACCTGGGCACGGATGCTCTTCAGCGACATCGAGGATGAGCCGTTGAGCAGCATATTGATGAGCGAGGTCACGTCACTGATGTTGATGTTACCATCGGTATTGACATCGGCAGCCAGCAGGTTGACACCGGTCGGGTCACCATTGAGCAGATAGTTGATCAGGGTGGTCACGTCGCTGATGTTGACATTGCCGTCACCATTCACGTCACCGAGCTTGTAGTCCTCGGCCTCGAAGAAGAAGTTCATCCACTGGTCGGCAGCCTTGTAGAGCGCCGTGCTCTCTTTAGGAGTAACCAGGGGCACCGAGGGCTGATCAACACCGGCCCACACGTCGCTGCCCAGAGCAGGCACGTCAACAGCGTCGGCCTTGAGGGCCTTCATGCCCGTCATGCCGGCCATGGCCATGTCACCAAGATAAGTCACCGTCGAGGGCAGCCACATAGTGTCAACAACAGTGCTCACGTTATAGAAGGCATAGTTGCCGATCGAGGTCACACCCTCGCGCAACAGGTCAGGATTGAGGACACCGTCACCGGCAAAGGTATAGTCGCTCACCTCGGCAATCGTGTGGGGACGATGAGGAGCGCGACGCGGTCCACCGTCATGTCCCATACCCGGCAGGGTCACCGACTGCAGCAGCGGGTTGTGTGCCAGAGCGCCATCGCCCAGCACAGTCATACCGTCACCCAGCTCGATGTTGCTCAGCTTGGTCTGTGCCAATGCCCATTCACCGATGGTGCCGACACCCAGGCCCACGATATTGATGTTCTCCAGGCCAGAGTTGATGAAGGCTTCCTCGTCGATGCGGGTCATGCGGCAAGCGGGGTCGATGTTCAGGGACTTGAGCGCGGTGCAACCGTTGAACATGCCCTTGGAGATACGCTTCACAGCGGGGCCGATGTTCACCTGGCTCAGGTTGAAGTCGCCCAGGAAGGTGAAGCCACCGATCAACTCGGCATCGATAGTAGCACTCGTCAGTGACTCACAACGCGAGAACACACCCTTACCCATCACCTTAACGCTGGCAGGAACATTGACCGACGTCAGGGCGCAGCCTGAGAAGGCATAATCGTCGATGGCGACAAGCGTGGTCGGGAACGTCACGCTGCGCAGCTGGTAGCAGCCGGCGAAGGCGGCAAAACCGATCGACTCGATGTTAGCGGGCAACGTCAGCGATGTCAGTTTCTTGCCGAAGAATGCGGTGCGCGGAATCTCATTGGCAGGATAGTTGGTCGACGTGCCATAGAGCAGCGTGCCAGCAGGCATCGGGAGAATGCTCACCTGCGACAGGTTGACCGACGTCAGCTCATTCAACTTCTCGGTGATGAACAAGAAGTCCTCGGCATTCATCGTACCTGTTACGGTAAGTTCGGTAATCTGGAGGTTAGACACCTTCTGGGACAACTGTCCCGCCGTGTTGTTCACGGTCAGTGCCTGAACTCCTAATGTAGTGACTGCTGCAAGCAGCAGGAAAAACAATTTGCGCATATCGTTTTGTCTTTTGTTAGTATATTTCTCTCGTTTTAACCTGCAAATGTACATATTATTCTCAACACAGCGCCACTTTTAACGATTTTTTTGAACACGACCGACTTTTGGCATCAAAAATCAGGCGGCACCCCGCAATGGGATACCGCCTGATTGGTGGTTAAAGAATGGGTCCGCTTATCGGGTGCAGAACCCTGATCTTTCTTAGCGCAGTACCTTGGCTGTCGAGGTGCTGCCGTCGCTGTAGCGCGTCACAACGATGTTGACGCCATCGAACGGCTTCTTGCTCTCGACACCCATCAGGTTGTAGTAGCTCACGCCGACCACGGTCTTGGGAGCATTCTTCTCAACCACTGCAGTCCAGGTTCCTTCCTCCTTGATATCCAAGGGATAGAGCACATAGTCGGGAGAAGGCAAGCCCTCGTTCAAAATGCCCTGCGGCTCGGGGTCACCATCAGCCCTCAGGCTATTGGGTCTATTATCGGTAGGACGTATGACTGCGGCATGGAATTCATAGGCCACACCCTCAATAAGTTCTGTGGCAGGTCCAAAATCTTCAGGCATGCCCATATTCTCCTTGCGGTTATAGTCCCATTTCACACGGAAGGTGCCATTCAGGTTCCAAGCATTGATGTTCTCGGTCGGCTTGTGCTCGGCCTTATAAACCGAGAACAGATTCTTGGGTTGGCCTGTTTCGGGATCGTTACCGCACCAGACGGCCCAGATGTGGGCAACCTCCTGAATCTTGGGATTCACGAAGTAGAGCTTGTCACCAGCCAGACCGGGCAATGCAGATTCATCGGCCACGAAGCCGCCCACAACATTACCGTATAAGTCATAACGGTTGTGGTTGCCGGGCATGAAGTTGGCTGGAACGTAGGTGTTGTAGCCCCAATAATAATTTTCGGCACCCAACAGGTATTCTGGGAAGGGCTCTTTCCATCCGGGATACGTAATAGCATCAGGACTATAGGGATCATTGTTAAAAAATCCAGGCTTCTGTTGAAGCACTATCCTATAGTTAACGTCATCCACATACTTGCCGATAACGGTGCCAGCCGTAATCTTGTGGCCGACGAAGGCTTCGGGATTGAGGTAGTCAGCATCTTCTCCATCAATCTCGGGCAGTTCCGAGAAGTCCAGGATCACCCAGTTGCTCTCGTCCCATTTGTCCTCATAACCCATAATAGTGTTGTATGTGAAATTATAACCAAGGATATCATGGACATAGTCCATCTGGTCTTCGGTCCTTTCGGGGCGCATATCTATCGAGACGTTGCCCTGGTCCTTGGCCCACAAGAACCTGTCACCAGTCACGGGGTTCACAATTGCCCAGACACCGATGAGCTGGTCGCTCACAGTCACCTGAGGCTCTAAGTCGGCCGACATCTCCTTCTCGATATAAGCAAGCGGAGTTGCTTCAGCACCATAGAGGAATACGTCCTCGTTGATCGAAGCGCTGCTATGGGTCGAGAATGTGCTTCCGTTAGCGAAGTAACGCAAGTAGCGGTTGGTACCGTCATAGTTGAACATGATGGTAGCAGGATAACCGTCATCCTGTGAGCCGATGACCACACTGGCCTCACTGTAAACCGAGGTCTCGTCACTGGTAGTCAGGTTGGCATTATCATTGGTGGTAACCACCAGATAGCCGCCATCACCGTTGATGTTCTTGAAGTAGTAACGTCCTGCATGAGCATCCTCGAGAACGAACTGTGCCAACTGGTTATTGCCATAGACGGTCTCGCGATTGGTATTCTCCTTGAACAGCACACCGACACTGCCGCGATTAGTGAAGTTCTGGACAGTACTCATACCCATGTTGGCTTCCTTATTGACAATAACATAGACATTACCCGGCTGTGGAGCGGTCTTCAAGAGGTTGTACTCGACATTGGTCCTCTCCACGAAGGTGTAGGTTGCAGTTACCAGGTTGCTCCACAAGTATTCACCATCGACTACGACGTAGCTGATAGCGAGAACGGTGGTGTTTCTGGCAATTGGTTCATTCAGAATGCATTCTTCTCCTGCACTTATGGTATAATGAGCACCCGTAGGATCATAGGGGTCAAAGCCATCTATAGTCTCATCTTGAGTGAGGACATAGACTATCGTAACGGCGCCACTACCAGGCTCGTTATGATCGGTTACCGTAGCAAATATCGCTTCTACTTGCCCATCATCATTAGTCTCAATCACCATGCTACCAGGATCGATCGAGGGTTCCTCAATACCGACAAACTCATAGTCGGCACTGACAACATCAGAAAGAACGATGTCGTTGTAATTGGTTCCGTCGGTCTTCACGGCGGGAATTGCGGCATAGGCCTCGATGTGGGTATCGGAGTTCACCAGGATCGGACCGGTGTACACTGCCCAGTCATCCATGACATCGGTCTTGTAGTAGATGGTGGGAGCCGTCGTTGTCCACTCGGGGGTCTGGACGGTAATCTCCACCTCTTGCTGGCTGGTGCACTGGTCATTGCTGGCAGGAGTGATGACAGGCTGGTAAGCCCACAAGAAGTCGATGGGACAAACCTGGAAGCCCTTAGACGAATAGTAGTCAACAATACCATAGACATCGAAGGTGGCACCAGCGGCCTGCTTTTCGTCAAAGAAGTCCTGATTATAGTCGCCCAGCGCGTGGATGGTGTAAGTGTGATTACTATATTGGCAAGAGCCAGCACTCCAGCGATAGAACTTGTCATAGTAGTTCAGCTGAGTGCCAGATTGGTCGGTGATATAGCCATTGTGCTTCATGTCGCTGGCACTCTCGTCGGCCACGCCGCTCAAGGTCGAGTAGCGCAGATGAACGTAGTGACCCCAAGAATTCTCGCCATCTTGAGTGCCATCATAGATCACCTTACAAGTCGTCTCCTCGGGCAGAATAGCACTGTGGCCAATCGGGCTGCTGGGCCATGAAGTGACCTCATGGTTACTAGTGCCAATCTGGATGTGGTAACCAAAGCTCGGCTTGGATGTAACACCTTCAATCTTGCTGCCGTCAATCCAGTCACCCATTTCAAAGATGTGTTTACCATTCTGGTCGGCTTTACCGAAGTAGATTAACGCATAATCCGTGTTGTCGCGCACATAGCAGTACTCGGCCATCGTGCCATCGTTGGTGTAGGTCGAGTGGTAAACCACCTGGACGGGGTTCACAAGGTGGGCGGTAACATCAGTCGGGCAGTTGTCATTGAAGTCCTTCAGGTTCTGGTAATAATTACCAGTCTGGGTAAACTCGTTGATAATATACCAGCCCTCGCTGATGGCGCTAGCGAAGTCACCCACATAGGCAATAGCCTTCACATAGTAGCTCTTGCCTACAGTCAAGTTGATGGGCGTGCCGTCATAGTGGGTCGAAGCCTTGGTCGGATCATCCACAGTGCTGGCGGCGGGAGCGGTAGTGCCGTCCACCTCAACGATCTCGTAGTAGATGTCGGCATTGGGCGTCGTGCTGGCGATCTGCAGGGTCTGCGCGCCGTAATAGGTCTGATTCTCTAGCGGCGAGAAGAACGGAGCATTCACGTCAATCACTTTCTCAACACGGGTATAGGTAGCGCTGGCCACCTCGCTGAAGTAGTAATCATTGACAACAGCGATAGCCTTAACGGTAACCTGGTCACCGACTTCGGGCAGATTGACACTGAAAGCGTCAATATACTCAAGGCTGCCGGTCGTGGGATTACTGCCATCGGTGGTGTAATAGATGGTCGCCTCAGGGGGAGTGGGGGTCAACATCACGGTCACGCTCGAGGCCGACACGTCTTTGCTGCCAGGAGTGATCGTCACCGAGGGAGTAGCCCAAGTGTAGGTTGCAGTCGATACAGGGCTGATGTTGCCATTGCCATCAACGGCGATGGCCTTGACGGTGTAAGTGCGGCCTGGTATGAAGGCAGGCCAGAATGAACCACTATACACGTCGCTGTCGATCGTCGGCTCGCTGCCATCGGTGGTGTAATGGATAGTGGTCCCCTCAGCAGCAGTGATCACAACATTCTGACCATAATAGTAGGTACCGGGGTGAGGTTTAATCACGGGAGCCTCAACAACAGGTGCACAGTCATAAGTGATCGTGAAGCCCTTCAGGTAAGCGCGGGCGCTGGCACTGATGGTAATCGAAGTGATTGCCGAGCCGTTGAAGTCGAGCGTATAGCCACCCAGGTTGCTGCCGATTGCAGAGGTGGTCTCTGACTGGCCATTATTGGTAGACACAGTGAAGGTGACATCGTTGCCGCTATAGCTCTTGGCGTTCAGGGTGATGTGGCTCACCTTCCACTCTGTATCGCTATCGAGGCTGAAGGTGATGGTACCACCATTGCTGGAGTTACCAAACTTGAGACCCGTCGTGCCCTTGAAGACACGGGAAATGCTAGATGCACCGTCAAGGTAATCTTTACCAGCCTCGAAATAGTCGTTATCGCCAGTTCCCCCAATAGCACTCCAAGATGTTGCGGTTGTTGAGTCGCTATCACTGTCCTTAAACACAATTATGGCGTTGCAGACAGCTGCGATGGTGTATTCGTTGGTCACCGTCGTGCTCTGGGTGCCCTCGTCGTTCACGCAGTAGGCACTGATAGTGGTGTGGCTGTTGATGGTCACGTCATAGGGGTTGGTCACTTGCTGACCGTCAACATAGAGCGTGCAACCCTCGGGGGCAGTGATGGTGATCACTGTACCTGCTGCCACGGCGCTGCTGCTGATGCTGAAGCTGGGAGCCTCAGGAGCGGGAGCAAGGTCGCGGGTATAGGTGGCGCTGACCACGTCGCTGGTCACGCCGTTGCTCGTCGAGCGGGCATAGACCGTCACGCTGCCACCCACCTGGTCAACCGTAGCGGTGAAGCCATCGGTGTAGGCTTGCCAGTTGTTGCCATCGGTGCTCCACTCGATGGTGCCGGCAGGATCACTCGTGATGGTACCACTGATGGTAGAACCCGTGAAATGGGTACCATCAGCAGGCGAAATCGTCACATCGATAACATAACGCTTTATCTTGAACTCGTTGGTTGCAGGATTGACGGTGATGGTATAGGTACCCGGCAAAATGCGGATGTTGTTCTTATTGCCAAGGGTATCGATGGGCTGGTAAATGTCATTCAAGTCATCGTTATACCACCAGTTACCGGAGCTTACGGGACCAAACTGACCATCGGCAAAACTTGAGCCGAGCTGCTTGGTGAAGGTGATATAACCGGCTGTGCCGTCACTCTGTTGCACCAACACAGTTGTGCTATAGACACCGTTCTCGTCACGAGTCATCTGGGCACCATTGTTGGTGTTCCAGTAAGTGTTATTCACGTCACCGATCACGTAGATGGGACCCGTGTACAGGTAGTTAATGTTAACCGACGTGCTCACGACATTGTTGGCGGGATACACAATACCTGTAGCGCTCAGGGCGTGGCCAGTATAGGTGATGGCAACAGGATAGTCGGTTACCGTACCATTATGGCTGAAATAGCCGGGATTGCTCGAGAAGTTGGTCGAGTGGTTGGGATCATAGGAATCCACGCCCACGTTGTCACCACCCAGGTTTTCACCGCTCACATAGATGGTGCCAGTCTTGCCACCAGCCTCATTCGTGTCATTGATATTCAGCGGATTAGGCTCAGCATGCAACGCCGGCTCATTGTTGCTGGTTTGGACATAGAGATAAGCCCATGAGCCATTGCCAGATCCGTAATGCCTGAATGTACTATTACTATAGTACTTGATGTAACGATCATACTGGGCGTTTTCAACAACAAATCCATTGGTATTATCAACTGAATTTGTAATAATCCACTTTGAATTAGCGGCAGTGGCGTTGTCAACGATATTGAATTGTACAGCATCAGCACCTTGGATATAACCACTGCCAGTGTACAATGTCCATGCACCAGTAGTGCCGCCCAAGGTCAATTCAAGCACCTCAGTGTTTGCAATATTAACCTTATCATTGCTGATAGTGAGATTCTGAACACCATTGAAATGTTTCGAGCCATCGTAGGCACCCATTCCGACAGATGAGTTAGCGTTCTCCAGCATGATGATGTACTTCTGACCAGCAACCAGGTCGTCAGTGCTGGTTACCTTGCGGTAGATCTTTGAATCACTTCCACCACCACTAATAATCCTGTAGGTAGCTTCAGCCACTTCGCTATCGTTATTGCCAGCCTTGACGGCGATGGCCTTGATAGTCGTGGTCTCGCTCACATCGATAGCTTCAGTGTAGAGCGTTCCATTGCTGGCGCTGGGGGTAGAACCGTCGATGGTGTAATAGATGCTCGCACCACTTGTCGTGGTCGAGATTGTCACGCTCTGGGCTTCGGTGTAAGTGCCCTCATCAGGCGAGAACGTCGGGGTCTCACAAGTTGGGGTAATACCACCTGCTTCATAAGTAACAGTTACATCCCAAATGCGAACGGCAGCGCTGGCAGTGATGTAACCAGTATTCAAATTCAGAGAAGAACAGTCAATCGTGACGGAACTAGCTCCTGATCCAGAAGCAACACCAGTGCCAGTTGCTGATGTTGAGTTCGAATTGCTGAAGTAAAGTGTTGCGCTGTTTCCACCTCCAGTCATAGGTTGGCTAGTATTGGAAACCGTCATTACGATTTGTGTAATCTTTGTTCCCAATTCCGGTACTTGGATATAATACGCAGTATTACTTGCAAACTTTCTGATCTGAAGAAAGTGATAATTACTTGTAGCGTTGCTATGTTGATTCTTAATAGCATACGCATTCCAAGTCTTTCCATTTGCATCAGTTATCGTCCAACTTTGATAGCCAGTTTCTCCAGCACCAGCTGCGACAATATTTGCATTGGACAACGTCACCGTTTCTGCCCAGCCGACGCCGAAGGTCAGGAGGGCAGTCAATAGAAAGGTTAGAATTTTTTTCATTTTACCTACTTGAAATTAAGTGAATAAAATAGGTTATTAATTGATGGTTAAATAATATTGATCATATACTTGACGTCATCAAGACGGATGTTTAAAACAAAAAAAAAGGAACCCACATCTCCCCAAGTCACACAATCTCGGCGATCAAGCGACTGACGGATCATGAATTCCATCCATAAACCCTTTGGTTTCATATCAATTACCTCTATAACCCATTAGGAGACGCACCCCTAATGTGGGCACAAAATTACACACAAATTGCAACACACAAAAAATAATAATGACTTTTTACCCGCAATTTTTATTTTTTCACTTTTCACAAGTACACCCAGGAGCCGCGGCAAAGCCGCGACACAGGGAACCACCACGACTCCAGCAATGAGACTCGGGGCCGCGGCAGCGGTTCTCCGTGCCGGGGCTCCGCCACGGCCAGCCAGGAATGAGACTCGGGGCCGCGGCAGCAGTTCTCCGTGCCGGGGCTCCGCCACGGCCAGCCAGGAAAAGACCTTCCCGCAGGAAATCTTTTCCTCATTTCCTTGCCCGGGCGATAAACTTAGGGTATCTTTGCCTTATGGATTGGGAGCGTTATAAAAGCAAGAAGAAGTATGCTGGCGACTTGAAGCCGTCGATGAAACGCCGCCGCGTCGGGCACGACTACCTAGCACGATGCATCTATATGATCACCCTGGTCGTCAAGGGACGCCGGCCGCTCCTGGGCACCGTCACCGGCGATGGTGAGAACGAGCCTGCCAACCTTCAGCCTTCCCCATTAGGCCAAGCTGTACTCCAAGCCCTCCTGGCCATTCCTCGGTTCTACCCTCAGATTGCCATCTGGACCCATCAGCTGATGCCCGACCATCTCCATGCGATTATCTTCGTCAAGGAACGCATCCCGGTCCACCTGGGCAAAATCATCAACGGCTTCAAGGTGAGCTGTAACCATGCCTATAGAGAACTCGTCAAGGACGACCTGCCCGCCTTATGGGAAGAAGGCTACAACGACATCATCCTCGAGCGAGAAGGCCAGCTGCAGCGCATGAAGGACTACATCCACGACAATCCTCGCCGCTTCGCCATCAAGCGCGCCCACCCCGATTTGTTCAGCGTCCAGAGGAACATCCGGGTCGGGGACTATACCTTTGCTGCCCTGGGTAACATTTTCCTCCTCGATGCAGCATGGCTCATGCAGGTCCAGTGCACCCGCCGACTCACCCCTGACCAGATTGCCGAGACCTGCCATGATTTCCTGTCACATGCCCAGAATGGTGCAGTCCTCGTCTCCCCGAGCATCAGCCCTGGAGAGAAGGCTGTCATGAGGGCCGCCTTCGAGCACGGTTTCCCCATCATCATACTACAAGAGAATGGCTTCGCACCCCTCGCCAAGCCAGGAGGTCGCCGTTTTGATGCCTGCGCCCAGGGCCGCCTCCTCATGCTCGCCCCCTGGGAGCACCACAACGACCGAAGGCTCATCAGCCGCAGCCAGTGCCTTGACCTCAACGAGATGGCGCGCGTCATCTCCCTGAAGGGAAAGCCCTGAAAATGGCCGCGGCAAAGCCGCGACACAGGGAACCGCCCCACCCAACCAGCAACCACCACCCGGGGGCCGCGGCAAAGCCGCGACACAGAAGACCACCCCACCCAACCAGCAACCACACCCCGGGGGCCGCGGCAAAGCCGCGACACAGAAGACCACCCCACCCAGCCAGCGACCACCACCCCGAGGCGCCACGGCAAAGCCGCGACACAGGGAACCACCCCACCCAACCAGCAACCAGCCACCCCGGGGGCCAGCGGCAACACCCGGGGCCGCGGCAGCGGTTCTCCATGCCGGGGCTCTGCCACGGCCAGCGGCACGAGGGACCGTCACAGCGACGGCAAGGGGCAGCCACCGCAATGGTGACTGCCCCTTATTGAAATTTCCAAGTCCTGGTCCTTACTTGACTTCCTTTACCAGATAGATCATCGTGGGGAAGTGGTCGCTGTAACCGTTCAAGAAGACACCGCCCGAGAAGGTGCGCAGGGGGTAGCCCTGACGGTCGCCCTCGCTGGAGCGCAAGAACTTGCGGTTCAGCACCTCGGCACGCAAGTAGGTCAAGGTGGGCTTGTCCTTGCTGTCGTAGTTGCGCAGGAAGTAGTCGGTGAAGATAATCTGGTCGAACAGGTTCCAGTTGCCCTTGTAGCCCAGCGTACCGATGCCCCTGTTCAGGATGTTCCACCACGGGTTGAAGCAGGTGCCGTCACCCGGGCAGTCCTTGATTTCCCTCTTGGCACCGACGGCCTCGCGGCAGGATTTGTTCTGCGGGTCATCGTTCAAGTCACCCATGAAGATGATGCCCTGGTTGGGGTCGTCGCGCAGGAGCGAGTCCATGGTCTCGCGTGCCATGCGGCCGGCAGCCTCACGCAGGTAACTTGATTGCTCCTCACCACCGAGGCGTGAAGGCCAGTGGTTGACCAGCACCGAGACTTTCTCGCCAGCGAGCATACCGGTGACGCAAAGTTGGTCACGCGAGCGGAAGTCGGGATAGTCGGGCAGATACTTATTGATGCGCTGGTTGGTCACGTTCAGCACCTTGAAGAAGCGCGGATTGTAGAGCAAACCCACATCCACACCACGACGGTCGGGGCTGTCATGGTGCACGATCTGGTAGTGGCGGTCCTTGAGCTCGGGCTGGCGCACGAGGTCCTGAAGCACGGTGATGTTCTCAATCTCGCTCACACCGATGATGACGGGACCCACGGCGGGAGAACCCTTGACCTCCATCTGGCTGATGGCATAGGCCATGTTGTGCTGCTTCTGCCAGTATTTTGTGCCATTCCACTGGCGAGCGCCCTGGGGCGAGAACTCCAAGTCATAGACACCGTTGTTGTTGATGGTGTCGAACAGATTCTCGAGGTTATAGAACATCACGCCATACATGGTGTAACGGCGATCCTGCTGCTGTTCCTCTTGTTCTGGTTCCTGGGCCAGCGCCGGCAGGAAAGCTGCCAGCGCCAGGGCCATAAAGAATAACTTTTTCATATCGTTTTCTAGTTTTGAGTTTTAGTCCCTAGTTGCCTAAAGCCTAACAATCACTCTGCGGCATCCCAGTTGACGTTCCAGATCGAGACGCGGTCCTTGTTACCGGTCGCAGCCGAGGGGCAGAGGTTGGTGAACTCAATCGTGAAGTCGCCATTGATGCTGCAGTCCTCCTCAAAGGCGTAGGCCTTCTTCTGGGTCACGTCATTGTCGGTGATGGTCCAAGTCTTGACCACGTTGCCGTTCTGCTTGACGTCAACACGGAAGGACAGCACCTTGCCCGAGTAAGCGCAGCCATAGCTGAAGCGCAGCTTCTTCATGCCACCCTTCAATGCGGGAGAAACGATAGTTCCCACCGAGGACGTTCCACCGTTGATGGTGGGAGCCTTGGCATACTCGGTCTTGGAATCCAGAGCATAGCCGATGAAGGCGAACACGGGGTTACCGTCGGCAGCACCACCCTCAAGCAGAGTGCAGTTGGTAGCTACCCAACCGGCAGTCGAGGTATAGGTGCCCAGCGTGGTCGTGCGAGCGGGCATCGTCTCAAAGTCGGACGAGGTAGCCAGCTTGGGTGCTTTACCGAAGCTCACGTCATCAACACACCAGGTAGCATAGTTGGCATCCTGGGTAGCATAGAAGCGGAAGCCGATGTAGTAAACACCGTCGGCCCACTGGCTCAGGTCAAGGTCACCCGAGGGTACCCAGCTGCTGTAGCCGCTGGCAGGAGCCTTGGCAAGAGCGGGATTGAGTTTAGCCTTCACTGTGGCCTTGGCGGGATCCTTAGAATCGAGGACATAGACCTCAAAGATGGTCGTCGTGCTGCCGTAGCCATTGACCTGGGTAGAGAAGGTCAGGTTCTTGCTGGCGGCATTCTTGATGTCCAGGGCGGGCGAAATGAGCCATGCGTCAAAGGGCGGTTGAGTACCCTTATAGCCCGTCATGGCTGCGTAGCCATTCTCGTCAAAGGTGGTCTGGTACCAAGCCTTGTCACCGCTCAGCTTAATGTTAGCCCAGCTATCAGGCAGACCGTTGTCAAAGCCTTCTTCCAGTACAGTCACGGGGCGCTCAAAGGGCAGTTTATACTCGTCGGTAGAACCACTGTTATTCACGCCGGCCATGCCCATGTATGATGCCAAGGTACCTTTCACCTTGATGGGATACTTGTAGTAAACAGCATTGTCCTTGAGGTTAGCCTGCTCGCGGAAGGGTGAGCCCTGGGGCAGAGGCACCACGATACACTTGGTGTAGTCCTTGCAATTGGGATCATCGGCAATCACGAGGGTATTGTCGAGGGTGGTCGGAGCCTTCCACTCGATGTCATTGTTGCTGCTGACGGAGGTTACCTCGGGAGCCACGGCGCCCACGATATAACCCTGCACCCAACCCTTGGCACCAGAATTCTGGGCGACGATTGCATCGCTCACGGGGTAAGGATTGGATAAGGTACCCATCGAGCCACCGCCGATCACGTCACTGGCGCTGCGCAGGACAAGCTGCCATGTCGTGCCATAGGAACCGATCAGACCGACCACGTCCACCTCGCCCTCGGGCAGGATGTCGGCGCGGAAGTCGGCATAGTTGCTATTGCGGACGGTCAATGACAGTCCATTGCCATCGCTGATGTTGCGGTTGGTCGATGCGCTGGCCTCGGAGAAGGTCTTCACGCCGTCGGCGTCGTCAAAGGTAACACCGTTGATGCGCACCAGGCGGCCCTGATACTTCATCAGCGTCTCGGGGTCGGACTTGCCGACAAAATCGCTGAGGCTCACCTCGAGGGTGTCCACCTTGCTCAGGTCGGGCAGGCCGTTGATCTCAACGAGGGATTCCCACATGGCCTGGGGCAGGAAGGTAGCCTCCCAAGCGTTACCCGAAGCATACCACTGGGGATAACCCAGCTGCTGCTGGCCGTTGTACTTACCCACGTAGTAGCCCTTCATCGGCAGCACGATTTCCTGACCGATGCGGTAGTTGTTGTACAGGCTGTTCTGGTTGATGGAGATGGAGAGTCCATAGCCCGACTCGTCCATGATGTAGAGGCTCTTATACACGTTGCCACTCTCGTCACTGCTGGTCACCCAACCATGGATGATCTCGTCATCCTTGACAGTGTCGATGTAGTTGCGGTCATCTTGCCAGTGCTTGGCTTTGAATTCAGCGATGGTCATGTTGGCGTGGTGCTCGGCAGTGGGAATCACCATGGGCGGCTGGTCAAACTCATCACTGCAGGCAGCGGTGAACACCAACAGAAGCATCAGGCTGAGATAATAATTAAAACGTTTCATAGTGGTTGTATTGTTTGTTTTATTAATATCT
>JBGUJU010000020.1:0-33462 GCA_045114065.1 Sodaliphilus sp.
TTTCGGTGATTTATTATTCATGAGGCGCTGGTACTCGTCCTGCGCCTGCTTTATGCCCTTGTCGCCGGTCACGGTGTTGACGGTGACAAAGGGCTCGTCCAATCGCTCGTTGAGACGGGCGATGGTCTCCCGCAAGTCTTTACTCTCCTGCACTATCACCTGCGGCTGGCTCTGTGCCAAAGCCATCGGCGTCGGTGAAGATGCGGTTCTCCGAAAATTTGTGCAAGCCGAATGCAAAGTAAAGCATGCTTTAACTTTGCTGAGGCGCCGCCAAATTTATTCATACATATTCTATCGAAGACCCCTTCTTCAGCGCTGCCTGTTTTCCGTTTATCGTCAGTATCATAAAGAAAAATCGGTTGGTTTACACAAAGGTAAGCCAGCCGATTAGACCTTGAAAAGACGACAAATATTTTAGTATGTATTGACAGATCTGAGGAAATTAAGATAATCATCTATTTCTTTCTCATTTCTAAAGAGCAATATGTCTTGGCCATATGAAGATTCGCCAACATAACTTATTCTTATTCTTAGTTCATGATTATAAGCAGTAAATTGAGAAATTAAATCTGTGTGTTTCCATTCAATATCCCCAAATTGATTACCTCGTAAACGATCTTTTCCAAACAATGCAGGTAGTGTGGTACCAATAGTTTCTTTAGAATACTCACCTATTGGATTACTTGCAAAGGTGGCTTTTCTTCTATTATAAGCTTGTTTTAATTGTACTAAAGCGTTTATTTGTTGTCTAATATCATTTGCGCCAAGTTTAATGTGATATAAATCTGAGTTTACATGATATTCTATACACTTAAAACGCTTAGTATTATCATCAAGGATTCTATAAACATTAGCATATTCATTACTATATGCCGTTTTAATTCTTCCTATTTGGCAACTATTTAGGTACATAATAACGTTTTCCAATTCTTCTTCATAATGTTGCTCACTTTCTTCTGCACAACCATATTTGAAATAGTCTAATACCCATGAGAAATAATCAATGCTCTTATCATAACATTCTTGTTTATAAAAACTACTGCCCCAGTATAAAAACTTGAAGAAATTTTCAGGTTCATCGCAAGTAGATCTTCTTGAATGAGATGGTTCTGTTGTACTAGGTGTTAATGATGCCGTATTTATTGCATCTTCATAAATAAATGTTATGATGAAACCATCGAGTTCATATCGTGATGCGTTCTCAGGCAAGTAAAATGTATAGCTTGGTAAAATATGAATTATACCTGTGTAATCATTTGCTTCATTTGATGGGTAAATATAGTATTTGAAGTGGGGAGATTTTGAATCAAAAGAGGGTTCTTCTTCGAAAGAGCACCTATATTTTTTCTCAATTGTTTGCATTGATGCATCCAAAATGCTCTGGATAACACTTTGCTTTTTTGAATAGATAGTTACCTCCACCTTATACACATTTTTTGTTTTTCTGTTATAGAAAACCTCAATTTCAGAATTATATCCTTGGAATTTGCCATTGAACACTCTTTGACCAACTGGAGCATCCTTGGACTTACTGCGATCAACTCTTATACCTTTTGTAGTTAACTTGCTTTGAAAATCTTTAATATTTCCATTAATTGGTATGCCCATGAATGACAAATGCTGTGCATTTATGCTAATAGTACACATCATGAAAACTATGAAAAGTGTAATTATCTTCAAAAGAAGAATCTGTGAACTAAATAATCGTTGATTTACCATAAACATTTAGATTTTGTAGACTAAAATATAATTGCAAAGATAGCTATTGCTTCTGATAAACACATCATTTTCTTTTAGATTTCGGTGATTTATTGTTCATTAGGCGCTGGTACTCGTCCTGCGCCTGCTTTATGCCCTTGTCGCCAGTCACAGTGTTGACGGTGACGAAGGGCTCGTCCAATCGCTCGTCGGCACGGCCGACCTCATCACCAAGTGGGAAGACTACGCCCGCAACCTCGCCTCCAAGTAACCCAAATTTCGGAGGAAATAACGGTAATTTTAATAGGAAACCTTTCTGAGGGGGGAAAATCTATTTTCCGCTCTATTCACTGCATCCGTTTGAAACAAAATAATCTTTTATTGGCTTTCCGGTGAAGACAATCAATACCGACATAATTCACTATATATAAGTTGAATAAACATTTCTGCTGTATCATGGGCTTGGCTTTTGCCACGTAGAGGCAGGGCGGTGTGTCATAATTCATTCGTTGCAAATTGTGTTGCGTTTCGCGCAAGAACCTTTAGCTCGGCGAAGCCAAATAAAACAATATTATTACTAAAATTTAATATTATTGTCGTCGTGTTTAATTCTTATAAAAATTTTTGTTTGATTTCTCGGCCGCAAGGCCGATCATAGTTCTAGGCGCGAATTATGACACCGCCTTTTATGGAAAACACCATGCACTACTGATGAGACAAGTACTTTGCACGTTGGGAATGCCTTGAATATTGATTTCTCGATACGAATCGCATAGATATCAAGAAAACCTATTATCTTTGCCCAAAATACTAAACCTTATCCGTTTTCAAATATGAATATCAAGAGAAGACTGGTCCTCGTGGCCGCGTTGCTGATGACTATTGCCGTCACAGCACAAACCAATCCGTTGTGGATGCGCTATTGCGCCATTTCACCTGATGGACAGACCATTGCATTTTCTTACAAGGGTGACTTGTTTACCGTGCCAGTTCAGGGCGGCAATGCCCACCAACTGACATCCAATGCTGCCTATGACGCCTATCCTGTCTGGAGCCTGGACGGCAAGAGCATAGCCTTTACCTCGGCACGCGAGGGTAGCCTCGACGTGTTTGTCATCAACAAGGACGGAGGCGCGCCCACCCGCTTGACCACCGACAGCGGCAACGAAACACCTCTCTGCTTCCTCGATAACAAGACGGTCCTCTTTGAGGCTACCAACATGCCCACGGCACGTTCTATCCTCTTTGTGAGCCGTTCGTTCCCGCAGGTATATCAGGTAAGCACCGATGGCGGCCGTCCCCGCCTGTTCTCGGAGTTGCCGATGCAGGATATGAGCATCAACGCCCGCGGTGACATCCTCTATCACGATATCAAGGGCTATGAGGACCCCTTCCGCAAACACCACACCAGTTCCATCACGCGCGACGTCTGGTTGAAGCGTGATGGCAAATTCACAAAATTGACATCCTTCAATGGCGAGGACCGCACGCCCCGATGGAGTGCCGATGGCAACACCTATTATTACCTGAGCGAGCAGGACGGCACGTTCAACGTCTATAAGAACACGGTTGGTGGGCAAGCCAAGCAACTCACCCATCACCAGAACCATCCCGTGCGCTTTCTCACGGTCGCCGGCAACGGCGTCCTGTGCTACAGCTACAACGGCGAAATCTACACCCTGCGCGAAGGCGCTAAACCGCAGAAGGTAGACATTACCATCCTGGCTGACCGCAGCGAGAAAGAACTGATCCGCCAGATCAAGAAGGACGGCGCAACAGCCATCAGTGTCTCGCCCAGCGGCAAGGAAGTTGCCTTTGTGATGCACGGCGACGTCTATGTCACCTCGGTGGAATATAACACGACCAAGCGAGTTACCGACACCCCCGAGCAGGAGCGCACCATCGACTTCTCGCCCGACGGACGCAGCATCGTCTATGACAGCGAGCGAGGCGGTATGTGGCAAATCTACCAGACGTCTATCAAGAACAAGGACGAGAAACTGTTCACCTATGCCACCGACCTTGTGGAGGAACAGCTCACTAACACGGGCCGCACGTCCATCCAGCCGCAATACAGCCCTGACGGCAAGAGTGTCGCCTACCTCGAGGATCGCGCCACTTTGCGCGCCGTGGACGTGAAGAGCAAAGCCATCCGCACCCTCATGGATGGCAAGTACATCTACTCCTACAGCGACGGCGACGTGTGGTTCGAGTGGAGCCCCGACAGCCGTTGGCTGCTCTCATCCTACATCGGCACTGGCGGTTGGAATAGCCAGGACGTCGCATTGGTCAACGCCAGCGGCAACGGCGAAATCCACAACTTGACCGAGAGCGGATACAACGAGGGCAACGCCAAGTGGGTGCTCGGCGGCAAAGCAATGATTTTCACCAGCGATCGCGCCGGCTTCCGCAGCCACGGCAGCTGGGGCACCGAGGATGACGTCTACATCATGTTCTTTGACCTGGATGCCTATGAACACTTCAGGATGACCAAGGAGGAGAAAGTGATGAGCGAGGAGGCCGAGAAGGAAAAGAAGAAAGAAGCCGAGAAAGAGAAGAGCGACAAGAACGAGAAGAAGAAAGACAACAAGAAGAAAAAAGGCGCCAGCGAGGACAAGCCTGCCGTTCCCGCATTGCAGTTTGACCTGGACAACTGCCGTGACCGCATTGCACGCTTGACGGTAAACTCTTCCCGTCTGGGCGACTATGTCCTGTCCCGCGGTGGTGACACGCTCTATTATCAGGCTGCCTTCGAGGGCGATATGGACCTGTGGAAACATGACCTACGTGAGAACAAGACCGAAATCGTGCTCAAGGGCGTGGGCGGTGGTTCCATGGAGATGGACAAGGACGGCAAGAACCTCTTTGTCTGCACAGGCAATAGCATCAAGAAGATTGACTTGGCCAAGGGCAAGCCCGAGCCTGTCAGCTTCGAGGCCAACTTCAACTACAAACCCTATCAGGAACGCGAATATATCTTCAACCACATCTGGCAACAGGTCAAGGACAAATTCTACGTCGAGGATATCCACGGTGTGGACTGGGAAGGCTATCGCGAGAACTACAAGCGTTTCCTGCCCTACATCAACAACAACTACGATTTCCGCGACATGTTGAGCGAGATGCTCGGTGAACTGAATGGATCCCACACCGGCGCCCGCTATAACCCCGAAGGTCCAAGCCTCAAGACGGCGGCCCTCGGACTCTTCCTGGACGACACCTACCAGGGTGACGGCCTGCGCATCGAGGAGGTAATCAAGCGCGGTCCCTTTGACGTGAAGAAGACCGGTGTCACCACCGGATGCATCATCGAGAAAATTGACGGCCACGACATCCTTGCCCATGAGGACTACAACTGGATGCTTGACGGCAAGGCAGGCAAACCCATCCGAGTGACCGTATTCAACCCGACGACCAAAAAGCGCTTCGATGTCACGGTCAAGGCCATCAGCAAGGGCGAGCAGACCGAACTGCTCTACAAGCGCTGGGTAGACCGTAACCGTGCCCTGGTGGACAGCCTCTCAGGCGGCCAGATAGCCTATGTCCATGTCAAGTCCATGGATAGCGAGAGTTTCCGCACCGTCTATCGCGAGTTGCTCAGCGACAAGAACCGCAACCGCAAGGCAGTCATCGTTGATGAGCGCCACAACGGCGGCGGCTGGCTGCACGATGACTTGTGTACCCTGCTCAGCGGCAAGCACTATCAGGACTTTGTACCTCACGGCAAGGTAGTCGGTGCCGACCCGTTCAACAAGTGGACCAAACCCTCATGCGTACTCATGTGCGAGGACGACTACAGCAACGGGCACGGTTTCCCCTTTGTCTACAAGGAATTGGGCATCGGTAAACTCATCGGCACTCCTGTGCCGGGTACGATGACCGCCGTGTGGTGGGAGACACTGATTGACCGCTCGCTCATCTTCGGCATTCCTCAGGTGGGCTGCCGCGATATGCGAGGCAACTATTGCGAGAATACACCGCTCCTGCCCGACATCGAGGTCTATAATACCCCCGAGGACTACCTCACGGGCCATGACAGCCAGCTCGAGCGAGCCGTCCAGGAGATGCTCAAGTAACCTCAACACGTCATTATTCATGACGACACAACAGAGAGGGTGCGTCGTAATAAAGTGAACCCAAAAAGTTTTTTGTCCAACTTTTTGGGTTCACTTTATCATGCGTTTATCAAGCATTTCTCCCATTTGGCATCAAATGGGTGTCATTCTTATTTGATGATGTATTTCTTGCCTGAGTTGATGTAGATGCCGGGGGCAGTGGGCTTGGAGTTGTAAGTGCGGCCCGTGATGTCAAACCACAGGTTGCTGTCAGTTGCCGGCTTATCGCTCTCGATATTGTTGACGGCTGTAGTCCTCTTGATGTATTCAATGCCGGCAGCAGCATCGATCTTGCCGTAGCCCCACTTGATGGGGCTGGCGGCAGTGAACTCGTCGTTGCGCGAGGTGGCGGCGAGCACTTCTTTGATCTCATCTAATGTGAGGGTGGGATCGGCCTGAAGCCACAGGGCGATGATGCCGCTCACCGTTGGACATGACATTGAGGAGCCACTCATCCCTCCATAGGGATACCCCTGCCACTGCATCGACTCAGCAATCTCCTCGTCACAGGTATAGTGGTTGAAAGACGAAACGACGTAGGTGCCTGGAGCAGCAACAGTTGGTTGTGCCACGCCGTTGAGCGACATGCCGTAGCTTGAAGTGTAACTGATGTCGTTAAGCGTGTGAATGCCACTATAATCTATAACAGAGCCAGTGTATTCTCGTTGGGTGGTGTTTGCCACATAGTTGCCCACGCTGATGACATTTGGTGTGGAGGTCCAATCCCCACACGAAAACTCACTGTCGCCAAAGGTGAAACCTTCCACATCGATTGTATCAAATGCTTCTATCGTTTCCCACAAGTCCATCTCGATGTGTGAAGATGACGAGAGCGAGATGAAGAAAGGCAGTCGTTGAATGTGAACCCCTTGCACGACAGCGAACAGTCCAAGCTTGCCATCAATGACTGAGCCGGATATTGCCACGAAGCCACCCTGCAAATATTCGCCGAGTATCTCGTCGTCATCGCTCAATATTTCAAGATAGCCCTCATGAGACGGGGTGATAGTGGTGGGTTCTGTTTGCCACACTATCTCGCCACTACTGAGTTTCAGCAAGCCAATCTGGACGCTCAATGCATCGTCCTCGCCCAACGTGTTGCGTGAATAACCGTTCACTACCGAGGACATCATGTTTGAGGTGTGACCGTCGGCGTCAAAGGAAGGAAACGGTCGGGCAAGAAACGCCTTCATGCTGCTGTTCTCTTCATCAAATGCCTTGTAGATGTGAACACAATCATTTCCTTCATTTCCGACGCTGAACACGGGGATGACATGATGAGACAATTCATCAATCAATTCCGGCATTGTACCGGTGCCATCGTGGGGGCCTTGGTGTGAGTTCATGCTGGCGCTAAGCACTACGGGAGCGTCGATTTGCTGGGCGTAATGTGCTACGAACTGGAAGGCAATCTCGTTCACATTTTCTTCAGCCTCGGTCGACACAAGCACGATGTCGGCATCGGGCGCCATGCCGCCAAACCCTAACGGCGATCGTGTGCCAGCGGCAATGCCGGCGGTGTGTGTGCCGTGTGAGTCCATTTCGGAATCGGTGGTGAGGGTGGCAATGAGTTCGGGCGTGTCGAACACCGAGCCAGGATACTCTATCGTTCCGGCCTCGTCATCCTCGACGATGAATTTGCGGCCGCTGTCGTTACTCGGGAGATAGACGCAGCGCAGGCGGGTGTTGCCGTCGGCATCCTTGAATGCTGGGTGCTGGAAGTCGAATCCAACATCGACAAGGCAGATGGTGACGCCCTCGCCGGTGTAAACCTCTTCAAGGCCGGGAATGGTGCCGTCAATCAGGCTCACGCCAGTCTCCACGAGCGAGACATCGGTTTTCAATTCCCCTTTATGGGTCGCATCCACCCTTTTCACGCCCTCGATGGCAACGAGGCCATCAACCATGTCAGCAGGGATGCTGATCACAGCTTGATGTCCGAGTTTTGACAACACAGTAGCGCCTGCCTCGCGGATTTGAGCAAATGTGCCCGCCGCATCTTTGGCATCAACCTCCACCACAAGCCTGATGCTTGGGTTGGCGCCAGGTGCTTGAAGTCTCTTGCCGTTGGCGTCATATCGTGCTGCCTGTTGTTGCAGTAACGACAGTTGCGCGTTAGGGGTGAGTTTGTTATGCGCACTCGACACGAGAGCGCAAGAGCAAGCAATAACGGCAAGTAATATGATTTGTAATAGCCTATTTTTCATGTTTATTTTGTTTGATTATCTGTTTGATTATGAATCAAATACTCAAGGTTGTATCTCCCCGTTAATCTCCCTTTTTTTATATGTTTTTTTGCTGATAAACATACCAACAAGAAGGGGGAGCGCCCAATAAGGTATCGACTGCACTATTGCCTTGTATTCGTTAACATGAGGTTTGTGCATTGTCGTCAGCACTTCGGCAATTGACATTGTCATAACCGCTAAGAATAAACCGCTTCCCAGCATAAGAACCACTCTCCAGAAGTTCCCCCAGAAGCCATAGCCAAACAACTGTCTATAGGCATAAAAATAGCACAGGGGAATCAAAATATAGAAATAATCACCGAAAAAGTCGGCAAGGTCATCCACAAAGAGAATCTGAATGGCCATGAACACCATGATGAAAAAACCTTGTGGCAATGTGTGCTTGGTGTTGCGTGGCGCATAGCGGAAGAGACACCATGTGGGGATGGTGAAGAAGAATGTCATGACCAATGATCCCCATCCCGGGCTGTCCTTTATCCAGGCAAAGAACTGATCGACCAGTAACGAGTCGCCTTTATGTGTCAAGACATCGTTGATGCCGAACAAATTATCAATGAGGACACTGAGCACTCCCATGACAATCAGCATTTTCACTGGCGGGAACGACACTTGCCGCTTGCCGTTGATGTAATCACTGATGAAATATCCGGGACGCCAGATCAGTTGCCATAGCGAGTACAGCAACGAGCGGTTGCCCATGCCCCACACCTCGGCGGTGCTTTGAAACACATTCTTCCAAGACACCTTTTTCAAACCGGCTTTTTGCGAGCAATGCGGACAAAACTTGCCAGCAAAGTCATACCCGCAATTCACGCAATGATGGCGCACATTCTCGTCATAACTCCAATCGAAGGGGTTGAGCTGCCATTCCTTGAATCGTTTATATCTCTCTTTTAAAGTCATCCCAAATAATCTTTTTGCAAAGATAATGGTTTTTCTTCAAAGATAAGATTCATTCAATGACTATTTGGTATCACTAGTGTCTCCGATAAAAGTTTAGCAGGCTGAAGGAAGGGGCTTTGTCATAAATCATTCAACGTATAATTTCTCGGCCGTTAGGCCGATCAATAATCTTGAGGCGAACGATGGCACACCGCCATTCAACCTGCCCGCCTGACAAGGCAAGCCCCTTCATGCGAAGCCACCATGACAGCATTGATATTTGAGAATGCTATATCTTCTTGGCAAGATCGTCCAGTCGATCAAAGATTTCCTCATCGCGGCGAGTCTTAAACTTCCCCAAAATATCGTCATGACAGTAGGAGTATATCATCAATCCAATCACTACAGCCACAAACGCCAATTCCGTCAATATCCAAATCCGGTCATTAAGATTGAAGATATTATACCATAACGACGGAGAGCCAATAAAAATACCCAACCCGACGAGGTAAACAGCCTTGCGGTCATTCTTAAACCTCCTTTCATACCAGTGCAGCAGTTGATCTGGCATATCGAGGCTGCGCTGCTTGTAGAGAAACCACAGGTTGTTCACAACCATCCAGCCCGATGCAATGCAGCCGACTGCAAACAGGCAGATGAGAACACTCCTCAGTTCTTCTAGACCTCCCCATCTTTTCACGAGAGCTATGGTAGCGATCAAGATCACCACAGCGATGCACAGTCCAATGATGGCTTGGAACCGACACAGAGCCTTGATCTTATCAAACTGCTCACCTCTGCTCAGCTTATCTAATTCTTCGTACTTCATAATGCCCCCTATTTAGTTGGTTAATAATTTACTATTTAGACGCCAAGAAGCACAAAAAGTTACACAAAAACAGCGAATATTTATCGCCAAACCCTTCATTTTCTTCTAGATTTGGACAAATCGACCGTGACGCACGTTACAATGACAACTGACCTCTCTAGGACATTGGGAGCATTCGCCATTCAGAAACCTCAGACTGTTCTGTTGTTGAACGTGGGGCCCTTGGCGTGGCAGCAATTCGTGGCTGATGGATTAAATTTGTCTGTGTCTCAACAAAATCAAATCAAAATTTGGCATTTTGCGCTTTTAGCACTAATTTTGTGGGTTAAGAACTATTGAACCAAAAACTGAGAGGGGTCGTGTTGCTCCTCCACAATACTTAACCACTATGATAGAGAACGAGAACATTCCCATTCCAGTTGAGTATCAGGACATCTGCCCGATTCCTGACAAGGACTTCCAGACCGCCATGACCATCCTGGTTCAGGAGCCCGGTTTCCAGAAGATTGTAGCCATGGCATTGCCCAACTACAAATACTCGGAGCTCAAGCATGTGCTGCTGGGCATCAACTCCAAGCACGAGTTCCAGGTCAAGGTGATGAAACCCTTCATCGAGGGGCTCATGGCAAAGACTGCAACCACCCTTACCACCAGCGGCACCGAGAACCTGGAGAAAGAGATGCCTTACACCTTTGTCACCAATCACCGCGACATTGTCCTCGACTCGGCACAGCTGAGCTACCTGCTCATCAAGGGCGGCCGCGATGCTTGCGAAATCGCTATCGGCAACAACCTGCTCATCTATGACTGGATCACCAAGCTGGTGCGCATGAACAAGAGCTTCATCGTGAAGCGCAACCTAGGACGCATCCAGACGCTGACCGCCGCCGTGCAGCTCTCGGGCTATATGCACTTTGCCGTCGAGCAGAAACACGCCTCGCTGTGGATTGCCCAGCGCGAGGGCCGTTGCAAGGACAGCAATGACCGCACTCAGGAGAGCCTGATCAAGATGCTCGCCTATGGCAACCGCGACAAGTCATTCATCGAGAGCCTCAAGGAACTGAACATCGCTCCCATCTCCATCAGCTACGAGTATGACCCCAACGACTACCTCAAGGCCAAGGAATTCCTGTGCAAGAGCAAGAACCCCAACTGGCGCAAGGCGCCCGAGGACGACCTCATCAGCATGAAGACCGGCATCATCGGCCATAAGGGCGAGGTACACTATGCCTTCACGCCCTGCATCAACGAGGAGCTGGACAGGATTCCCGAGGGATTGGACAAATTCCTGGAGGTGGACCGCGTGTGCGCCATCATCGACCGCCACATCCACCAGAACTACAAGATCTTCAAGAACAACTACATCGCCCACGACATCCTGTACGACGACAAGCACTTTGCCGACAAGTACACCCAGGAGGAGCGCGAGGCATTTGAGCAGTACCTCTCGAGCCAGATCGACAAGACCGAGGGCATGAAGCTGAGCGAGGCCGACCGCTTCTACATGTACAACAAGATGTTGCAGATGTACAGCAACCCGTTGAGCAACTACCTCGAGGCAACGAAGTAGTCAAGAAGTCCAAAGGACCCTAAAGACCTTAAAGACCCTAAGGTCCCTAAAGTCTAAAGTCTAAGGTCTAAAATCTAACGTCTAAAGTCTAAAGATGAAGATTCACTGGTTAGGATTAATCGTCGTGGCGGTGCTCTGCATCGCCATGGACGTTTTTATCTGCCGACGATTGCGCCGCAACGGCTATCGGTGGTTAGCGTGGTTTAATGCTGCGTTGGCAGTGCTCACGGCTGCGCTCGTCACCGCCGTGACCGTGATGCCGCTAGGCGAGGCTGATACGTCTAACAGCACCTTTGTCACCGGCCAGTATATGCTTTACACCTTCTTCGCCCTGCTTGCCCCAAAGGCGCTGGGTCTGCTGGTGTATGGCATCGGACGGCTCATCAGGCAACGGTGGATGACGGCATGCGCCTTCATCGTCGCGGCGCTGGTGTTCGGCATCATGTGGTGGGGAGCCATTGTCACGCCAGGCAAAATCGAGGTCAAGGAGGTCGAACTGGCGTTTGACAACCTGCCCGACGCCTTCGACGGCTACCGCATCGTCCAGTGGAGCGACGCCCACCTGGGCACCTACAACGGCTGCACGGCGATTGTCGAGCGGCAGATCCAGGCCATCAACGACCTGCACCCCGACATGATCTGCTTCACGGGCGACCTCGTGAGCCGTGAGACCGCCGAGGCACTACCCTACCGTGACCTGTTGGCGAGCCTGCATGCGCCCGATGGTGTCTTCTCGGTCCTGGGCAACCACGACTATGACGACTATGTGCACTGGAAAGACGAGAACGCCAAGCACGCTGACCACAAAGCCCTGTGCGACCTGCAGACAGCCGCCGGATGGAAACTGCTCAACAACAGCCACACGGTCATCAAGCGTGGCGAGGACCAGATTGTCCTCATCGGCACCGAGAACTATGGTGACCACATCGGCGACAAGCGCGGCAATATCACCAGTGCCTACAGCGCTCCCCGCGACGGCAACTTCAAAATCGAGTTGCAGCACAATCCTTACGCCTGGCGCGCCAACACCCTGCCCAACAGCAATGTGGACCTGATGCTTGCAGGCCACACTCATGCTTTCCAGATGATGCTCACCCTGGGCAACTGGCGCTGGTCCCCTGCCTCATTCCGTTATCCCGAGTGGGGCGGAGCTTACCACGAGGGCAACCAGTGGCTGTATGTCAACATCGGCACCGGTATGGTGGGACCGCCCATGCGCATCGGCGCCACACCCGAGATCACCGTCATCACCCTCAAGAAAAAGAAATAATCACCCTCTCCCAGTTTTCCCAGTTTTCCCATTATTCCCAGTTATTCCCAGCTATGGCAGACAAACTCTCAACCCTCATCTCCCAGGAGCTCAATATTCCCATTAACCAGGTGGCAGGAACCGTCAACCTGCTTGACGATGGAGCAACCATCCCGTTCATCAGCCGTTATCGCAAGGAGGTGACGGGCAACCTCGACGACTTCTCCATCCAGTCCATCGACCAGCGCTTGCGCTACTACCGCGAACTGGAGAAGCGCCGCGCCACCATCCTCAAGACCATCGAGGCACAGGACAAACTCACACCCGAGCTGGCCGACCGCATCAACAACTGCTGGGACGCCAACACACTCGAGGACATCTACCTGCCCTACAAGCCCAAACGCAAGACACGTGCCGAGGCTGCCCGCCAACTGGGACTGGAACCGCTCGCCAAGATCATCATGTCACAGCGTGGCGGCAACATCGAGGAGCGGGCACGACAGTTTGTTGACGGCGACAAGGTGCCCGACACCGATGCCGCCATCGCGGGCGCACAGGACATCATTGCCGAGTGGGTCAGCGAGAACGAGGCGGTGCGCAATGCCGTCCGCCGCGGCTTCAAGTACGACGCGCGGCTGGTATCCCACTTTGTCAAGGGCAAGGAGATTGAGGGCCGCAACTACGAGAACTACTACGAGTACTCCATGCCGTTGAAGCGCGTCTCGTCCCACCAGTTGCTCGCCATACGCCGCGGCGAGAAGGAAGGATTCCTCAAGGTGGGCATCGAGATCAACGATGACCGCACGCTCGACAACATCGCGCGCATCGTCGTCAAGGGCAACGGCGAGGCATCACAACTCGTCGAGGAGGCTGCCGAGGACAGTTTCAAGCGCCTCGTCAAGCCATCGATAGAGACAGAGTTTGCCACGGCAGCCAAGGAGAAGGCCGATGATGAGGCCATCGAGACCTTTGCCCAGAATGTGCGCCAGCTGCTATTCGCGCCGCCCCTGGGCCGCAAGCGCGTGCTGGCGGTTGACCCGGGATTCCGCACGGGCTGCAAGGTCGTCTGCCTGGACGAACAAGGCAACCTGCTGCACAACGATGTCATCTACCCCACCGCCCCTCACAACGACATCGAGGGAGCCACCAAGAAGATACACTCGCTCACCGAGGCCTACAAGATTGACGCCATCGCCCTGGGCAACGGCACGGCAAGCCGCGAGACCGAGCGCTTCCTGAAGCGCATCCGCTACCGCAGGCCCATCGATGTGTTCGTCGTGAGCGAGAACGGCGCCTCGATCTACAGCGCCAGCAAGATTGCCCGCGACGAGTTCCCCGACAAGGATGTGACCGTGCGTGGCGCGGTCTCCATCGGTCGCCGACTGCTCGATCCCTTGGCAGAACTGGTCAAGATTGACCCCAAGTCCATCGGCGTGGGCCAGTATCAGCACGACGTCGATCAGACGAGGCTCAAGGAGGCGCTCGACTTCACGGTACAAAGCTGTGTGAACAGCGTGGGCGTGAATGTGAACACCGCTTCCAAGGAGTTGCTCACCTACATCGCCGGCTTGGGACCTACCCTAGCCCAGAACATCGTGGACTATCGTGCTGCCAACGGCCACTTCACCTCGCGCCAGCAGTTACTCAAGGTGCCCAAATTGGGACCCAAGACCTTTGAGCAGGCTGCCGGCTTCCTGCGCGTGCCCGAGAGCGACAATCCGCTGGACAACAGTGCCGTACACCCCGAGCGTTACGCCCTGGTGCAGCGCATGGCGAAGGACTGCGGCTGCAGCATTGCCGACCTCATCCGGGACAAGGCACAACGCGACAAGATCGACCCGCAGCGTTACCTCTCGCAGGACGTGGGCGAACCTACCCTGCGCGACATCATGAGCGAGCTGGAGAAACCCGGACGCGACCCGCGCTCAGCTGTTCGGGTGTGGGAGTTTGACGACAGCGTCAACGACATCAAGGACCTGCGCGAGGGCATGGAACTCAACGGCATCGTCACCAACGTCACCCAGTTCGGCGCCTTCGTCGACCTGGGCATCCACAAGGACGGCCTTGTCCACGTCTCCCAGATGCCCCAGAAGGGCCTCCCCGCCGCCCGCCAAGTCCACGTCAACCAGCACGTGCGCGTCCGCGTCACCGGCATCGACCACGACCGCGGCCGCATCGCCCTCTCGATGCGCGGCATCGACCAACCCAAGCAGTAACACAAGTCATGAGATCGTTCCTCTTTGCCACGATCATCAACCTTATCATCGCCCTGACCGCAGTAGCGATGAGTCCCGAGCCCCAACCGTTTGAGGCTCCTTTCGCTGTTGCCAAGGTCACAAAAACTAAGGCAAAAAACAAGAAGCGCAAAAGCAAGAAGAAATCCGCGCCAAAGAAAACCGCCAAGAAGAAATTGCATCAAGTCAACAAATACTGGGAAATGGGCTACGAAGACGGCTACGAGGACGGTTTCAACGACGGCGCCGACTACGGTGCCTACGAGGACAGCTACGACCCGCAGACCAAACTCCGCGGCAAGGCCCGCCAACAATACCTCGACGGCTACGAACGAGGCTACGACGAAGGCTTCATCGACGGCCGCGCCGACCGCACCAGCTACTAAAACCCCAGCGAGACGTTAACAATTCTTTAACACTTCCGACCCACCCTCAAGTTCCCCCATGCCACGACTCCCTCACGTCCCCAGCAGGTCCCCTGTGCCGATCCACCGTGCCGGGACTTCGTCACGGCCCCGGCCAGCAATAAATCCACCCCATGACATCCATCTTGTCTGTGCTGTCCGCGCCCCGTGGCTCACCATACCCCTTAGCTACTCGAGGCTGTCCGCAACCCGCGGCTCTCCGTGCTGTCAAGGTATTACGGGCCGTTGGCCCGTACAATCCCATTTTGTAGACAATTGCCCGTTGTACCATCGTCTACATAATTCGCCGACAAAAAAAGAAACGAGCGCGGATGCTATCAGAAATATCAGATAATTCTGTTGTTTGAAAGAAATGGAGATACGAGAGCAGTGCGAGTTGTTTAACAAGAAGGACCGGGTAGCAGCGTTATTCAAGGCGTAAATAAGGAGAAGCGATTGAGATCTCTCACAAAAGACTGAAAATACTGTGTTGTACTCCCGGTTTTCACGGTTGTTTCCAATAAAAAGCACTATTTTTGTACCTGTCTAAACGATGATGACTGATTATTACACAATATGGAGAAGAGAGAAAAACAAGAGAGGATGCCGGTGAGCACGGGCATGAAGGTGTGCCGCGTGATTGGTGTCGTGCTGCTGATGGCAGCGATCGGTTACTTCATCTGGCACGGCGATTTTGACAGCAAGAAGGTCGTGACCTATGTGGACGACTGCTTCATCTTCATGGCGGCCTATATGTTCACCCGTGGCAGCTTCATGCGCCCCGAACGACGTTACATCCGCCGCCAGTGCTACATGCTGTCGTCGCTGTTCGCCCTGCTCGCCCTCTGCTGGGTCATCTTGTTGGCCTTCATGAAGTAACGCCTCACGGGGCGGTCATAGAATCGCCAACACAGCCAGGCGAGCAGAATGCAGCCCACCGGCAGCATCAACGCGACGGGCCACACGTCATTCAGCTTGCTGATGGACACAAGGTCGCCCGTAAAGCCGATGTGGGCATAGAAGAGATACATCAACGGATAATGGACGGCATAGAGCGGGTAACTCAACTCGCCCAAGAAGTTGCTCACGCGATGTGTAACGGCACCGACCGACAGCTGTGACGCCCCCAGCCACACTAGGCTCGGGAAAACGAGGATGACACACAGGGCATCATACAGGCCGCTGTGCCACGGCAACAATTCACCGAACGCCAGGGGCAGGCAACCCACCAGAAAGATGATGACGCCACACAGCCAGAAGACTCCCTTCGCCCCTTTCACCGGGCGGAAACAGCGTGCCATCAACATGCCCACCGTGTAAGGGAACAGCATACGTATCAATCCTGTCCACAAGCCGCCGTCAACCATCGACCAGCCCACACCCAGATAGCCGTCACTCACAGCGATATAGGTCAAGAGGCTGCCCGACACCAGTGCCACGCCTGCCAGCCACCGGGTGGACAGACGACGCAGCAACAGCGCATAGAGGATGTTGCCGATGTACTCAAAGAATAAGGACCACGAGGGTCCGTTCAACGGAAAGAGCTCCCCGTTGCCGCGCACATCAGCCGCCGCACCAGGATAGAGCGGCAGCATGAACATGCCCAGCAACATGGCGATCATCACCCACCCTATCGAGACGGGGGTGCCATCCCATCGCACACTACCCTGCAAGAGGAAGCACACCGCGCCGATGAGGGCTCCGATGATGACCATCGGGTGCAGACGGATGAGGCGACGCTTGAAGAAATTCCCTACCGTGAGACCCTCGTTCCAGCGGCTGTCATAGGCATAGCCGATGACAAATCCCGACAGGACGAAGAAGAAATCCACCGCCAGGTAGCCGTGAGGAACAGGTGTCCAGTCAAAGCATTCAAACACATGATATACAATCACCAGCAATGCCGCGACACCACGCAATCCGTCAAGGATCGCATAATGCTGCTTGGTCTGGAATTGTCTCATGAGAGGGTTATACGGGGACAACGAGCATGGGCGTGTCGGTCTGGAACAGCACGCGATGGGCTATGCTCGGGTTGAACAGGCGCGAGAAGATGCTCAACTTCTTGTTGGGTACAGCAATCAGCTGGATGTTCTCGTCCTTGGCATATTGGGCAAAGCTCTCCATAAAGGTCTTGGCAGCAATGCGCTTGGTCTTGAAAGTGCACTCGGGGTAATGCTCGCGGCAGTAATGCACCAACTGCTGCAGCGACTGGTCCACCAGATGGCGGTCTTTCTTATCAACCACAGGAATAATCGTCACTTCCACGCCACGCATATTGAATAGACGAGCAAAGCGGTCAAACGAGAGTATGTCCTGCTGGATCAAGTTGGAGAAAAACGCCACATGAATGATGTCGGTCAACCCAATATCGGGCATGCCGATGGGCACCGTAAAGATGGGAAACTTGCAGGCATCCATCACCTCGCCAGCCACGCTGCCGATCAGGTTCTGACGACGGCGGTTCGTGCCACTGGTGCCCATCACGATGAGCGATACGTCATACTTCTGGGCATAGTGCAAAATCTGCTCCTCGGGGATGCCTTCGGCCACCTTGGTCTCAATAGTCACCTTGGGCAACTCGCCTGCTGCTATCTTGTCCTTGAGCATCTTCTCGAACTCGTCCATCTGCTGACGTGCATTCTTCTTGATGCTCTTGAATTCATCCTCGGGGGTCTCATAGCGATCGCTGCCGAAGGGCAGAGACATCGTGTGGCGCTCATTAATGTAGCTGTGCAGCAACAGCACCTTGCCACGACTGCGACGGGCATACTCCATTCCCAGCTTCACTGACTTGAGCGAATATTTGCCGAAGTCTACCGGCAGCAACACACAGCGCTTGTCGCTCGTCATCGTCTCGGGCGACTCGATAATCTGCAGAGCCTGAGGCAGGTCACGCTCGCGAATCCTCACCCTCACGCCAGATCCAAGCACCTTCTCGTCAAGGTTGACGTTGTGCAGCTTCACCTCGATGCCTTCTTCCTCAAGGGTGTTCTTGAGCTCTACCGCACGGTCAAACGTGTGGATAGCAACAGTGATCAGTCGGTTGGGGTCGTTGTTGTTCTTATTGGAGTCCATTTGGAATCAGGTGTTAGAAATGAGATATGAGGTTGTACCGGCAGCTGCCAACTATTCTCGGCCAGCGGCCTCGATGATTTCAAGCGCCATGTCAAGAATCTGGGGGTCGTCAAGAACGACCAGTCCGCCATCGGGACCAGGTTCCAGATGGAACCCCATGTTGGTCCCCAAATCATAATTTGACCCGCCAAAGTAGTTTCTCACCGACTGAACCGGCAGGTTGAGTTTGTCGGCGATCGTGTGGATGGATCCTTCAGGCAGGCTATTCTTGATACGCCTCAGTTCGTTGAATGTGATGGTCCTCGACATATAGTTGTATCTTGATTGTTTCTGATGTATTCACTAATTTTCCCCAAAGATACATCTTTTTACCCAATCCACAAAATAATTGTTCCATATTTGGCCCTTTTTCCCTCAACTCTCAATGGTTTTTTGACATTTTAGGCACAATTTTGTAGGATATTCCGATTTATTGTGTAAATTTGTGACCTGCAACCAAATTGAATTTGGGCCTATGAAATTGAAGTGCATCATATTGAGCCTACTAGCGACACTGTCGTTGGTAGCCTTTTCACAGCCTGTTCAACATCAGGAAGAATGGGATTGGTACCTCAATGAGGTAATCAATGACGTTTTTGTCGGACGCAACTACTTTGAATACTACTATACACCCAGCGCTGCCGACATGGAGCAACAGCGCAGCAAGGGCGAGGTGACCTACTTCCTCAACAGCCCAGACGGCCTCAACGCCAAGAAGGTGTGCGATATGATCGACCGCCTCATGGCAAGCTATGACGACATCAAGGCCGCCAACAACTGGCAGATGACCAACACCACCTACTGGAAAGAATTCCGCTTCGAGAATAACAAGTTCCGCTTCTCGGTCAAGCGCAAAGCACTTGATGACGGCACCTACTACGTCAGCGCGACCGAGACGGCCTCATTCTACAAGTCGCTGGGCAAGAACAAGAAAAGCGAAGCCAGCAGTGCCACCGAAGAGAAACCCAGCAAGGAAAAATCTTCAACACGCCGGGCCCGCACGCGCCGAGCCATCACCCAGCAGGACGTTGAACAGGTCGCAAAGGATAACCCCGAAGCCGATGTTGACGAGGAGTTCGACATCATCGCTCCTGTGGTGAGCGACAAGGAACGACGCATGGCTGCCCGCAAACAAGAAGAAGCGACGAGGCAAGAGCAGCGTCTCGCCAAGCGTAAAGCCGAGGAGCAGCAACGGGCCGAGGCCAAGAAACAGAAAGAGGCCGAAAAGATAAAAAAGGCCGAGGAAAAACAGAAGAAAGAGGAAGAAAAACGCCTCAAGAAAGAAGAAGAGAAACGCCAGCGAGAAAAAGCCAAGCAAGAACGCGAGAAGGCCGCCCAGGAGAAAGCTGCCGAACGCAAACGCGCAGCAGCACCCAAACGCGCCGAGAGCAAATACCACTATACCGACGTGGCATTGTGGCTAAGCGAGAAATATGATTTCACACAGACTGCCGCTGCCGAGGGCAGCTGCACGATGTACTCTACTGCCGTCAAGGATGTCGAGATGGCTAAGCTTGCCATCAAGAACGCCCTCAAGGGTAGCAATGCGCGCATGGCAGTACCCTGGCGTGTCAATAGCGACACCCAGGCCATCGAGACAGGCTATACCGTCGATGACCATGTGCTGGTGGTTACCATCGGCAAGGATGAAGAAGAGCGCATTACCCTCACCGTCACCGAGGTGAGCAACGACCAGTTTGAACTATTCAAGCAGACGCACCAGCCCTGATGGCTGGTCTGGCCCATCAATGCACCGACGCTAACCCAAAATTGAGAACTAATGACTTAAAACTCTGAATAATGAAAAAGATTGTTTTTACTTTACTGCTGACCCTGATGGTTCTGGCACTGGCTTGCAAGCCTAAGGACCATCATGCACAACCTGTCACCGACAACTTCAACGTGCCCGAGGTTGCCGATGTAGTGCTTTACCAAGTGAATCCCCGTGTGTTTGCTCCATCCAACTCGTTACAAGCCGTCATTTCGCGCCTTGATTCCATCGAGGACCTGGGGGTGAACACGCTCTGGATTATGCCCATCTATCCCATCGGTGAGGTGAAGAGCAAGAACTCACCCTATTCTGTCAAGAATTACAAGGCTGTTGCGCCCGAGTATGGTACGGTCGATGACCTGACGATGCTCGTCCAGTCCTGTCATGAACGCGGCATCAGTGTCATCCTCGACTGGGTGGCCAACCACACCGCGTGGGACAACGTGTGGCTCGAACAGCATCCCGACTGGTACACCCACGACTCCACCGGCAACATCATCTTCCCTCCTGGCACCGACTGGACTGATGTCGCCGACCTGAACTATGACAACAAGGAAATGCGTGCAGCGATGATCGATGCCATGCGCTTCTGGGTAGACAGTGTCGGCGTGGATGGTTTCCGTTGCGACGTGGCCGATCAGGTACCTGCCGACTTCTGGAAAGAATGTATCTCCACGCTGCGCCAATCCGCTAAGCCTCGCAACCTCATCATGCTTGCCGAGGGTTCCAGGCCCGAGAATTTCACGGCAGGCTTTGATCTGAACTACGCTTGGGAATTCATGGGTGCCATCGACAAGGTGATGACCGACGATGCCAAGGTGGGCTTGCTCATCAGCGTGGACCAGAACGAGTATAAAGATCTGGAAAATGGCAAGTACAAAATGCGTTTCACGACCAACCACGACGAATCCACCAAGGCGACTCCCGTCAAGCAATATGGTGGCGTCAGGGCATCGATGGCAGCCTTTGTGGCTACAACGATGCTCCATGGCGGCATGATGATTTACGGCTCCCAAGAAGTGGGTTATCCCGAGCCCATCAACTTCTTCCACTATGTGCCCGTCAACTGGAATGCCAATCCCCAGCTGCGTGAGGAATACAAGAAACTCATCGCCATCTATAACGAGCATCCGGCATTGAGGTCCAGCGGCAAGTTGAGGCCCTATGATGACGACGAGAACAACGTGCTCATCGTGGACCGTGTGCTCAACAATGACAACGTGCTGGTCATTGTCAACGTGCGCAATGCTCCTCACAACATCGAGGTGCCCAGCATGTGGGTTAACCGTCCCGTCATTAACCTGTTGACAGGGGATGAAATTCAACTGGGAAGCCACATCAACGTGAAGCCCTATGAGTATATGCTCATCGGCAACAAGTAATGCGGGCACCACATAGCCCAATTTACTAACACTTAAAACAGAGTTATCGCCAATCTGGGATTTGGCGATAACTCTGTTTTAAGTGTCTCCTGAATGGATGGCCGTCACTAGATGGGATCTTGAACCTCCTCATCGGGTTTGGCAGCCAAGGCATTCTCCACATCGGCGAGAGCGGCTGCGGCAGCATCCTGATATTGCTCGATGGTGCGGGACTTGCGGATGGACTTGAACAACTTGTGTCCCGTCCCGGGCAGGAATGTCTGCCAGATATCCTGCAGATGGCGCACCAACTGCGCCTCGCCGCCGTTGAGCTGGTCAGTGTAACCTTCTACCAGCATATCATGGAAACGACGATAGTCGCCAGGCGTGGCATCTGGTGCCAGCATACCGGGGTTGGCAGCAAGCCCGCTGCCCACCATCACGGCTGCAATGCCGGGATAGCGTCCCACGACATCCTCGATATCCTCGACAGTGCGCAAACTGCCGTTATATACCACAGGCCACGATGAAGCGCCAAGCAACGCCTCAAACTGCTCAATATCCAACTCACCCTTATACTGCTGCTTGCCGATGCGGGGATGCACGGCAATGTTCACTGGTTTCAAGATGTCCATCAAGGGCAGGATATCACGCCACTGGTCATTGCGGTCCCAGCCCAAACGCATCTTCACCGAGTACTCTACCCCACTCACTGCGGCAAGAGCCTTAAAAAGGGCCTCAACAAGGTCAGGATAAGCCAGCATACCCGAGCCCTTGCGATGCAGGGCGATAGGCGGGAATGGGCAGCCCAGGTTGATGTCGATGCGACTGTAGCCCATCCCTTGCAGGGCCTGCACCATCATGAGGGCATGGTCAGGCTGGCAGGCGAGAATCTGGGGAATGAGCACAGTGCCCTCGTTGCGCTCGGGCTCTACATCACGCAGGTCCTTACGCCTGATTTGGCCATGTTCCACGCGCATGAACGGGGCATAATAGGCATCCACACCACCAAACACTTCGTGTTGCGCCATGCGCCACACGTTATCGGTCACACCTTGCAGCGGCGCTGCAAGCACTGGTATCTTGATATTGTCATTCATTTCTCAGTTGTCAATTATCAGTTTTCAGTTTTTTCTAGATCATCTAGATGGTCTAGAATGGAATTCCTAACTCCTAACTCCTAACTCCTAACTTCTAACTTCTAACTTCTAATTCCTCCTGTATCGCCCATCGGTGATGGTCTTGATGGACAGTCGCTGGAACAGCAGGTCATAGGCCGAGGTGCTCTTATTGTCATTACAATCCTCGTGGAAAAAGGCGATGTTACCGTCCTGGGTGGCGATCATTGTGGAGTAAGCCGAATACTCCTCGGTCACCTGATAGCATTTCCAACCCCACGAGAAATCTGACGGGTCGTCATAATCCTCGGGACCAAGCAACGGCTTGTAGTAGATACTCACCCGCTGGCGTCCCTTGCCGCGCGGCACCGACTGCAGCACCAAGTGCATCTGGCGTTGGTCACTGGTGCGGATAACCGGCACGATCAACACTTCACCATTGCAGGAGCAGTCCTCACTATAGGTGCCCAGTTCGGGGTCATTGCTCACCGCCATCTCGCCCCATGTGCCCGTGACGTAATCATAGATATTGAAGAGCCTGCCGCTGGTGGCGGTCTGCTTGGAGCGGCAACTCAGCAGCACTCTGCCGTCGGGCAATTCCTCGATTTTGGCCTCGTCGCCAAAGGGGGCGACTGTCGGTCTTGCCATCGGCCCGCCGAGGGCCTGCCACGTCTGTCCGAAGTCATCGCTGTAGAGCACGAGGCAGCCCACGCCCATCGGGCCATCGATAGCCGAATAGATGCGGTAATACTCGCCCCGCTTGATCAGGCGGCTCTGGCATATCCTGCCACTGGAGAAAAAGAGGGCATTCACCTCAGGGCAGTCGGCAAAGATGCCATAGATATCGTTGGTCACCTCGCTCTCTTCCCAAGTGAGCCCGCCGTCATCACTCGTGTAGCGCCCCACGCGCAGGGGATTATCCAGTGTAGAGGAAAGGAAGCCCTGTTTGCCCGAGGCACACATGATGAGCAATTTTCCCGTCTCACGGTCAGCTACTGCTGCCGCATCACCGTGGCTGTTGCCGAAACCGTCAATTGACTTGACACCATCAGCAATCATGATCGTCTCGCCCCAGGTCATGCCGCCATCATCGCTGAACTTGCCGACAATATCAATGCCAAAATTACCGCCGATGTCGATGTCGCTAGTATGCCTGTCGTCACCGATGGCGAGCAGCCTGCCATCCTGCAGTTGCACGATAGCGGGGATGCGGTAGTAGTGACGGTGTGGCACATTGGTGTCAAACACTGTCACAGGAGGTATCGTGTCGCTTTCAGAATCATCAGGTGGCGATGTTGGGGAACCATTCAGGATCACGTCGATGACCTCATTGACATCGGCAACAGTCACCTCGCCGTCGCTGTTCACGTCACCATAGAGGCCCTGGGCACCAGTTATCAGCGGCAACAGTGCCGCCAGCAGTAATGCATTGGATTGTAAAAACTTCTTCATTTGTTCAGGTCTTTTCGGTTTAGGCCGGTTGGTATCATGTGGAAATGAATGTCCACAAAGGTAGTCTTTTTTTGCGAGATATAGGGCAATGCAGCTCAAAAAAGAGGAAACAAAAAAATTACGGAATTAACAAAAATCCATTCAAATATTTGCATACAACGAAAATATCCCCGTATATTTGCGCCCAAACAAAAACATGTTAACCTATGAAAGTTATCATTGTCGGCGCCGATGCGATTGGTGCTCATCTTGCGGAACTGTTTTCCAAAATCAAACAGAGTATCGTCCTCATCGATGAGGACGAGGCAAAACTGGAACGGATTTCGTCTTTCTGTGATCTGATGACCATCAAGTCCTCGGCAAGCACGCCTATCAAGTCTTTCAGGGATGCTGGAGTGAAGAGTGCCGACCTTTTTATTTCGGTAAAACGAGACGAAAATCTGAATCTGAGTCTGTGTGTTCTCGCCAAGTCCATGGGAGCCAAACAGACCGTCGCTCGTGTCGAGAATCCCGAACTCACCGACGCCTCAATCATCGACGCATTCCAGCGTGCCGGAATCTCATCGATCATTTATCCCGACGACCTCGCTGCTCAGGACATCACCTCGTGCCTGCAGTTGTCGTGGGTCAACCAGCGATGGGATGTCTATGACGGGGCGCTCACGATGCTCGGCATCAAGATGAAAGAGCGCTGCGAGGTGACTGACCGGCCGCTCAAGGAGGTCTGCAACTCCCAGACGCCCTATCACGTCCTCGCCATCAAGCGTGGCACCGAGACCATCATCCCCACTGGCAACGACATGCTTCTCCCCAACGACTATGTCTACTTCATGACGACCAAGGAGTTTGTCCCCGAAATGAAGAAAGTCGTCGGCAAGGAAGATTATCCTGACGTCAAGAATGTCATCATCGTGGGAGGCGGAAAGACGGCAGTGCACCTGGTCAATCGCCTGCCGAGTGGGATGAACGTCAAAATCTTTGAGGCAAACGCCGCTCGCTGCGAGGAACTCAACGAGCTTATCGACAGGGACCATGTCATGGTCATTAATGCCGACGGACGCTCGGTTGCCAATCTGCTAGAGGAAAACGTGACCCGCGCCCAGGCGCTGATCGCCCTGACAGGCAATGCCGAGGCCAACATCCTGACCTGCATGAATGCCCGCGAGTTGGGGGTTCTCAAGAGGGTCGCCATGATCGAGAACATGGACTACATGGGCATTGCCGGTAATGCCGACATCGGTACCATCATCAACAAGCAGGCACTGACGGCCAGCTATATCTATCAACTGCTGCTCAAGGGCGATGTCCGCAACATACGCAAC
The DNA here is from genome assembly GCA_045114065.1 of Sodaliphilus sp. Taxonomy (GTDB): domain Bacteria; phylum Bacteroidota; class Bacteroidia; order Bacteroidales; family Muribaculaceae; genus Sodaliphilus. Next base: position 25,372 of record JBGUJU010000020.1, read on the forward strand.
CTGCTCATGGTCAATGCCGATGTCGCCGAGTTCAAGGCTCATGAAGGCTCACGCATTACGTCCAAGTGTGTGCGTGAACTCAACCTGTCCAAGCAGATTGAACTGGGCGGTCTAGTGCGTGACGGCGTGGGAATGCTGGTCAACGGTAACACTCAGATACAACCTGGCGATAATGTTGTGGTCTTCTGTCAGGACACCAACATCAGCCAGATCGAGAAATACTTCAATTGAGACATGATCAACACCAAACTCATATTCAAGATTTTGGGTTCCCTGCTGAACATCGAGGCGGCCTTCATGACGCTATGCCTGGTTGTGTCGCTTTGTTGTCAAGAGGAGGACATGCTGCCGCTAGGCATCACCGTCGGCGTCACCGTGGCAGCGGCTGTGCTGTTCAGGCTACTGGGGCGCAAAGCGACCAACACATTGAGCCGGCGTGACGCCTATCTGCTAGTGAGCATCGTCTGGATTGCCTTTGCCGCCTTTGGCTCCTTGCCTTTCCTGTTGGGCGGATATCTCAACAACGTCTCTGACGCCTTCTTCGAGACCATGTCGGGCCTGACAACGACAGGAGCGACCACCATCGACAATGTGGAAGGGATGCCCCACGGCGTATTGCTGTGGCGCTCACTGACGCAATGGATCGGCGGCTTGGGAATCGTCTTTTTCACGATAGCCATTCTGCCGTCGTTTGTCGGTGGTTCGGTCAAAATCTTTGCCGCCGAAGCCACAGGCCCCGTCCAGTCCAAGTTGCAGCCTCGCCTCAGCACCAGTGCCAAGGCATTGTGGGGTGTTTATCTGGTGCTGACAGTCGGTTGTGCGTTGTGTTTCTTTGCCTTCGGCATGGGGTTTTTCGATGCAGTCAATTATGCCATGACAATTACTGCAACAGGAGGATTTGCCACCCATAATGCCAGCACCGAACACTTCAACAGCACCGCCATCGACTACACGGCCATCATCTTCATGTTCTTGTCGGGCGTGAGTTTTACCATGCTTTATGCTGCCATTTTCAAGGGGAAATTCGTCAGTCTGTTCAAGAACGCCGAGTTCCGCTTCTATTCGGCACTCACGCTGGTAGCGACAGCCATCATCCTGGCATTCTTGCTACGTTTCAACGATTACACCATTGCCGACGGCATTAGGGTGTCGCTGTTCCAAGTCGTGTCATTTGTTACCACGACCGGTATGTTCAACGAGGATGCCGCCCAGTGGCACCACATCACTTGGGTGATATTGAGCCTGTGTATGTTCTTCGGCGGCTGTGCCGGCAGCACGGCCAGCGGTTTCAAGTGTGCCCGCGCTGTGATTGCACTGAAGATCCTGCGCAACGAGATCCTTCACCGCCTGCATCCCAAAGCCATCTTGCCCGTCAAAGTCAACGGATCGACAGTGCATTCTTCAGGGCAAATCACGCTGCTGGCCTTCCTGATGGTCTATTTCATGCTCTGTTTCACCGCCTTCTTCATCATGATCCTTGTGGGCGTCGACAGCACCAACTCATTTACCATCGCCTTGAGTTGCGCGAGCAATGTGGGACCGACGCTGGGACTGGAAATCGGACCCACCATGTCATGGAGCATATTGCCAATGGGAGTCAAGTGGATCCTCTCCATGCTCATGCTCATGGGACGACTCGAGATTTTTACGGTACTGGTGATTTTCACACCCGCTTTTTGGAAAAATAATTGATGAAAGAAAAACTTTTTCGGGAAAAAATTTGGTCAGTTAAGGAAATGGTTGTACCTTTGCAGTCGCTTTTGCAAATGATGGCGGGATAGCTCAGTCGGTTAGAGCGTCGGATTCATAACCCGGAGGTCCTGAGTTCAATTCTCAGTCCCGCTACATTCAAGGGGTCGCACCAACTATGGCGCGGCCCCTTGATGTTTAGAGTCGCAACCATAAGCAAGAGGCCAAAAGCAATGACACAGACAAGAAGCAGAAGCATGAAGCAAAGGGAAGAAGCAAGGGCTGAAGCAGGCCAACGGCCTGCACAAGGCCAGCGGCCTTGACTTGCGGTAACCCCATGGCGCGTGGGTCGTAGACCCGCGTGGCATGGGGTTGCTGACGCAGAGAAGACCGGGCCCCGAAAGGGGGCCACTCACATCAGGCAATGCATCCTTTGGCACATTCCCCGTTTTGATGTAACTTTGCTAGCGCAAAAACTGATATATCATGAGTGCCGTAACTGCTATCTATCACATCGTCATCAACACTTACAGGCGTGAGATGACCTTGCCTCTTTCATCGTGCGAACAGTTGTACCGATACATCGCTCGCGTCGTGCAGAATTCCCAATCTACTCTATTTGCCATCAATGGAATTGAGAATCACATCCATCTATTGATCAATCTTCATCCGTCTGTGCGTTTGTCTGATCTCGTACGTGACATCAAGCTATCAACAAGCCAGTGGATCAAACAGAATCGGGACCTTTTTCCGCAATTCGCAGGTTGGGGGAAAGAGTATGGAGCTTTCACCTACGCACTACGTGACAAGGATATGGTCAGCAACTACATCAAGAACCAGCGCATTCATCATCAGCGGGAGACATTTGAAGACGAATACCGCAAACACCTGCAGAACGCAGGAATTGAATGGAATGACTATCGCCTGACGTGAGTGGCCCTCTTCGAGGCCCATCCGTATCATACTTAAAAGCCCCACGCTACACAGACCTTCGGCCTGTGTAGCGTGGGGTTAACTCAAGTCAAGGCCAACGGCCTTATACTGGTCTCCGACCAGTCCGTCAGTCTAAAATAGCCTTGCACATACCACTTTGCAACAAACCTTTAACCTATGTAAAATGTGCAATAGCACATTTTACATATAAAGTTTCTGGTTCTCGAAATCTACTTCGCGGTCAAGGAGGTTGACGAAGTCGTCGAGGACATCGCGGTCCACGTCGCCCAGGGTATATTCGTTCTCGGCGTCCTCGCGGATGAGGGCGATCCACTCGCGGCGTGCTGTCACGTAGTCCTGGTGGATGCGTTCCACGTCCTCTTCGGTGAGGGTATCAATGCCATAATAGTCCAGAATGATGCGGTAACTCCACGACCAGCGCAGTTCATTGTAGTTGGCGTCGAGTTCCTTGAATCGGGCGTTCACCGCCTCGATGGTATCAAGGCGTCCGTCGATGATGTCGGCGATAATCTGCTCCTCGGCACGCTGCGGCATGAGCAGTCCAGCCAAGTCGATCCAGTTGCCTTCTCCATCGGTCGTTACAGGAGGCAGCGGTTTGTGGCGCTTGAGCACGGCACCCATATAGATGCGCAGTGCCATGTCATAGAACTTGATACCCTTGTGCAGGAAAGGAGCCTTGATGACATAATCGTGGTAATTATAGGTGCTCACCTTGTCACCGCTTGCGGCTCGCAGGTTCTCCAGAATCTTCTTACCACGCAGTACCTCGCTGATAGTAAACGGGCTGAGCCAGTCGAAGTTGACGACGCTCTTGCGGACGCCCTGTGCGCGCTTGTCGCGCTTGGGCCACTTGCGGATGTCGCGGTAGAGGCCGACGGTGGCAAAGTTGCGGCCGGGCTTCAGATACATCGTGTCGCCATAGGCGATCAGGTAGGAGAAGGGCAGGTCACTCGTATCGGGGTGATACATCAGTTTACCGAACAGGACACTGAACGAGCCAATGTTGGCAGGCAGCAACAGGTAGGCACCGCTCGCCGTCTTGCAGCCGCGCTCCAGCGCTCCATAGTGCATGGGACCCATCTTGTAGGCATGATTGCTGAAGTTGGTCGCCGAACCCGCATTGTAGAACGAGAACATCGCGCCGATGAGCAGCGAACTCTTGTGGTGACTCACCGTGAAGGGACCGCAGAAGGCGGCACATGCCTCGCCATTAGACATATAACTGTTGGCAAAGAAGACACTGCTGGCTGCCGTGAATCCGTTTTCCAACTGGCACGACTCACCGACGAAGCAGTCACACAACTTGACGCTACCGTTGATGCGTGAGCCTCCGCTTATGATGGTATTCTCGCAGATCACACCGGTGCGGATGATGATGGGATTTTCTATCGTGCTGCTGATGGTGCAGTTGCTCAGTCGAGAAACGCCACACAGCTGGCATCCGTCATCGATGATGGTGTTGATGACAACGCCAGTGTTGACAATCTTCACATGGTTGCCGATGGTGCTGCATTCCGGGCGGGAATCAGCTACGGCCTTGGCGACCATGCGCTTGATGGCGTTCATCATGGGTTTATTGTCACCATGCTTGACCATGAGGGCCGCCAATTGGCTATTGAGTTCACTGAGCAGCAACAGGTTGCCGTCGCCCACCTCGTTGAGCACAGCGATGGTGTGTCCCTGGCCATAGTTAGGCTGGCCCTGGGTGTCGATGGTGCTCACATTGGAGATGTAGCATCCGTCACCGATGGTCACGTTATTCAGGTAATTACCGATATTCTCGATCAGGCAGTTGTCGCCGATAGTCACGTTGCGCAATGTAGCGTTATAGATGCCACAATTCTTCACAAAGCCGTCGGTAATTTCCACGGTGCCGCAGCCGTTTCCCAGGCGCGCCCAGCCGTAGAACTGCACACGGTGGCAACGGCTGGCGTCAAAGTCAGCAGTCACCATGATATCGTTCCAGTCTTGTGCCCAACAATCTTTTTTCTTCAAGGACTCGATTTGTTGTTCGGTCAAATGGAGGTATTCTTTCATGTTTTTAGATAGTCTTGATAAATGATGGGCGCAAAGGTAGAAAAAATGGCAGGGAAAAAGCGACAATCCCCACCATTTTAATATTTGATAGGGATTGTAAATGCTTTTTTAGTTTCTAGTTTCTAACTAATGCTCACGTTGCTCGCTGGATAATGGATACAGTTTAATGAAGGTATCTGCACTCGGTTACCTCGAGCTAAAGCGCTAAGAATTAATAAGAAAACAATAAATACTATCATTACAAGGCATGCGCACTCCAATAGATGGAATGCGCATTCTTCTCTATTACCTTTTACTTCACCTCTTAACGCCTTAGCGTCTTAGCGTGGGACAAAACGAGTGCGGATGCCCCTAAAACCTAAAGCCTAGAGCCTAATCCAAGCAATGGACAAGCAGGTCGGTCTTACCCCTGTTCACGAGGTCGATGACCAGTTCGCCGAACAGGGTGTTCTGCCAGGCAAACCAGGCGCGGGTGTAGTTTGCAGGGTCATCCTTGTTGAATGACTCGTGCATGAATCCGGTGCCTGCATCGGTGGTGAGCAATTTGCGCATGCACCATGCAATCTCCTCGTCGTTGTCGGCGGTAAAGGCCTTCATGATGAGGCTCATCGGCCAAATGAGGTTATAGGATGTGTGGGCGCCACCGATGCCTTCACAAGCCTTGCCCTTAAAGAAGCAAGGGTTGTCCTGGCTCCAGACGAAGCGGCGCGTATTGCGATAGATGGGATCATCCATGGGCACATCACCCAGGTAACCCATCGCCAGCAAGCTAGGCACATTGGCGTCGTCGGCCAGCACGCGGCCGCCCCAGCCGTCCACCTCATAGGCGTAGATCTTGCCATACTTGGGATGGTCCACGATGGCATACTTGTGCAGGGCATCTTCCACCTCCTGGGCTAGTCCACGGCACTGCTCAGCCAGCAGATAATCCTGGTTAACCTTTTGGAGGATTTCGGCTGCCTTGCGCAGCGAGCTCACGGCCATGAAGTTGCTGGGCACCAGGAAGGGCATCACCGTAGCATCGTCACTGGGACGGAAACACGACACAATCAGTCCCACAGGATTAACGGGAGGACCCCAGCCATACCACGTGAGCGACGACTTGGCGTCGATATCGCGGCGCATAAACTTGTACGGGCCCTTATTACCGTCCTTGCGCTGCTGCTCCTTGAAGGTGCGCAGCACGGCCTGCATCGCCTGCTGCCACAACTCGCCGAAGATGCTGTCGTCGCCCGTCACCAGCCAGTACTCATAGGCCAAGCGGATGGGATAACACAGCGAGTCGATTTCATACTTGCGCTCGTGCAGCTCGGGCTTCATGTCGGTGTAGTCGCTCTCCCACTGCGAACCCGTCGGGCCGTCATTGAAGGCGTTGGCATACGGGTCCAGAATGATGCACTTGAATTGACGCAGGATGACGCCACGCAGCATGTGACGCAGTTTCTCGTCCTTGTTGGCATACTTGACATAGGGCCACACCTGGGCGCCACTGTCACGCAACCACATCGCATGGATGTCGCCGGTGTAGACAAACGTGTCGTCATCGCCATCGTTATCCAGGCGGTAGTGCACCGTGCTGTCCAGCGTGTTTGGGAAACAGTTCTCAAACATCCAAGCCAGCTTCGGGTTGCCCTTGATCAGCTTCAGCACCTCCTTGATACGTTTCTCGATGATGACACTGGTGAACAGGCGCTCCTCGGCAGGTGGACGCTTGGTGACATAGGTCGTGGTCGCATCACTCACCATCGTCGTGTAACGAGGATGCACGTCAGCAGCGGCAGGCAACACCGCCACCACCGCCACAATAGATAATAATAAATGCTTTGCTTTCATTTTCATCAATATTTCTTTTCAGTAATTTAAGTTTCTAAGGTAGCGTCCAGCAACTCCCCCTCTTAGACAAGAGGGGGTGCCGCGAGAGCGGCGGGGGCGTTGAAGACACCGTCGTACAACGCGTAACCGAGAAAAATCAACACCACCCTACCCGCTCTAATCTTAGAGTGGGAGTTGCTAATGCGCTGATTATCTGATAACAAGTTCATTGAACTCACGTTACTTAAGTTTTTGAAGTTTTGAGGTTAGAGAAACAAAATTCTTCAACTTTTGACGGTTTTATGTCTTGTTCTTTAACCCTTAACCTTTAACCTTTAACCCTTAACCTCAAGTTTATAAATGTGCGCTAGCACTTTATAAACTTGAATTTTTTACCAATGGCCGCTAAGGAGGTAGTTAATGAGGGTGGTGACATCATCGATGTTGAGGCGGCCATTGCCGTCCACGTCGGCATTATCAAGTTCAATGCCAGTGGCATCTCCATTTAACAGATAGTTAATCAAGGCGGTCAAGTCGTCGATGTTTACCTTGCCGTTGCCATCAGTATCGCCCGACAAACTCTCAGAAATCGGCTGGATATTAGAGAATTTGCTCCATGGCGAGGTCGTCTGGTACGCATTGAGCGAGCCGGCTGGGACGTAGAGGGTGGCGGAGTAGTTACCGAAAGTATTTGTATTTGAGTATGCCGTCGGCGGCGTTTCTGCTAAGCAGGTCACGCTCGTCAGACTGCTCCAAGCACTGAAGAACGCACCGTCGCCGATGGTGGTGACGGAGTTGCCGATGGTCACGCTCGTCAAGCTGCGGCACTCCATGAACGCATACTCGCCGATGGTGGTGACGGAGTTGGGGATGCTCACGCTCGTCAGACTGGTGCAGTAATAGAAAGCATGGTCACCGATAGTGGTGACGGAGTTGCCGATGGTCACGCTAGTCAGGCTGCTGCAATTATAGAACGCATAGTTGTCGATGGTGGTGACGGAGTTGGGGATGTCCACACTCGACAAACTGGTGCAACTATAGAACGCATGGTCACCGATAGTGGTGACGGAGTTGCCGATGGTCACACTCGACAAACTGGTGCAACCAGAGAACGCACCTTCGCTGATGGTGGTGACGGAGTTGCCAATGCTCACACTCGTCAGCCCAGTACAGATATAGAACGCTTGGTAGCCGATGGTGGTGACGGAGTTGCCGATGGTCACGCCCGTCAGGCTGCTGCAGTTATAGAAAGCATAGGCACTGATGGTGGTGACGGAGTTGGGGATAACAAGGTTTTTAATTTCTTCCCCATTTAAAAAAAGGTGTTGAGCATAAGCCAATGGATTGGATTTCCAAGAAATAAAATGAATTGAGCACCACGCCGCTAAATCTGTTATATGAACGCTCGTCAGGCTGCTGCAGCCAGAGAACGCATTTAAGCCGATGGTGGTGACGGAATTGCCGATGGTCACGCTCGTCAGGCCAGTACAGCAATAGAACGCATCGTCACCGATGGTGGTGACGGAGTTGGGGATGGTCACACTCGACAAACTGTAGCAACTAGAGAACGCAGAGGCACCGATGGTGGTGACGGAGTTG
>JBGUJU010000021.1:0-2194 GCA_045114065.1 Sodaliphilus sp.
CTAGTAATCGCGCATCAGCCATGGCGCGGTGAATACGTTCCCGGGCCTTGTACACACCGCCCGTCAAGCCATGAAAGCCGGGGGCGCCTGAAGTCCGTGACCGCGAGGGTCGGCCTAGGGTGATACCGGTGATTGGGGCTAAGTCGTAACAAGGTAGCCGTACCGGAAGGTGCGGCTGGAACACCTCCTTTCTGGAGAGGACGTCGTAGATACAGATCTATGAGAAGATGTTCCGTCAGGTAGCGTTCGCTGCCCGGCCGCTTCTCTTCTCTGTTTATTATATATTATGGAGAAATAATGAGGCTGAGCAAGAGTCTAACTCTTGAATACTCAATCTTTGCTAATAGAATAGTCCTATAGCTCAGTTGGTTAGAGCGCCACACTGATAATGTGGAGGTCGGCAGTTCAAATCTGCCTGGGACTACTATGGCCGTAAGGCTTACAAGGGGGATTAGCTCAGTTGGCTAGAGCGCTTGCATGGCATGCAAGAGGTCATCGGTTCGACCCCGATATTCTCCACTTTGCGCTAACCTGTCATCGGACAGAATGATGCGCATGAGATCTTTGACATGTTGACACAGGCAAGACTGTAGATTAGAAAACGAATCAACAGCTGAAAGTATGAGCAATGGCAGTTGCGGATGCATCTTATGGTGTGTTTGTGATTGTCTTCATTGTGGCGAAAGTAGATAAGGGCGCATGGCGGATGCCTTGGCTCACGGAGGCGATGAAGGACGCGACAAGCTGCGAAAATCCCCGGTTAGGTGCACATGACCGTTGACCCGGGGGTGTCCGAATGGGACAACCCGTCAGGCTGAAGGCCTGTCATCCCTACATATGTTGTAGGGAGGCTAACGCAGGGAACTGAAACATCTTAGTACCTGCAGGAAGAGAAAATAAACTAATGATTCCCCCAGTAGTGGCGAGCGACCGGGGAAGAGCCCAAACCGTGTGTGTGGCAACGCACATGCGGGGTTGTAGGACCGCGCCGTGGTACGCAGAGTGTGAGGAGAACGATCTGGAAAGTTCGACCGCAGCGGGTGAGAGTCCCGTATCCGAAGCACGATGCGGCCTAGCGGTATCCTGAGTAACGCGGGACACGTGGAATCCTGCGCGAATCCGCCGGGACCATCCGGCAAGGCTAAATACTCCCGTGAGACCGATAGCGGACAGTACCGTGAGGGAACGGTGAAAAGCACCCCTATTAGGGGAGTGAAATAGTACCTGAAACCATGCGCCTACAAGCGGTCGGAGCATCATTTTAGGTGTGACGGCGTGCCTTTTGCATAATGAACCTACGAGTTGCCGTCGCCGGCGAGGCTAAGCCGCATGAGCGGCGTATCCGCAGTGAAAGCGAGCCTGAATAGGGCGCATAGTCGGCGGTGGCAGACGCGAAACCGAGTGATCTACGCATGTCCAGGGTGAAGTCCCGGTAACACGGGATGGAGGCCCCAACCAATAAGCGTTGAAAAGCTTCTGGATGAGGTGTGCGTAGGAGTGAAAGGCCAATCAAACTCGGAGATAGCTCGTACTCCCCGAAAGGCATTTAGGTGCCGCGTGCTGTGTTCACCTTATGAGGTAGAGCGACCGATAGGTCAAGAGGGCTTCACCGCCTATCGCGACCTGACGAACTCCGAATGCATAAGGTCTGTAGCAGTGCAGTAAGGGTGCGGGTGCTAAGGTCCGTGCCCGAGAGGAGAAGAATCCAGACCGCCGTCTAAGGTCCCGGAATCCTGTCTGAGTTAGTCTAACGAAGTCTGGTCTCGATGACAGCTAGGATGTTGGCTTGGAAGCAGCCATTCATTCAAAGAGTGCGTAACAGCTCACTAGTCGAGAGACCGGGCGTGGATAATAATCGGGTATAAGGCAGACACCGAAGGCGCGGGATAGCAAATAATAAAAGTATCGGTAGGGGAGCATTCCAGCGGCGCCGAAGCCAGGCGATGACGTTTGGTGGAGCTTCTGGAAAAGCAAATGTAGGTATAAGTAACGATAAGGGGCGTGAGATCCGCCCCCGCCGAAAGACTAAGGTTTCCCGGGCGATGTCAATCACCCCGGGGTGAGTCGGGTCCTAAGGATAAGCCGAACGGCGAGTCCGATGGCTGACACGGTCAATATTCCGTGACTTCCGCATGGGGCGACGTGGTGACGGAGCAGTGACACTGCCGCGCGGCGACGGATGTCCGCGTTGAAG
>JBGUJU010000022.1:0-1653 GCA_045114065.1 Sodaliphilus sp.
CTGCAATCACTAAGCAGTGAGCATCACGGCCACGCCAAGGCGAGGCCCTACAGTGCGGATGCCCCTTTAACCTGCGAGCGATAGCGAACCTATCGTACTACGATCTTCTTGCCGTTGTGGATGTAGATGCCGGGAGCAGTCGGCACGTCCTTGCCTACAGGCTGGCCCATCAGGTTGTAGTAGTTGGGATCGGCGGGCCGCTGAGTCCTGTCAGCGACCGTCTCGTCGATGCCTTCAAAGGCACCATGACGGTAGCGCATGCCCTTATAGATGATCTGACCGTCCTTTACCACATGGCTCAGGCCGCACCACTCTTGATAGTCGGCAGTCGGATCGGGGCGACGTGTAAACGGCGTCAGCAGGTCGCCCATGTCGCGGCTGTCGAAGCCGATGCCCTCAACAACGTAGGCTACTGTATCTCCCTGTTCGTCGATGTAGGCATAGCGGCTGCACTCCACGCCCTCTATTTCCAGCGGCTCAACCTCGATGAAATTGTTGCGGTTCAGGAAACTGCCATTCTGGTGATAGATATAATAATTCCGCAGGTAATAGGAACTGATGTCGGGTTTTTCGAATGTGTATAACAGGTTGTGACCATCAAATTCAATCAGATTGTCACCATTCTCTATGATTGGACTTAACATGGAGTTGCCATAGCCATAAAATATCCAGCCATCATTTCTGCAAATGGACACGACACTATCAGTGGAAGAATCCGACACGCTCGAATAGTAGCAGTAATAGTCATCCCAACGGCTCTCCTCCTGAGGCTCGAACTGATAGGTGTAGTAGTAGCATACGGTGTCACCCTGGCTGACGGTCACATGCTCGTTTACCCACTTCACGTCGGGACGTGCAATGCGTAGAAACCCAGATAGGGAATCATAGGTCATTACCGAACGATAGATTACTTTGCCGTCTTCAATCACGTGGCTTAAAAAAAAACGATCAGTTGGGTCCGTTGAAGATGTTGAAATGGGATATTTGTAGGCTAGCAGATAACCATAATGTGGACTATCGAAACCTATTCCCTCGATAAAGCAGAAATCCCCTCCACTACTATAGACGTAGCGTTTAACTTTTTTATCGTTCACGGTGATAGTATCAGAGAATTTGAACGGGTTTGGGCCTACCCCTTCCTCCATTGCCTCTTCATCAATTTTGAAAATGACGGAATTGGCACGACATACCGTCGCCGGGTCATTGAAATCATACAGGACAAATTCTTCACCATTGTTTTTTTCTGAACGAAAACCGTTCTCAAAACTTGAAATAAGACAATCTGCATAAGTCTTCCCGTCGGGAACAATGCCATAGACGACTTTGTCCTCCTCACGCAGGTAGATCGGAACGGTGTCATTGTCCTCATTGATGGCATCGCCAAAATACTTATGCATTGCCTTATAGGTTTTACCATCTATTACAGTGTCGCCTTTAAGTTCCAGTGTAAGCGTTATAACCACGTGAGACTGATTCTGGTGTCTTTGGTATTTATACACCCATTTCACGCCATCACGGACTAGAGGAACGTACTCATAGTCCTGCGCCACTACCTGGGTCATACCTAGCAGGGCTAATAATGTAAATAGTATTGTCTTTTTCATATGCATTTATTTTAGAGTTAGTTAATTGTATTGAGATTCACAAATATAC
>JBGUJU010000023.1:0-39043 GCA_045114065.1 Sodaliphilus sp.
GGGCACGATGGTGCTGATGCAGTCGTCCTTCTTGATCGACGGGCACAGGAAGATGCTGATGTAGGCGTTGCGGGTGAAGTCGCCCGAGCCACCGACACCGTTCATCAAACGCGTACCGCTGACGTGGGTCGAGTTGATGTGACCATAGATGTCGGCCTCGATGGCGGTGTTCATCGTGATGACGCCCAGACGGCGAACCACCTCAGGGTTGTTGCTGATCTCGCTGGGACGCATGAGCACCTTGTTGTGAAGGGCCTCGCCCTTCTCAAAGAACTCGGTCATAGCGCCGCTGGAGAAGGTCATCGAGCAGGTGCTGGCAAACTTACACTTGCCGCTCTCGAGCAGCTCGAGCACGCTGTCCTGGATCACCTCGGTGTACATCTCGAAGGGAGGAATGTCGTCGCTCTTGTCGAGGGCGTCGAGCACGGCGTTGGCGATGTTGCCCACACCACTCTGCAGGGGCAGGAACTCCTTGGGGATGCGGCCAGCCTTGAGCTCGTTAACGAGGAAGGCACACACGTTGCGGCCGATGGCTGCAGTCACCTCATCAACGGGGGTGAAGGCACCCTCCTTGCTGATGGGAAGCGACGTCTTGACAACGCCGAGGACCTTCTTGGGGTCAACATGGGCGGTGGGAGTACCCACGCGATCGTGAGGCGTATAGATAGGAATCTCGCGACGATAAGGGGGATCGTTGGGCGTGTACACGTCATGCATACCCAGGATGGTCTCGGGAATCTGGTCGTTGACCTCGACAATCACCTTGTCGGCCATCTTGAGCCAAGTGGCGGTGTTGCCCATCGAGGTGCCCAGCACGAGATCGCCGTCGTCGGTGATGCTCTGAGCCTCAACGATGGCGATGTCCATCTTGCCGTAGAAGCCATAGCGGAACTCCTGAGCCAGCTCGCTCAGGTGGCGGTCGTTATAGTGGATGGCATTGGCGTTGATGGCCTTGCGCATGTCGGGGTGTGACTGGTAAGGAGTGCGGAAGTTCAGGGCGTCGGCACGCGTCAGCTCACCGTCGATGTGGTCGCTGGTCGATGCGCCAGAGAAAAGGTTGATCTTGAACTCGCGGCCTGCCTCATGCTCGCGCTTGGCGCGCTCGGCGATGGCAACGGGAACTGCTTGAGGACAACCGGGTGAAGTAAAGCCCGAAACACCTACTGTGAAGCCATTTTGAACAAATTCGGCGGCTTCCTCGGCCGAAAGAATCGGATAAATCATTTTTTATTTAGTTTTTTAGTCACTAGTCGCTAGCTAAATCAAACAACTTTAACAACGCTGAACAACGTTAACAACAATATAGGATTGGTTGTTTGTGTTGTTTATTGTTGTTCATGTTGTTTGATTATTAGGCGTTAATTGATTATTTGTTATTGTTTGAGTCTTGCTTTGATGGCAGCCGTGGCCTCCTCGTGGCCGGGCTTCTCGAGCAGGGCGAACATGTTCTTCTTGTAGGCCTCGACGCCGGGTTGGTCAAACGGGTTCACACCCAGCATATAGCCACTCACGCCACAGGCTTTCTCGAAGAAGTAAATCAGCTGGCCCACGTAGCGCTCGGTCAGCGCGGGGATGGTGATGATCAGGTTGGGCACGCCGCCGTCCATGTGTGCCAGACGGGTTCCCAGTTCGGCCATCTTGTTGACATAGTCCACGTTCTTGCCAGCAATGTAGTTCAGGCCGTCCAGGTCTTCGGCATCGGTGGGGATGATGACCTCATGCTGCTGGTCGCCCACGCTGAGCACGGTCTCAAAGAGCGTGCGCTCGCCGTCCTGAATCATCTGACCCATGCTGTGCAGGTCGGTGGTGAAGTCCACGCTAGCGGGGAAGATACCCTTGTGGTCCTTGCCCTCGCTCTCGCCGTAGAGCTGCTTCCACCACTCGGCAAGGAAGTGCAGGCGCGGGGTAAAGTTGGCCAGGATTTCAATCTTCTTGCCATCCTGATAGAGAGCATTGCGGGCGATGGCATAGTCGAGCACCTGCTCGTCCCCACCCTGCTCCATCTCGACTGCACCGGCCACCAGGGCACGGATGTCAAAACCAGCCACGGCGATGGGCAACAGACCCACGGGCGTGAGTACCGAGAAACGGCCGCCCACATTGTCGGGGATGACAAAGGTGGCATAGCCCTCTTGGGTCGCCAAGCCACGCAGCGCACCGCGACGGGCGTCGGTGATAGCGACAATGTTGCGCTGGGCAAACTCCTTACCCTCCTGCTTCTCGAGCATTTCCTTGAACAGACGGAAAGCAATAGCGGGCTCAGTCGTGGTTCCCGACTTGGAGATGACGATGATGCCGAACTTGTGTCCGCGCACCAGGTCCATCATGTCATAGAGGTAATCCTCACCGATGTTGCTACCGGCAAACAGGACCTTGGGGCCACCATCCTGGCGATAGGCAGCAAAGTGGTTGCTCAATGCCTCGATCACGGCCTTGCCACCGAGGTAGCTGCCGCCGATACCGATGCTGATGACATACTCGCACTCGCTGCGCAACTGGGCAGCGCTCTGCTCAATCGCCTGGAACTGCTGCTCGTCGATGCTGCTGGGCAGGTGCAACCAGCCCAGGAAATCATTGCCGGCACCGCTGCCGCTCTCCAACGTCTGCTTGGCAGCAAGGGCGGTTTCCTTCAGTGCCTGTGCATTCAGCCCCTCAAGGGCATATTTACTGATAACTTGAATCTTGTCGTTCATATTTATTATTGTTTTTTAGTTAATTCTCTAATCACTAATCACTAATCAATTTGATTGCTCTGGTGCAAATCAAATTTCTTTAGTATAGGCGCGGCGGCGCTTGTGCTGGTCATACTCGAAGTATTCCCATTGCTTGAGCACCTTGGAGTTGAGTTCCAGCTCGTGGTTGCTTTCGGCATGGGTGTAGCCATGCTTGTTGAACACGGGGATAAGGTCGTCGAAGATGAGTGAGTTCACACCCTTGTTCTGGAGCTCGGGCTTGACAGCAATAAGCATCAGGTCCACCACATTGTTATGCCTGAAAGCGTTGAGCAAGTATTTCCAGCCCATAGGGAACAAGCGGCCACGACTCTTGATGAGCGCCTTGGACATCGAGGGGATGGTGATGCCCACACCGACGAGTTCGCGCGTGTCTTTGTCGATGACCATCGACAGGTCGTCGAGAGGCAGGAAGGGCAGATACATCTTGATATAGTGCTTGATCTGCTTATCGGTGAGCGGCGAGTAGCCGAATAACTCGTCATAGGCCACATTGATAAGTTTGAAGATGGCATCGCCGTAGTCCTTGACCAGTTGCTTGCGGTCGGTGTACTTGATGGTCGTCACATTCATGCGTTGACTTATCAGGGTGGCGATGCGGTGCATCTTCTCGGGAACCTCTTTGGGGATGGTGATCAGGAACTCCAGCCAGTCCACATCCTTGACGAAGCCCAAGCGCTCCAAGTGCTTGTGATAATAGGCGTGGCTGTACACGGCGCCTGTGGTGCCAATGCGGTCAAAGCCCTCGACGAGCAAACCCTCGGGATCCATGTCGGTAAAGCCCAGGGGACCTGTTAGGTGTTCCATGCCTTTGCCCTTGGCCCACTTGGTCACGGCATCGATGAGGGCGTCTACTACCTCGGCATCGTCAATGAAGTCGATGTAGCTGAAGCGGGCCTCTTTCTTGTTGTTGCGCTCGTTGACCACCTTGTTGATGATGCCGGCAATGCGTCCCACGATTTTCCCGTTGCGGTAAGCCAGGAAATAGGCGGCCTCGCAGAAATCAAATGCCGGGTTCTTGTCGGGGCGCAGGGTGTTCACTTCATCGGTTACCAGCGGCGGAACGTAGTACTCGCTGTCGCGGTAGATGACATCGATGGGGAAACGCACAAACTTGAGCAAGTTGCGCTTGGTGGGTTGGATTTCTCTGATTTCAACCATATTATAGTTTTTAGTTGTCAGTTGGTTTCTAGAGTTGCTAGATTATCCCGTAAAGACGACATTATTGAGCCACCATAGCAGAGCAAGCAGCCCTACCAGAATGATGTTCAGTTTCAAGAAGAACCAGAAATAATACCGTTTCTCGGGTGTCATGATTGATCAATTAGTTGGACTTAGCCTTGTCATGCACCAGGTCATAGGTGATGGAACCATGAGGCGTCTTGATGAGCACGTTGTTATCTCCTGCAAAGCTGATACTTGATGCCGCACCGTTCTTACCGGCATAGATGGTAAAGTACTTACGGGAACTCTTGTTGAAGCCGACCACCGAACCTTTAGTATCCAAGAATACCAAATAACGTTCATTATCAAGCTTGTCCTTGATTTCCTTCATGTTGATGATGGGCTTGTCATACTGGGTAGGCTTCATCTTCACTTCCTCGCCTTCCTTGAGCTTATCCATGTTCTCAGCATTGTCGTGTTCCCACTTGGCGTCGGCATTCTCCTCGCCAGCGAGCGCCTTCTCTTCCTCTTCCTTGGCTTTGGCCTCTTCCTCGGCGTCAATCTCCTCCTGGGTGGCTACCTTGATGCATCCCAGGCTTGCTGCCTCCTGGCGCAGGAAACTGCGCTCGGTGCCGCTCGTGTTCTCGAGCGGACCGCGGCTATAGACATACTGGCGACCGTCGGTGCGAGAACGGATCTGACCGTCATAGGTCAAGGTCGTCATCTTCTTGGCATCGACATCATACAGCGCCAGCGTCACGCGGCCATTATTGCCCTCGCCAGCCCCCTTGAGATGATTGAGGAAGGCGAAGTACAGGCACGACTTGCCATCGACGGTCACGGCACGGGGCACGTTCATGGCATCGGCGATGAGCGAGCTGTTATCCATCATGATGGTGCGGCCGTCATAGTATTTGGTCTGTCCCAATTCGACCTTCCACTGGCCACCGTCACGGGTGAGTGTATAGACCTTGACAAAGGGACGATCGGTGTCCTCCTTATAGGTCACACCGACGATGCGCTCGGGCGTATCGGGGTCGGTGCTGTTGAACCTCACGGCGCAGCCCGGATAAGCCTTGTCATCGGTCATGCCGTTGCGGCTCAACTCGGCAATGAGGATCTGCATCGGCTCCTGACTGTTGTCGGCAATCATCGCAGCACTGTCGGCGCGTGCCTCCAAGCGGTCATTCTCCTGGCTGTTGCAATGACGCAACAGGCTCAACAGGGCAATAAGCAGCACTGCCGCCACAATGCAGATGATCAGATTGCGGTTGAAGTTAGAACCGCCGCCACCGCCATTATCGTCGTCATCATCATCCTGCTCAGGCTCAGGCTGTTCCCAGGCATTCGCCGCCTTACGTCTAGCTGCCTGCTGCTCAGCGGCGCGGCGCTGCTCGTTGTAGGTAGGAGCGGGACGCTGGGCCTGCATAGCTACCTGCGGCTCCTGGCTGGCAATACTCATCGCATTGTCAACGGCCTTGCCGCAATGTGGACAAAACACTGATGTTGAAGGCATGGGTTCGTGGCAGTAGCTGCACGTTACTTGCTGACTCATGCGGTAGCCACAATGGTTACAGAAGACTGAACCGTCGGGCACTTCGTGTCCGCAATGTTGACATCTCATAATCGTAGGTCTATTTTAGCATTATTAAACTTCGTTTAATTACAATCTGCAAAGGTATTGATTTTAGTTCGTTTAACACATCATTTTTCCAAAAAAAAGCAAAAAGCGCAATTATCGGGTCAGGGCAGCAGCGGTTTTGGCTGCCAGAAGGGCATTGTTAAGCACCAATTGGATGTTGCTAGCGAGGCTGTCTCCGCCAGTCAGGTCCTTGACCTTGGCGAGCAGGAAAGGTGTCGTCTCCTTGCCGCGGATACCCAGACGGTTGGCCTCGGCAATCGCCTCGTCAATAGCGCGATTGATGACATCGGCAGGCATGGAGTATTCTTCAGGGATGGGGTTGGTAACGAGCATACCGCCCTGTAAGCCCATATCCAGTTTGGCGCGGAAAGCAGCAGCGAGGTCCTCGGGGGTGTCGATGCGGTAATCCACCTTGAAACCGCTGTGACGAGTATAGAAAGCGGGCAGTTCCTCGGTACCATAACCGATGACGGTAACACCCTTGGTCTCGAGGTATTCCAGCGTGAGGCCCAGGTCCAGAATGGACTTGGCTCCGGCACAGATGACCATCACGGGTGTCATGGCGAGTTCCTCGAGGTCGGCACTGATGTCCATCGTCGTCTCGGCACCGCGGTGCACGCCGCCGATGCCGCCAGTGGCAAACACCTTGATACCAGCCATCGCTGCGATGATCATCGTCGTGGTCACGGTGGTAGCGCCGTCCTCGCCACGGGCGATGAGCACGGGCAGGTCACGGCGCGAAGCCTTGGTCACGGCTTGCCCCTTGCGGCCCAGGTATTCGATTTCGTCGGGGGTGCAGCCGGCTTTGAGTTTGCCGCCGATGATGGCGATGGTAGCGGGCACGGCGCCGTTGTCACGGATGGTCTGCTCGACACGCAATGCTGTCTCCACGTTCTGCGGATAAGGCATGCCGTGGGAAATGATGGTTGACTCAAGGGCGACTACGGGGCGGCCCTCGTCAAGTGCCTGCTGCACTTCGGGTGAGATGGAAAGATAGTTGTTCATATTTTCAGTCATTAGTCGATAGTCACTAGTTTTTTGATGGTCTAGATATTCTAGTTATAGATATTGCTTGACGTCGGGATTGACGGTCTGCAGGGATAGCAGGGTGGCATGAGCTGCTCTCATGCCCGTGAGGGTGCACTCGGGAAATGGCGTTCCCTGCATCTGGGCATGAGCCACGCCGGCAATGAAGGCATCACCGGCACCAGTCGTATTGATGACACGGGTGGGGATCGCCTTATACTGCTGGTGAAGCGTGCCGTTGCTGCAATACACACCGTCGCTGCCCATCGTAATGTAGACCTGCTCGACGCCCAGTGCCGTCAAGTGGTCGGCAGCAGCCCTGGCGGTGTCGCAACGGGTAACAGCCTGGGCTTCTATCAGGTTGAGTTTCAGGCTGTGCAGACGTCGTGTCTCGCTCTGTTGCAACGCCTTGATGACACGCGGCGCCTTGGCGGTGCTCACGGTATCAACCATGAGGGGTGCGGTGCAATGATCGATGAGGTATTGCAACGCCTCAGTCGAGATGTTGGTATCGGCTATCACAAGTGACGAGCGATTGATGTCGTCCATGCGCGCGTCCAGAAATTCTGGGGTGATTTGCGAGATGATGTCGGTATCGGCCACAGCGGCAATCATGTCGCCCGTCTGGTCGTTGACACACAGGTACAGGCCATTGCGCATTCCCTCGCAGCACTCGCTCAATGTGAGATCCAGCCCGACAGCCTCGCACTCACGCCAGCACATCTCGCCAAAGGTCTCGCCACCGAAGGCACTGACGAACTTCACGTCATGCCCCATCAGCCGCAGGTTGTGGGCAATGTTGCGTGCCACACCGCCGCAGCCCAGGGTCACCTGGCCCGGCACCGAGTCGGCAGGGACAAATGGCGCCGTCAATGCCGCAGCAATGTCCATGTTTACGCCTCCGATAACAGTAATAAATCTATCCATGTTTTTTCGGTATTATTTCCCAAGCAAGAATAAAAGCGGTTGATCCAGGCGCCCAGCCCAGCAGGTCTCGTTGTGGCCGTCACCGTCAAACACAAGGCTACGGTAGTGCTGCTGGTCCCAGCCTTTGGAACGCACGGTCTTGTCAAGCAGTTCCTGATACTTGCCATAGTCGGCATCAAAGTCCTTGGTGCCGTGGTCCATATAGATGAGGCTACCGTTGGCCTCGGGCAGATGCTGCTCCACATAGTTGCGGAAACCTGTTGCCCAGGGCTCGCCGTCAACGCCATCAGGCAGGTGAGCCATCGACAGGTGGGACGACAGGCACGCCACGCCGCCGAACACCTGCGGGTATTCACACAGGGCGTAGAGCGAAATCAGTCCGCCCATGCTGGAACCCATCATGAAGGTGTGTTCGCGGCTGGTCAAGGGTTTGTAGCGTTCATCAATAAAAGGCTTTAACTCCTTGACTATGAATTGCAAATAAGCGTCTGCTGTGAGTTTATCGATCTTGGCTTTCTGTCGGTCGGCTTCGGCAACGTGCTGCCACGTTTTGGCGGGGAAATACTCGGTGAGGCGGTCGTCGGTATTATAGATGCCCACAACGATGCACGACCTGATGGCACCGGCATGGACCAAGCTGTCCATCACTTCATCGACCTGCCACTCCTGGCGGTTCCACGTCGTGGTGGCGTCGAACAGCATATTCCCATCGTGCATGTAGAGCACGTCACAGGAGTCACCCGTCTGATAGCCCTCGGGGAGCCAGACGACCACATCCCTTGCTGGAACAAACTGCGACTCAAACTGAGGGAACCGCTCCAGTGACCCACGGCTTGCCGTGGGTATCGTATTCTTAGGCGGTCTCATCAACCACGCCGCTACTGCCACTAACAAAACCAGGGCCGCCAATAAGATCCACGGCCACTTCCTTCTTTTCTTGTTTGCCATAAGGAATCACGTTTACCTCGGCAAAGATAAAACATTTTTCTCAGAAAATCCCTTTTCTAACCATTAGAGGATTGCGGCTCAAGCAATCAGCGTTTGGTTATCTGGTGAGTGGTGCGGAACGGCGTGCCGTCTGCGGCGACACCCTCGATGGTGACGATGTAGGTGGTATTGTGGACGTCGCTGGCATAGAAATCGAACGTGGATGTGCCATTGTCACCGACAGTCACACAAGGATTCCAATACAGTACCTTGCGCAAGTCGGAGCCGGGTTCATGACCGTCATCACCCTGATCATAACGCGGAGAATAGAATTCGACGGGTGTCTGTGCGCCCATGGGCTGCATAATTTTCAGGTAGAGGCTTGGTTCCTTGTGGTCAGCAGCCGTGTATCCCTCGCGGTGACCGATGAAGAGACTGCCTCCGCCATGGGCGCCCCGCGCGAAGTAAATGTACTCTACATCCTTAAACGATACCATGCTCTGTGCGATGGATAGTTCTGACAGGTCGGGAGTACCTTGGTATCCTAAAAAGATATTGCTTTGCGGTTTGGGATCAATAGGAGAAATGTACTCCGACAAAAGTCTGACGGCGGTTTGGTCGGTCTCAAAGTTCTCTGCTATCGGCTCCCCGTCAACATAGATGGTCACGTGGTCTTTAGACCGACAGCCAGGGGTATAGAGCGAGCCGCCCATCACAGTGAGGTTTGGAATTTCTCTTGCAGCTGCTTCCAGTGTTGTGATGCCTTTATCCTTGATCTTTTTTGGGGTCAGGTTGTAGGGATTGTTTTCGTCGGAATGGCGCCGTGGCCTGTAGCCCTTCACGGTCAGTTCGTTGAGAATGATGTGTCTCCAGTCTCCACTACGTTCCAGTCTCCACGACTGATCGTCACTGAACGTCGCTGCTTCGTGAGCAGATTTTTCAAGGGTCATATAGTAGGTTTGTGGAAACTGTTCTTCATCCAGTTCCAGATTCATCTGCTTTTTCCCCTTGATGTTCTCGGCCATAACGATACAGTCCACACTGTCGGGCAGTAGTGGCATATTGATGACAAACTCGCCTAGTGAGTCGGTAAAAGTCATTGAACTGTATTCCACTCGCGGAGCAATCAGGCTCACCTTGGCGCCGACGACCGGCTTCTTGCGCCAATCGCTCAAGACGCGCCCTGTCACCACCTGTGACACCTCGATGGGGTACTGCGCTTCGGCAAGGCGGCCACGCAGCACACGGGGGATGTCATAACGTCGCCAGCCTTGAGTGAGCATGAGCAGGTCCAAATGGTACAAGCGCTGTTTCCTGTCGATGGTATCGCCTTGCTCAAAATAATAGTTCGGTTGATTGATGCGCCCTCGCAGTTCGCTCTGCAGCAACAGGTTGGAGAAGATGTTCCCCTCGGAGGGGTCACAGGCCTGCCCGTCGATGACCGACACAGCATAATTGCTCGGATTGCTTGGCAGACTGCTCAAGTCCACATTGACTTTCACGGGCGCACGGTCGGTGTAGGTTTCGCGATCGGTAGCCACTGTGGGTACCGATAGTGATGAACCGCCCGCAAAGAAGAGCCTCTCGCTCAGGCAGTGCATCTCCTCGTCAAACAGCATGGCCTGCACCACCCCTGCCGGTAAATCGGATTCACGAATCGTCAACGTGTCATATCCACACGCTACCATCTGCCCACGTTGCTGCAACACGATCAGCCCATTGCTTGACTTGAGGCCGGCTGCTGATATCGTGACGAGACCATCATCGCCTCGACGCACTTGCAGCACCGTGGCATCTTGCCTCACCTGTGGCAACGGGAAGGAGACCTTCTCGTCAAGGGTATTCGTCCATTGCGCCGTGTAGGATTTGCCGACGTGGGGTGTGAAATTGACGATACCCATTCCATCGTGCTCAACCTGCAGCTGTGCTATCACGTTCCCCATTTCATCAACCAGTTCACCGACCTGTGACAAGACCGTGGCACTGGTGTTTGTGACCTTGAAAGTCACCCTATTTTCCACCTCTGGCACCAGGTAGCCACCCTCGGGATAAAAGGTGACGTCGAGCGCTTCTTGTGGCGGCAGGGTGATGTACTTGGCATAGGTGTCAAACTTCACCAGGATAGCAGACTGGCTTGCCTCTTTGCCCTTGAGGGTCAGGTGCTCTTCTTTGGTACGCTTATTGTATTGTTTTTCATCCCATAATTCACTTGCTATACCGTAGCTGAACTGATTGTAGGGGTACAGGCTACTGTCAGCCTTGTTCTCATAACGAAGCGTCACATCTACTTCATCCTTATATCTCACACACTTGCTGACGATGCGTCGGCGCACCGACGGTAACGCCCAAATCTCAATGGGTTGACTATAGAAATAGTCCACTCCTGCATTCTGCATGAACATGGTATAGGCTGTCAGTTGGTAGCGTCCCTCGGGTATGTTGATGTCGATGGGCAGGTATCCCTTGAACACTCCACTTGCATCGGGGTGAATCTTGACACGCTCATGCACCCAATCGTTGGGCGACACCAGTTCTACATATATAAATTGGCTGGCATTAACCGGCTGGTGAGATGCTGCATCCACGACCCAGGCACGCAGCCAGATGGTGTCACCAGCCAAATAATCGCTGTGGTCGGTCATCACGTGGATTTTCTCTTGGGGAAACTCCTGGCGCTGCAAGTCAATCCTTGCCGAGATCGCGTCGATATCCTGGGCGAGCAATGACGATGCTGCCGTTAGTATGAGTATGAGTGAGAGTATGAGATTTCTCATATAAATGGACATTTTTTAGGATTAAGGACAAAAACTTGCCCTTTTGATTATTAGACTATTATTTTCGACATGGTTTAATCTCTTCATCAGTGTTTTTCATTGTACTGATGTGCATGAAATGAAAATAAGTCCATTTTTTGTGGTGATATAAGGTGAGATTTTGCGAAGTTTTGTATCTTTGCAAGTTGGAAAGAAATGAACCGTAAAACTAAACGATATGATGACCGATAACGACAAACTGACGGCCGAACAGGAGAAGCCGTTGTATATCGTGACAGGCTCGACCGACAGCATGGGTAGCGTGATTACACGCAAACTTGCCGAGCAAGGTAAGGCAGTACTCCTTGCGAGCCGCGACATTGCCAAGGCTGAGAACTATGCCACGCAGCTGCGCAAGGTGACACGCAACAAGGATATCTCATGCCTGCAACTTGACCTCAACTCCTTTGAACTGGTCAATGACTTTGTGAAGCGCCTGAAGGCCTTGAACCGCCCTGTTGCGGCGCTCATCAACAATGCGGGTATACTGCCGCGACGCAGCGAGATTTCAGAGAATGGCTTTGAGCATTCAGTCCAGGTCAATTATCTGAGCACCGTGCTGCTGTCAATGCAGGTTTATCCCCTCATTCAGGAGGGCGGCAGTATCATCCTGTCGACCAGCGTGTCTCGTCGTTTTGTCTCGCTGCCCTATGAATTCCCCGCTGTATCCCACTTCACGCCTTGGGGTGCCTATGCCCAAAGCAAGTTGGCCCTGACGTTGTTCTCCATCTACATGTCGAGCGTGATGAAGACGCGGCGTGTGGCTGTGAACTGTGTCAATCCAGGCCTGTTGAAGAGCGGTGCCCTGGCCATGGCTCGCTGGATGGACCGTGTACCCGACTACCTGACCCGCAATATCCCCAACCCGGAGGCTGGCGTGGTGCCCACCATGCGTGCCCTGGAGAGCAAGGACACCGGTTATCTGTTCTCGGGTGCCGACAAGCAGGTGAAGACATCGACGATGCTCAAGAACCGCGAGATGTTTATCCGCGTGTGCAACGACACGATGCGCATCCTCAAGGAACACATCGACAAATAACGAAACATGAGTGGATTACACCAATCATCCACTTTGTTTATAACGACTGAGGAATGAAGGTACTGAGCGAAGTGGAACGCCTGCCATTAGGTAGCACAGTCGCCACTATCGGTATGTTTGACGGAGTTCACCGCGGACATGCCACGCTGGTTGATTTCCTTAAACAGCAAGCTGCCGCCATGGGCAAGCAGTCGCTGGTCATCACTTTCCTGCACCACCCGCGCCAAGTCCTGCATCCCGACGACTCTTTCCGTCTGATCATGCCACTGGAAGACCGACTCCGGCAGATTGAAGCCCTCGGTCCTGACTTGTTGGTGCCCCTGGATTTCACTCCCGAGCTTTCTAAACTCAACTCGTCGCAATTCCTGGAACTGCTGCGAGACCGTTACGGTGTGTCCACGCTGGTAGCAGGCTACAACCACCACTTCGGCCACAACCGCAAGGAGACCTTCGAGGACTACTGCCGTCATGGCCAGAGCCTGGGGGTCAACGTGGTCAAGGCACCCGAGTATCTGGGCCAGTATGCCCCTGTAAGTTCGACCATCGTCCGTGGGCTCATCGCTGCCGGCAGAGTGGTCGATGCCATGCACTGCATGGGGCGCCCTTATGTCCTCAAGGGGAAAGTGGTTCATGGGTTCCACAATGGCCGAGGACTTGGATTTCCCACTGCCAACGTGGGTGAGATCGATCCGACCTTGCTCTTGCCCCACAATGGAGCATATGCCGTGCTGGCACATGTTGCCGGCCAACAGTTGCAAGGAATGGCCAACATCGGTCGCCGTCCCACACTAGACAATGGCACTCAATTGAGTATCGAAGTCAACCTGTTTGACTTTGATGACGATATCTATGGCCAACCCATTATGCTGGAATTCATCAGTTTCCTGCGCCTGGAATTCAAGATGTGCGGACTTGAGGAACTGAAACGTCAACTCACCCTCGACCGCGACAACTCCAAACGCATCCTAAAAGAATACTTAACCAAAAAACAATTATAAAGAAATGGACATTATCAACCTGTGTGAACAGAACTCGCTTGTGGGACAGTTCATGAGCGAAATCCGCAATAAGGATTTGCAGCAAGAGCGCCTGCGTTTCCGCGCCAATATCCAGCGCTTGGGTCAGATTATGGCCTATGAGATCTCCAAGAAGCTTCACTACAACACCGTAGGGGTGACCACGCCGCTGGGTGTGAAGCAGTGCAATGTGCTGGACGACAATGTGGTGCTTGCCACATTGCTGCGTGCCGGTCTGCCATTCCATGAGGGCTTCTTGAATTTCTTTGATGGCGCTGAGAACGCGTTTGTGTCGGCTTACAGGAAATACTTCCCCAAGACCGACGACTTCGTGGTTCACATCGAGTATATCGCCAGTCCTCGCCTTGACGGAAAGACACTGGTCATTGTTGACCCGATGCTCGCCACCGGTTCATCCATGGAACTTGCCTACCAGGCTCTGGTGACCAAGGGCCATCCCGCCCACATCCATGTTGCAAGCGTTGTGGCAACACCTAAGGCCATCGAGGTGGTGCGCCAGCATCTGCCTGAGGACAAGACCACGCTGTGGACCTGTGACATCGACAATGAACTCAACGAGCACAGCTATATCGTGCCTGGTCTGGGCGACTGCGGTGACTTGCTCTACGGCGAGAAAGAGTAAACCAATCCTTTCATCAGCAAATCTAGCCAACGGCAGATTGCCTACATTTAAGCACGTCTCATCCTCATCATAAGATTGATTGCAAAAATCAGAGGAACATGGCAAACAAGATTATCGATACCAAAACAATAGAGTTGGTCAGTGATCACCTTTATCAAGGTGTAGTTGACATTATCAATGATGCAAAGCGAGATGTCATTGTGTATGTCAACAAACACGCCAACATGATGTTTTGGCATATAGGCCATTTCATCAATGAGGATATGGGATATCAGCAATACTCGGCTTATGGTGACAAGATTCTTGCGACACTGTCACAAAGATTAACAGCCCTCTACGGAAAAGGCTATACCTACTCAGCGGTCACAAGAATGATGAAAGTAGCCAGGATTTACAATGAGGAAGGAATGTTTGCGACGTTGTCGCAAACATTGACATGGAGCCATTTCCTGGAACTCATCACCATCGAGGATGACACCAAGCGCCTTTTTTATCAGCAAATGGGAATTGCCGAGCATTGGAGCGTGAGACAATTACGTGACAAACAAGATGAAATGGCATATGAGCGATCACTCATTGCTGCTAAGCCAGAAGACGAAATCATTACAACGCTAGAACAAGTATCACCCACCCACATGGAGCCTGATGCTGTCTTGCGGAACTCTTATGTTTTAGACTTTCTGGGACTCAGCGGCTATTACTCAGAGGGAGAATTAGAAGCTGCTATTGCTAAACAACTGGAGGCTTTCATCTTGGAGTTGGGGCAAGGCTTTGCATTCCTTGAACGTCAGAAACGTTTTACGATTGACGGAACGGATTATTATTTGGACTTGCTATTCTACCACAGGAAATTAAAATGCTTGGTAGCCATTGACTTGAAGCTTGGGAAATTCAAACCTCAATACAAGGGACAGATGGAACTCTATCTGAAGTATCTACAGAAATATGATATGCAGCCAGATGAAAATCCCCCGATTGGGTTATTGCTGTGCAGCGAGGGCAATACCGAACATATTGAGCTCATGATGCTGAACGAAGACCGTATAAAGGTAGCTCAGTATCTGACTTGCCTGCCAGACAAGCAGTGGTTTATTGACAAGTTGAACAGATCTATTCTCATAGCAAAAGAATACGGTAATCGGTAATGTCTGAAATGTGAGAGTGTATTTTAAAAGCGTGTGTGATTCAAACATATTATTAAAACGGAATTGACATAGTAACATAGCATTGAATTATGGTAAGAAAATATGATTACCTCATTATCGGTTCGGGTGTAGCCGGAATGAGTTTTGCCCTCAAGGTGGCAAAGACCGGGACTGTGGCTCTGGTGTGCAAGTCCAAGATGGAAGAGGCCAACACCGACCTCGCTCAGGGTGGTGTCGCCACAGTGACCAACCTGGAGGTGGATAACTTTGACAAGCACATCCATGACACGATGGTGGCTGGCGACTGGCTCAGCGACCCCGAGGCCGTGAAGAAAGTCGTTACCGAGGCTCCCGCCCAGATTCAGGAACTGGTCGGTTGGGGTGTAGATTTCGACAAAAACGAGAAGGGAGAGTTTGACCTGCACCGTGAGGGCGGTCATAGCGAGTTCCGCATTCTGCACCATGCCGACAACACGGGCCATGAGATTCAGGTTTCACTCATCGAGACAATCAAGAACAATCCCAATATCGATGTGTTTGAGGACCACTTCGCCGTGGAAATCCTCACCCAGCACCACCTGGGGAAAATCGTGACGCGCCGCACACCCGGTATCGAGTGCTATGGTGCCTACGTGCTGAACCAGAATACGGGTGAAGTAGATACCTTCTTGTCGCGCGTGACACTCATGGCGACCGGCGGTATCGGTTCGGTCTATCGCACAACAACCAATCCGCTGGTGGCCACTGGCGACGGCATCGCTATGGTCTATCGCGCCAAGGGCACTGTCCAGGATATGGAGTTCGTGCAATTCCACCCCACTGCACTCTATCACCCCGGCGACCGTCCCGCATTCCTCATCACCGAGGCGATGCGTGGATACGGCGGCGTGTTGCGCAACCTGGGCGGCGAAGAATTCATGCAGAAGTATGACCCGCGCCTGTCATTGGCACCGCGCGACGTGGTAGCCCGCGCTATCGACAACGAGATGAAACAACGAGGCGAGGACCACGTCTTCCTGGATGTGACCCACAAGGACCCCGAGGAGACCAAGCACCACTTCCCCAACATCTACAAGCACTGCCTGGACCTGGGCATCGACATCACCAAGGAATATATCCCCGTAGTGCCTGCCGCTCACTACCTGTGCGGCGGTATCAAGGTGGACCTCAACGCCTGCTCGAGCATCAAGCGCCTGTATGCCGTGGGCGAGTGCTCATGCACCGGTCTCCATGGCGGTAACCGCCTGGCCAGCAACTCACTCATCGAGGCGGTCGTGTATGCCGACGCTGCTGCCAAGCATGCCATTGAGCACCGCAATGAGTATAGTTGGCGCGAGGACATCCCCGCCTGGGACGATGCCGGAACAACGCACCCCGAGGAGATGGTGCTCATCAGCCAGAGCGAGAAAGAGGTGGGCGAAATCATGGCGACCTATGTGGGCATCGTGCGCAGCAACCTGCGACTCGACCGCGCCTGGAACCGCCTGGATATCCTCTACGAGGAAACCGAGCGCCTGTTCAAGACCAGTAACGTGTCACGACGCATCTGCGAGTTGCGTAACATCATCAACGTGGCTTACCTGATTACACGCCAAGCCAAGGACCGAAAGGAATCCCGCGGCCTGCACTACACGATCGACTATCCCCCTCAACCCAAGAGCGAGGACGACCTCAAATTGTAAACCAGAAGTGCGGTAAATAAGGACGTATTTTGAAAAGAAATTGAATCTTGATAAAGGTCTCACCTTTAATAAAATAATGAAAACATTAACAATTTTCACTCCAGCATATAATAGAGCTCACACGCTAGAACGAACGTACAAGAGTTTATATAATCAGTCTTGTGACGATTTCGAATGGCTTATTGTTGATGATGGTTCTACTGACGGAACTCGTGAATTGGTGGAATCATGGATTCAAGAAAATAGAATCAAAATACGATATATTTATCAAGAAAATCAGGGAATGCATGGTGCCCATAATACTGCATATCATCACATATCAACAGAGTTAAACACATGCATAGATAGTGATGATTGGATGCCTGACGATGCCGTGTTAAAGATTATCTCTTTCTGGAAGAAAAACGGTTCAGACGCTTATGCCGGTCTTATAGGATTGGATATGACCGCCGAAGGAAAGGTGATTGGCACTCAATTCAACACATCAAGTGTAGGCTTAACTCAATTCTATGATGAGGGTGGTCATGGCGACAAAAAGATCGTCTATAGAACTGAGGTGGTCAAGCAATACCCTGATTATCCACTCTTTGCCGGAGAGAAATATGTCAGTCTCGCCTCAAAGTATTTCATGATTGATCAAGACTATAAGTTGCTGACTCTTAATGAGCCATTAGTCATTGTTGAGTATCAGCAAGATGGCTCAAGTTTCAATATGTGGAAGCAATACTGGAAGAATCCCCAAGGCTTTATTTACGACCGCAAATTAGTGCTATCGACAAAGCCGAAAATGATGAAACGATTGAAGTACTGCATTCACTACATCTCCAGCAAGCTCATTGCAAAGCAGTATGATATCCTCTCAGACTCTCCGTGTAAAGTTTCAACCTTCCTCATGTTGCCATTTGGCTGTGCACTCTACTGCATTATTAAACGCCAAGTCAAGAGGGAGCGGAAAATGAATATCAATCGATGATTCCAACCTTTACGTGCCCACAATAACGGTTATCAATTTATATTACTTGCGTATATTAATTATTTCACTATAGCAGCGATGGTTACAGTTAGAATAACTCAACTTCCAGTAGACACTTTTTCTTACTACCAGTGGTTCTTATTGGGCTTGCATGAATTGAAAAAAGAGAAAAAGATTAAATTGGAATATGACATCACGTTGATTGACCGTATTTCGTTATTCTGGTGCAGCAGCAAATGGGTTGCAGGCACCATTAGACGAATGATCTATTATTTTGGGAAAGCCCCTCGGTATAATCTGGTTGGAGAGGTTGAAAATAATGGTATCAAAAGGACGTTCACCGTTGACAGTAAAGATAGCCCATTCATCTATACAGTTAAGTTATTGAGAAACTGTGACGTATATTTCAAAAACCAATGTCCTAAACAAATCGAACAGGAAGGGTTTGAAATTATGCCATCTATTCGTGTCCCCTATATGGATGTTGAATATGGTAATAACAGTGGAGAGAACTCAATTTATAAACGGCACGTTACTTCTGAAGTTTTTCAGATGAAAGACAAAATACACCCTGGCATGATTGGGCCAAGGCGCTTAGCATGGAGTTGCCGTTATAGGGTTATGAGGAAAAATTATCTGAAGTATTTAGAAAGCCAATCTATTCCAAAGAGCAAAAAACTCATGGCATATTTTGGAAGTACAGATGCCGTCAGATCATCAAAGCGCGCTGCATTATATGACCTGGACTGGGAGCCAGACGTGATTCTGTTTCTAAAACAATTCAACTCCTCTCATCCCAACGAGAAACGTTCAATCGTAGTGGATTTAATCAATAAAATGGGAAACCAGTATGATGGACGATTGATTCACGAATTAGTCAATAATAAAGAGGTCGTACACCGAGATCGGATTGTGCCTCTGAAAGAGTTCTGCAACTTTATTGCTCAGTTTGATTATAACCTTAATATCTCTGGTTTCAGATTAAGCATACCTAATAGATTTATTGAGAGTTTCATCAGTGGAACTGCTGTTCTCACTGATAAACTGCATGTGAAGTGGTACAAGCCCTTTGAAGAGGAAGTTGTTGAAACTGTTGATATGGGGTATCTTTCAAACGATGATGTTGACTGGGAAACGTTCAAGAATGACATCAACAATCTGCCGGATGTAGATAAGAATAAAATACTAAAAGCTTATCAAGAAAAGTGGTCTCCAACTGCTTTTGCTAAGTATATTATTAATACTACTTTAGGCACAGAAATCCTTTGATTTTAGCAACCTTTATTCCTCTCTATGCAACCCATAGTAATGAGTTGCTCCTCGTTTGCTGGCATTAAGAATTCTAGATTTCCTCGTATTCGGCATCGATGATTTGTTCCTCGATGACGGTTTCGCTGGTTGTGGTGGTTTCCTCGATGATGGTACCGTTGACTTCCTCAAAGTCGGCGTACTCGCCCTCACCGCTGGTAAAGATTTTGCGCTCGCCGGTTTCGGTATACTCTTCCTCCTCATAGCGCTCACGGCGGGGACGCTCATGCTCTTGCCGACCGCGGAAAGACTCATTGACGCGACGACGCAGGTTCTGCATATAGAACCATCCCCTCAACAGCGGAATCCCCACCATCAGGAACAGGATAAGCAATATGAACAGCAGGAAATTCATGTTAATTTCTAGTTGTGGTCTTCTCTTTTAATGATTGACAGCAGCACGTAGAGCATGATGGCCAGAGCCAATCCAGGCAGTCCCATCACAATGACAAACACCACTGTCGCAATAACCTGCAAATACTGTGCCCAATTCTGCTTGAGCGACGAGAGATTGTGCATTTTCAACGAGAACATGCGCAATGGACATACCATGAGCAGTGACATCACGACGATGAGCAGCACCACAATCCAGACGGGGCAATCTTGCTGGTGGTAATACCAGTCGGTGAAGCCGATCCAGAAGATGGCATTGGCCGGGATGGGCAGGCCGGTGAAGGTGGTGGCTTGTTTGGTGTCGACATTGAAACGGGCCAGACGCAGGGCGCCGAACACGGGCAGCAACAGGGCAAAGAACGCCCATGGACCATCTTCGGGCATCATGCTATACAAAATCAGTGCCGGCGCAAGTCCAAAGCTCACCAGGTCGGCCAACGAATCCAGTTCCTTGCCGATGGCGCTGACGGCATGCAGCCAGCGCGCCACCAGACCATCAAGAAAATCGGCGACAGCCGATAGGGCGATGAGTTCAAAAGCCACGATGTAGGGGGCTACCAAGCATCCTTTTGACAGCGCCGCGATGCACGCCATGCAGCCGAACAGCAGGTTCAGTGAAGTGATGGCGTTGGGGATATTGTTACGAATTGCCTTCATCATGTTGTTACTTGTTCTTTAGACGTGCAACAAGGGTCTCTCCGCCCCAGGTGCGGTCGCCCAGTTTGACTTTGATTTCGGTGTCAAGCGGCAAGAAGATGTCCACACGAGAACCGAACTTGATGAAGCCGATGAAGTCGTTGACATCCACTGTCTCGCCCTGCTCGACATAGGTCACGATGCGGCGGGCAACGGCACCAGCAATCTGGCGCACGAGGATATCCTCGCCCGTGGAAGTACGTATCACAATAGATGAGCGCTCGTTATCACTGCTTGACTTGGGCAGATTGGCCGCCAAGAAACGGCCGGAATGATGCTTGACATAGGTCACATCACCCTTGACAGGTACCCAATTGGCATGAACATTGAACACCGTCATGAATACCGACAACTGGATGACGTCACGGTGCAGATACTCGTCCTCATAGACTTCCTCCAGTGCCACGACCGTGCCGTCAACACTCGACACCACAGCGGTTCCATCGCTGTTATCTTCCTTAAAGTGGCGGCGGGGCAGCCTGAAGAAATTGAGCACAAGCAAGAACAGGAGGACCATGAGTAGAATCAGCGCCCATGCCACAGGTTTGTAGTCAAAGAAGCTGTAGGCCAGCGCACCGCTTGCCAATATGATAAAGAATAATATCAGCAGTATATTCTCTCCCTCGTGATGGATTTTGACTTTCATGTATACGGTCAGTTATCGTTTAACCTGCAAAAGTAATAAAAAGTTTTTGGTTTTCAGGTCTTATCGCTCGGTTTTTGCTGCGAGTGGAGATAAATTTCACTAAAAGAAGAGAAAAGTTGACATAATCTTCTATTTCTTAATAAAAAACAGTATCTTTGTAGGTTAAACAAATTCCTACAGCAACAAACCAGTATATCATATGGCAAAGAAA
Source organism: Sodaliphilus sp. (assembly GCA_045114065.1). Lineage (GTDB taxonomy): Bacteria > Bacteroidota > Bacteroidia > Bacteroidales > Muribaculaceae > Sodaliphilus. Next base: position 20,984 of record JBGUJU010000023.1, read on the forward strand.
AGCGGATTACAATCGTTGAAACAGGAACGTCGTGAATTTCACGACCGCGTCATCAACTTCTTCAATGAACAGGGCGAGGCTCCCTTCAATTACAAACAAGTGTCGGCAGCAGTGGGTGCCAATACACCCAAACGCCGCATGCTCATCGTCGAGATTCTCGAGCAGCTTGCCGTTGACGGCTTCCTTGCCCAAGTCGGTCCAGGCAGTTTCAAGGCGATGAACCGTTCATCGGTTGCCGAGGGCGTCTTCATTCGTCGCAGTAACGGCAAGAACAGCGTGGACACTGCAAGCGATGACGGACTTCCTATCATGGTTGCCGAGCGCAACTCGATGCACGCCCTGAACGGCGACCGCGTTCTGGTGCACATCCGTGCCGCTCGTCACGGTCTGGAACCCGAAGCCGAGGTCGTCAAAATCCTCGAGCGCAAGGAGCAGGCATTCGTCGGCACACTGCAAGTCATGAAATATTTCGCCCAGCTTGCTACCGACAGCAAGTTCCTCGCCACCGACATCTTTATTCCGCTTGATAAACTTGCCGGCGGCAAGACAGGCGACAAAGTTGTCGTGAAGATTGTCGATTGGCCCGAGGATGCCAACTCGCCTATCGGAGAGGTCGTTGATGTGCTGGGTGTTGCCGGAGAGAATAATGCCGAGATTCACGCCATCCTTGCTGAATTTGGACTTCCCTATAAGTATCCCGAGAATGTCACCGAGGCCGCCGAAGCCCTGGAGCCCGGCATCACGCCCGAGGAGATCGCCAAGCGCCGCGACATGCGCGGGGTGACCACATTCACCATCGACCCTGCCGACGCCAAGGACTTTGATGACGCCCTTTCTATCGAGAAGCTGAAAAACGGTAATTGGGAAATCGGTGTCCACATTGCCGACGTGAGCCACTATGTCACCCCGGGCAGCATCATCGACAAGGAAGCCTATGAGCGTGCCACATCGGTCTATCTGGTAGACCGCACGGTGCCCATGCTCCCTGAGAAGCTGTGCAACTTCATCTGCTCGCTCCGACCCGACGAGGACAAGCTCACCCACTCGGTCATCATGGAGATGGATGCCGAGGCCAAGGTCAAGAAATACAAAATCTGCCACACGGTGACCCGCAGCGACAGGCGTTTCTCCTACGAGGAGGCCCAGCACATCCTCGAGACCGGCAAGGGTGACCTTGCCGAGGAACTCGCAGTACTCAACGAGATGGCAAAGCAACTGAGAAAACGCCGCTTTGAGGAAGGTGGTTCGGTGTCCTTCAACCGCGAAGAGAAAAAATTTGAAATCGACGAGCAAGGCAGGCCCACAGCAGTACACCTGCATGTGTCACAGGATGCCAACAAACTCATCGAGGAATTCATGCTGCTTGCCAACTGCAAGGTAGCCGAACACATCGGCAAGGTGCCCAAGAACAAGACCGCCAAGGCCATGGTCTATCGTGTCCATGACCAGCCCGACCTGGACAAGTTGCAGAACTTCGCCGACATTGCTGCCCACTTCGGCTACAAAATACGCACCAAGGGCTCAGGCCGTGACATCAACAAATCCATCAACAAGATGCTGGAGCAGGCCAAGGGCAAACCCGAGGAAGAGATGCTCGCCATCCTTGCCATCCGCTCGATGGCCAAGGCTATCTATAGTGCAACCAACATCGGTCACTACGGTCTGGCCTTTGACTACTATACCCACTTTACCTCGCCCATCCGCCGCTATCCCGATCTGACAGTACACCGCCTGCTAGACAAGTATGCCGCCGGAGAGAAGAGCGTGGACCCCGTCAAGCTGGAGGACCAGTGCAAGCACATGAGTGCCCAGGAGCAGCTCGCCGCCAATGCCGAGCGTGCCTCCATCAAGTATAAGGAGGTGGAGTTCATGGGACAACGCTTAGGAGGCGTCTTCACGGGTCACATCTCGGGTGTGACCGAGTGGGGCCTGTATGTAGAGCTTGACGAGACTCACTGCGAAGGCCTTGTGGGTATCCGTGGCCTGGATGATGATTTCTATGAGTTCGACGAGAAGAACTACTGCATCCGTGGCCGTCGCCGTGGCCGTGTCTATCGTCTAGGGGACCCCATTACCATCCAGGTAGCGCGTGCCGACCTGATCAAGAAACAACTTGACTTTGTTCTCGTTGACAAAGAGAATCCCGCCAACAGCCACCGCATCGACCGTGAACCCATCACCGAGCAGAACAGCCGTAGCACCAGTGGTAGGTTGTCTCGTGACGAGCGCCAGCGCCTGCAATATGAGGGCGGCAGTGCTTCCCGTCGCCAGCAGCGCGGTTCCCGCGGCAACAGCACACGCCGTCAAGCCAAGGAAGCAAGAGGAGCCAAAACAGGAAAATCATCAAGGTCAAGCAAGCCCGGCCGTTCGGGCAAAGTCCGTGGTCGCAAGAGGTAAATGACATCTCAGACACTATACAAAGTAAAACTCGAGACGCTGGGCTGCAAGCTCAATTTCTCGGAAACTGCCACCATGCAGTCGTCACTCGCCGAGCATGGCATCGTGCCTGTCGCCAAGGGCGAGACGCCCGACGTGTGCGTGGTGAATACATGTAGTGTGACGGCTCTTGCCGACAGCAAGTGCCGGCAGCACATCCGCCACCTCATCCGCCAGTATCCCGACGCCCTGATGGTGGTTACCGGTTGCTATGCCCAGCTCAAAGGCAAGGAAATCGCCGAAATCCCCGGCGTGGACATCGTGCTGGGCAGCGAGCACAAGGCCGACATCGTGACTTATGTGCTGCAGTGGTTCGAGGACCGCCGCCAACGGTTGGAGGTGACACCGTCACTCGATATTCGCTCGTTCGCCCCCTCATGTGACCGCGGTGACCGCACCCGTTACTGGCTCAAGGTGCAGGACGGTTGCGACTACTGGTGCAGCTACTGCACCATCCCCGCCGCCCGAGGCCGCAGCCGCAGCGGCACCATCGCCCAGCTCACCGCTCAGGCCCGTGAAGTGGCAGCCGATGGCGGCAAGGAAATCGTCATCACAGGCGTGAACATCGGTGACTTCGGCAAGAACACAGGCGAACAATTCCTTGACCTGCTGAAAGCCCTTGACGATATTGAAGGCATTGAGCGTTACCGTATTTCCTCGATTGAACCCGATCTGCTGACCGACGATATCATTGACTTCTGCGCCCGCTCTCGGGCCTTCATGCCCCATTTCCACATCCCCTTACAGAGCGGCAGCGACCCCGTACTGAAGTTGATGCGCCGTCACTATGACCGCCAACTGTTTGCCGACAAGGTGCAGCGGTGCCGCGAACTGATGCCCGACTGCTTCATCGGCGTTGACGTGATGGTGGGAACGCGCGGCGAGACGCCCGACCTGTTTGAAGACAGTTACAACTTCATCAAGGGGCTCAACGTGCAGCACCTGCATGTCTTCCCCTATAGCGAGCGCCCGGGCACGATGGCCCTGCGCATCCCCTATATCGTCACCCAGCAGGACAAGCAAGAGCGGGCAGCACGCATGATTGCCCTGAGCGATGAGAAACAGGCCGACTTCACCCGCCGTTACTTGGGCACCGTGCGCCCCGTGCTGCTCGAGCATGGTCGCGGCAAGGGCATGATGCATGGTTTTACCGACAACTACATCCGTGTGAACGTGACGCCCGACATGAGCCTCGCCAACCAAATCGTAAATGTAAAATTACTGAATCTCAACGACGACTTGAGCGTCGATGCCCAAGTAATTTCCACATTATAATGGCATAGATAAGTATTATGAACGAGATTGAAAAAATACCGACTAATGTTGATAATCTATATGCCGATATTAAAGCAATATTGGCAACAGCTCGTAGAAGGACATATCATGCCATAAACTTCACCATGGTTGAAAGCTACTGGATGATTGGCCAGACTATCGTGGAGCATGAGCAACGTGGCGAAGTTCGTGCAACCTACGGTAAAGGTGTCTTGAAGGAAGTAGCTTCTCGTTTGACGACAGAGTTCGGTAAAGGTTTTGATGAGCGCGAACTACGTAAAATGCGCCAATTTTATCTCACATTCCGAATTCGGGACACACTGCGTCCCGAATTGACATGGTCACACTACCGCCGTCTTATCAGTGTAGGAGATGAGCAGACACGGCTATGGTATATGAACGAGGCTGCAAACAGTGTTTGGAGCACACGTCAACTAGACAGACAAATCTCCACCCTCTATTATGAACGGCTACTTGCCAGCAAGGAAAAGGATTCCGTTATTCGCGAAGCCAATGAGAAAGTTGGCCAAATTGCTCCTCAGCAATTTATACGAGACCCATTCGTGCTGGAATTCCTCAACCTTAAGGACTACCCGTCATTGCACGAGAATGTCTTGGAGCAAGCCCTAATCGACCACCTGCAACAGTTTCTGCTTGAATTGGGGCGTGGTTTTTGCTTTGTGGCACGCCAGAAATTAATGCGCTATGGAGATGATGACTTCTATGTTGACTTGGTTTTCTACCATAGCATACTTAAATGCCATGTGTTGATTGACCTGAAATTAGGTAAACTGACCCATGAAGATATTGGGCAAATGGACAGTTATATTCGCATGTTCGAGGCGCTCTATCGCAACGAGGACGATAATCCCACTTTGGGTATCATCCTCTGTTCACAGAAAAGTGAAGCTATCGTGAAATACTCTGTACTGAGCGAAGGAAAACAGATTTTTGCTTCACGCTATAAATTGTATCTACCTACAGAAGAAGAATTTAAGCAATTGTTGGAATCCATTTGACAAAACTTGGCATTGGGTTAACTTAACGAGAAAAATGGTTTTATAATGTATCGACATTACTGTCCCGTTAAAGTGGACAAAGCGTTCTTTGAAATAATTGAAATTCAGTCTACTACAGTCCTTTTTAAGGGTGCGACGATTTGAAATTGTATTTTTGCGGTCAAAGATCTGACTGCAATGAACAAAGCCAAATACGTTTTCGCTCAACTCGTGGAGTTTTTGGACAAGGATAAGTTCCGTCATCTCGTCGATAAATACGGAGGCAACCGATATGTGAAAAACTTCACCTGTTGGAACCAGCTTCTTGCGCTGATGTTTGGTCAGCTCAGCAATCGTGAGAGTTTAAGGGACTTGGTCGTTGCGTTGGAGGCTCATCGGTCGAAGTGCTATCACCTTGGCATGGGGCGCAAGCCCATCGCCAAAACCACTTTCGCCACAGCTAACCAGAATAGAGACTACCGCATCTTTGAGGAGTTCGCTTTCTTCATGATGGAGCAGGCCAGGCAGAAACGGGTGACGGATATCTTCAAACTGGACGGGAACGTCTATGCGTTTGATTCGTCAACCATACCGCTTTGCCTTTCCGTTTTCTGCTGGGCTAAGTTCCGCAAGAGAAAAGGGGGCATCAAAACCCATGTCCTGTACGATCTCGAATCGCAGGTGCCAGCTTTCTTCCATATAACGACCGCATCGGTTCACGATTCCAAGGCAATGAGGGTGATTTATTATGAATCAGGGTCTTACTACGTGTTCGACCGAGCCTACAATGCCTTCAAGGAGCTCTATCGCATTCATCTGCACGAGTCGTTTTTCATCGTGCGGGCTAAGAAGAATCTGCAGTACCGATGCATCAAGTGGAGACGCCGTCTGCCAAAGAATGTGCTGACGGACTCGGTGATTCAACTGACGGACATTAACTCCGCAAAGAAGTATAAGGAGAATCTCAGGTTTGTCAAGTTCTATGATGAGGAGCAAGACCGCGAGTTTGCATTCCTGACCAATGCTTTCCACCTATCTGCTTTGGAAGTGGCCAACCTCTACAAAAACAGATGGCAGATTGAGCTTTTCTTTAAATGGCTTAAGCAACACCTCAAAATCAAGAAATTCTGGGGCACCACCGAGAATGCAGTCAGAATACAGATCAGCGCAGCCATTACGGTCTATTGCCTGGTTGCAATTGTGCAACATGACATGAAGCTGGAACGCTCAACCTATGAGGTCTTGCAGATACTCAGCATATCACTGACGGACAAAACACCCCTACGAGAGCTGTTTGAAAAGACTGAATTCAATCATGTCAAGGAACGATTCTGTCCCCTCATTCCGGGGCTTTTTGATTAATATTTAACTCGTCCCAATTTTAACGGGACACTAATGATGTATCGATGAAAAAAGTTGCTGTCATCATATTGAACTGGAACGGCGCCAAACTGCTACAGCGTTACCTGCCCACAGTGATTGCGGGCACCGATGACGCCATTGCCGACATCATCGTTGCCGACAACGGCAGCACCGACGAGAGCCTCCAGGTGCTTGATCAGGAATTCCCGATGGTCAAGGTGCTGAAATTTGACAAGAACCTTGGCTTTGCCGAGGGATATAACCGCGCCATCAGCCAGACGATGTACCCTTATACCGTCTTGCTCAACAGCGATGTGCGCACCCCGCAAGGGTGGCTCAATCCGCTATTTGACTACATGGAGTCCAATCCCGGGGTGGGTGCCGTGATGCCCAAGATGCTGAAGGACCGTGAGGACGGCAAGCAATCCTTTGAATATGCCGGAGCAGCAGGCGGTTACATCGACTGCCACGGTTACCCTTACTGCAGGGGGCGCATCTTTGACTACGTCGAGGACGATCACAACCAGTATGACGACGGCCCTAAGAGTGTGTTCTGGGCCAGCGGAGCCTGCCTGATGGTGCGCAGCAGCCTGTATCGGGCTGTGGGTGGTCTGGACAAGGACTTCTTTGCTCACATGGAGGAAATCGACCTGTGCTGGCGCATCCGTCTTGCAGGCAGTGACCTGGTCATGGTGCCGACGAGCCATGTCTATCACTTGGGAGGTGGCAGCCTGGCGTATGGCAACCCCCGCAAGACCTACCTCAACTTCCGCAACAACCTGCTGCTGTTGCACAAGAACCTGCCTCATGACGAAGGTAAGCGCCTGCTGTTCACCCGTCGTCTGATGGACACATTGGCCTTCGGCATGGCAATCGCCAAGTTCCACTTCGGCGACGCATGGGCCATCATACGTGCCCATCGTGACTTCCGCAAGATGAGGAAAAACTATACCTCACAGCCCACGGTCAACCTCTTGAAACAGTTGCCCGAGGAGCGTGTCAACATCATCACCGCCCACTTCTTGCACGGAGTAAAACTGTTCACCGACTTGAATTTTTCCAACTCATAACAAACGACTAACGACTAAAAACTGAGAATAATGAGAAAGCTTGGATTCGGACTGATGCGTCTGCCGCTGATCAACCCTGACGACCAGACGAGTATCGATATTGAGAAGTTCAAAGAGATGGCCGACAGGTTCATCGAGCGAGGTTTCACCTACTTTGACACCGCCTATCCCTATCATGGCGGCAAGAGCGAGGAAGCCCTGCGAGAGGTGGTGGTCAAGCGCTACCCCCGCGAGGCCTTTACCGTAACCAGCAAACTGCCCGTGTGGGCCATCAAGGAGGAGGGCGACCTGGAGCGCATCTTCAACGAGCAACTGGAGAAATGCGGGGTGGACTATTTTGACTACTACTGGCTGCACGCCCTCAACCGTGAACGTGTCGAGGTCTTGGACAACATGGATGGCTGGGGCTTCATTGCCCGCAAGAAGGCCGAGGGCAAGATCCGCCACATCGGCTTCTCGTTCCATGACGGTTCATCGTTGCTGGCCGAGATTCTGGATAAACACCCTGAGATGGAATTTGTGCAATTGCAGATCAACTACCTCGACTGGGACAGTCCAGCCATCGAGTCGCGAACCTGCTACGACCTGTGTACTCAGCACGGCAAGCCCGTCATCGTGATGGAGCCCGTCAAGGGCGGAACGCTAGCACATGTTCCCGAGGCCATCGAGCAATTGTTCAAGGACTACAATCCCGACGCCAGCCCTGCCTCATGGGCCATCCGCTACTGTGCCTCGTTGCCCAATGTGTATATGGTGCTCAGCGGTATGAGCAACATGGAACAAATGGATGACAACACCAGCTATATGCAGGACTTTCAGCCCCTCAACGATGATGAGCAAGCGATCATCGCCCGCGCGACCAAGGTCATCGGCGACGCCATTGCCATCCCCTGCACCGCCTGCCACTATTGCACCGAAGGTTGCCCCCAGCAGATTGCCATCCCCGAGTACTTCAGCCTGTACAATGTGATGCAGCAATTCCCGGAGTTGAAAAATAACAGCAAGCTCTACTACGACCTGGTGGCAAAAAGCCACGGCAAGGCCAGCGAGTGCCTCGAGTGCGGTCAGTGCGAGGCCCAATGCCCCCAGCACATCGACATCATCGACAATCTCAAACTCGTCACCGAAGCCTTTGAGCAATAAACACAGGCAGCGATACCGAAATCATTAAAATGGGTTAAAACTATTGACAAAGGCCTCTTGATGTAGTAATTTTGCATCAAATTGGCTTATTAGCGATTAGTGTAAAGCTATTCGCTGCTAATACATGATTAAAGACTTAAAGATTGATATGGCTAAAGAAGTAAAGAAAACTCAAGTCGAGAACAAGCCCGTCGAGAAGGGCAAAGTAAGCTATCCGCTGACAAAAATCAACTTTATCCTCATGGGCATCTGCCTGTTACTGATCATCATCGGCTTCTGGCTGATGACGGGTGACGCCAACGTGGGTGAGACGTTCAACAAGAACCTGTTCGAGAGCAGCCGTGTCACCACGGGACCGATCATCGCCTTCTTGGGCTTCGTTCTCATGGCATTTGCCATCATTTACCGCAAGAAAGACAACAAGCACACCGAAGACGACACGAACGTAACAGAATAAGCACTCATCAGTATGGATCTGCTACAAGCAATTATCATTGCCATTGTGGAAGGCCTCACTGAGTTTCTTCCCGTGTCGTCAACCGGCCACATGATTATCGCCCAGAACCTGCTGGGTGTTCCTCAAGGTGACAGCTTTGTACACGCCTTCACCTTTATCATCCAGTTTGGAGCCATCCTGTCGGTAGTGGTACTCTATTGGAAACAGTTTTTCCGTCTGGACCACACACCTGCGCCCCAAGGCGCCTCGTCGTGGCAGCGTTTCAAACACAAGTGGTACTTCTACTGGCTGTTGCTGGTGGGTGTGCTGCCGGCTGTCGTCATCGGTCTTGCCGCCAAGAAGTCGGGTGTACTTGACTGGCTGCTCGACAGTGTCCTGGTGGTCGCTATCATGCTGGTAGCGGGAGGTGTGTTCATGCTCTTCTGCGACCGAATCTTCAATAAGGGAAGTGAAGCCGTCAAGTTGGATGAGCCCAAGGCATTCAAGATCGGTCTGTTCCAGTGCATCTCTGTTATTCCTGGAGTGAGCCGTAGCATGGCCACCATTGTGGGCGGTATGTCACAGAAACTTACCCGTCGCAAAGCAGCAGAATTCTCCTTCTTCTTGGCTGTGCCCACCATGGCTGGCGCCACATTGCTGGATCTGGTGGACTTGTTCAAGGAGAATGCCGATTGGGCGACCACCCACAATATTATTGTCTTGATTGTGGGTTGTGTAGTCGCATTTATCGTGGCACTGCTTGCCATGAAGTGGTTTGTGAATTTTTTGACCAAGTACGGCTTTAAGGCTTTCGGCTGGTATCGCATCGTTGTCGGTGTCATCATTCTGGCCTTGCTGTTAAGTGGTCAATCGTTACAGATGGTCGACTAAGGACCAAGATACTAAACAATGCTAAACCCGATAGAAGGCGAAATATTCTGCATCGACAAGCCGCTGAGGATGACCTCCTTTGCAGCAGTGAAGAAAATACGTGCCGTCCTGCGCACCCATTTGGGAACGCGCCAGGTCAAGGTGGGCCATGCCGGCACCCTCGACCCGCTGGCGACAGGCGTGCTGTTGCTCTGCACTGGTCATGCGACTAAGCGTATTGACGAACTGCAAGCCGGTGTCAAGGAATATATCGCCGACTTGAAGTTGGGAGCCACCACCCCAAGTTATGACCTGGAGACCGAGGTGGATGCCACATTTGAGTGGCAACACATCGATCGCGCCCTCATCGACCGCGTGCTACAGGAGCAATTCACGGGCAGTATCGAGCAAGTGCCGCCATCGTTCTCGGCCTGCAAGATTGACGGCAAGCCTGCCTATAAGCTCGCCCGCAAGGGCCAGGATGTGGAAATCCGCCCCAAGACGCTGGTCATCGACGAAATCGAGGTACTGCAATGCGGCCTTCCTGCCGAGCCCACCTTGCAACTGCGCGTGGTGTGTAGCAAGGGTACCTACATCCGCGCCCTGGCACGCGACATCGGCCTGGCACTGGATAGCGGTGCCCACCTGACCGGACTGCGTCGCACCCGTGTGGGCGACGTGACCATCGACCAGTGCCTTACCCTCGACGCCCTGGTCGAGAAACTGGACCATGAGACCTATGTCTCGCCCGAACAGGCCGCCGCCGAACGCCTGGAGCGTGAGCGCATCGAGAATCGTGAGCGCGCTGCCCGCCAGAAGGCCGAGCGCCAGGCCCGCAAACAGGAAAGGAAATGTGACGCGCCACCCAAACGCACGTCACAGATTAAGTGAGCTATTAGCTTTTAGCCCTTAGCCTTTAGCCTTTAGCTGTTAGCTGTTGGACTGATTAGAGAAGAAAAAATAGAATAATAACATTTAGCGCCTTGGCGACCCGGCGTGAGGTCAATAAGGCAATGCTAACTAACACCAAATTAATATGAAACTCTCAGAATTTAATACTCACATGCCCGAGGATCTGATTGCCTCACATCCCAGCCCCGTGCGCGATGAGTCGCGCCTGATGGTGCTGCACAAGCGTAGTAACCAGATCGAACATCGCGTCTTCAAGGAAATCCTTGAGTATTTCAACCCCAATGACCTGTTCGTGTTCAACGATACCCAGGTATTTCCCGCCAAGCTGTTCGGCAACAAGGAGAAAACGGGTGCCCGCATCGAGGTGTTCCTGCTGCGTGAGCTCAATCCCAACAACAAGTTGTGGGACGTGCTGGTGGAGCCTGCCCGTAAAATCCGCATCGGCAACAAGCTCTACTTCGGCCTGGATGACTCGATGGTAGCCGAGGTCATCGACAACACCACCTCGCGTGGACGCACGTTGCGATTCCTCTATGACGGTGACCATGACCAGTTCAAGAAAGACCTGTATAACCTGGGCAACACCCCGCTCCCCTACTACATCAACCGCGACGCTGAGCCCGAGGATGCCGAGCGCTATCAGACCATCTTTGCCAGCAAGGAGGGTGCTGTGGTGGCCCCTGCTGCCGGTCTGCATTTCTCCCGCGAATTGATGCGCCGCATGGAAATCCGCGATATCGGCTGTGACTTCATAACGATGCACATCAGCCTGGGCAGCTACCGCGATATCGAGGTTGAGGACCTGAGCAAACATCGCATGGACAGCGAGGAGATGGACGTCAGTGTTGAACTCGCCGAGAAGGTCAATACCCTGCGCGACGGTGGCAACAAGGTGTGCGCCATCGGCACGTCGGTACTGCGCGCCTTTGAGACCTGTGTGGGCATGAATGGTCACATCAAGCCCTTTGGCGGCTGGAGTAACAAATTCTTGTTCCCGCCCTACGAGTGCACGACCTGTGACGCCCTGGTGACCAACTTCCACATGCCCTACTCCATCATGCTGATGGCACAGGCATCCTTCGGAGGCTATGACCAGACAATGGAAGCCTATCGTGTCGCCATCGAGGAGAAATACCGCTTTGGTGCCTATGGTGACGCCATGCTTATCCTCAACGACTAAGCATTACATTTTCTATCTCCACTACAATGATAAAGCTGACTATCTTCGCACTGCTGCTGGCGGTGACACTACCGGTGCTAGCCCAGCACACGCCTACCATGGGCTGGCGCTCATGGGACACGTTTGCCCTCGACATCAATGAGGGCTTGATCCGCCAGCAGGCCGCTGCCATGCACAACAGCGGGTTGCAAGAAGCCAGCAAGGACTGGTCCAAGCCGCAGAGCCTGAAAATCGACATCGACCTCCACGGGGGCAACAATGTCATCCGCCTGTGGAACGACGGTGTATGGCTCCCCGATATGGACAAGATGGAACTTGACTAACCGCTTATTAAATCATAACCACCCCATGACTCAGAAACCCATCAAAATAGCCATTATCAGTGACTTGCATGTCATGGCGCCAGAGTTGCTGGTTAACGAGGGCAGCGCATTTGAGGAATACCTGGCCAAGGACCGCAAGATGCTGCGCGAGAGCCTGGAAATTCTCGATACCCTCGTCAACAGCATCCTTGAACTCAAGCCCGACCTGGTGCTGGTGACCGGCGACCTCACCAAGGACGGTGAACGCTTGAGCCACCAGCTGGTGGCTGCTCAGTTGCAACGCCTCATTGACGCTGGTATCCAGGTCCTTGTCGTTCCTGGCAACCATGACATCAACAATCCCGATGCCAAGGTCTTTGACGGAGACTCGGCGACACCTGCCGATACCATTACGCGTGCTGAGTTTGCCGAGATCTACCACAATATGGGTTATGATGACTGCTCTCGGCACGACATCGACACGCTGAGCTATTGTCGTGACGTGACCGAGGGTCTTACCATCCTGGGCATCGATGCCTGTATGGACCGGCTCAACACCTTTGTGTCGCGAGGCGATGCCAGGGACCACTGCAAAACCAGTGGGCGGCTCGAGCCGTCGACCCAACAATGGCTTGTCGAACAGGCAGCCCAGGCCACTGCAGCAGGGCGGCACGTGATTGCCATGATGCATCACCACCTGGTGCCCCACTTCCACATGGAGGAGACGCTGGCAGCCCCCTATATGGTGGATAAAGCCGGTCAACTGTGCCAGCGCCTGATCGAGGCTGGAGTACATGTCATCTTCACGGGTCACCTCCACATCAGCGACGTCAGCCAGATCAAGCATCCGGGCGGCGAGATGGTCGAGGTGGCTACCGCAGCAGCCGTGGGCTATCCCTGCCAGTGGCGTGTCGCCACCTGCAACACCAAGTCAGGCAAGATGTTGCTCCACACGCGCACGCTCTTCAGCCTTCCCTCCGAGCCGGACTTCGGCGAGAATGCCCGTGAAGTGTTCACCAAGTGCATTCCCACAATGACCCATGGCGTGTTGACAAGGTATTGGCCCGAAATCAGTGAAGCCATCGACAACTACCGCGACAAGCATCCGTTCGTCATGCGCTTTGTGAAACTCCCCGACTCCCCCCAAGGCATCGCACAGCTGCTGCTCAAGCACCTGCAGCAACCTGTCACCCGAGCCTACATCGCCTTTGCCGAGGGCAACGAGGGGACCATCGGTGACAACCGCCAGCTGATCGAAGAACTCATCACAGGTGCCGACCGCGTGGTCAACGAGACGGTCACCGGTATCCTCAAACCATTTGCCAAGGCCGCCCTGCGCCTGCGCATCTATGGCATTGCCAGGCTCGTGCTGAGCAGCATCCTTGAGGACCGTAACGACATCGGCACCAGCCACGAGACTGTTATCAACGACCATACGGCGATCATTAATCTATAGGACCCCAATTACTGGTTTATCAGTGGTTTTCGCTATGGTTTATGGGACTGATTGAGCGCCCAATGATGATGCAAATAACAAGGATTCTGCATGACAAATGATTGCAAATTTTTAATTTATTCTACTGAAAGAAATAGTTTTGATATCATTTTGTCCAATTTTAAGCTATTTTGTTTGGATTGATGAGTTTTACTATCTATTTTTGCAAGTACGTTGTAATAAGCAACTTATCAAAAACGTTATATTATGAGTGCCCCCAAGATTGAACTGACTTCCAGAGAAAAGGAAGTACTCGAATTGCTGTCAACAGGGTATAACAGCAAGGAAATCGGAGAGAAAATTTTCATCTCCTCCAACACTGTTGAGTATCACCGCAAGCAATTGCTTCGCAAGACCAACTCACGCAATGTAGCTGAGCTGATCGGTAAAGCCTACCGCACAGGCCTGTTAAAGATCGATTAACGCAATTCAACAAAACATCAAGGACTATACCTGCAGCAGCAGGTATAGCCCTTTTTTTATTGTCAGGTGGCTGACGCCCATGCCTCTACCATGAGTTCGATGAAAATAAAGTGCTGATTATCAACTTCCCCTCTTGGATAAGAGGGGGTGCCCGAAGGGCGGGGGCGTCGATACTGCTGCGATAAAAACTGCCTTTGGCAGCATCAACGCCCCCCAGCCCCCTCTAATCTTAGAGGGGGAGTTGATAACGCATTGAATGACAGTTAGTAATTTCGTCAAACTCACGGTAATATAACCGTGCTATCGCACGGGAAATTAAACAAATTAATTATAAAATGATTATTAATTTTAATTTCAAGATTTGTTTAATTTCTCGCGCGAAGCGCGACTCAATTTGCAACGAAGGAATTATGACACAACCCCAACTGGGTTTCAGCACTTTATTCTCGTTGGGCTCATGTGCCTCTACCACTTCTCGGTGAAGCTGGAGCGGCCCTGATAGTCAACCGAACCCTTCTTCTCGAGCCAATGCATGATGACGTCGCTGGTGGTCACATCGCTGCGCACACCCTGGTCCTCACGAGGCGAGTCGGCAATCGATGCCACATAGTTGTTGGTCACCACACGGTATTTCTTCTTCATGTTGAGTTTCTTGCCATTGGTGTCAAACAGCTCCAATTTCTTGATCGCCGATTTGGTGGAGTCGGTATAGGTCACCACGGCAGAGCATCCGCTGGTGATGGGGAAGCGGTTGCGGTCGGCCTTGAAGCAGGCGATGATCATGTCGCTGAGTTCCTTGCCGCTCAGGGTCATCACCACAGGGCTGTTCATGAACGGGTCGAGGTTGAGAATGTCCTTCACCGTGATGGGGCCCGCGGGGAAGAAGTCGTAGCGCACACCGCCGTAGTTCTCGAGGGCAATGTCACAATCACACTCCTCCAGCCAGGCGTCGCACATCATCACGCCCAGGGGGTCATAGCCGTGGATTTCACTCAGCATCTGACCTACCACGCGCTCCAGTTCAGGGCTGTTCTTGAAATGATTGAGCAACGCCTCGGCAGCATCACTGTGACGATTTGAGTTATTCAGGAAGATGTTCTCGGCCTTCTTGCTCACCACTTTGCCTCCCTCTACCTCCAGGGTGGTCAAGGTAACGCGAGGCAACTGATAGCCGTTCTGGGTGATCAGGACGCCATTGTGCACCTCCCCACCCTCGAGCTGGGTGTGGGTGTGGCTGCTGACGATGAGATCATAGTAGGGGAACTGCTTTGCCAGTTCCACATCAACCTCAAAGCCCACATGGGTCAGCAACACATTGACATCGCATTGCTCGGTGAGCCACTTGTATTGCGGTATCACCTCCTCGGGCCGTTGAAAAGACAGCCCTTTCACGTTGTCGGGGTGTGTGTCGGGGTACCCGTCTATGCCCACCTGGGTGATGCCGAGCACGCCCACCTTGATGCCCTTGACATCAAAGACCTGATAAGGACGCACCCTGATTCCACTCTCGGGCGGGCAAGTGATGTTGGCGGCAAGATAGGGGAAATTGGACAACGAGATCACCCTTGCCAGGCCTTTCACTCCAGAGTCATACTCATGGTTGCCCAGCGCCGATGCGTCAAAGCCGATGAGGTTCATCATCGAGATCATGGGATAGGTGGCAGGCTCGTAGAGGTCGTTATAAGGATTACCCGTGCGGTTGTCTCCTGCCGACAGGATCAAGACAAACGGGTCAATGGCTCGCAGGCTGTCCACGATAGCGGCATATTGGGGCATCTTCTCAATCGCCGAGTGCATGTCATTGCTTGACAAGATCCTCACCGTCTCGCCATGGGCCACACCCGAGAGCGAGACCAATACCAGAGTCACGATTGGCAAAAAGTACTTTCTCATCATATTACAGGTTTATAATTTTAATGATCTGATTATCACTCAGGGGGGCTGCATTATCCAGCAGGTGTCCCCATCGATCGGTCACTTGCAGCGTCGGCACCTTATCGATATCCAACCTGTTGCGCACCGCCCAACGCAATACCGCGTCGCCCACTCTCGCACCATTGAAGATTCTTATCTTGGATTTGTTGACTATCACTGTCATAACTCTTTAGATAATTATAGGGTTTATAGCATCCTGAAAAAGCTTAGGGTGCAAAGTTAAACAAAAAATAGTGCAAATAGAGCCGAAATCACATTTTTTATGCAATTCCAATGTCATAAAAAACTAGTTTATGATTAACAGTGTCCGTTTCGTCCGTTTTGTCCGCGCATGCACGTGGCGAAATAAAAAACCTTAGCGTGAGACAAGCGCCCCGACCCCAAGGGTGTGTCATCATTGACCTCGCGATTTTTAATCGGCCTAACGGCCGAGAAATTAAACAAATTAATTATAAAATTTTAATTTAAAAATTTGTTTAATTTCCCGCCCGCAGGGCGGTTGATCTTATCAATGGGTCGGTCTCGATATTAAACAACGGGCCCGGCTGGGGTTGAATCCAGTCGGGTCCATTGATTGATTGAGCAGATAAATGTTTTTACTTGGCTGCGGCGAGCAACTCGGGGGTCAGGGTGGGCATGGCACCGTTCTGGGTGCAGACATAGGCGCTGACCTCTACTGCGAGTTTGTGGGCCTCGTGAATGGGCTTGCCTGCCAGGATGGCGGCGCAGAAGGAGCCCGTGAACGAGTCACCGGCGCCGACGGTATCGGCCACCTCAACCTTGGGGGTTGCCTGGAAGGACATCTCGCCGGGCTTGAAGACATAGGAACCGTTGGTGCCACAGGTGAGCACCAGCATGTCGAGGTTGTACTTGCCCAGGATGAGCCAGCACTTGTTCTCCATGTCAAGGCCGGGATAACCGAACATGCGACCGATGATCACCAACTCCTCGTCGTTGATCTTGAGGACATTGCAACGGCGCAATGACTCCTGGATGATCTCCTTGTTGTAGAACTGCTGACGGAGGTTGATGTCAAAGATCCTCATGCAGTCGCCGGGAGTGGCATCCAGGAAACGCTGGATGTTCTCGCGCGAGACGACATTGCGCTGAGCCAGCGAACCGTAGCACACGGCGCGGCAGTTGCGTGCGATCTCCTCGATCTCGGGCGTGAAGGGGATATTGTCCCATGCCACATTCTCCTTGATGTCATAGGTGGGAATACCCTGCTCGTCAAGGGTCACCTGCACGGTGCCGGTGGGATAAGGCACACGCGGCATGAGGTACTTGAGGCCATGCTCCTCGAGGGCGCTGATGGTCTCCTCGGCGAGTTTGTCCTCGCCCAGGGCGCTGATGGCAATGGCGTTGTCACTGCCCAGGAACTGCCCGGCATGATAGGCGAAGTTGGCGGGGGCACCGCCCAGTTTCTTACCTTCGGGGAGGACATCCCACAGGGCCTCGCCCAGGCCCACTACATAACGTTTGTCCATATTCTAGTTTAGAGTTTAGTGTTGTAAGTTTCTAGTTTCTAGTTTCTAGTCCCTAGTTTCTAGTCCCTAGTCCCTAGTTTCTAGTTTCTGGTTTCTGGTTTCTAGTTTCTAGTTTCTAGTTTCTAGTCCCTAGTTTCTAGTTTCTAGTTGTTAGCGGTTCTAAAGTCTAATGTCTAATGTCTAAAGTCTAAGACCTAAAACCTATCCCTTCACGGGACTGAGCTGCTTGATGTAGGTGAACAGGTAGATGACACCGATAGCCATCACTGCTACGGCACCAGCCTGGCCAACTGCATCGCTGGCGAAGCCCATGAGCAGCGGGAAAATCGTGCCACCGAACAGGCCCATGATCATCAGGCCGGACACCTCGTTCTGCTTCTGCGGCATCGACTCGAGAGCCGTGGCAAAGCACATCGAGAAGATGTTGGAGTTGCCGTAGCCCACGAGGGCGATAGCGGCGTAGAGGATCCACTGATTGTGGCCGAAGAACAGGCCGCACATCGACAGCGCCATCATGATGACACTGATGATGAAGAAGGTCCTCATCTTGAGCACGCGCAGGAAGAACGAGCCGGTCAAGCAACCGATGGTACGGAAGATGAAGTACAGCGAGGTGGCAAATGCGGCATCGTTCAGGGACTTGCCCAGGCGCTCCATGAGAATCTTGGGGGCGGTGGTGTTGGTACCCACATCGATGCCCACATGGCACATGATGCCCAGGAACGAGAGCAGCACG
>JBGUJU010000024.1:0-2934 GCA_045114065.1 Sodaliphilus sp.
CCGGCAAGAGCGAAGCGTCCTATACGTATGACTATCCTTCCGTGCAGCTGGGCGTGACGGACTACACCGCCTCGAAGCCCCACGGCCGCCACGGTGCGAACAACGAAAACGTCCGCCGCTACATCGACTTCGCGGCGGAGAACGGCTTCGACGCCCTCCTGATCGAGGGCTGGAACGAAGGCTGGGAAGACTGGTACGGCCATCAGAAGGACGCCGTCTTCGACTTCGTCACGCCTTATCCGGACTTCGACCTTCCGGGCCTGAACGAGTATGCGCACTCCAAGGGCATCCGCCTCGTGATGCACCACGAAACCTCCTCTTCCACTGTCAATTACGAGCGTCACATGGAGGAGGCTTACCAGCTCATGAACCAGTATGGTTACGACGCCGTGAAGAGTGGTTACGTGGGCAATATCATCCCTTACGGCGAGCATCACTACAGCCAGCCGCTGATCAACCATTACCTTTTCGCCCTTAAGGAGGCGGCGAAGCACCACATTATGGTCAACGCCCATGAGGCTGTGCGCCCGACGGGCCTCTGCCGCACCTGGCCGAACCTGATCGGCAACGAGAGCGCCATGGGCACCGAGTACCGCGGCGGCATCAATCCGGGTCACACGACCATCCTGCCGTTCACCCGCCTTCAGGGCGGTCCGATGGACTATACGCCGGGCATCTTCGAGCCCGACATGTCCATCACCGCGCCCGGCCAGACCGGCAAGATGCACCACACCATCGGCAACCAGCTGGGCCTGTACGTGACCTTCTACTCGCCGCTCCAGATGGCGGCGGACCTGCCGGAGAACTACGCCCGCTTCATGGACGCCTTCCAGTTCATTAAAGACGTGGCAGTGGATTGGGATAAGAGCATCTACCTGATGGCCGAGCCCGGTGAGTATATGGTTACCGCACGCCACCCCAAGATGTCCACGATCAACAAGGCTTCGGAGGGCGTCGCCAAGCTGCCCGACGGCAAGAAGGACGTGGTGAACGGTGTCACCAAGTTCATCTATGCCTTGCCCGACGGAGCCACCGCTGCCGACCTCAAGACGGCAAAAGCTCACGATGTATGGTACGTGGGCGGCATCAACGGCGAGGATGCACGCGAAGTGTCCTTCAAACTCGACTTCCTCAAGCCCGGCGTGAAGTATGAAGCCACCATCTATGCCGACGCCAAGGACGCCGACTACGAGACCAACCCGCAGGCCTACACCATCACCCGCAAGAAGGTCACCGCCAAGACCGTCATGAAGCTGCGCATGGCACGCTCCGGCGGCTTCGGCATCACCATCCGCGAACTGTAACGCCTTCACTACTGCCAACTACGTACAAATAATGAAGCGCCACCGCTTGTAAGCAAGTTGGTTGCGCTTCTTTATAGTAATCTTCAACACTCAAAATAACTTGCAATCATTTGCTGATTTCGGTAATTGTCAGTAACTTTGCGAACTGAGACCCATTTGTAATAATGAATGATTGAACAAGAATCAGAAAAATGAAAAGGATTTTTTTCTTTATGTGCCTGGCTTGTATGGCCATGACTGTTTGGTCACAAAACCTGGTCCTGGGACAGGAGGAGGCCGATGATGCGATTGCGGTCGTGGGTTACTTCTGCAAGAACGATACGATGACCTACAGGCTGACGCACAACAAGTACAAGATTCAAGAGAACGACACGACAGTCAGTGAGTCCTATGTGGAAGAGTTCATGATTGTGGTGACCGACTCGACCAGCGACGGTTACAAGATGAAGTACATTCCGCTGAGCTTCACCCTCCAAGATACGGATACCGCTACCAATATCATGACCAACGCCATGAGCCAGTTGATGCTGTCGGTCGTGTGCGAGTTCACAACCGACGAGATGGGACAACTCAAGAGCATCACCAACTGGCGCAAGATACGCGAACAACTCAAGAAGGGTGTAAAGACCACATGCGACACGCTGTACAGCACTGTTCCTGACCTGGACAGCATCATGCCACGAAAGTCGCTGGAAAACATCCTGTTGCTCTATTTCTCAACCGAGGAGGGCATCCGCGACTCATACGAGGAATTGGACGATCTCTTCGGTCTGCACGGCTCCGCCTTTGACCTCGGTGAGAAGGAAGTTGATACCGAGGAACAAGGTTATCCACAGCACATATCCGCCAAGGCAGGCTACACTATCATCGAGAACGAGGAAGACGACTTCGAAGGCGATTATGCCATCTCAACGCGAACAACAACGACGATTCCTGTCGAGGACGTGATGGATTTTGGCTTCGGCGCGCTGTCAATGCTAATGAGCGACATGGCCAGCGACAGCCTGGAAACAGTGCGTGACCAGATTGTCGATTCGCTGAAAATAGCGAAACCCAATGGTGTCGAAATGATTGTCAAAGAGTATTACGGTTTTTTCTTGAACGGATGGCCTAAAGAATGCTACTATGAGAAAGCGGTTGACCTAGGAATCAACCAGAACATCGAGACCCGCTATATCGAGTGGATTTCCCGCCATTGGAACATCTACGTCCACGACGAGGAGAACGAATCAACAACACACATCTAATTACCTTTTGCCACATCGTGAAACAGCTCAATACAATAACAAGCTGATTCACAATAATTTCCAATACTGATGACATATCAGCGTATGCCAGCGTATGCCATTAGCTTTCTAATTTCGGTTGTCATTTTTGACAACCGTTTTCAGTCGCTGATGCTTACTGTAAAATACCCGATTGGGTATTGTCAGGGCATCAGAATTTCAATACTTTTGTCTTGAAATCATGGATTTCTGAGAAAAAGTCTCACCTGAGTGTGAAAAAAACTACGGTTCATGTGTCATTGATATAGAACGAAGACACTGACATGAATGACAAGAGCATACTTGAGGGCCTGTTCAGGCAACATTACGGCAAGATGATACATCTGGCCAGAACCTTGCTGCAC
>JBGUJU010000025.1:0-2458 GCA_045114065.1 Sodaliphilus sp.
CTCGGGCGACATCCAGTAAAAATAATGGGGCCAACCGCAAGCCACGCCCTGGAGCGAAGCCGTGTGGTCGCACAGGGCCGAGTGCACTGCACCATAGCAGCTCACGCGCTTGTCGAGTCCCGCCGTTGCCAGCGAGAGGAAACCGCCCTGGCTGCTGCCCGTCACGCCCAGGTTCTTGCCGTCCCAGTCGGTGTATTGCTCAATGTAGTCGATGGCACGCACGCAACCCACGATGACGCGCTTGTAATAACTCTTGTCACGGTCGTCCATACCAAATTCCCAATAGCAGTTGAGAGCGCCATTGGCCAGGTTGTCATAGACGCTCTGCGGCATGGTCACGTCGATGCCGTGGATGCCGATCTCGAGTGTGATGAAACCTTGTGAAGCTGTATAGACGTCGCCTTGATAGGGACGCACACCTGCACCGGGCACACGCAGCAGGGCAGGGTAGCGGCCGGGCTTGACAGGCTCGCACAGGATGCCATAGGTGCGGCTTCCCCAACGCACGTTATGGAACGAGACTTGATAGACGTTTACGTCTTGTGTGCAGCGCTCGGGCAGCAATGTCTTGGTGGGCTCCAGTTTGGTCCAGCGGGCCTCCTCGATGGCTTTTGCCCAGAACTGGTCAAAATCTTTCGGGTCAACTGTCGTGGGCACCAGCTTCTCGGGCGAGTAGGCTGCGGTGCACCATGCCGAGTAATCCTTGCCGTCCACATGGGCGGTGACCTTGAGGCGATAAAAGCCAGGAGTCTTCATCTGGCCCGTATAGCTCATAGTCCCCTTTTTCAAGGTGGTTGATTTCTTCACGTCCGGATACATCTCGGGACCGGCTTCATAGTCGATATCCACATTGTCGAGCAATGTGCCCGAGCGTCGTACCTCGACATTGAACTTGCATTTTTCGCCCACTTGATAGTTCCAGTCTTGATGGTCTGGTTCCACGGTGACCACAATGTTGTTGCCTCTGATTTGCGCTTCAAGCGGCAGCACCACCAGGAGCAGCAATAAGCACAATAGTTGACGTTTCATTTAGAAAATGTTATTAGGTTATTAATTGTGGCAAAATTAGGTATATTTCCCTAATTGGAGTGGTACTATTTTTTCTAACTCTTGTACTTTTTTAATATTTTGTGGCCTTGAAATTAATCAAAAGAGGGTAAATTATCTTGAAAAACATGATTTTGTTATATTTTATGATTGAAAATTAAAGAATGGGTTGTCGATATGTGCAGACGTGACATCTCGCGTCTGGTTACATCGTCAGTTTGTTTTAAGAATCATACCATAATAGCGTTCGGCAGTGCTGATAATTAAAGTAATTCATTAGTTTCGGCACTTTGAGCATTCTCGAACCCTCATCTCTCTTAGGTTCAATTATCTATATTGTGTCATTTTGATGAAGCGGAAACAGATAGGGTATTCAGTTTTCTCGGTTCTAGTGACCTAATGCTTAATTGGCAACGGTTTTCAGTCAAAATGTTAAGAAAGTGTCAATATAGAGCAAAAAATAGTTTATTATGTTGAATTATTCACATTAACTTTGCAACGATTTTATATTATAATTGTGTTAGAAAGAATACGGTCATGAGATTGTAAGAATTATAACTCAAATCTATTATAAAAATTATTAATTAATTTCAAACCAAAACCTATGTATTTTAATTACTGTAAAAAATCTATGATTGCGGCCTTTTGCTCGCTCGCTATGCTGAGCGTGTCGCCGCAAGCGTTTGCAGCCAGCAGCGGGGGAGGTGGAGAGTTCGCCGCTCCCCAGCAGTCGGCACAGCAGACCAAGAGGATTACGGGTGTGGTGAGCGATGCGATGGGTCCGATTATCGGAGCCACGGTTGCCGTTAAGGGTACGACCAACGGCACCAGTACCGACGATGACGGTCGGTTCTCGCTCAACGTCAGCCCGGGCCAGACACTGGTAGTGACTTATGTGGGCTATCTCACTAAGGAGGTGACGATTGGCCAGCAGAGTAACTACAACATTTACATTGAGGAAGACCATCAGCTTCTCGACGAAGTTGTCGTAGTTGGCTATGGTACGATGAAGAAAAGCGACATCAGCGGTTCCAGTGTATCACTGGGCGAAAGTGCTGTGAAGGGCTCTATCATCACCTCGCTTGACCAGAGTCTGCAAGGTCGTGCAGCTGGTGTTACCGCTGTTCAGACCAGTGGTGCTCCCGGTTCAAGCTCCTCGATCCGCGTGCGTGGTACCGCAACTATCAACGCCAACGCCGAACCTCTCTACGTCATCGACGGTGTGATTGTACAAGGCGGTGGTTCGTCGGGTGCCGACTTCGGTCTGGGCGACGCTCTGGGTAACGGTTCGGTTTCGACCATCTCCCCGCTGTCGACCATCGATCCCGCCGACATCGTTTCGATGGAAATCTTGAAGGACGCCTCGGCAACCGCCATCTATGGTGCGCAGGGTGCTAACGGTGTTGTCCTG
>JBGUJU010000026.1:0-49459 GCA_045114065.1 Sodaliphilus sp.
CACCCTGCGTCACCCACTTTCAATAGCTAACTCATTGATTTTCAATAACCGCTATTTGATGGCGGAAAAAAGTGATGAAGTCAGGAACCGAATTGGCCTTGATTTCACTCGTATTTTACTCAAATAGCATCACACCTTTATCTTTTCAAATACTTTCTGCGGGTAACCATGTTATCATGAAAAGACATTTGGCATGATGAAAAAAAGAAGTTCTTTTGCAACGTAGCTACAACTGGGTGGTGAAGCGCAAGTGGCCGTTGAACTACACAGCCCCCTACATCGGCTACCGCTACAATCACTTCCATGACGACGGTACCATGCCGAGTGCCGTGTCGATATCAACTTGCGCGCCCTCATCGATGCCGTATACAGCCACAAGCAATATTTCGTTGGTATCCTAGTATTTGCCGACCACCACCACAAGACCAAGATCAGCCGTCTTGTCAATTCCACACTGGATTTCAACGCCCTGGCTGGAATCATATTCAGATATAACTCAAATAACGTCCACCATTCCACTGACAAAACGAAAATCCTCAAACCGAACACCATTGGGTGCTCCTACAGTGCCCTGCCCACCACCAACTAACACTCGTAAATATAAACGGTTATTTTGTGGGATGCTTGAAAAGCATTACCTTTGCCCCATTAATTCAATGATTAGATACCCTCTTTGTTTTGAGGGATGACGATCATATTTAACTTTTAGACCATACACTCAAATCACGTTTCACGAGCAAGTGCCTTCTACTTGCAAACGGATACCGATACAGCAAATGTGACATATGCTTTTTAACTCGTTTACATTCATGATATTTTTGCCAGTAGTATTCCTGCTCTACTGGTTTGTGTTCAAGAAACTGAAATGGCAGAATCTGCTGATACTACTGGCTAGTTATGTATTTTACGGATGGTGGGATTGGCGATTCCTCATCCTCATCGTCATCACTTCGGCAAGCAGTTTCACCAGTGGCCTGCTCATTCAACGCTACGAGAATAACAAGCGTGCCCAGAAAGCGGTGAGTGCCGCCAATATCTGTCTGAATCTGGGAATTCTGGCATTTTTCAAGTACTTTAATTTCTTTGTGGACAGTTTTGCATCAATGCTGTCGGTTCTTAATATCACGTTGGACTGGCCCACGATGCGCATCATACTTCCAGTCGGAATCAGCTTTTATACTTTTCAGGCGCTCAGCTACACGATTGATGTCTATTCCAAGAGGATTAAACCAACAAAGGACGTTGTGGCCTTCTTCTCATTCATCAGTTTCTTCCCTCAGCTGGTGGCCGGTCCTATCGAGCGGGCGACCAATCTGCTACCCCAGATGCAGCGAGAGCGTTTCTTTGACTATGCCATGGCCGTTGACGGCCTGCGGCAGATGTTATGGGGCTTTTTCAAAAAGCTCATCATCGCCGACGGCTGTGCCGAGGTGGTGAACTGGCAATGGCATGGCATGAGCACCGCAACGGGATTGATGCTATTTGTTGCCACCATCCTGTTTAGTTTTCAGATTTATGCTGATTTTTCGGGCTATAGCGATATCGCTATCGGCTGTGCCAAGTTGTTTGGCATCAGGCTGACCACCAACTTCAAGGTGCCCTATTTCTCTCGCAATGTCAGGGAATTCTGGCGCCGCTGGCACATCACGTTAATGAACTGGTTTACCCAGTATGTCTATTTCCCGTTGGGGGGCAGCCGTCGTGGCCGCGCACGAACTATTCTGAATACACTCATTGTGTTTGCCTTGAGTGGACTGTGGCATGGTGCCGACTGGACTTTTGTCTTGTGGGGTTTATATCATGCGCTGCTCTTCATCCCGCTGATTCTTATAGGGTCTAGTCAGTCTAATGATACCGTAGCCCATAGCAAGTTGCTGCCCTCGCTGCACGAATTCCTCTTCATGTTAACGACTTTCCTGCTCGTCAACTTTGGCTGGATCTTGTTCCGTGCTCCGGACTACGGGTCATTCACCTCTTTTGTGTCGATACTCTTTTCCCGTTCGCTGTTTGATATCCACGGCTTATCCACCCCGATGGCCAAGATGCTCTTGTGGTGCTTTGTACTGGTGATTATCGAGTGGATCCAGCGTGAGCACAATCATGCGTTGGAAATCGACGGATACCGTATATTCTCCACCCACATTTCCAGAGTTGCGCTGTATGCGATTATCGCAGCCTTGATTTTCTCCTACGCTGGTCACATTCAGACGTTCATTTACTTTCAGTTCTAACCTCTTGTTATGAAAAAGTTCTTTATAAGATTATCTTATACATTGATTCCCGTTTGGCTTCTTCTTGTTGGGATGGTAATCTATCTGAACGTGACAGACGTGTCATCCGAGAAGACGGATATCAACTCGGGCGACTTGATGCGCCTGGGCATGATTCAAGACAGCCCCGGCTACTCTGACTCGATTCGCTCAGCTTATGAACTGCCCGAGCAATACTATGAGAACCAGGATAATGACAGTTTGCTCCACCTTGACACTTGCGATATCGTTGTTGTCGGGGACTCCTATTCCCATGGTGGCGGCATCGGCCAGAAAGGCGATTACGTCAATTACTTAGCCCATGAGAGCGGGCGACGGGTCGTGGTCTTTGCTCCCGATAATATCGTGGGTAATCCTGTACAGATTGCCTATGAGTTGCTCAACCTGAATGTTATTGACTCCACCAATGTCAAGAACCTTGTTGTCGAGGAGGTGGAGCGTCAGTTAATCAGCCGTCACTTCAGCTTTGTTGACAATCATACCAGCTTACCGCGCCCTAAGGTAAAGAAACAGCCTGCTCCGACTGCCGATCAAGGAGAGAAAGAAAAGAAAAAGGAAAAGAAAAAGAACTTCAGCCCACTATTAAGGGTCAGGGATTATGTGTTTTACAATCTGTTTGATAAAAATCCCGTGTACTTCGCCAAACTGTCAAAACCGCTCTTCAGCGTTGAGGATCCCACTGCTTTGTACTTTTATGAAGAAGATGTAAAATCAGAGCACAGTTTCCTCATCGATAAACACAAAGTGATTGTTGACGTTTACAGAAAGTTAATTGACAAGGCTCAGGAAAAGGGCGTTAATCTCGTCATTGTTGTCGCTTGTGACAAGTATGACCTGTACCAGGACTTTATCGTCGATAACCATTACCCCGAAAAGACAATCAACGAGGACATCGCTAAATGGATGACCGACGACTTGGACCGCTTCGTCATCACCAAGCAATTATTGTATCCCCGGGTCAAGCAGGGCGAGAAAGACATATTCCTCTATAACGATACTCACTGGTCCCCCGTTTCTTCTCAGATTGTTGTGAGTGAGATTATCAAGAGACTCAAATAAGTAGGGAGTTTTCTCTTCTGGAAGGGGGGCTTTATTTACATGATTTGATACATTATTCTATCACCGTGACAAGACTGTATGGATTTTCACGTCACAGGAAGACAACTGCCTCAACCAGCAGTTGTCTTTTTTATTGGTATTCTATAATTTATTTCATTTTGTAATAGTATGTTTTATTCATGAATAATGTCTATCTTTGCTCATCATAATCAATATCACTTAAGAAAGATGAAATCAAAGATAACGTTATTCCTTATATTGTTGTTGGCAATGGCTGTACACTCCCAAAATAAACATGATGTCCAGAGTGATTCAATCAAACAAAATTTTCGATTATACAGCATCACCAAGCAGGACGGTTATAACCTGGTTGAACAGGTCGATGGTCCGACTCTGGGTTACTCCCCTAACAGCGGTGTGAGGCCCTTTGTGGTTGACGGACATGTGTTCAAGGACCTGAGCCGCACAGGGGAGCTGTTGCCCTATGAGGACTGGCGACTCGATGCCGAAGTGCGTGCTCGCGATCTGGCTTCGCGCTTGTCCATCGAGCAGATTGCAGGCCTCATGCTCTACAGCAGTCACCAGGCCGTTCCTCAGATGTGGGGCGCAGTGTATGGCGGCAAGAAATTTGACGAGAGCGGGGCACAGGCAAGCGATCTCACCGATGAACAGCGGACATTCCTCAGCAAGGACAACATGCGCGCCGTGCTCGTTACCCGTGTTGAAAGCCCTGCCGCTGCAGCACGATGGAACAACAACGTGCAGGCCTTTGTCGAGGGCTTAGGAATGGGCATTCCCGCAAACAACAGCAGCGACCCACGCAACGAGCCCGAGGCCAACGATGAGTTCCTGGCGGGAGCGGGAGGCCGCATCTCGTTATGGCCGAGGCCCACAGGCATGGGAGCGATTATGGACCCCGACGTGGTCCGTCGTTTTGGAGAGATCGCCTCACAGGAATATCGTGCCATGGGCATCACCACGGCATTGTCACCACAAGTTGACCTTGCCACTGAGCCGCGCTGGCGCAGGGCTTCGGGTTGCTTTAGCGAGGATCCCGCACTGGTCACCGATTATGCTCGCGCCTACTGCGACGGTTTCCAGACAAGCAGCGGAGATGCAAACATCTCAGACGGATGGGGTTACCACAGCGTCAACGCGATGGTCAAACATTGGCCCGGCGGTGGCTCTGAAGAGGCCGGCAGGGATTCACATTGCTCCTTTGGCCGTTATGCCGTTTACCCCAACGGGCTTTTCGATTTAAGAATGAAACCGTTTGTTGACGGCGCCTTCAGCCTCGATGGTCCCACATCGCGCGCCAGCGCAGTGATGGGCTTCTACACTGTCCCCTGGAACATTGCCCCCAACGGCGAGAATGTAGCCATGAACTACAGCCGATACATCATCACCGAACTGCTGCGGGAACAAGCAGGATTTGAGGGAGTGGTATGCACCGACTGGGGCGTCACGGGCGACTATAACGCCATCGACACCAATCAGGGTAAGCCCTGGGGCGTCGAGTCGCTGACGATTGCCGAAAGGCATTATCGGGCCTTGCTTGCCGGAGTGGATCAGTTCGGAGGCAACCAGGACAAGCAACCCATCCTTGACGCCTATGCCATGTGGGTGCGAGACTATGGCGAACAAAGTGCCAGAGAGCGCTTTGAAGCAAGTGCCCGGCGGTTGCTGCTCAACAGTTTCAGATTAGGTCTGTTTGAAAACCCCTATGTGGACCCGCAAGAGGCCGAACGGATAGTAGGCAATCCCGAGTTTATGCGCGAAGGGTATGAGGCGCAACTGCGCTCGATAGTGATGGTCAAGAACCATCAAGGGACATTGCCCATGCAAGCAAAGGCACGTGTCTACCTGCCCAAGCGCCATTATCCCGCCATGATAGGCTTCTGGAAAGAAAGATATGAGGAACACACCGATTACCCGATCAGGCGCGAACTTGTTGAACAGTATTTCACCTTGGTCGACAATCCCGAGGATGCCGACTTTGCTATCGTCGATATTGACGATCCGCAAGGATGCTATGGCTACTCGACCGAAGACGTAAAGAACGGCGGCAATGGCTATCTGCCCGTCAGCCTGCAATACCGTCCCTATACCGCAACGACGGCACGCCAACCGAGCCTTGCGGGAGGTGACCCTTACGAGACGAGTAACGACCGCAGCTATCGCGGGAAAACCGTTTCCATCGTCAACGAGGGGGACCTTGACCTCGTGCTCGAGACACGGCGCCTGATGGGCAACAAGCCAGTCGTTGTCTGCGTCAATGTAAATCGTCCTGTCATCCTCGCTGAGTTTGAAAAAGTCGCTGACGCCATCCTGCTGTGCTTTGGTGTCCAAAACAGAGCCAAACTTGACATCATTGCCGGAGAGTTTGAGCCGCAAGGGCTCCTACCCTACCAGATGCCAGCCAATATGGAGACCGTAGAGGCACAGAGCGAGGATACGCCACGTGACTTGATACCGTTTACCGATAGCGACGGCAACACCTACGATTTTGCTTTCGGCCTCAACTGGAAAGGATGCATCGTTGACTCGCGCACTGCACGCTATAAATAACAGCCAACCTGTCCTGATTACTGCTATAGCGTTTTCAAAACAATTGGCAAGAAAACGATTTCAACTGGCCAATTGATGGAAATATAATTGTAATTTTGCAGTAGTGATGATTTGACTTTTTTTGACAAACGATTAAAAACATATAACAAGATGAAAGAGATCTATTTTGCAGGTGGATGTTTCTGGGGGACAGAGCATTACTTCAAGATGGTTAAAGGTGTAGTTGAAACCCAGGTGGGCTATGCCAACGGACATACCGAGAACCCGACCTACCAGGAGGTGTGTACCGACAAGACGGGCTTTGCCGAGACGGTGCGCGTGGCCTATGACCCGGAAGTCATCTCGCTGGAATTCCTGACCGAGATGTATTTCAAGGCCATTGACCCGACCAGTGTCAACCAGCAGGGCCATGACGTGGGGACACAGTACCGCACGGGCATCTACTACACCGACGACGCCGACGTGCCGACGCTGCAGACGGTATATAACCGCGTGCAAGCCGAGGTGAAGCTGCGTCTCGCAGTTGAACTGCTGCCGCTGAAGAACTTCTATGACGCCGAGGAGTACCACCAGGACTACCTGGACAAGAACCCCGACGGCTACTGCCACTTGCCGCTGGAATTGTTTGAGATGGCAAAAAAGGCTAACAGATAGTTCATCCCATGCGGCAAAGACTGGATGTCATCTGGCACTGGCTATTACGGCAGTGGGGAGTCTTCAAGCCATGGGCGTTGAGGCACCTGAGGCGGTTAACAGAGTGGCTCGCGCACATCTGGCGAGTATATACTGCCAGCGACAACCGCTGGCTGGCAGTGCCCTGTACAGCAGCGGCACTGTTTGTGCTGCTGGTGCTGGTCAAGAGTTACCAGGGCATCGCCTATAACTATACCAACGAATGCAAAATTTACAAACTGGGCTATACCATCGATGAGGCCCGCACCCTCGTAGCTACCCTCAGCGAAGCTCAGGAGGACACCCTGATTGCCCATCAAGAGCATGACACCATTGCCATCCCAGTGTTGGGCATGCGCTACTTTATTGCCGACAACTTTGACCGCTACCTCGCCCTGCACAAGACAGACACATCAAGCACCCCGCTCGATGTTATCGTTGCCCTGGTCAACATGGGATACGACCGCGACCGGGAGTCGAGTGCCGTGCCCTGCGACACCAGCAAGGGCCAGCTGATGCTGGTCAATGGGCGCCATTACCTGGATGAGAACTACAAGCCCGAGAATCTGGCTAAGTTCAGCATGGACTACTGCTATGAGAATCAAAGGGCTCAGAGCGTCGTCGTTGACGCCTTCATGGTGATGCAGCAAGCTTGCAAGGAACAGACTGACGCCCAACTGATGGTCAACTCGGCCTACCGCTCCTATAAAGACCAAATCGGAACCTACAAGCGCAACCCGAAAGGATATGCCGCCCGAGCGGGAAGCAGCGAGCACCAGACGGGTTTCGCCATCGACGTCACATCGCGGCAGCACCCCATGAGATGGCCATTCGATAAATCAGAGGAGGGTATCTGGATGCGTGAGCATTGCCATGAATACGGATTCATCCTGCGCTACCCCAAGAAGCAGTCACAGATCTTCGGTTTCGCCTACGAGCCGTGGCACTTGCGCTACGTGGGGAAGAAGGTGGCCAAACGCATCCATGACGAAGACATCACCTTCGACGAGTACTATGCCTATTATTTAGATAATAGATAAGAGATAAGAGATTTTAGATAATAGATACTATAGTTATTATAGATACTATAGGAGGA
This sequence comes from Sodaliphilus sp., assembly GCA_045114065.1. Classification (GTDB taxonomy): domain Bacteria; phylum Bacteroidota; class Bacteroidia; order Bacteroidales; family Muribaculaceae; genus Sodaliphilus. The sequence goes on from JBGUJU010000026.1 coordinate 7,666, forward strand.
CGGCTTGATAGCTGGGGGTGCTATCTATCTTGAAATTGCCACGCAGGCCGTGACGGCTGCCCATGGCGGCGGTGACCATGCCCATGGTCATGCGCAGGTTGACTTCCACACAAGGATTTAGAGCGATTTTGCCGTTTTCATCCCAGTAGAGCATCATGTCGATGCCCAAGTATCCATCATAGTGCGGTGCGATAAGGTCATCTATGGCCATAAGGACTTGACCGATCACGGGGTCGAGATCGGGACACATCCCGAGTAGGAACTCGTGCAGTTCTTCCATCGGAGCTACCCTACCCGTCCCGAACTGGCTGTGGAAGTCACTGTCAAAGACCGAATAGCCCATGAACATCACGTGACCATCACGGCACTTGCATTCGATGGCAAAGTCCTGCACCCTGTCTAATCCCACCTCGCACAAGAGTGAGCCCTGGCGGTTCAAGGCACCTTCTATCCATCGGGGCACATGGTTGTCGCCCGTCGGGTCAATAACGCGATAGATGCCCTTGCCACTGCCTGACCACGGCATCTTCAAGTAACAGCCAGGATGGGACGACGCAAACGCCATCACATCATCGTAGTTATCCAGTTCCACGGGACAGGGCGAGAACGCCTCGCACAAGGCCTGATGCATGGCAATGCTGGTGCGACGATGAGACAAGCGACGAATCCAATCCAATTGGTCATCGGTGGGCAGATTGTCGGGAGAAACGCCCGCTTGCAACAACTGGTGCCGCAACGTGGCATCCCAGCCCCACGGGTGAATGCGGCAAGGGCCTAATTCAGCGATTTTGCTGATGGTGACAGGTGTTATCTCAAGATGATGGTCAAGCAACCAGCAGCGGTCCTCTTCAATTGGGCAATCGTCAGGGATGGCGATATAGGAGCCAGCGGGCGCAACCCAAGCAGGAAGTAGCCGCAGGTCATGACGGAACTGCCGGGCAAAGGGCGGTGCGGTGTAGTTGTGAGCCCCATGTGCCAGTGCCAAATCATGCTCCGGATTAAAAAGATAGATTTCTTTCATCTACGTGCAAAGATAGTAATCTTCGGGCAAAATAAATCAGACTTTTCAGATGATTTAGTTCTTTATTCTTTGGGGCGGAGGGTGACGACCTTGGGGCGGTCGTCGGGGTTGACGATGCGGGCGAGGTAGTGGCTGACGCGCACACCTTGGGCATCGGTCAAGAGGCGTGATGCGGGCAGGAAGACAGCCTTGCCATCGTCGGTCACGAGCCGTGCCGACATATTGCCGCGACGATCCTTGAACTCGGTGGTGAGCGCCAGGGACACTTCTGGCAGGTCGCTGTAGAGGAAATCGTCAAGGGCAGCAAGCGAAGCCTGATAGAGGGACCGGTTGTCGCGGACAGTCTGCGTGTCGGCAGGAACACTCTGACGCAGACGCTGATAATAGTCGCTCAAGTGCCAGCCGTTGCGGGTGTAGATGTCACAGTACTGGCGCAGTTCGCACGCCGCCTCGGGAAACTTGTTTTCCTTGATGAGCAGTTGGGCGAGGCCCAGGTGCAGCCGTCCCGTCTTGTTCACGTCACGTTGCAGCAACAAGGCTTTGCACAGGGCGGCTTTGCGCTGGACGGGGTCTGTCAGCAGAGCAGCGAGGTCACTCCAGATGTAGGACTGTCCCGTAATCAGCGCCAATTTCTTGTAAGCCTTCACCGCTTTGGCTTTTCGGCCAGAGGCGGCATACAGGCGGGCAAGGTAGTACTTGTACAGGCTCTGTGTGGGATATTGCTGAATGGCCTTGACGAGTAAAGGCTCAAAGCCAGGGTTGAATTCCTTGGCCCGGGCATCATGCAACTCTTTGGCATATAGGCGGATGGCATGTTCGGCCACCGAAACAAACGTCACGGTGCCTTCCCTGCCCTCCTTCTTGTCCTGCTGCCAGTCCTCGTCGGTGAGGTTGCCCATGCCCCACATCTCGAAAAACTTGCCGAACTTGAACTCGGCATCGCGCGCCTTGAGACGCGTCGCCATCAACAGGATGCGCGAGTGCAGACGCGACGGACGCTCATTGTCAAGCGACAGATAGGCCGCCAAGGCCTGACGCATCTCCAATGAAGGCATTGTCGCCTGCTCATGACGGACATGGTAGTAGATGACCCATGCGAAAGAATTATTTAACCGAGCGGGCAGTTGGCCTTGCTTCCAAAGCGGATAAAGGGCCTCGTAGGCTTCGCGTGCACGGGTGTGGTCATTGATACCCGCGTCGGCAAGCGTTTTCAGCCGAGCATATTCGTTTGAGTCCATGCTACTCCACGTTGATCTTGACACTGTTGTGGATGCCGGTGGCGGGGTCCTTGACGGTGAGGGTCATCACACCAGGAGTTTTACCGGCTTGGCAAACGACTACCAGCTGACCGTGGAAGAGGCTCATCTGCGGCTGGGTGAAGGGCTCCAGCGAGGTGGCATCGCCGTTGCACGCGGCCTTGTAAGTGCCAGCGCCAGTCACGCTGAATTGCAGGCGGTTGGCGGCATCGGGGCACAGGGTGCCGTTCTTATCGACGAGGCTCACGGTAATATAGGCGAGGTCGTTGCCATCGGCCTTGATGGTCTTGCGTTCGGGCTCCAGCAGCAGGCGCTTGGGCTTGCCGGCAGTGCGGACAATCTGCTGTCCTGCTTTGTTGCCGTTTTCATCATAGACAACTACCTTTAACTCGCCTGGCTGATAGATGACATTGCGCCAGCGCAGGCGGTAACGGTCCAGGCGAGTGGTATCATTCTTGGTGATGCGGCCCTGGCTCTTGCCGTTGACAAAAAGTTCGGCTGTGGGATAGTCGGTATAGCAATAGACCGGCGTCACCTTGCCCTTGCGGTCGGGCCACGTCCAGTGCGGCAGCAGGTGGATGGTATGCTCATTCTTATTCCAATGACTGCGGTAGAGGTAGTAGCGATCCTTAGGCAGTCCCGCCAGGTCGCAGATGCCAAAGTAGCTGCTGCGCGAGGGCCAGTATTCGTCGTAGGGCGTCGGTTCGCCCAGGTAATCGTAGCCTGTCCACACGAACTCGCCGACTGTCCAGTCGTAGTCGTCCTGCATCTTCCAGTCATCGTCGGGCACGTTGCTCCACCAGCAGTACTCCACATCATAGCCCGAGCACTGGCCGTCGGGCCAGGCCTTGTTGGTGGCGATGGTGTCAGGGAAACAATAGTGACCGCGTGAGCTCACGGTCGAGGCCGTCTCGCTGCCCAGGATAAAGCCCTGCGGCAGACGCTGGATCATTTCCTCATACTTGTGTAGACGGTAATTATAGCCCGGGACGTCAGCCACCTGAGCAAAGCCACAGTAAATTGCGCCGTCGGCCTGGTCCATGCCGCAGGTCACCATGCGGCTGGAATCATACTGGTGACACAGGGCGATGAGGTCCTTGTAACGCTTCACGCCCTCGGGTTTCCACTGCTCGGGAATCTCGTTGCCCACGCTCCACAGGATGATGCTAGGATGGTTGCGGTGGTTGAACACCAGGTTGCGGATGTCCTGCTGCCACCACTCGTCCCAATAGCTGCCGTAGCCGTTGCGCACCTTGGGCTCCTTCCAACCGTCAAAGCTCTCGGCCATGACCATCATGCCCAGGCTGTCGCAGATTTCCATCTGCATCGTCGAGGGCATGTTGTGGCTCGTACGGATGGCATCGGCGCCCATGGCCTTCATCATCTCAATCTGGCGGATGAGCGCCGTCTTGTTGATGGCGGCACCCAGCGGGCCAAGGTCATGGTGCAGGCACACGCCCTTGATGCTGCGGCGAATGCCGTTGAGCTGAAATCCGCCCTCCTTGCTGAAGGATATCGTGCGGATACCGAACTTGGTGCTCTGGCAGTCCACCTCTATGCCCTTGTGGCGCAATGTGGCGGTGATGTTATAGAGATAAGGACGCTCGGGCGACCACAGCGAGGGAGCATACACGTCAAGGCGTGCGGCGAAATGTCCCAAGCCATCGGGGCGGGTTTTGCTGGAGAGCACCTTCACTCCGCGAGCATCGGTGAGCAAGATTTCCAATTCAAAGTCATTGTCGATGACGGTTGAAGCATCCAGCTGATGCTCAACCTGAAGAGAAGCCTTCTCCCCCTCGATGCATAATGTGCGCACATACAAGCCCCACGTGTCGAGTGCCGCATCCTTATCTTGTGTCATCACCAATTTGACAGGGCGGTAAATGCCGCCACCAGGATACCAACGGTTGCTCTCCTCCTTATTCTCGAGAGTGACCTCAAGGATATTGGGGGTACCATCAGCATGAACAAAAGGAGTGACATCGACAATAAAGGCATTGTAACCATAGGCCCAATGCCCCGCAAGCTGGCCATTGACATAGACATAGGGGTCTGCCATAGCGCCGTCAAAGATGAGTTTCGCATTGCCGTAGCCTTGAGGCACGGTGAACGTGGTCTTGTAGTAGCCCTTGCCAATCCAGGGGAGCGCGCCAGAGCGGCCCGACTTCTCAGTGGCAACGTCCTCGCCGTTCTCCTTGATGGCGACGACCTGCAGGTCCCATTTCTTGTCAAAGGGGCCGCTAATTGCCCAATCGTGGGGCACAGTCACCTGCTGCCAGTTAGCCTTATCACGCGAGAACTGCCAGCCTTCGGCCAAGTTGACTTCAAGATGGCTCTGAGCCACAGCAGTCATGGCAAGCGATAGCGCTGCCAGAAAAATTAATGTCTTTTTCATCATTGCAGGAATATTTTTATAGTCTCTATAGTAACTATAGTGACTATAGTGGCTATAAATACTATTGTTGTTTCAGTTGTTGGTTGATGGAAGCGATGTAGTTCAGCAGTTCGTCACGACCACGGGCATCCTCGCTCGATGTCATGAAGACTGGAGGCAGTTCCTCCCAAGTCTTGAGCAGGACTTTCTTGTATTCAGCTACTGCAGACGGTCCAGCGACCTTGCCTAGCTTGTCCATCTTGGTAAACACGATCGAGAAGGGCACGCCATGCTCACCGAGCCACTCCATGAACTCAAGGTCAATTTTTTGCGGCTTGATGCGGCTGTCCACAAGGACGAAGAGGTTAGTCATCTGCTCTCGACCCAAGACATAACCCTGAATCATGCGCCACAGCTTGTCACGATCCTCCTTGCTGCGCTTAGCATAGCCATATCCAGGCAGATCGACGATATACCACTCACCATTGATGATAAAGTGGTTGATGAGCATGGTCTTGCCCGGCGTGGCGCTGGTCTTGGCAAGCGCTTTGCGACCCGTCAACATATTGATGAGCGACGATTTGCCCACATTACTGCGCCCGATAAATGCGTACTCGGGCAATTTGGTGTCAGGGCACTTGCGGTAGTCGCTGTTGCTGATTTGAAATTCGGCAGATTGAATGTTCATGATTCTTATTATTAAATATAGTGACTATAGTAATTATAGTGACTATAGTGATTATCTGATCGTTTCAAGGTAGAAGGAGACGGGGCGGAAGCCGTCGTTGCAGGAAATCATCGCCGAATAGGGGTTCTGCATCCATCCGTCATAGAAGTTGCCCTCACCACGTGCCAGGGCTTCGACAAAGGGACGCATGGACTCCCATGCGCTCTCGCATAATCCCTCAGGCCGCTGTCCATCGATTGAGATGAACGTCTGCCCCACCCTGATGTCACAGGCATGCTGGATAGGGTTTTCAAACTGCTCCATCAAGTCACGATAAACCGTCTGACGCATGGCAGTAATACGGACCGTCCTCAACACCTTCTCTCCACTTTTCTCGTTCATACCTGCAAAATTACACAAAAAAAGCGAGAAATCCAAAATCTCTCACCCATCTAGAATCATTATAACAAAGAAGACGGGAAGCCTTCTAGCAGGCTCCCCGTCTCATCGGGTAATAGATGATTATGTTAAGAAACTGTAATATCTATTTTTACTTGCTTCACAACAGAAGATTACTTAGAGAGAATTCTGTTGATAATAGCATCAACGTCGGCAACAGTTACCTCACCATCGGCATTAACATCACCGATAGGATCCTGATTGCCGTTCATGATCATGTTGATCACAACGTCAACGTCGGCTACAGTTACCTCACCGTCGCGGTTCACGTCAGCCCTGTCGAAGTCTTCCTTCTTGCCCTGCATGAACTTGTAATCCAAGTAGTTGCCAGGAATCTCGAAGCGAACGATAGCCTCACGATAGCTTACGCCCTCGGGCAGAGGCTCGGCAACAACCTCGGCATTAACAAGGCCGGAGAATGCGCCAGTGCTGCTTGCGATGTCGGTGAGCTCAATGCTCAGCCAATCGGGCACCTCATCACCATTGTTGAGGAATACATACCAACCATCATCGGCGCTGGGAACCCATGACCAGAACTCAATGCTCCTGGTGGTATAGTCACCGAATTGCTTCTCCATCAGACCACCCTCGTTGGGGAAGAGGTACTCGCCATCCTCAGCATTGTAGTTGTAGGTCAGATAGGGGTTCTCGGTGCTCAGGAAGACAGAGAAACCAGTCATCATGCTACCGCCAGAGAAGAAACCATTAAGACCTTCCCAACGATAGGAATCAGGTTGACCCTCATCATCTGCCCAAGCGAACTTCAGGTAGGCCAGCTCACCAAAGCCCTCATCAACCTGATCATCGGTGCAGATCATAGCCGAGAACTCTTTCAGGTTCTCCATTCCAGGATCATTGTAACCGTCGATAACCACGAGGATAGCGCAGTCGATCGTCGGAGTAATGTCATACTGCAGACCATCCTCCTCACCATAGAGGGTGAAGACTACCAGGCCACCAGTCGTAGCCTCGGTCTCGGGAGTAACAGTGGCCTTACCCATAGCGATAAGCTCACCGGGCTCCTCGGGAAGGATAGCCGATGTCGTATCATTTACATAAGCGGGAATCTCATCCAGCTTGTAGATGCGGCACTGCATTTCCACGGGAGCAGTAACCTCGAGGGCAGAAGTCATAACAGATACATTCTTCAGCAGATAGGGGCTAGTGGGCTTCTCAAAAGCCTGGGCAAGACCATCCACGAAGTAACGGGGCTGGGCAACATTGTGGAAGCCGTTGGTACCGAACCAGTAACCAGCGCCATTGGGCTCAGCGCCAGTGTAGGTGATGAACGGAGCGCTCTCGGTGCCATAGCGACCACCCCAGCAGAAGTTCTTACTTGACTTCAGGTAATCACGATCCCAAATCTCCATCGTGCTGGGAACAGACAGGATGGTCTGAGTATACTCAGCCTCGATAATAGGAGCAGCATCGGTACCACCCATATCATAACCCTTGAGCTGGAACATGTGGAAGTTGTCAGGCTCATAGACATAGAAGATGGGCACGTCGGCGGTCTCATAGCTCCACTGCCAAGTGAGATCCATTCCGCTCTCACCCATACCGGGAACAGTTTCCCAAATTGCCTCCTCGGCGGTCTCGTCGCTCATGTCCCAGAAATTAACATCCCACTCATAGGTGGATGCGGGATCCTGACCATCGGCCATACCAGTAAACGTGTAGTCTACATAGGGAGTCATGGCGAGGTAAGGAGCATAGAGTACACCACTATAAGCACCATCCTCAACAACGATTGATGCGGGGAAAGCACCAGCAGGACGACGATACCAGATGTCGATATTGGCGGCCTTCTTGGGAGCCTTAATAACGGGGGTACCGGGCAGGCGCTTCTGTGCTTCCTTGGTCAGCACCTGGGGTTTTACAACCTGCATCTGCGGACGAGCAGGTGCAGTAACAGCAGTCTCAGAGCGCTTGGTTTGCGCATTGGCAGTCGTCACCATCAGTGCGGCTACAGCTAAAAGTAAAATCTTTTTCATACTTAACATTAAGAATAGATTATAATAATAAAAGTTATTTGTTTTCTAAATTATAATAACCGGGGCATCAGCCATGGGGCAATGCCCCGGTCAGTCATTCAGTCATCAGAGGATCCAATAGGTATAATTTGAACCATCTACCAGCTTCATATCGACAGGTGCCAACAGCGAACTGGTTGCCAAAGTGAACGTCGTGCTCATACTATTCATGTAGGAGATAAATGACGGGCACTTCTCGGCATAAACAGTACTAGCATCATTACCCTGACCAGTGTAGTGGAACTTGATCTGGTTCTCACCCACCAACTCGTAAGTCATATAGAATGTGGGATAGAACGTCCTCTTCTGATACAAGCAACCGAAAGCTACTTGATACTGATCCAGATCAGCGTTGTAGGAAATCTGGATAGATGAGAGTTTGCGTTTGCCATAGTCGTTCAACTCATTCTTCAACGAGTTGACCTCCTGAACAAATGCTCCACCCATCTGGGTCGTATCACCCTTCCACACGAACGTGGGTGTGGTAAAGACGCGGTTCAGATCATCGGCGGTGATCGTCGTGGTATTGTCCTCACGGCACAACAGGGAACCGTCGGCCTGACGGATGAAGCTCTTGATCACATAGCCATCCAGGGTGATGGGGTTCATGAACGAGAGTCCGTCATGCGTGATAATGACGTTGTGGGTCTCGGCAGTAGAGATCTCGTCGGCACCCTCACGGAAGATCTTCAAGATGCTCGTAGCACCATTCTTGACAATCCAGCGGGTATCATTCGGCAGATTGATATAAACCTGAGGAATCTTGCTGTTGAAGAACGAATCGGCCATAGCAACTACCTCATCCATATAGACTTGGTCGTCAACACTGCCATTGACACGCGTCATGATCATGTCAATGCCATACTTCTTGCCAGTGATGTAGAGCGTATCGTTAGAATAGCTCATCAGGTCAAACTCATAGTCACCCTCGTGACCGTAACCGGTCTCGTCGGTGTCCTCGGTGTCCAGACTGGGAATATCCTCGGGATCAGCAAACAAGTGGAAAAACTTGTTGAAACTGTTGAACGAGAGCACGGGACCGTTGTCGGTAATCACTTCCCACAGAGAAGTCTGGCTACCATAGACGGGAGTGTTGCCGGGCTCACCCGTAAGATTGCCGATCCACTTGTTCTTACCTGAGATCGTCACCGAACCGTCGTTGCGGAAGGTCATCAGATAGACGTAACCAGGCTCATTACTGTTGGCATAGTATTCCATCTGCCACTTGCCGCCATTGCTGGTAAGGATGTCGATGTACTCGGCTTGTGCCTTAGCCAGGCGTGCAACGGCGTCTTCGTCAAAGATTTCATCAACTTCGTTCTTGCAGGATCCCAGCATGAGCGAGGACAGAGCAACGAGCGACAAGAGAGAAATATTTAAAAACTTCTTCATTTTCTTTTCTTCGTGATTAAAGGTGGAACACATTATTGAATTTCAGTAACCTGCTTACGCAACTCGTTGATGTCATAGTGAGTCTGACGATACTGTACCTCTTCACGCAGAGCGTCCAGGTCAATGCCCCAAGCTTCCTTGAGCCATGTGCGAGCAATCTGCACCTTGGTATTGATGGCCTCTACGCCATCGATCTCGTCCTTATCCTCTACGTCATAGACCACGATGCGGTTACCCTGCTTGTCCTTGTTGAGGCGCCAGTACTTGTGTATGGTACCATCCTCGTCAACCTCGGTAAACACATTATACTCGCTGACGTAAACGATGTCGGCATTGGGATCATTGTCGGGATAGTAGTAATAGCAGTAGAACTCACTGGTCACATCATCCTCATCACCCGATGCCCAGCCACGGCTGGCGAGGTCGAGAATGCGGTTCCACTGGGCGTCGGTCTTAACGATGAAGTTAGCAATCGTCTCGGCGAAGTCCTCACGGAACTCACTAGAAGCATAAGTCGTCACAAAGCCCAGAGAAGCGACCTGACCCTCGCTACGGTCCTGCCAGTTGTTGCTGTCATAGTGACCGATAGAGATGGTATTGAACTCGTTGGGATAGGTCTTGGTCTGGTGAAGGATGTGAGCAAACTCATGGTGCATGGTCTTGAAGTAGTACTCATTCATCATCTCAAAGTTGTCGATGCGCATAGCATTGACCTTGAACAACGACACCTTGATACCACCCTCGGCAAGACCGACTATCTCGGTACCCGAAGTCGGGTTGTAGGCCGGTGAGCCGATGAGCAGGATAATGCGGGGACCATAAGTCTTGAGGAAGTCTTCGCCACCCACCTTGTCATATACATCAAACCACAAGTACTTGCACAGAACAGCCAGGTCAATGGAGTTCTCGTAGGTTGCAGGCACCAGGTTGTAGTTCATGTTGGTGCTGATGTCCGGCATCTTGTACAGGAACGTCAAGTTATACTTATCAAGATAATTCACCTTGAGGAATTTATCGAGCTTGTAAGTATAGGACGAGGGATCGAGCGTCTCATCAACGTCAGGGAAGATGGTGGGCCCCAGCTTGTCCTCACTGCACGAGGAGAGCGACATGGCCGCTACTGCCACGAGCAATAATGCAGAAATATAATATTGAATCTTTTTCATAGTCATTTAATGAGATTTAATCAGAAACACGTACATTCTCACTGCTATTGACAACATAGCTGTTCTCTGCCCTATTGGTCACGCGCGGGTTGGGCTCGAGACCTGCACCGATTACCTCGTTAGGAATCTGGATGGCATAACGCGGGTCAAGTACGTCAAGGGTGAGCTCATCGCTGATACCCATGTAGTGCTTGATAGTGAAGCCAAAGCGCTTGATGTCGAACCAACGGTTACCCATGTGAACGAGCTGGATGCGGCGGAAGTGCTGAACGCACTGCATGTAAGGCTCGATCTCATCGGTCATGTGGTACTTGTCACTGGGACAAACCTCGTCAATATGGAACTTCATCACGATACCGTAACCGGGGTCGGTACGGTCGGGATCATCGTAGCAACCGTAGAAGTTCAGGATCTGATCCTTGGTCAGTTCAACGTGATTATAGCGGTCACTCTCCTTGGGCGACAGGTGCTCCTGATTCCAGAGATACAGGTCATCAAAAGCGGCATCGATGTTACCCAGGAACAAGTTAGCCTCGGCACGCATCAGGAGGGTCTCCTCACTGGTGAACTCGGGACGAATCTCGTGGCAATAGCCGATACCCGAAATCTTGTCGGTGTACTCGAACTGCTCGAAGCAGTTACCAGCATAGTAAGCACCGTACTCCTGACCACCGGCACTACCGCAGACGCCATTGAAGCAAGGCATCATAGCGAATTTCTCCTTGGTCTTGGTGTTCTGGTACTGGCAGCGCTCCCATGACGGGCCGGGACCCTGAATGGTAGCACGCTTAGCCTCACGGTTACAGGTGAAACGGTAGCCCAGGAAGCGACGCCACCAGGTGCTATAGTTGGTAAACAGCTGGAAGTTGCTGGGACGCTCGATACTGGTGAAGTAACGACCGATATCACTGATGTAGTAGAAGTCTTCCTGCCACCAGCCATCATTCAACATGGTGGCGGGGTCATTGCCCTTGAAAGCAGCAGTAGCATATTCAACGACCTTCTCATACTCACGCTTTGCCAGATAGAAACGTGCTGCAAAAGCGTTGGACGAAGCGATGTTGAAGTGATACTTGGGAACCTGATAATAGTCCTCGGTGATAAACTGCAGACCCAACTTGAGGTCGGCCTCAATCTTGTCGTAGGTCTCCTGGAGGGTACCACGATCATACTTGGGATCGAGGGTCGTCTCGGGTTCGGTAGTATAGGGGATGCCGGGCAGCTGAGCGCTGAGGCTGGCACCACGATAAGGCATACAGAAGATCTCGGCCAGGATGAAGTGGTGATAAGCACGAATCATGTAGGCCTCACCCTTGATGGCATTGAGACGATTCTGCTCGGCGGGCGTCATCGGTACATCCTCGATCATGCCAGTCTCCTCAAACTCGGCAGCCTTCTTCAACACAGCGTTGGCACAAGCAATAGCGCCATAGCATGAGTTCCACACACCCGAAGGAGTGTCGCTGCTGGAGATGTCAAGGTCAACATCATCCCAAGCGAAGACCTGCTCGTCGGCCTGACTGTAGAAGCCGAGGTGGTAACGCACGCCCTCAGAACCCTTCATCTTGCTGGGAGAGTTATTATCGATAACGTTGTCACTTGACAACTCACCCACGAGGGCGTAGTTAGAATCCATATAACCCGTGACGAGCAATTGCTGCAACTGGTCCAGGTTCACCAGATAGACACGTGTATCGGGCACCTTGTCAAGGAAGTCCTTACAGGAGCTGAGTCCGATCAGCGCCACTGCCATGAATAAGATTTTATATCGTAATTTCATAATTGTATACTATATATATAAATAATGTGTAACATCAATTACATACCCAGACGTACGGTGAGGGTGAACTGCTTGGGGTTGGGCGAAGCCACACCACCACTGTTGAAGAACTCGGGATCCTGACCATTCAACTTCTTGTCGGCATAGAGCAGGCAGATGTTGGTGGCAGCCAGCTTAACCGAAGCGGTGCTCAAGCGCAGGTGAGAGATCAGCGACCTGGGAATGTCGTAGGTCAGCGAAACCTCTTTCAGGCGGATGAAGCCACCATCGGCAATGCGAGCGGTGCTGTAGTTGTAGGCGTTATAGGCCATGCTCAGGTAGTCGTTAGAGTAAGCCTGACGACGCGATGCGATGGCGGGAATCTCGGTGAGAGCCTCATCACCGGGCAGAGCCCAACGGTTCTTGAAGTCCTTGGTGAAGGAGGTCAGGTCACTGTAACCAGCCGAGAAGACAGGATCAAGACGCAGCTTGTTGCCAAACGAGTAGGTCATGAAGACATTCAGGTGGAAACCCTTGAAGTCAAAGTTGTTGCCCAGACCACCGGTGATAGTGGGATCAACGGGACCCTCATACTTGAGGAAGCCAAGGTTCTCATATTCCTGGAAGTTGACACCGACGTTAGAAATCTGGTTCGACTCGTCATAAACGAGAGGCAGACCGTGGCTGTCAAGACCTGCGAACGGAATCGAGAAGATGGCACGGTGCGGATAATCCACCAAGGGGAAACCGCCACCGGTCACGAGGTCGATAACGCGTGAACGTGACTGCAGTTTGGTAATCTTGGTCACAGCATAGGAGAATGTCCAGTCGGTGCTCCAATTGAAACCACCAGGATTCTCGATGTTGCGTGAAGAAATGGTGAACTCGACACCATGTGACTTCATCTCGGCGACGTTACCATACTTGGTGGTGAAACCGCCGACACCCTCGGTACGGATCAGACCGATCAGGTCGAAGTTGTTACGGAAGTACCAGTCAAATACCAGGTTGATGCGGTTGTAGAGGAAACCGAGGTCAAGACCGAGGTCAAACTCGTGCTTCTTCTCATAGGTCAGGTCGCTGTTACCCAGACCAGCCAGGTAGAGACCCATCTCCATAGCATCAATCTCCTGGCGCCAGGGACGAGTGGGATAATAGAGTGCCTCAGCATTGGCATAGCCCGAAGGACCACTCTCACCAGTCAGCGAGTAGCTCAGACGCAGCTTAGCATAGGTCAGAGCCTTCTTGCTCAAAGCCATATTCTGGAAGAAGGGCTCGTCATGGATGTTCCATGCAGCCGAGATGTTCCAGGTGGGGAGCCAGCGGCTCTGGTCGGTCTTACCCATCAGGTTAGAACCCTCATAGCGAACGGTACCGTTCAAGATGTAACGGCCCAGCAATGCATAGTTGGCAACGGCGAAGTAGGCCTGGTTGCGACGATGGGTGTTACCGATGCTGTAGTAAGCACCATTCTCTTCCTGCATCTGCTTGAAGAGCTTGTAGTTCAACGAGGGGATGTTACCGTTGTCATAAACAACACCCCAGCCCTCGAAGTTCTCGTAGAAACGATCAACGCGGCTAGCTTCCATACCAGCATACAGGTTGATCAGGTGTTGGCCATTATTGAAGTCCTTCTGATACTGACCGGTAGCACGGAAGTCGAAGGTCCTCAGGCTGTTCTTGGAGAAGAAGAGCATACCACCTTCCTTCATTACCGACTCGGGCAGTGCGTTGGGCACGTCGATATCAGTGTAGAGGTAGGTATTGGATGCACGGATTGAAGCGTTCTCGGGAATGATACCGGCACGGTAGGCGTTGGCCTGGTTACTTCTCTCAAGGACGTAGTGGTTCTGCTCAGAGTTCACCGAGCGCATCGAACCGAGGAAGTTGAACTCCAGCGACTGATCCTGCTTGAGGATGGGCTTGATGTTCAACTCGCCCTGGAACTTCAGGTCGGTCACATCAACATCGATGTAGTTGGTCTCCAACTCATCAAAGATATTGAAGCTAGTGTAGTTGCGCACATAACGCCTGTTGGGGTCAAGGGTGCGCGCGGTATTCAGCGCGAAGCTGTAGGGGTTGATGTCGAAGTCACGCTTAACCTCACCATAAACAACGTCCACGTTCTGGCTCAAGGTACCGGGAGCCTTCTGGTCACGGTAGCTGTTGCTGTTCAGGATCTTGATCCTGATCTTGTCGGTCAGGTTGTAGATAGCGTTGGCGTTGAAGGTGTAGCGCTCGACACGACTGCTCTTGTACCATCCCGGATCGCTCATCACCGAAGCAGAGGTGTAGAACGAACCCTTGTCAGTACCACCGGAGATGCTCACGGCGTGGTTCTGCATCACGTTGTTGTTGAACAACAGGTCAAACCAGTCAGTATTGCGAAGCTCGGCCTCACGCAGATATTGGTTGCGGGCATTCTGCGTATTGGGAAGACCGTAGGTTCCGGTAATCGGATCGTAGGTATCCATCAGCGTGTACATCTGACCATAGATACCAGAGGTGGTGCTGTTCACCAGGTTGGCATACTCGAGCCAGCCCTTCTGTTCCATCTCACGCAAGATACTCATCTGCTCCTGAGAGTTGCAGATATTGAAATCGCGGTAGTTGGGTTTCAGACGATAGGTGAACTCACCAGTGTAGTTGATAGAGGAAGTACCCTTGCGACCAGTCTTGGTTGTAATTACAATCACACCAGCGTTAGCCTTAGCACCGTAGATGGAGGTTGCTGAACCATCCTTCAGAATCTGGAAGCTCTCGATATCGTCGGCATTAAGACCAGCGACAGCCGAGGCGATCAGCGTGGTAGCATCACCAGACGAGAGGTCGTCGGCGCTGATGTCCACGTTGTCTTCCAGGATCACACCATCCACAACCCACAGGGGCTTGGAGCTACCGTAGATAGAGGTAGCACCGCGCACGCGGATCTTGGGTGCAGTACCGAAGGTACCGGACACGTTCTGTACCTGCACACCCGAGACGCGGCCTTCAAGACCACGGCTGACGTCGGCAACACCCGAGAGTTTTGTTTTCTCGGCGTCGACGCTCTGGGTAGCACCGGTAAAGAGTCGCTTGTCCACCTTCTGGTAACCGGTTACAACGACTTCATTAAGCATCTCACCTTTGGGCTTCAGAACAATGGTCATGCCAGCCTTAGCGTTGACAATGGCATCTTCATAGCCTACATAGGTGACTTTAATCTTTGTGCCTGCGGGCACATTCAATGTGAAATGACCGTCAAAGTCGGTAGCGACGCCGTTCTTGGGATTGCTCTGCTGAACGACTGATGCACCGATGACCGGTTCATTGTTCTCGTCATAGACCGTACCACTTACTTGGGCGGTAACACCAAGCGTGGCGAGTGCCATGGCAAGGAACAAGAGTAAATGTTTAAGACTCATAAATTTTAGTTTAATTAATTAATTATTAATGTTTTATAAGTTTACTTTATCTGTGGTTTCCTGTCCCCTATTTCCATTCGGCTTCAAAACTTAAAACTCTACGGCCTAAACCGCAACAATTCAGGCCATTACGAGACCTTTATCCACAATCCCCCCAATATGGGATCGCCAATCTACAGTTTCTTCAGTTTCTTAACTCCACATCTATAAAAGACAGGACTTGCAAAATTAGTGTTTTTTTTTATATATAATGTAATTCTGTCTAAAAGATTTAAATTTTTTTTGTCATTTTGTTTGAACATCTATCTCAACTGTTTTATTATCAAATAGTTAACTACAATGGAAACAGGGCATTTTTGAACAATTTTTCTAAATTACTGTTAATCAATTACTTGATGCCTAAATATAGTCATTTAGCCCATCCCTAGGAGGAGAATTGCAAGAAAAAATGTAACTTTGCGCTACCGCTCGCCATCAAGGGCGACGGGAGAATGGAATGGAAGTAGTTTATGACGACAACCACATCATCATCGTCAACAAGAGCGCTGGCGAGCTGGTGCAGGGCGACCGCACCGGCGACCCCACGCTCATCGACTCGGTGAAGGCGTGGATCAAGGAGAAATATGACAAGCCCGGCAATGTGTTCCTGGGCGTGACCCACCGCATCGACAGGCCCACATGCGGCCTTGTGGTGATGGCAAAAACCAGCAAGGGACTCTCACGCATGAACGAGTTGTTCCGCAAGGGCGAAGTCCACAAGACCTATTGGGCGGTGGTCGGCAACCAACCACCCAAGGCCGAGGACACACTCACCCATTACCTCAAGAGTGTGGAGCAAAACAATAAGACCCACGTGAGCATCGTGCCACGAGAGGGCCATCAGAAAGCAGTGCTCAACTACCACATCATTGCCGCCAGCCAGCGTTACTGGCTGCTGGAGGTGGACCTCATTACCGGGCGCAAGCATCAGATCAGGGCACAGTTGGCCGCCATCGGCTGCCCCATCAAGGGCGACCTCAAATATGGCGCGCCACGCAGCAACCCCGACGGCGGCATCTCACTACAAGCCCACCGCATCCGCTTCATCCACCCCGTCAGTGGCAAGGAAATTGACATCACCGCTCCCCTGCCCGACGACTTCAAGCGCCTAGGCTTTGACATGTGAGCAAAAAGCATTACCTTTGCAGCATTATAACTATTATCATCAACAATAACTCTAAAACGAATTTATGGCAAACAATCCCGAATTCCGCTATGCGCCCATGTTCCAGCTGGGCAAAGATGAAACCGAATACTACAAACTGACCAGCGACTACGTGTCTGTGGGTGAGTTTGAAGGCAAACCCATCCTCAAGATTGAGCCCGAGGCTCTGACGATGCTCGCTCAGCAGGCTTTCCGCGACGTGAACTTCCTGTTGCGACGCTCTCATAATGAGCAGGTTGCCAAGATCCTTCACGACCCCGAGGCCAGTGACAACGACAAGTATGTGGCGCTGACCTTCCTGCGCAATGCCGAAGTCGCCGCCAAGGGTCAGCTCCCCCTGTGCCAGGACACCGGCACCGCCATCATTCATGGCGAGAAGGGCCAGCAGGTGTGGACCGGATTCTGTGACGAGGAGGCGCTCGCCCGCGGTGTCTATAACACCTACACCCAGGAGAACCTGCGCTACTCCCAGAATGCGCCCCTGAGCATGTATGAGGAAGTGAACACCCGCTGCAACCTGCCTGCCCAGATCGACCTGGAATGTGCCGAGGGCATGGAGTACCACTTCCTGTGCGTCACCAAGGGTGGCGGCAGCGCTAACAAGACCTACCTGTACCAGATGACCAAGGCCGTCCTCAACCCCGGCACCCTGGTGCCTTTCCTTGTTGACAAGATGCGCACCCTGGGCACGGCAGCCTGCCCGCCCTATCACATCGCCTTTGTCATCGGCGGCACAAGCGCCGAGAAGAACCTGCTCACGGTGAAATTGGCATCGACCCACTACTATGACAACCTGCCTACCACGGGTGACGAGACGGGTCGCGCCTTCCGCGACGTGGAACTTGAGAAGCAAGTACTCGAGGAAGCCTACAAGATCGGCTTGGGTGCCCAGTTCGGCGGCAAGTATATGGCACACGACGTGCGCATCGTCCGCCTGCCTCGTCACGGCGCATCTTGCCCCATTGGCCTGGGCGTCAGCTGCAGTGCCGACCGCAACATCAAGGCAAAGATCAACAAGGACGGCGTGTGGATCGAGAAACTCGACGACAAGCCCACCGAGCTGATTCCCGAGGAACTTCGCCAGGCTGGCGAGGGCGACGGCATCAAGATCGACCTGGACCGCCCCATGAGCGAGACACTAGCCATCCTCGACAAGTATCCCGTATCGACCCGCGTTTCGCTGAGCGGCACCATCATTGTCGGCCGCGACATCGCCCACGCCAAGTGGAAAGAGCGCTATGACCGTGGTGACGGTATCCCCCAGTACATCAAGGATCACCCCGTGCTCTATGCTGGCCCCGCCAAGACCCCGCAAGGCATGCCCTGCGGCTCGATGGGCCCGACGACCGCCAACCGCATGGATCCCTATGTTGACCTGTTCCAGAGCCTGGGCGGCAGCATGGTGATGATTGCCAAGGGCAACCGCAGCCAGGAAGTGACCGACGCCTGCAAGAAGCACGGCGGTTTCTACCTGGGCAGCATCGGCGGCCCCGCAGCCATCCTTTCCCAGGAGAGCATCAAGAGCATTGAGTGTGTCGAATATCCCGAGCTGGGCATGGAAGCCGTGTGGAAAATCCGCGTCGTGGACTTCCCCGCGTTCATCCTCGTGGACAACAAGGGCAACGACTTCTTTAAGAAAATCGGCCTTTAAATTCCGGTTTTCAACGATAGTTTAACATCACCCGTTGTGGAGTTTTCCAATAGATTTGGACCTTCGCAACGGGTCTTTTTGACCGAAAACACTACCGTTTTCAGTAAAAATATGTTAAAAAACACATTTTTTTGGGCATCATCGCTTGTCGGGTCAAGAATATGTAGTAATTTTGCACTCGCAAATTGCGGGATGGAGCAGTGGCAGCTCGTTGGGCTCATAACCCAAAGGTCGTCAGTTCGAGTCTGGCTCCCGCTACTAGACAGGAGGTCAAGCGACAAGCTCGGCCTTCTTTTTTATTCCATTTATGACTATTTTGGTGCCGGTGTTGCACGCATGAGAAAAAAAGTGTAAATTTGCTTGGTAAAAAACACAGGATACGCTTATGAAACATATTGCGGTATTATTCGAAGGCGACATCAATTGGAGGCTCGGGGTGTTCAATGCCGTGCTCAACCGCGCCAAGCACCTTCAGCAAGCAGCGCCTGACTACAAAGTGGATGTCCACATGTTCCAGCTCTATGACGGCTGGCTGATGAGGCTTTTTCGCAGTAGCCCCAAACTAGAGGCACGCCCCGACGAGATCGAGGACCTGGGCATGAAGGTACACATCACTTGGTTCCGCCGCAGGTGGAGCGATGTGATCATGCACCGCTTCTTCCACAAACCGCCCAAGGCCCTGATGCGCCGCCTCCACCGCCTGGGTTGGGAGATGCGCGGCTATGACCTCGTCAGCGCCCATGACCGTATGGCAGGCCATGCCGCCGTGTTTGCCCAGCAGAACCTTCACATCCCTTGCTTCATTACCTGGCATGGCGCCACCATATACACCGAACCGCCCCGTGACCCGATGATCAAAGAAATGACAATCAAGCTATTACATCAGGCCGACTGCAACTTCTTCGTCAGTCAGGGACTGCTCGACAGAGCCCATGCCGACCTCACCGACGGTTTCCCTGCCGAGGTCCTACTCAATGGCGCCAGCGCCGAATTTCACCGTTACAGCGATGCCCGCCGCAACGAGTTGCGCAAGTATTACAAGATTCCTGATGGCAAAAAGGTCGTCGCTTATCTGGGCCGCTTCGAGCCAGTGAAAAACGTGACACTCCTGCCTGAAATCTATAGCGAAATCCAGCGCAAATATGGCCAGAATCTCGTATTCTGGGCCATCGGCCTTGGCTTCCAGCTCGAAGAAACAGCCCAGATGATGAAAGACAAAGGTATCGATTGCCTGTTTACCGGCAGGGTGCCGCACGAAGAGATCCCCGACATGCTCAACTGCGTTGACCTGCTCGTACTGCCCAGCAGCCTTGAGGGTCTGCCCCTGGTGGTCATCGAGGCCCTGTCGTGCGGAGCCCATGTTGTCGCCACCAACGTCATCGGCACCGCCGAGGCTGTCGGCCGCGAAAACGCCATCGACTTGGGAGATCATTTTGTGGACCGTTTCACCGATCGTGCAGTAGCATTATTGGGTGGCGGCATCGACCAGCAACTACCCCCCGAAGTCAGCTGGACGGCAACCGCCGAGAAGGAAAAACGCATATATCAGAAATATCTTGATAAATAATTCTTAATCTTATATAATACAATAGATTACATAATAAAAATTAAAGTAAAAATATAAATATTATATAGTTTTCTATTATTTGTTTGCTGGTCAGTAATTTAATTACTAATTATTAAAGTAATTATTTAGATATAGATTATATGCCTGCTTTTGCCGAAACATTGCTGCCGTTAGCCCTTCCCGGCACCTATACTTACCGCATTCCTGACGGGATGCGGCTATCCATCGGCATGCGTGTTTTAGTGCCCTTTGGGCGCAAGAAAATCTTTACCGCCATCGTCATGTCATTGCATGACCGGGAACCTAAAGGGTATGACGTGAAAGAGATTTTGGGAGCCCTCGACGACAAGCCCATCGTGAGGCATCCTCAATTGGACTTCTGGCAATGGATAGCCAACTACTATCTGTGTTCGACAGGCGAGGTCTATAAAGCAGCAGTTCCCTCGGGTCTCAAAGTAGAGAGCGAGACCACGATCAGCATTAACCCAGACTTTGAGGAAAGCGAGCCCGGCCAACTGTCAGACCGCGAACGAGTCATCCTGGACTTTACAGCCCAACGTGGTCGCGTTCAGATTGCCGAAATTGCACGCGCAACCGGATTCAAGACCGTAGAACGAAATGTCAGCCACTTGTTGGACATGGATGCCCTGCACGTGAGCGAGCGCGTCATTGACAATTATCGCCCTAAAACTGAGTCCTGTGTACGCCTGACAGTGGCACGCAATGACGAGCAAACCCTGCATCAATACTTTGACCAACTCAAGCGGGCGCCCAAGCAGGAAGCCCTGCTGCTGGCCTATCTGGACATGTCGCGCTGGCTGCAGAGTGGGGCAATCAAGGAAGTGAGCAAGGATAACCTGCTGAAACGTGCAGGCGTGAGCGGAGCCGTGTTGCACGAAGCGGTCAAACGCGGACTGTTTGAAATCTATAAAAAGGAAATCAACCGCTTTGCCGAGCTGGGCAGCGTGCTGGAAGAACCGCCGACATTGAGCGAAGACCAGCAGCGCGCTTACAAAGAAATCCACCAGTCAATGCGAGAGCACCCCATCACATTGCTGCACGGCGTGACCAGCAGCGGCAAGACGTCAGTCTATATGCACCTGATCAACGATGCCTTGAAATTGGGCAAACAAGTGCTATACCTTGTGCCCGAGATCGCATTGACGACCCAATTGACACGGCGGTTGAGACGCGTCTTCGGCGACAAATTGCTCATCTATCACTCCAAGTTCAGCGATAACGAGCGCGTGGATATCTGGAAACGACTGTTGAGCAGCAGTGAACCCTGCGTCGTCATCGGCGTGCGATCCTCGGTCTTTCTCCCCTATTCCAACCTGGGTCTAGTCATTGTCGATGAGGAACATGACAGCAGCTACAAGCAGCAGGATCCCGCACCACGCTATAACGGTCGCAATGCCGCCCTCGTACTGGCCCAGATGCACGGAGCCAAAACCGTGCTAGGGTCGGCGACGCCAGCCATCGAGGTCTATCACATGGCCCTGGAAGGACGTTACGGCCTTGTCAAACTGATGACACGTTACGGCGACATCCAGATGCCAAACGTCAAAATCATCGACACCCTTGATGCCCGCAAGCGCCGAGAAATGAACGGCCTATTCAGCAACGAGCTCATTGCCAACTGCCGCAAAGCGCTGCAGGATGGCGAGCAGGTCATCCTGTTCCAGAACCGCCGCGGCTATGCGCCGATGGTGTGCTGCAAGGAGTGTGGCTGGGTGCCCAAGTGCGAACATTGCGACGTGTCGCTCACCTACCACAAGCATAGCCGCAGCCTGGTGTGCCACTATTGCGGCTACACCATCCCCCTACCCGACTTGTGTCCTGCCTGCCAATTGCCGGGCATCGAGATTGTGGGCTACGGTACCGAACGCATCGAGGACGACATCGAAGCCGTCTTCCCTGGAGAAAAAATCTCGCGCATGGACCTGGACACCACACGCAGCAAGAACAGCTATGACCGCATCATCGACGAGTTTTCCAACCACCGCACCAACATCCTCGTGGGCACCCAGATGGTGACCAAGGGGCTAGACTTTGACGCCGTGAGCATCGTGGGCATCCTCAATGCCGACACGATGATCAACTTCCCGGATTTCAGGAGTCACGAGCGCGCCTTCGACATGCTGGAGCAGGTGTCGGGCCGTGCAGGTCGTGCCCACAAGCAAGGACAGGTCATCATCCAGACCAGCCAGCCCAACCATGATGTCATCAAGTTTGTGCAAGCTCATGACTACGAGGGTTTCTATCAGCACGAGTTGGCCGACCGTCGACAGTTTGGCTACCCGCCTTTCACCAAGGTCATCAACATCTACCTCAAGCACCGCGATGACGTGACAGTGGGCGAACTCGCCGTGCGCTATAGCGGCTTGCTGCGACAAGTGTTCGGGGCACGAGTTTTAGGTCCCATGGCTCCTTTTGTAGCCAGGGTGCAGAACCTATACATCCGCCAAATCACACTCAAGATAGAAACCATTGCCTCGATGGTCAAGGTCAAGAAAATCCTACGCGACCTTTACGAGCAGATGATTGCCACCGATGCCCGCATGAAGGCCGTCCGCCTCTACTACGACGTTGATCCCGTGTAACTTAACACTCAAATAGATATGAGTAATAACGACAATGAGCAATATCTAATCAGCGATGGCAAACTGTACGTTCAAGGATTAGATTACCAGCAACTAATTGAGCACATGAACAAGTTTGCCCTGGAGGAAAGTGGCAACGGACTGGACTATAGTGCCTCTATTCAAGAGTTGCAAGAAGATAAAGAATATCTGGTTACATTCCACGGCAGAATGCCTCTTGAAACCCTAACATATTTAGTATGGGAATTGAATGATTGTTACGACGCCCAACAAACGGTCATAGCCTACACCAACTGTAACCGCTATGGTCTTCCGGCTAACGCCATGTTATGCATGAATGAAAAAATCTCAGAAGATGAAGCTATAGCCGTCGACAATCAAGGTCAAGTCTATATCATTGACGATGATAGCGAATCCCTTAACTACAAATTAACGAACAAGACTACTCGTTACACATCATGCCCCAGCACGAGAACGGTTGAAAAAGAGAGTATTAACGTGACAGCCCAGGACGACGATGAACCTGGATGGTGCATCCTTTTACAACTAGCATTCTGGATAGCATTCTTCGCTTCAATGGGACTATCACAATGGATGAAGCTGCCCAAACTTTTTTATTTTTTAGATGATTTTTTATTTGATTCGGTACCAGGCATAATTATCATATTCGTCTTTATCGGATTATGCTTTTTCTTGAAGGGAAAGGGATACATCAGGCTCGGACCGTTCACTATACTACCAATGATTGCTTTCCCGTTTATCCTCAGTATTTTGGCAAATTATTATATCACACCAGTGCAACGTGAGCGAGTGGCTATCATCACCGACAAAACCTTTGACGGAGACAATACCTGGGCCTGGGTCGAATGGAAATATACCGACGACAACAGTTCATTTGTCATGAGTGATGATGACATCCATGATCCACTCCAAGTGGGTGACACTTGTATTGTGGACTGGCGACAAGGAGTGTTGGGGTGGCCAGTTGTTCGTGGGATTGTGAAAAAATGAGGACTATCCGTGCTAACATTTAACAACAAAACCAACAGCTTTATTGAAAAGTTGACCGTAAAGCCGTCCTAATTCACAAAAAATGAGTAATTTTGTGGCTTGATTTTAAGCGACAATTAGTAAACAATTGATAAAGAGACGATAATGAAATTAATAGACGGAAAAATGACTGCTGCTGCCATCAAGGAGGAGATCAAGGCCGAGGTGGAGCAGATGATAGCAGCTGGGCAAAAGCGTCCTCACCTGGCAGCGGTGCTGGTGGGACATGACGGAGGCTCAGAAGCCTATGTAAAGAACAAAGTAATCGCCTGCGAGAAGTGCGGGTTCAAGTCGTCGCTCATCCGTCTGGACGAGGACACTACCGAAGAACAACTGCTTGACTGCATCCGCGGCCTGAACAACGACCCGGATGTTGACGGCTTTATCGTGCAACTGCCTTTGCCCAAGCATATCGATGAGCAAAAGGTCATTAACATCATTGACTACCGCAAGGACGTTGACGGCATCCACCCCGTGAATGCCGGTCGTATGGCGCTGGGTCTGCCGTGCTTTATCTCGGCGACGCCTCTGGGCATCATCACCTTGCTGCAGCGCTACCAGATTCCCACCTCGGGCAAGAAGTGCGTGGTGCTGGGCCGCAGCAATATCGTCGGCAAGCCCATGGCACAGCTCATGCTCCAGAAACAATATGGCGACGCTACTGTGACCGTTTGCCACAGCCACTCGGCTACCCTGAAGGATGAGTGCCGTGCCGCCGATATCATCATCGCCGCCATCGGTCGTCCCAACTTCGTGACCGCCGACATGGTCAAGGAAGGCGCTGTGATCATCGACGTAGGCACAACCCGCGTTCCCGATCCCGAGAGCAAGACAGGTTTCCGCCTGAATGGCGACGTAAAGTTTGACGAGGTGGCACCCAAGTGTGAGTACATCACCCCCGTCCCCGGCGGCGTCGGTCCCATGACCATCTGCTCGCTGATGAAGAACACCCTCGCAGCAGCCAAAAAAGAATTCTATCTCAATTAAGAGAATAGTTTCAATTAAAAGGAAATAGCCACGGGCATTACGCTCGTGGCAATTCTTTTTTCTCTATAGCATCTATAGTGACTATAGTGACTATAGTATCTATAGGAACTATTGTAATAATAGTCTATTAACTGATTTAATCGAAGAGGCCTTCGGTGGCATCGTCCTGGCCGCCGCCACCTCCGCCGCCGTCGCCAGCGTCGCCGCCACCACCACCGTGGTGCCAGCCTCCGCCGCCACTACCGGCATAGCCACCCAGTTCATCGCCACAGGGATTGAAGTCCTTGGGGAACACAAACTTGGTGCTCTGCTTGTAGGGCAGGTTCTTGTCATCATAGATCCACTTCATGAAGTAACCCAAGATGGGAAGCGCCGCCTCGGCACCCTGTCCCATTGCCATGCTATTGAAGTGGATATAGCGCTCCTCGCCACCGACCCAAACACCAGTCACCAGTTCGGGTGTGAAGCCCATGAACCAACCATCGCTGTGGAAGTTGGTGGTACCTGTCTTACCGCCCATATCGGCAGTAATGCCATAGGCATAGCGCAGACGCGCACCAGTACCCTCGTTCACTACATTGGTCAACATCGAGAGCATCTTCAGGTAGGTGTCCTCGCTCATGATCTCGGTCTGGCTGCCAGTGAACTCAGCGACCACGTTGCCGCGGTTATCGGTGATGCGGGAAACATAGACCGGCTCGACACGCATGCCGCCATTGGCAAATGCCGAATAGGCAGCCACCATCTCACGAAGAGTAACTTCGCAGGCACCCAGACTCAACGCCGGCACGGGGTCGAGATAGCTCGTGATACCAAAACTGTGCATCCACTTGGCCAACTCATCGGGCGCCATAGTATAATAGCCATTACGCTCAATCCAGTTCTCACGAGTGCCACGCATGAAGCCTGCCGAGATCCAGTTCTTGGAGTAGGTCAAAGCCTGCTTCAAGGTCATTCCGCCACCGCTTCCCTCGTTGGCAGGATTGTAAACCTCGTTGTGCCAGATAATGTTAGGTGCACCACCGGGGCGCGTTGAGCAAGGCGTCAATCCACCGAACTCAATCGCCTGGGAATAGACGAAGGGTTTTACTGTCGAACCAATCTGGCGACGGCCTGTCGATACCATGTCATACTTGAAGAAGCGGAAGTTAGGACCGCCCACATAGGCCTTGACAAAGCCCGTGACAGGATCCATCGACATCATGGCGCAACGCAGGAATGACTTGGTATAGAGCAGCGAGTCGAGCGGGGTCATCTGAGCGTCGAAGCCACCTTCATAATTGAACAAGTGCATCTGCACCGGTTTCTTGAAGTTATCCATGATCTCGGCATCACTCAGGCCCTGGTTCTTGAGGACACGATAACGCTCGCTGTGACGGATGGCAGCATTGATGAGCGCCTGTTTTCCGGCACTGGAGAGCTCCTGCTTGTTGTTGGTATAGGGATTCTTGGTGCCGCCACGCTCACGCAGGAAGGCGGGTTGCAACGTCTTGCTCATGTGCTTGTGGACAGCCTTCTCGGCATACTCCTGCATACGTGAGTCGATGGTGGTGTAGATTTTCAAGCCATCGGTATAAATATCATAATGTGAACCGTCGGGTTTGGTGTTCTTGTTGCACCAGCCGTAGAGCGGATTCACCTGCCATGCCACTGAATCATCAACAAACGCCTGCTGGTTCCATGAGGGATAGTCGCTGCGCTTGGGCTTCTTGGCAGTCATCACACGACGCAGCTCCTCTCGGAAGTAGGGAGCCGGACCGTCGTTGTGGTCAAGCTTCTTGAAAGTGATTACCAAGGGCAGCTGCTTGAGCTGTTCACACTCAGCATCACTCAGGAATCCAGCCTTGACCATCTGTTCAAACACCACATTGCGGCGCTGACGCGTGCGTTCGGAATAGCGTACAGGGTTATAGTAGGAAGGATTCTTGCACATGCCGACCAGTGTGGCAGCCTCCTGAATGTTCAGGTCCTTGGGGTCCTTATTGAAGTAGACCTCGGACGCCATCTTGATACCCACGGCATTGTTGAGGAAGTCAAACTGGTTGAAGTACATCTTGACAATCTCGTCCTTGGTATAATAACGCTCAAGCTTGACGGCGATGACCCACTCGACGGGCTTCTTCAGGGCGCGCTCAAAGATGTTGTGCGACTCGGGTGAATAGAGCTGCTTGGCAAGCTGCTGGGTGATGGTACTGCCACCACCGGCACTCTTCTGACCCATGATGATGCGCTTGACGATGGCACGTCCGATGGCCCTCAGATCCACACCCGAATGATCATAGAAACGCGAGTCCTCGGTAGCAATCAGCGCATCTGTCAAGTGGGGAGACATCTCGTCAAAGTCCACATAGATGCGGTTGCTGCGGCTGCGGTAATAGCGACCCATCTCCACACCGTCGGCACTATAGATGGTCGAGGCAAACTTGTCGGTGGGATTCTTCAACTGGTCGATGGGCGGCATATAACCGATCACGCCATTGTAAATCAACACGAACATCGCAACAATCAAAGCAACGAAGATGGCAAAAATTGTCCACATCTTCCTGACGATGCTGCGACGCTTGTTTTTCTTCTTTCCAGTAGTTTTTTCGCTCATATATTTGTCTATTTATTATTCATTAATCCATTATCATTCAACCCATTGAATAAATCCAATAGGCCAAACAACAGTTTACTAACTGCAAATATAGTGTTTTTTTGATTTATACTCCCTAGTTTTTAGTTTTTAGTTATTGATAAAAAGAAGAAAAAGTGGATGAAGATAAAGGGCAGCGGGGAGGCGACAGGAGTCGCATCATAGATAAACCCTTTCAAAAATAGTCAAATCTCACTCCAGGTCATGACTATTAGCTATTCTTAATTAAATGTATTACCTTTGCAGGCATGCAATACGTTGGTGAACTGATTTCAATAGGCGTGGCTTTCTCATGGACGGCGACGGCCCTACTGAGCGAATATGGCAGCAAGCGCATGGGGAACTTGACACTCAACCTGATGCGCATGGTGATAACGCTTGTCTTCTCGGGCATCCTGTTCTGGATCATGACGGGGTCTCCCCTGCCAGCACAAGCTAGTAACGAGGCCTACATGTGGATGATGCTGTCGGGCCTTGTGGGCTATGTCATCGGCGACTTCTGCCTATTCCAGTGCTACATTATCATTGGCTCTAAATTCGGCCAGTTGTTTATGACCTTAGCCCCCATCACAGCGGCTGTAATGGCCTGGTTCACGCTGGGTCAGCAGATCCGCCCCACGGCGATGCTCGCGATGCTTGTCACGCTTGCTGGTATTGCTATCAGTGTCCTGGGCCGCGGCGATAACCACAAGCTATCATTAAAACTGCCATTGGCGGGTGTGCTGTTCGCCATCGGAGCTGCCGTTTGCCAGGGTGTGGGATTGGTGCTGAGCAAAATCGGCATGAACCACTACGAGGCATCGCTCACGACCGACCTGGCGGGCTGGATGCTGCCCTTCCATGCCAACTTCTTCCGCTGCATTGCGGGCACCATCGGTTTCACTGTGCTCATGGCGTTGCGTGAAGGCTTTGCCCCTCTTAGCAAAGGTGTTAGGGACCGCAAGGGAGTGACGACGGCATTGCTGACAACCATCTTCGGGCCCTTTGTCGGTGTGGGCGCTTCGTTGCTCGCTGTGCAATATACTGCAGCGGGCATCGCCAGCACCTTGATGGCATTGACGCCCATTATCATCATCTTGCCCGCCTGGTGGTTATTCAAACAGCCCATAACGGCCAAGAGCCTGCTGGGTGCCCTCATTTCGGTCATCGGCGTGTCGCTGTTCTTCCTGCTGTAATGGCAGACCGCTAGCGAACGAGCCGATGGCTCGCACTACAGGGACCGGCTGGCGGCAAGGGTTGCAGCATCAGGGGGCCCAGAGTATTATTTCACTGGTTGTTGAGGAGAAGGCGCTTGAAGGCGGTGAAGCCGTTTGACATCTTGGTGATGTGCAGTTCACCACTGATGAAGCGCGCCAGCTGTTCGGGCAGAATTAACGGTTCCTCAATAATGTTTTCCATCAGATGCTTGAGCTTCGCAGGATGAGCCGTCGCGAGAGAAACGCCAGTCTCGCCTGGCTGCAAGTCCTCAATCATGGCGCGATAGGCGACAGCGCTGTGAGGATCAAGCAGATATCCCTCGTCATCATAGGTGTGCAGTATCGTGTCAATGATCTGGTTGTCATCGTAACTATAGGCATGGATGTGACGACAGATGTTGTCGTATGAACCCAACAAGTCGACAATACGGCCGAAGTTATTAGGGCAGCCTGCATCCAGTGCAGGAGCGATGCTGTACTGCGTGGGCTTGGGCCTGAAGACACCCGTCTTGACGTAGTTGTAAAAGATATTGTTCTGATTCTCAACACTCACAAAACGCTTGACGGGCAAGCCCATCGCCTGGGCCATGAGTCCGCTGGCAAGGTTACCCAAGTTGGAACACGGCACAGCAAACACCAACTTGCTGACATCCTCCTGCCGCTTGACGAGCTGGGCATAGGTCCAGAAATAATAGACCATCTGCGGGATGATGCGGGCATAATTGATAGACATGGCACTGGTGAGGCGCATAGCGTCATTCAGTTCCTTGTCCATGAACGCATCCTCGACTAGTTTCTTGCAGTCGTCAAACGAGCCATTGACCTCAATGGCTGTCACATTGCCGCCCAGAGAGGCAAACTGTGACTTCTGTATCTTGTTGACGCCACCCCTCGGATAAAGGACATAGACATTGACACCCGGCATCCGCC
This sequence comes from Sodaliphilus sp., assembly GCA_045114065.1. GTDB lineage: Bacteria > Bacteroidota > Bacteroidia > Bacteroidales > Muribaculaceae > Sodaliphilus. The sequence goes on from JBGUJU010000026.1 coordinate 37,020, forward strand.
AGAAGCTGTTGGCGACCGCACTACCTGTGTCCCCGCTTGTGGGAACCAGCACGTTAAGGGTGCTCCACTCGGGATGACAAGAACGGTAATAGTCGAGCAGTCTTGCCATGAAACGGGTGCCCACATCCTTGAACGCCATCGTGGGGCCATGGAACAATTCAAGCACATAGCGTCCACCAGGCGTCTTAATCAGCGGTATATCAAAATCAAATGCGTCGAAAACAATGTTATGAAGCTCATCGGGGGGCACATCCCCCTGGAGCGCATAGGAAGCGATAGAATAGGCCATCTCCTGCAGCGTCAACCCACTCATATTGCGCAGGAACGCCTTGGGCAACCGCGGCAGGCTGTCAGGCATATACAAGCCACCATCGGGCGCCAGCCCCTTGGTAACCGCCTGCTGCAGTGTCGCAGTGTGTTGATGGTCATTAGAACTGTGATACAGCATCGTTCAGGAATTAGAAATTAGGAACCCTCTATTCACCATTAACAATAATCGTTCCGGGGGCACTGGGATTGAAGGTGTTCTTCACCCAGACTGGGATATTCTTCATCGCCACAGGGGCAATGGTGGGCGGATAGATCACCTTGGCGCCGGCATCACACATCTCCTGGGCCTGCTGATAGGTCATCTGCGGGATGACGGTAGCATCGGGATGAGTGCGCGGGTCGGCAGTCATGAAGCCGTCCACATCGGTCCAGATTTCAAGTGCCTCGGCATCGAGCAGTGTGGCAAGGATAGCTGCGGTGTAGTCGCTGCCGCCACGTCCCAGATTGGTCACGTCGCCCGTCGACTTGTCGCGCGAGATAAATCCCTGTGCCACGTGTACACCTTCTTCTATATTGGCAAAGTCTTCCTTGACGAGGCGTTCGGTCTCCTCCCAGTCAAGGACTCGTCCTGTGCCATCAGGCACCGTGCGCATATAGTTGAGAGACAGGTGAGGTACTCCGTCCTCAAACATTCCCGCAACAATGGCCGACGACAGGATTTCGCCGTGTGCAACGATGGCATCACACACGCGTTCAATCTCTTCAACCGGCATGTGGGGGTTGGTAGCAAGCGCCAGATAATAAGGCTTCAGGCTCTCGTCGATAAAGCGGTCGATAGTCGCATGCACCTGGTCACGCATCGACTCGATGACCACACCGTCGATGGCATCGTGGTGCCGCTTGCGCGCCGCCTCGAGCGTGTCCATGCACGAGATGTCACGTTGCTGGGCCTGTTCACACATCGCCAACAGCTGGTTGGTAAACCCGCCCATTGCCGACACAACTACCACGACAGGCTTGGATTCGGCATTAACTATATCCCTGAGGTTGAGCAGACTCTCGACAGATCCGACCGAGGTCCCGCCAAATTTCATCACTTTCATTGCTATCTTATTTATTGCATTTTATTATATAACGTGAAAACCTGCGATTTATTAGACGGGAAACGATAAATTAATCATGTCGTGAATCCGCCATCGCTAGAGAGCTTAAAGGCTAAGGTATTAAGGGGCCCGAGCGGCCTAAAAAGAAAAGGCTAGAATAAGATTTTATTACTCATTAGGCTCCAGAAATCGGATTTTATTGTAAATTTGCAAGCATGAACGACTGGGACCAGGACATCTATCACCTCAACGACGAGCAACCGCAACCCGAACGCGGGTCGCTGCTGGTCGCCAAGCCCACGGTGGGCGACTTCTTCTTCAAGCGGTCGCTCATACTCATCGTGGACCCTGACGAGGGCGAAGGCGCTATGGGAGTTGTCGTGAACCACTATATGGGCTATAACCTGCGCGACATCATGCCCGAAATCGAAACTGTGGATGAAATTCCCCTGTACCTGGGAGGCCCCGTAGGCACCCAGATGCTATTCTACCTGCACACACTGGGGCCCGATGTGATTCCCAATGCCATTGACGTGGGTGATGGAGTGTGGTTCGGCGGTGAATTTGACGCTATCAGGCGTTACGTCGAGCTGGGAGGTCCCATCGAGGGACGCATCAAGTTCATTGTGGGCTACAGCGGCTGGGGAAAAGACCAGATTGCCAGCGAACTCGAGCGCCATGACTGGGCAGTGCTCCACAAGGGCAGCCGCGACCTGCTCATGGGCGAGGGTGATGATGAACAATGGCGAGAAGCCGTCGAGCGCTTCGGCGACCGTTACCGCCTGTGGCTCAACCTGCCCAGCGACCCAAGTTGTAATTAGTAACAGATCAGAGATTAGAGAAACGACTGAAGACCAAATATGAGTATAATCATCGGCATTGACGCTGGTATCAGCTCCACCAAGATTATCGGCATCGAGAATGGCAAACGCATCATGGAGCCCTTGTCTGTCACGGGTAATGATGCGGTTGCCAACATCTATGGCGCCGTCGGCAAGTACCTGCTCAAGAACAACGACATGTCCCTACAGGACGTTGAACAAGTGATGATCACAGGAGTTGGAGCCACCGGGTTTTCCTCCAACATTCATGACTGCCCCACCACCCACGTCGACGAGTTCATCGCAAATGGCTTGGGGGCACGCTTTGATAGCGGCTTGGACCACATGATTGTTGTGTCGATGGGTACCGGTACTTCGCTGGTGCGCGTCGACGGGGACGACATCCGTCACATCGGTGGCATCGGCATGGGCGGCGGCACCCTGTTAGGCTTGTCACAGGCACTGCTCAACACCAGCAATATCAACGAGATCAGCCAACTTGCCGAAAACGGCAATTTTGCCCGGGTCAACTTGTTGATCGAGGACATCTGCCACACTCCAGTCGATGGTTTAGCAGGCTATGCCACGGCTTCTCTGTTCGCCAAGGTCCTGCGCCGCACACCCAGTGACAACGACCTCGCCGCCGGCATCATCCACATGGTACTCGAGACCATAGGCTCGGCCGCAGTACTCTCGCAGCTCAATGGCGGCTTCAAGGACTTTGTCCTCGTCGGTGGGCTGACCGCACTGGATGCCTGCAAATATATCTTCCCAACGTTGGAGGAACTCTACGGTGTACATTTCCACATTCCGAAATATGCTCCCTATTGCACGGCGCTGGGCGCAGCCTTGAGTTATAAATACGAAAACGCCTAACCTCACGTTAATATAGTATATGGAACTGACCGTCGTCATCGTCAACTACCGTGTGAAGTACCTGCTGGAGCAGACACTGCGCTCGGTGGAGCAAGCCATGCAGGGCATGGTGGGCGAGGTCATTGTTGTCGATAACCTGTCGGGCGATGACAGCATCGCCTTTTCCCGCGAGCGACATCCTAGTGTGACCTATATCGAGAATCAAGAGAATGTGGGTTTTGCCCGCGCTAACAACCAGGCCATCATGCAGGCTCGCGGCGAGTTCACCCTCATCCTCAATCCTGACACCATCATCACACCGCGATGCCTGCAGGAAGGGATTGCCTGGATGCGTTCCCACCCCAAGTGCGGAGCCATCGGCGCCAGGATGATGGACGGCAACGGCGTGTTCCTGCCCGAGAGCAAACGCTCCTTCCCCACCCCTTGGGTCTCGTTCTGCAAGATCTTCGGTCTTTCCAAGCTCTTCCCCCGTTCACCCTGGTTTGCCAAGTATCACCTGCGCTACCTGAGTGACCTGGAACCGCAATGCATCGACATCCTGTCAGGCGCCTATATGCTGTGCCGCACTGACGTATTGCAGCAACTGGGCGGCTTTGACGAGGACTTCTTCATGTACGGCGAGGACATCGACCTGAGTTACCGCATCGTCATGGCGGGCTACGAGAACTGGTTCCTCCCCACCCCGATGGTCCATTACAAGGGCGAGAGCACCCATAAGGACTCGATGCGCTATGTGCGGGTATTCTATGATGCGATGCTCATCTTCTACCGCAAGCATTTCCCGCGCTTCAACGTCATCTTTTACCCTGTCGTCAAGTTGGGTGTGATGGTGCGTGCAGGCTTAGCAATGGCCAAGCGTCTGGTTAAACGCCTATTGCCGTATAAGGTGGCACCTGCCCATGAGCAATGGCCCTGGGTGATCATCAGCGACCATGCCGATGAGGTGGCACGACGAGCAGGCATCAAAGCCTACAAGGAAAGCATCCCCGCCACGGGCGAGTGCAACGTGCTCATCGATGACGGATGCCACACTTGTGCCCAGGTGGTGGACTACATCCGCGAGTACGGCGGCAAAGACCACCTGGCGTTCCATATCTTCGCCGACCGGCACGGTATAATTATCTCTCCTAAAATGTCATGATTATGAGCCAGTTGCTGAGTAATGATACCATCGTCCTGCGAGCCCTCGAGCCAACAGACCTCGACACGCTATACCGCTGGGAGAACGATACCGCCCTGTGGACAGTGAGCGACACAGTCGCCCCCTACTCGCGCGAAGCAATCTGGACCTATCTGCAACAGAACACGGGCGACATCTACGCCCAGCGCCAGCTACGGCTGATGATCACCTTGGCAGAAGACGGCACGCCAATTGGCACCATTGATTTCCTGAACTTTGACCCGTTGAACAACCGGGCTGAGCTAGGATTGTTCATCGCTGCCGAGTGGCGAGGCCGGGGACTTGGGCGCCTGGCTCTTGACCGCCTCACCGACTATGCACGTAACCACATAGGCTTGAGGCAGTTATATGTATATATTGCATTAGATAACACGGTGTGCCTCCAGTTGTTCGAGGACTATGGATTCCGTCGCGTCGGCATTCTCCAGTCATGGGTAAAACGCGGCACCAACTACCGTGACGTTGCCCTGTTACAAATGATTCTGTAATTGACCTATGGCACGCGACAACCGAATCGACTCACTCAAGGGACTGCTGATCATCCTGGTCATCCTGGGCCATGTCATCACCACGCTCGACAACGTCAACATGGTAAACCATGCGGTGATGGGGCTCATCTATATCTTCCACATGCCCTTGTTTATTCTCATCTCGGGTTACCTGACCAAATCCCCCGAGAAGCAACCCGCCAGTGACATGTGGCGCGGCGTGCTCAATATCTTCATTACCCTGTGTATCTTCCAGGTGCTGAGCGGATTAATGATATGGTCCATGGGCGGTGATTTTATCAAGGCCGTCACCATGCTCCCCTTCGGCATACTATGGTATCTCCTCAGCCTGATTTATTGGCGAATCGTGCTATACTATACCCCGAAGGCGTTGTTAAACAGGCCGTTACTCTACCTGACTATCGCGCTTGCCGTGTCGTTGCTGTGTGGTCTCACCTACCTGGGTCGTTTCCTGTCGCTGCAACGTAGCATGAACTTCTACTTCTTTTTCCTGCTGGGTTATTATTATCGCCAGGGTGCCCTGTCCAAGCGATGGTGGAATAACAATGTGCTGCATGCTGCCACAGCTGTGGTGTTGCTGCCTCTCATCTTCTGGCTCTATCCCCGCTGCGGAAACATCATGAATGGTGCCGACCACTATCCCATGAGCGGCATGGTCGAGAAGTCCCTGATCCTGGTCTGCTCGACGGCAATATCGCTACTGGTGTTCAACTTAGTCAGGGACTTCAAGTGGCTGCGAGATTTTGGCAAGAACAGCATGTTCCATTATCTCTACCACATCTTCTTCGTTTCGATTCTGGCAGTACTGTTGACCGAGTACAACATTCCCACGTCATTCCCCTTTATCCTGCTATATACCGCCATCATCGTGGTGTTGCTGGTCCTCATCAGCCGGGTGAAATTCCTGAAGTGGCTAACGGGACCTTTCATCAAACGACGCACCACGCCACAGGCATCGTAGACAGCCACAGCATGACAAAAAACAAGACCGGTGAGGACACCCCATCGGTCTTGTGTTATCATTACTTGTAAAATACTGTGCGAGAATCTATTATTTGACCTTTGCCAGCAGATCGGCATCAGGGTCGACAGCAACAATCTTGCCGTTCTTGTCAATCAGGAATGAATGATAGCCCTCGTCGAGTCGCCAACTCTTGCTGATGGTTTCCTGTGCATCGGCCGAGGTGCAGAACTGCGCCGAACGGTCCAAGTTGTCCAGTGCCACTATCGTGTTGAAGACACTGATACTGCGGTCCATATTCACCGACACGTGATTGTAGGCAACTCCAGGAAGACGGGACAGACGGTCGTAGTGGATATTGGCAAGTCGTGACTCGGCATCGGATGACGACCAGAAGGTAAGCAACACATTCTCGCCCTGGTGCTGCATCAACGGCGACAAGCCGTTATTGTTGCCCAGAACGAGAGATGGCGCCTTGTAACCGATTCGGCTGTCGGCAGGGGCCGAGTAATAAGCCGATGTAAACAAGGTTAACATCGCCACAGTAGCTATCGCCAAAAACGTCTTATTCATTCTTTCTTAGCATTGGTTCATAATCAGTTGTCATCGCGAGTACCATTCGGCAGTCTGGACGACATGGCAGAAACAAGTTTCTGACCATCCCAGTTTCATCGCCCGCACAACGGGTTCTGATAGGGACTGCAAATTTAGTCAAAAAAAGTTATTAACAAGTGCTTTCAATAGTTTTTTGTGTATTTCTGAGCCTAAAATAACGTTTTTTGGGATAAAATCAGGTTTTTTATGGCTCTGTAACGGTCATTCCTGCCGCCTCCAGCATACTGCATTTTTCGGTAATTAATAAAATAGTTGTAACTTTGCCAAAAATTTAGAACATCACCTTCTAACATTGATTATGAAGAAAATTGCGAAATTCTATATGATGCTTTCCTGCCTGATTCTGGCTGTTGCATCATTCACTTCATGTGAGTGGGACAAGAGTCCCGAATATGATCACCCAACATGTGTTACCTATACCATCTCGTCGGGTATCCTTTCGTTTGAGGGCCCCGAGCAGTTGCAGCGTGACATCCTGGCATGGATAAAAGAAAACAGTATGGACTATGACAAAGAGGTCAAGTACTCGACTGGAGAAGCGTCGGAGTTCGTCAAGACCGATGCCGAGGCCGTCAAAAAATATGATGAAGAATATATGCCCTTGTTCAAATCCTATCTTAACGAGTTAAGGAAAAAGTTGGAACTCGGCACTTATGGTGCATTGCCCAACGGCAAGGTCAGGATTCTCTTCTATACGGCGGCCGGTCGCCTGCAGGGCGAAAGCGGACATCTCAAGTATGAGCAGATCGAGTTCAATTATCCGGAGCCATAACTTCCCACGACAGACAACACAACGTTCTAGTATAATATGGCAAAGTTAAGAATCAGCGACGACTGGTGGACGGCTCCTGCCGAAGCCGAGAGCGGCAACCTGATCCTCGTGACAGGGCGTCGAGCCATGGACAATGTTATCCAGACGGGAGTGTACCGTTACCGTGTGGAAGTGACCTGGCCCTACGAGGGTGATGACAAGGGACTGCCTGTTTATGCCGACAGTAAGGTGATGGAAGAAGTCACCGACGCCCTGAACGAATGCTTTGACCGCGACCCGGTTGCAGTGATGACAGGGATCTACACTGGCGACGGACAGCGCAACTGGGTATTCTACACCCGCTCGCTGCACATCTTCCAACGCAAGTTCAACGAGGTGATGGCCCCCTTCCCTGCCCTGCCGCTAACCTTTGAGGCCGAGGAAGACCCCGACTGGCAGGAATACCGTGAGATGTGCCAATGTGAAGTCGCCGACGGCGAGGACTGATTCTCTCGTTATCCGCACCCGATTTTCCAAAACAACTCAGCAACAGGCATCCGCATCCTTGGCCTCACGCTAAGACGCTAAGGCGCTAAGGATATTAAAAAGGGCGGACGCACTCTGTTTTTTACATATAATTACCGTTAATTGATCATGAATTAATTAATGACAATTCGTGATAATTCACGTAAAGACAATACAAAGCATCCGCGCTCTATTTGACAGGAACGCGGTGCCATCTTAATCAATAATTCTTAGCGACTTTGCGCCTTAGCGTGAGGTTTTCTGTCGTGGGGCGGCCACGCCAAGGCGAGGCCCTACAATGCGGATACCAGCTAATGGCTAATGGCTAATGGCTAAAATGATCACTTCACCCTGTACTCCAGGGCAACGGACTGTTGCTTGAGACCGGCGGGGAGCTGGACCTCGATGGTGCCGTTGCTCACCTTGCTCTTGACTTTCTTGCCGTTGCTCACCAGCTTCACGCTCTGGCCTTTCTTGGGCAGGTTCTTGCTCCAGCTAATCGTGGCAGGCAGCCGTTCGCCTTCCTTGAGCATATAGATGGCATAGATGGTGCGGCCGTCCTTGGAGGCGGTAAACCACACGTTGCCATCGTGATAGTCGGGTGTTGCCACCGTGTTATAGATGGCCTTGCCGTTACGCTTGAGCCAGTCGCCGATGCCCTGCAGGCGCTCGACGGCTTCGGGCTGGATGAGTCCCTCGGGTGTGGGTCCAACGCCCAGCACGAGGTTACCCCCCTTGGCAACAATCTCAACAAGGGTATTCACGACACGCTCGGGGCTTTTCCAACGAGGACGGGGCACCCAACCCCAGTCGTCACTCAAGGGGATACAGCTCTCCCAGGGGAAATTGAGCTGGGTCTCGGGGATGGTACGTTCAGGGGTCTGGTAATTCTCGTAAGGGCCATGGATGGTGCGGTCTACCATGATCAGTCCAGGCTGGTGGCTGCGTGCCATCGTAGCGATTGCCGGCATGTCGATGTCCTGATTGTTCTCGGGGCACACCCATCCGCCATCCATCCACAGGATGTCCACCTTGCCGTAATTGGAGAGGATTTCCTCCATCTGGTTGTGGGTGTATCGCTTGAAGCTTTCCCAGCGGTGGGGCCACTTCTTGATGTCATAGTTCACGTTGCGGCCACGCTTGGTGGGATACACGTCCCACCAGTAGTCCTGACAGTGCCAGTCGGGCTTGGAGAAATAGGTCCCGATCATGAACTGCTTGTCGCGGAAGGCATCCAGGACATAACGTAGCACGTCACGCTTGGGGTTGTCCTTGAAGGCGTGATGGGCGATGCTATAGTCGGTGTACTTTGAGTCAAACATGCAGAAGCCGTCGTGATGCTTGGTCGTGAAGATCATGTACTTCATGCCTGCCTGCTGGGTGGCCTCGGCCCACTGCACCGGGTCAAACTTGACAGGATTGAACTTGTCGGCCAGTCCCCAGTACCAGTCTTTATACTGCTGGTAGGTCATGGTCGTGTCACGAGTCACCCAGTCCTCGTCACAGATGGCCCAGCTCTCAACCATACCTGGCACGGCATACACTCCCCAATGGAACAGGACACCGAACTTCAGGTCCTGCCACTGATGCAGCTTTTCCACCACCAGGGGGTCGGTGGGCCATTCATACTCCTTGGAACGCTCATACACGTCACCGCCCTGAGCCCACGTCGGCAGGGCGAGCAAGACGGTCAAAATAGTAAAGACAACTTTCTTCATCGTTAATTATCTGATAAAATGATTTCGTTTTATATCTTGAGAACCAATCAATTGGTCAATATGTAATTAATCACCATGTCGACATCAGCGATTGTCAATTCTCCGTCACCATTCACATCATAGCAATTATCATACATACCACTGATGATTAGATCAATCAGGAAATTCACATCAGCGATTGTGACTTCACCGTCGCCAGGGTCACAAGGATGGCCGATCTTGCCCTGCATAAACTTGTAATCCAAGTAGTTGCCAGGTATCGCGAAGCGAACGATAGCCTCACGATAGGTAATACCCGGGGGCAGAGGCTCGGCAACGACCGTGGCGGTAACGAGACCGGTGAACTCACCATCCCTCATCTCGTCCTCAAGCTCAATGCTCAGCCAGTCGGGCACCTCATCACCATTGTTGCTGAACACATACCAGCCATCGTCGGCGCTGGGCGTCCAGGACCAGAACTCAATGCTGATGGTGGAGCCCTCGATGGGGAAAGTGTACTCTCCATCTTCTACAGTATGATTGAATGTCAGATAAGGATTCTCAGTATTCAGGAAAATGGAAAAACCGGTCTTCATCTCGCCACTGGCAAAGAAGTTATTCAGACCAGCCCACTGATACTCTACCGAGCCGTCATCACGGGGTGTTCCAAACTTGAGGTAAGCCAACTCACCGAAACCCTCATCGTGGTGAAAATCGGTGCCAATCATCGCCGAAAAACTTTGCAGGTTCTCCATCTCGGGGTCATTATATCCATCAACGACCACGAGGATTGGACAGTCGATAGTCGGCGTGATTTCATATTCCAGACCGTCCTCCTCACCATAGAGGGTGAAGAAAATCAACCCGCCGGGCGCATTGGCTGACTCGGGGGTTATCTCAGCTTTACCCATTGCGATGAGTTCATCGGGTTCCTCGGGGAGGAAGGCTTCATCGTCGTCGATGTAAGCAGGAATCTTATCCAGCTTGTAGACGCGACACTTCATTTCAATAGGAGCAGCAACCTTCAGGGGAGATGCCGAGACCACGACCTGCTTGAGCAGATAGGGTGCTGTCGGTTGCTCAAAGGCCTGAGCTATACCATCAACAAAATAGCTGGGATTCTCCACATCATGAAACCCGTTCTTACCAAACCAATAGCCTTTTCCATCAGGCTCAGCGCCAGTGTAGGAAATGAACGAGACGACCTGGTTGGGTGCAATTTCCACCGGGAACATCGCCTTGCTGGATTTCAAGTACTCTTTATTCCAAATCTGCATCGTACTGGGAACCGCGAGTATTGAAGACGTGTAAGACGGTTGAACGACCCCTGGCTCATGCTGGAGAAAGAAAGGATACTGATAGGAATATTCTAATAGGGGGACATCACACACCTCATATCCGTAACTAACCGTCAGATCCCTGGCTTCTACTTCATGGAACTCGCCCATTGCTTCATAAATCCACCAGAAGTTTTGATTCACGTCAGAGCTTGAGGTAACGACATTAAATGTGTAGTCAACATAGGGAGTTGCAGCTATGTAAGGAGCCCTAAGGACACCGTCATATTCACCATCCTCAACAACAATAATCGAAGGGAAAGCGCCAGCAGGACGACGATAATGGAGATCAAACTCACCAGAAGCCTTTTGCTTATTGACAATCGCTTCGCCGGGGGCACGCTTCTGCATTTCACGCACTTCAACATTGGGCCAGTCATGATACACCGACCGTGGCTGCTGCGGCACAGCAACATCAACATTTTTCGACTGAGCTCCCGCACTCAGCATCGAGAGCGCGGCCATAATAACGAGTAAACACTTTATCACAATCTTTAGATTTTAAATAACAATAAATGATACTTTTACTTCTACAGGCTGCAAATTTATAACAAAATTATTGATTTACCAAAAAAGTGAAAGAAATAAAGCACACTTGATTGCCATCAACGTATCTACCCTGATACCCAAATGAATGAAACAAGCGGGAAACGCCTGTAATCTGCGTTCCCGCTTGTAAAAATCTCTAGCCTGAAAAAACTCAAGTCGCACTCAACGCGAGCATGGAGATGATTACTGGCTACGGATGATGAGAAGGCCTCGGATGGCTTACATGTTCATGCCGCCGTCCACCTGGATAACCTGGCCGCTGACGTAGCTTGACATATCGCTGGCGAGGAAGGTGGCCACGTTGGCGATATCCTCGACGGTGCCGCCACGGCGCAGGGGGATGCGCTGGCACCACTCCTTGCGAACCTCCTCGGGCAGGGCCTTGGTCATGTCGGTGTCGATGAAGCCGGGAGCGATGGCGTTGGCACGGATGCCGCGGCTACCCATCTCCTGGGCAATGCTCTTGGCCAGGGCGATGAGACCGGCCTTGCTGGCGGCGTAGTTGGCCTGTCCGGCGTTGCCGTGTACACCCACTACCGATGCCATGTTGATGATCGAACCACTGCGCTGGCGCATCATGATGGGCACCAGGGCGTGGATGAAGTTGAACGCGCTCTTGAGGTTGACAGCGATGACGGCGTCCCACTGCTGCTCGGTCATGCGCAACATGATACCGTCCTTGGTGATACCGGCGTTGTTGACGAGGATATCGATGTGACCAAATTCCTCGTGGATCTGCTTAACGACAGCCTCGGTCTCCTCAAAGCTGGCTGCATTGCTGGCATAACCCTTGGCCTTGACGCCGAGGGCAGCGATTTCCTGCTCGGTCTGCTTGCCGTTCTCGTCGATGACGAGGTCGGTGAATGCGATGTTGGCACCCTCGGCAGCGAACTTCAGGGCGATGGCCTTACCGATGCCCCTGGCGGCTCCGGTGATGAGCGCCACTTTACCTTCTAACATTTTCATTTTTCTTCTGTTTTATAGTTATTAATGTCGTTTTCTTCAAACAATAGGCCTGCAAAGGTAATACAAATTGCTGAAACTGCAAAATGTGTGGGCAGCACTCGCTGGCCTCACGCTAAGCTTTAAAAAACAACTGAATCGTCTGATTCTTCTGAGGGCATCAACACTCCATTTTTTAAAACGCTGATTACGCGAATTACACGAATTTATATAATAATTAGCGATAATCAGCGTAATCCGCGTTCATTTATCAAAGATGTATCCGCACTATGATGCGAGCGTT
>JBGUJU010000027.1:0-9323 GCA_045114065.1 Sodaliphilus sp.
AAAGTGACTGAAATCAAGGTCGCCAAATCGGTGGATATTTATTTGGACACCGAAGCCATCCGCGTCTGCAAGTTGCTTCCCGATTTCATCCCAGCTCGTCAGAATGGTGAGCCCGTGAGCGTATGGTTCACCCTCCCCATCACATTCAAGTTGTAATCGCAATCTTTATTAAAAATCATGGTGAAAAGGATTACTATTTTTGCGGCATTAATGGTTATGCTAACGTCATGTTGCCCATTTGCTTATTTTGTCCCTCAGGATAAGATTGCTTATAGCAATTCTCATGCGGGTGATACGCTGGGCTATGCTTTTGGTGTCGTGAATATCAGGCATACCAATCACAAGGACCATTGTGACTTACTTCAGGCCATCAAGACTAACACGCCTACACTCCTTAATAAGAAGGACATCACAATATATCAAGACGGCAAACCACTGAAGTTTGACCTTAAGGTAGCGCAACCGGACAAATGGGTAAAAGTCAAGAAAGATACTGTCACCCTGCAAGAACAGAGCCTTTTCGTGTTGAGCACCAAAGCCAAAACCGCTCCAGGTCAAACATTGACTATTGTCGAGAGAAATTACCCATGCCTCGGTGACAGCATTGTGGTTCACATCAATCTTGATGATGTCAACAAGAGTCCTGGTTCCATTAGCCTTGGATCGATGGTCGGCCAGATGCTCCCACGCGTCCATACGCTCGAAGGCGAAGCCAACCAATTTGCCAAGATTGCCAGCGAGATGATGGAGCAAAAGCAAACTCAGCCCGATTCAACAAAAAGGACTCCATAGTGTATATTATAAAAAGTAGACTGGATCACCGAACTGACACAGATGAAGATCGTCTGTAAAATGAAATAGCATCACAATTATGATGGAAGTAAACAACACTGCGCTATGAAACAGATTCTTTTATCATTCATCATCGTTGGTTGCTGTTCTGGATATCTTTCGGCCCAAGAAGCGTTGAATAGCAAGCAACTAGTTATGCTAACTGGTACAGTCGTGGACGCTGCTGATGGTCAGCCGGTTATTGCTGCGACGATTTGGCATAAGCAATCCAATGGGCGATATTCGGCTGTCGCGGCAACGGATTATGATGGGCGATTTGAATTGAGTTTCCTCCCCGAAGACACGCTGATGGTGGAACGGATTGGTTACAAAACACAGAAGCTGCTGCCTTCGGACGACTCAATCCTAGTCAGAATGGAAATGGATTCAACAATAGTTGGCTGCCCAGAAATTATTATGTATCCAATCTCAGGAGTAGTGCTTGACGAAAATGGTGAGCCCTTAATTGGTGCAACCATAACAATAAAGGGAACAAATAGAGGTGTCGCTACGGATAGAAATGGCAAATTCAAAATATCCGCCCAAAAAGGGGATGTACTTGAGGTGAGTTTTATTGGTTACTTAAAGCAAACGAAGAGAGTCTCGATCAAGAAACCAATGAAAATCAAGTTAAAACCAAACCAAAATGTGATTTACTGCCAATGAAACGGAGTTGATGTTGTTTATCCCAAAGTTGCTATTTAAGACTCAATAGATGGATGCACTGTGGAAAATAGGGGAATGCTTGTTGCGCTGGGGAACACTGGCTTATTGCTCGGTTTTTCCTGCCGTGTCTCGCTCCTATAACAGCAAAACTTATCCGTGTCCCGTCGAGCAGAAATATCATGAAAACGGGCCATATCAAGTCACCGTTCATTCAATCGACGATATCCATGTGTTCGTTCCTGATACCATACACAACGCGCCGTTGCCGACAGTGGTCATGGTCAACGGTACGGGCTTGAAAGCTCTGCATTACCGCCCAGTGTTTGAACATTTGGCTTCATGGGGATTTGTTGTCATTGGCAATGATGACAGCAATGCGTGGAATGGTCGATCTGCTTTAGTCTCGCTTGATAAAGCAATTTTTCAAAACTCGATAGTGAGCAGTCCTCTGTATCAACGCATTGACCTAGACCGAATTGGTGTGGTCGGTCATTCCCAGGGTGCCATGGGCGCTATCAATGCAGCAACTGAAGATGACCGTTTCAAGGTGCTATATGCTGCAAGTTGCCCGCAAAAGAGCCTTGCAAAGAAACTGGGCTGGAGCTATTCCATGAAGACGATCTCTATCCCAACGATGCTGGTAGCCGGAACAGGGTGGATTGACCGCCACATTTCACCACTCGAGTCTTTACTCCACTTGGCTGAAGAGCTCCCAGATACAACACCAATGTTGTTGGGTCGCCTGAAAGGTGTTGAACATCGTTTTGTCCTTCACGAGGGGGATGCATATATGACCGCATGGCTTCGTCATTTCCTGGCAAATGACGCCGATGCTGCAGCTGCATTGGCTAGTGACAACCCAGAAATTCTCAACAATCCTCGCTGGCAGAATGTAAACATTCATATATGAACAACAAGTTTAAAATAGCGGTGTTGGCTATAACGGCCGTAGTGGCGATTGTCACCTATATCAATCCCGTGTTTCCACGAGAGCAATTCCTGCAACAGGCTGGCACTGTCCTATTGGTCGCACTACTGCTATGCGATTTGCGTAAACGCTGGTTCAGCAACCTGGCATTTCTAGGCGTTGCGTTATTCTTGATTTTGCACCTGGTAGGAGCCAGGTACATCTATTCCTATGTGCCTTATCAAGAGTGGCTGCAATGCTTGGGCGATTGGGATTGGTTGCACACGTCTCGTAACCACTATGATCGTCTGGTTCACCTGCTGTTTGGTGTATTTCTATTTCCCGCATTAGTAGAATTCTCTCGTCTCCGAGTTACCTCGCGTCAAGTGATGGCAGTGCTAGTGGCATGGTTGTTGGTACAGGCCGGAAGTCTGATATACGAGCTATTTGAATGGGGACTCACGCTGGTGCTTTCACCCGAGGATGCCGAAGGTTACAACGGACAGCAGGGTGATCTCTGGGATGCCCACAAAGATATGGCGCTTGCCATGTTAGGTTCAACCGTCGCCGCAGGTTATTACATCGTTCGCAGTAGCCTCAAGCGAGGCAAACTATTTGCAGAATGAGGAAAACTATCTAACTTTGCCAACATAAACAGAGGAGCAGAATGATTAAGTATATCTATTATCGCTTGTGTGACAAGCATCATGAAAAAGGGAAACGGAAGAATGTCAGTTCATGGTATGCTTCCCGATTTGCGGGTACAGTATATTTCATGATGCTTTGGCCATTCACATTGTTTTTCTCTATTCTCATGCTGAGCAGCAATGTATTCACCTTTTTTCTTGGTTTCATTCCTTTTATTGTATTGGAATTATACCTGAGCGATCGATTTGAGAAAAGGATGCAAACCTATAAACCGCCCAAACGATACAAAGCCTTGAATCACGTTTCTGTCTATTGGCTCACTATACCGACTGCGTTAATCATCACAGCATATTTTTTTGCTGTTTTAGTATTATTGATGAAATATGTCATTGTGCCATATGATCTTGAAGGCTGGCTCTACAATCATCTGTTTCCTAGTTAAACCTAAAGTAAGACACATTACTCTTAGAGTATATTCTACATTATTCAATGTTTTTTCAAGGTAAGGAGGGAAACGCCCGGCTTTTTCTTGTAGGCTCCAATTCACTAAAACAAAAGATTGTAAAGCCAACCATTGAGGTTGAATGGTTCTATCAAAAAGCATACTAGTACTAGTCCACCTAAGCCCCACAGCATCATTATCATAACAAGTGGTCCAGTAAAGCAATACAAAGGTGTGTTTTCAAATTTCTTGAATCGCTCTGGAGGTGTGTAGTTTTGCATTCCTTTCTCAAATCGATTGCACAAATACATGGCCAATACACCGATGGCCATCACACTAATTATGGATGTCAACTTATTATCGCTATTCATGAGTATACCACTCAAGAACGCAAACGGGAGAAACAGAAAAGTAAAGACAAAGCCAGCCCAATGATAAGGGGGCGACTCCCAAAAAGTTTGATTGAGCTCTTGTTTTCTTTCCCAATCCTTACATATCCGGTAATAGATATATTTTAACATCTTTTTCTCCTCTCTATGATTGCAAAGTTACTCAATTACACTAGAACAGCAAAAACTATGCCATTGTTCTCATTCATTTTTTGTGCTTTTTCGTTGTCTTTTGCCCGCCCGACTTCTGAAGCTACCTTTGCCACGAACTTAAAACGATAGAGTATATGTCAGTCACATTGAACACCCAACACGAGAATCTGATGTTTTCCTCACAGATTATATATACTTGGCGGTGCTTTAGCCATCAGAGCAAGCTCTATGGCGTTCGACTTGCTCAAGTTTTCCCGACCTCGACCTCACGACGAGCGACGACAACGAGGCCGTCGTGTTGATCGTCTCGGGCGGGGCCACGAGCATTCCGGAACTCTCCCCAATACTCCACTAGTACCCTTCGCAGGTTGCTCAAGGCTTGCGACTCGACTCGCATCAAATCAAGACTGCCCGCATTTGCAGCACCTTCAGTGTGAACGATATGATCGTATTTTTGTAGGCTTTATCATTATCAATATTGAAACTTGATGTATCTTTGCATTGAACTAAAATACTTGTTGTCATGAAGAAATACCTATTCTTTTTATTATCCGTCTCTTGTGTGATGTTGATGTCATGTGGCGGCGATGAACCAGCATCTCCTGACAATCCAGAGGTTAACTGGTTTGACAGCATTTCGGCCGACAAAAAGATAATACCTCCTGAGGTGACACCTATAAGCGGGTTGAATTTAGAGACCTTCCCCATTATTGATGGCTCAGATTCCACCCAGCCCATTCGGGAATTACTTGCAGCAACACTCTTGGGCGGCTACCCTTGTATTTGGGGATATTGGCCTGGTGATGGTTCTAATAGGCTTGTAATGTACAGTCATCTTGATAAAGATGAGCAAATATTGCTACGCTCTAAATTAAAGATGAACAACACCCATCCATCTTACAACAACCTTATTGATGGTACGGTGGATTTGATTATCTGTGCCCGTGAGAGTTCTGAGGACGAGCAGAATTATGCTCTTGAGAAAGGTGTGACACTCATCGAGAAACCCATTGCCAACGACTCGTTTGCTTTCTTGCTCAATCGGGCTAACAGTGTTGATAACCTCACACACGAACAGGTGGTGGGCATCTATACTGGACAGATTACCAATTGGAAAGAAGTGGGTGGGGAAGACCAGCCCATCAAGGCCTTTACCCGTAACCGCAATTCTGGAAGTCAGGAGAAGATGGAGAAACTCGTCATGCAGGGCACACCTATGGTTGACTTGCCCGAATTGCGGGGCGGCTCAATGATGTCTCCGTATTTGAGCCTTGAAACAGCCCCCTACGGCATCGCCTATTCTCCCTATTATTACTACCTTTATATGTCAGACTCAACCTCAAAAGTCAAGGCTATTTCCATCAATGGCGTGCCACCTACCAGTGAATATATCCGCAACAAGACCTACCCCTATGTCTCGGCTGTTGTGGCAGTGATACGCAGCGACACACCAGCTGACAGCTATGCCCGCAAGATCTTCGATTATCTAACGACGCCAGATGGCAAGAAAATCATTGAGGCCAGCGGCTATGTAGCCAATTAGAAATACTCACAAACGCTCTCTTAGACAATAGAACAGACTCCATAATTTTGCGGAAACTAAAACCGTGAGATTATGGAGATGTTCTTTTTTCTGCTCTTGTTCCTGGAGCCGTCTTGGGCGCAACCTCTTGCAGGAAGAATCTGCCATAAATAACAAAAGGAGTAATATATTGGAATATAATAGAGAGGACTTGCAATAAAACAAAGTCCTCTCTAATTGCGGCCTCGGGGGAATCGAACCCCCTCATGCATCTGACACATATCATAAAAGTGCCAATATGGATATCTGAGTCACAATCGTTGAATCATTGCCGGTACAGTCCAAACAAGGCCACTGTGCCAAATGCATTGCCTTTAATAAAATTCTTGATTTGATTCTTGTCATTATTTTTCATAATGTTATCCTCCTTTTTTATTAAGATTAAACCTATTGTTGAGTATAAACCCGTTAATAGACTGAATCCTGAAGGATCCAAAAACCATGTGGCTACAGTTATTCCTATTATGGCAACGCTTATGCGTTATTAATGGCGCAAAGATAATGCTTTTTCTCGTTCTGGCAATTATTCGGGTATATTTAATATAATTTGAGTTAGAGATACTAGTATTAAACACGTTTTCGTGCTTAATATATGCGAGGTTCAGTATTCAACAATAACTATTGTGCTAAATGCTACCGATTATCTTAAAAACCATGCTTCAGTTATGCTTCTATGGGAATCCTATTATAAAACTATAGAAAGGGATACATCGGAATAATCTCAGATCTCGATTATTTTTAATAACAATAGTTGTTTTGTGAACAAAAAATAGTAGTTTTGCAAAAAACAATATTTGTATGTTCAATTATAAAGATCCAGCTTCTGTTAGCAACTTGACTCACAATTTTTTCAAAGATTGGCCTGAGGACAAAAGTACCTTTTCAACACTTAAGTTAGGTGAAAAGTTGTATAAAATAGAATCTATGGCTTTTAGCTATACTAATATAAAAGTATTAGATTTATCAGATTGCTGTAATTTAAGAGTTTTATCAGAGCATGCATTCCAACAATGCGTTTATTTGGAACATGTGATACTTCCCAAACACATAACAAGATTACCTCAATACGCATTTTTTGGACTCAAAAGATTAAAAACAGTAACGGGTAGCAATTTGACCGATTTTTATTCAGATACATTTGAAGGATGCAATCATTTAAATAAAATCCAGATTGACCCAAGTTTTGATTCTGATAGGATTTACAAACTCTTAGACATGATTTTGCACTATTCAGAATATGATCGTGGTCGAACAGGCATACTATTAGGAAGTGATGATGATTTCACCTACTATTGGAGCTTTACTGACTTTAGGTTTTATTTTTCAAAAAAAGTTGATAACAGTTTTCCAGACGACTTAGTTACATTCTATC
The DNA here is from genome assembly GCA_045114065.1 of Sodaliphilus sp. Taxonomy (GTDB): domain Bacteria; phylum Bacteroidota; class Bacteroidia; order Bacteroidales; family Muribaculaceae; genus Sodaliphilus. The sequence goes on from JBGUJU010000027.1 coordinate 6,991, forward strand.
ATGATTTTGAGAATACGATTAGTTTTGAAAATGATGGTTTTTGTAATATTGTTCGGAAGTCGCTTTTTGATTATAAAGCAGTCTCTGTCAAAGATTTTTCATATAGTTTTTTAAATCGTAAATATTTTGATGAAATTTGCAAGCATAACGGAAAGATTATTGTAAATAATAAACAAACAGAAGCAATTGAGATACTACGGAAAAAGGATTATTGTGAAACAGATGATTATAAAAATGTTATTTCACAATATATAGAAACTGTTTTAGATTTAGATATCGAAAAACTAATCAACTCATACAGAACAACATATGATGGGGAATTAATCACAAAAGTTGGTGGAGATGATACCTATTATGAAACCATTAATAGGGGATCATTTTATTCTGACCCATATATCGAAACTATTCTTCCTGGTTATTACTCATATGAGCGTCAGACTGGATATACATCAAATTGGGGACCGAGTGCCATCGACTTAAAGCAAATAGAGGCTCGAGATGACAAACAGAAGGAATTTGCAAGAGCCAATTATAATAGAGAAAAACATATACAATATTTAATTGACTATTATTATGAGAACATTTATGAGAATAATAAAGCTCTCGAAACTTATCTAAGAATAAGATTTGCAAAAGCCATATATAATATCTTTGAGAAATCAGGATGTTCTGGTGTGGATTTAATAAAAAAAATGAACTCATTTATATTGCCTGTTTTTCCATAATTATTAATGAAGATTAGATATCTCAGTTTTCTTCTATCTTTATTCTACACATCCAAATCAAAGTGAGTATGCGATGTGGGTATCGCATTTGTATCGAGAAATGCCCCCCATAAGAGTACAATATCCTTTACTTTCTTTCGCCCAGCACCTAGCCGATGAGCTTTGCATGTTCGACAATGTTCCCGAAAGCATCACCCGCTTTTTTAACTTCAAGGCTTTTGCCTGTGAGCTGTTCATGTCTGACTATGACATGGGCGATGGCGGTCACGTGTTCCGCACCTGCTAAGCCGCAGCGCATCCAGAGAGAGGCCGCCTTCGGGCGGCTTTTCTTGTGCCCATGCGGAACGGGATAGGAACAATCATTAAGCATACATTCACAGAAACGACCACAGCTTGACTTATGGTCGTTCTGTTTGCAATTGAATCGCGATCATCGCAGGATAGTCTTTGCTATATTCATGAGAATAGTCCCTTATCACAAGGCGCAACGTCAAGCCACGGCTGGCGATGCGCCTTGATTTAATATTCAATTTCATGACGTGATTGACCAGGGGATTACATTCGCTCTGGTCACTGGGTTGTATTCGGCTGCTTTACGCTCCGCACATCAACCAGCCGGCTGTGCTAGCTGGATTGAGCTGCTCCGCTACAGCCTCATGCCGCTGGGCGACTTCGCCCGGCGGAGATCACCCTGTTCCCACCGCTCACCGATGGCGATACCGTTGATACCGCCGTGTCGGAATCACTCCGTTACCGAGAGTGCCTTATCGGGCTGTCTGTCCGCATCGAGACCTCACACGCACGGCTCGTTTCGTCGCTGATGCATCAGGTCTCACTACGCTCGATTTGATGCACGCTCCTCAATCAAGCCCAGCGTTCTCGCTACGCTCGGAGGTATCGATGCTGCCAATCCCATGGCACACTCGTCCACTACGTTCATCCTTGCACGTCGGCTAAGGCTCCAGGGGACAAGCCCCATACCGATAGCAAACCTCGCTTCGCTCGGTCGCTGTCGGTGCAGCCTGCGGCATGGTCATCGATCCCAAGGTCAAGCCTTCGGCCATAAGGTGAATCTTTTCATCGCCTGCAGCGATTAGCCCACCCGCGAACCCCGTTGGCGATGGGCCGTTCCGCTCCGTCTGCGTCCGCTCCGAATGACTGACTTATCGGCTGGAGAGTGCCTGGCAGGCTCACTGGCCGCGCCGACACCCCGCACAGCCGGCTGCTGCGGTCATTGACTTCGTCTTCTTCCTCCTTGCAAGGCAGAGGGCAAGCAAGCTTGCCTTCTGTTCTTGCTTCGTTCGTCAGTTTCAGTTCCGCACTGCGTTTCGCTGCGTCATCGACAGTGCAACACCTGCGGTTCAAGGCGGTCTGCTGACGGCGGGTGCGGGTGCGCACCCGGCTCGCTGCACTGGTATCGGGTTCGTCCTTCGTCCTCAACCCGATCCTGACGTTACGCAAGCCCGATGCTCAATCGTAGATTGCCCCGCAACGCCGGCATCCCGCCTGGCACTCACGATAACTCCACTCATCTTGTGCCTCCACTTCATTCCCTCCGCGCCCCGCTGTTTTCGCTGCGCTCAGGGGTATCGGTGCTGTGAGCCTTGG
>JBGUJU010000028.1:0-25211 GCA_045114065.1 Sodaliphilus sp.
GGGGTGACTCAGGATGAGTTTGCCGGCGGTCATCTGGTTACGCTGGCGGCTCTGGGTGAGCACATGGCGGTCATCAAGTTCATCGCTAAATTCAGTGCGTTCATCAGTATTGCGTTCATTGCGACAATACCACGTGCCGTTAAAGTCGATTGACAACTGGCCCACTTTGCCCACATAATACATATTGACATCGTGCAACGGATTTTGTTTGCGATTGACGAGGGCATCATACAAGACGCTGCCCTCAAGGACTCCGTTGTTCCATATCTGCTGCTCACCGACAACACTACTATTCTTGATGTTGACTCCGCTCAAAGTGTAAGAAGCGCCCAGCGAATGGTTCTCCCCGATATCATAGTTGAAGCCCAACTTCTCATAGTGTGACTTACTGCGGTACTTGGTGTCACCCGTCTGGTCAACATGCACCGTGCCATCGTTCAGGAACAACTCATTTGAGATATTGTTGTCCTCACCCATCCATGCGCTGCGCCAGTAGCCCTCGGCAAACAGTTCCAGGCCGTGGGTGCGGTATTTCACGTTAATGTCCTGATATCCGCCCCACTCGTGGTTGTTACGCACGTTGGTGATGGTGCTGACACTGAAGCCGTCGCCCTGGGGCTTGACCGTGTAGATGCGGATGACCGACGACACATTCTTTTTGTATCGGGCACCTGGACTCGTGATCACATCGATGGACTTGATGTCGCCCGACTTGAGGCGCGACAACTCGGTATTGCTCTGAATCGGGCGGTTATTGATATAGATGAGCGGTGTGCCGCTACCAAAAACGCTCACTTGGCCGTCGCCCTTGACATCGACACGCGGCAACTGGCCCAGCACGTCAACACCCGTACCCATGTCGCTGAGCACCGTGCCCGCAACATTGACCGTCATGCCGCCAGTGGTCATCTGGTACTGAGGACGCTCCCCCTTGACGGTTACGCCGTCGAGGGCGTATTGGTCGGGTTGCATTTTGATGGTGCCCAGGTGAGGGGTCTTGCAGTGGCGATAGACGGGGCTGTAACCTACGTAGGTGATGCGGGCAAGCACGCCGCTCTGGTCGCAGGGGATGACGAACAGGCCGCTCTCGTTGGTCACGCCTCCGGTGATGAGAGTGGAGTCGCTCGGCGAGAGCAGGGCGACGTTGGCATAGAGCAAGGGCTGTCCCGTCTCGTCGAGGACAGTGCCCTTGTAGCGCGTGGAGGCCTTCTGCGGGCACTCGACAGCGATTTCCTTGCCCTGCACAGTCATCTTGATGGGATAGAAACCGATCATCTGCTGGATGGCATCGGGCACCGACTTGTTCTTGACCGAGGTCGTCACCCTGAAGTCCTCCAACTCATTATAGAGAAAACTGATGTTGTATTCCCCACTCCGCTCGTTGAGCCACTTGAGCGCCTCGCTCATCGACACGTCATTGAACGACCGCGTCACCCGCTGCCCGAAGGCAGCCGTGGCGATGCACCAGCATGCCACGATAAAAATCATGCGTCTTGCCATCATTCCACCACGATTGTATTGCCCTCCTTACTGATATTCACACTCTCGAACAGGTTGATGCGCTCGAGCACCGCATCCAGGCCCTCATCGGGCTGCCAAACGAAGTAGAAGCGCAGCACGCGGGCATCCTCGTTGCGGAACTCGACCTGCATGCCGTAGTGCGGCGCGATTTGTTCCAGCATCTGGTCAAGCGGCTGGTTATCAAAGACGATGGGCTCCGTCACTACTGCTGTCGTAGTGTCGGCCACGCCAAGGCGAGGCCCTACGGTCGATTCTGGCTGCGGCGCCGGGGCGACAGTCTCGGTGGGTTCTTTGGCTTTGTCATTGGCGCTGTGGCGCACGGCATGGATGGCGGCATAGGTGAAGGCCGAGAGCATAAGCACGCCAACAATCATCGCTGCGACCTTGAGCCAGCGGCGATTCTTCGCCGGGGCAAAATGCACTTGCTCAAAGCGTTGCCACTCGGCATCCACATCGGGCTCGGCAATATCGGTCATCGCGCGCTTGGCGGTGACGAGTTGCTCCAGCATTTCGTCATCAAGCATGGCAGCCAACTGCTCGTCGGTGTAATTCTCAGGGTGCTCGTGCATGTCAAGCAAGAGACGGATTTTATCGTTCTGTTCCATAACGTCTATTGTTTTGAGTTGTTGAAATAGGCATTGATTTTCTCCATTGACTGTGACAAGTGGTGATGGACGGTCACGCGGCTCACGCCCACGGCATCGGCGACCTGCTGGCAGGTCATGTCTTGCAGATAGCGCAAGGTGAAGATTCGGCGCGACAGCGGCGGCAGCTGATTGTCGATGTATTCGCGCAACTCGGCAAGCGTTATTGAGTCGTCGGGGCCATCGGCAAGCGGTTCAGCGTTTGTCGCATAGAGCTTGATGAAGCGCTCCCGCATCTGCTTGTGACGGATTACATTGATGCAACTGTTGCGCACGCACGTCAGCAAGAAGCCGCGAGCATTGTCGGTGCGGATAGCCATGCCGTCGTCGAGCAGCGAGGCAAACACGTCGCTCACGACATCGCGCGCCTCGTCGGCATCATAGAGCAGCGACACCGCCAGGCGGAACATCGCAGCATAATGCGTTCTGAACAGTATTTCCAATTCACTTTTTGTCATAGTCGTGGGTCAATTACACTTGATAGACGTTTCAGGCCAAGAAAATGTAAACCCGTTCCTATTGTTTTTTATACAAAAGTAGCAAAGAAAGACCAAACGACAGGAATTGAGAGCTATTTTAACCTCCTACCCAATTAACTGAAAACTAAAAAAACTAGGGACTAGAAACTAGGGACTAGAAACTATTTTACTATTTTTGCGGCATGAAAGGTTTTTGGCAATTGTTGAAGCGGTTTGTACCGCCCTACAAAAAATACATCGCGTTGAACATCCTGTTCAACCTGCTCGCTGCGTTCCTCACGCTGTTCTCGTTTGCCCTGATCATCCCCATCCTGGAGATGCTCTTCGGGCTGAACACCAACCACTATGATTTCATGGCGCTGGGGTCGGCAAGCCTGCAGGACGTGGTGGTCAACGACTTCTACTACTATGTGCAGTGCATCATCGAGCGCTATGGCCAATCGACGGCGCTGGCGTGCATTGCCGCCGCATTGGTGTTCATGACGGGCTTGAAGACAGGCAGCAGCTACCTGAGCTTCTTCTACATGATCCCCATCCGCACGGGCGTGGTGCGCGACATCCGCAACCAGATCTACGAGAAGATGACCTCGCTGCCCATCGCCTTCTTCTCCAACGAGCGCAAGGGCGACGTGATGGCGCGCATGAGCGGTGACGTGACCGAGGTCGAGAACTCCATCATGACCTCGCTCGACATGCTGTTCAAGAATCCCATCATGATTATCGCCTGCCTGGTGATGATGATTGTCATCAGCTGGCAGCTGACGCTGTTCGTGCTCGTGCTGCTGCCCATCGCCGGCTGGATTATGGGCCGTGTGGGCAAGCGCCTGAAACGCGTCTCGCTCGAGGGGCAGAACCAATGGGGTGTCCTGCTGAGCAACATCGAGGAGACCATCGGCGGCCTGCGCATCGTCAAGGCCTTCAATGCCGAGGACAAGGTGCGCCGCCGCTTTGAAGGAGAGAATGAGAAGTTCCGCTCTATCCAGACGCGCATGAACCGCCGCTACGTCCTCGCCCACCCCATGAGCGAGTTCCTGGGCACGCTGACTATCGCCATCGTGCTGTGGTTCGGCGGCACGCTCATCCTGGGCGGTCATGGCGGTAGCCTCACCGCCCCCAAGTTCATCTACTACATGGTGATCTTCTACAACATCATCAATCCCGCCAAGGACCTCTCCAAGGCCGCCTACTCCATCCAGCGCGGTCTCGCCTCGATGGAACGTATCGACAAGATCCTGAGTGCCGACAACCCCATCAAGAGTCCCGAACATCCCGTGCCCCTCACTGCGATGGAGCAGGGCATCCAATATAACAATGTGCGCTTCCGCTACGGCGACGCTTGGGTCATCGACGATGTCTCGCTCGACATCAAGCGGGGACAGACCGTCGCCCTCGTGGGGCAGAGCGGCAGCGGCAAGACGACCATGGCCGACCTGTTGCCGCGCTTCTATGACGTGCAGGAAGGCAGCATCAGCATCGACGGCACCGACATCCGCCAGTTCAACGTCACCGACCTGCGCGCCCTGATGGGTAACGTCAATCAGGAAGCCATCCTGTTCAACGACACATTCTATAACAACATCACCTTCGGTGTAGAAAGTGCTACACGTGAGCAAGTAGAGGAGGCTGCCAAGATTGCCAATGCCTATGACTTCATCATGGCGAGCGAAGAGGGATTTGACACCAACATCGGTGACCGAGGCTGTAAACTCTCGGGCGGCCAGCGCCAGCGCATCAGCATCGCCCGCGCCATCTTGAAGAATCCGCCCATCCTCATCCTCGACGAGGCGACCAGCGCCCTCGACACCGAGAGCGAGCACCTCGTGCAGGATGCCCTCGACAAGCTCATGCGCAACCGCACCACGCTGGTCATCGCCCACCGCTTGAGCACCATCAAGAATGCCGACCTGATCTGCGTCATGCAGGACGGCCGCATCATCGAGCGCGGCACCCACGACCAGCTCATTGCCCGCGAGGGAGCCTACAAGCACCTTGTCGACATGCAGTCGTTCTAAATCTTAGCTATTAGCCATGAGCCTTTAGCAGGCATCCGCATCGAGCTAACAGCTAAAAAAAAAGAAATATTTGTGTAGTTTTTTAGATACTCCTTGCGTCTAAGGGTCGAAAACTGATTAAAACAATGGAAATCAACGAAGCCGAATTTGCGCGCATCATCCGCGAGAACAAAGGCACCATCTACACCGTGTGCTACATGTTCTCCAAGGACAAGGAGGAGGTCGATGACCTCTTCCAGGAGGCGCTCATCAAGTTGTGGCAAGGCCTTGCCTCTTTCAAGGGCAACAGCGACTTGAAGACTTGGATTTACAAGGTGACCCTGAATTCCTGTATCTCCATCGACCGCAAGAAGAAGAGCCGCAAGACCCAGCCGCTGATGGAAGGCATCGACCTGTTTGACAAAAACGATGCCGACAACCGCCAGACCGACATGCTGCACGCACGCATCCAGCGGCTTCAGCCTTTCGACCGTGCCATCGTCCTGCTTTGGCTCGAGAACATGAGTTATGACGAGATTGCCCAGATTGTAGGCATCAATGTCAAGAACGTGTCGGTGCGACTCTATCGCATCAAGGAGCAACTCAAACAAATGAACTAAAAACTACACATCAATATGGAAAACCAGAACTACAACTTAGACGATTTCAATGAGCTCGACGACCTGCGCCGCCAGATCAATGAACTCAAAAATAAGGTGGACCAGCAGGGACGCCTCAACGAGGACCTTGTCAAGAAAGCCATCATGAGCAAGATGAAAAGCGTGCATGGCATCGTCGGCAAGCTCGCTCTTCTTGCAGTACTGTGCATCCCCTTCTACATCATGATGAAATATCAGGTGGGATTGTCCTGGCCGCTTACCATTTTCACCATCGTATTCCTGCTGGCATCGGTAACGTCCGACTACTTTATCAACCGCATGGATGTCGCCCACATGAGCGATGACCTGGTCGAGACCGCCAACAAGCTGGTCAAGATGAAACGCAACCGCATTATCGGGCAACGCATCGGCATCGGAATCGCCGTCCTGTGGCTCATTTGGTTCTGCTATGAGTACTTCATGCTCAATAGCGCCTATGGCACCGAAGCCGCTTGGGCAAGCATTGTCGGAATCCTCGCCGGTGCCATCATCGGTGGATTGATTGGCCTGCGCATCTTCAACAAGATGCAGCGCACCAACGACGAGATGATTGACCAGATCAACGAACTCATGAGGGAACAGTAACAACTAACTCGACAATAGCTCAATAGGGAGGAGGACAGGCCGCTCGTGCTTGTCCTCCTCCCTGCTTTGTAAGCCAAGTGTCAAAGAATTAGACACAAAAGCGTAAAATTTTTAGACAATCGTTGATTTTCAGCCCGATAAGTATTGACGCTCCACAAGGGTGGTTGTAACTTTGCATCAAGAACAAAAAGGAATACCTAATTATTTATAATCTAAACATTTCTAGTTATGATTACCGACAAGAATAACAAAGTCCTCGAGCCGAAAATGACAGTGATTGCCATCTGCCTTGCCTTTTTCATTTTCAGCAGCGCGATGGTGATACTGCTTGCCAGCAGTCACACGTGGCTCCTCACGACACTCATGATGGGAGCCGTCATGTGTCTGGGTGTCGGGGGAGCCTTGCTCATCAAGGCCACATGGACTCGAATCGATGAGGCCCGCAACAAGAGCGTCCGGTCAGTCCTAGACTCACCCCTGCTCAACTGAGACAAAAATGTCCTCAAAGGGTCGAATCCCTTTGGGGACATTTTTTTAGGATGAATGTGTAGTTTTTTCCCAGGTTGTTGCGTCTAATGGGTGAATAACAAAAAACAGACGCTATGAAACAGAAAAGAATCATTCAGAAGGCCATCGGCCTCACCTTAGTCTTCGGAGGTTTCATCATGTCAATCCTCCAACTTCTGGTGGACTGGGATATACTCTCCATGCCTTTTCCCAAGGTATTCATCAACTTCTTTTTAATCCCCATGTGGATAGGCATCGTGATCTACCAGTACCGACCTGGTTTGAGCCTAACAACCAAGAGACTGTCATGGGCCTCCATTGTCCTGTTCATCATCTCACTCGTGTCAATGATCCTGAGTCGCGGCACCTGGCTCCATCAAGCAAGTGATATTGCTATTACATTAAGTGGTTTCCTTGCCATCATCGCGTGGATAAAGATCTCAGTTGAGAAGCAGTATCACAACGATGATGAGAATGAAGACGATAACAAAAACTGACAGCTATAGGCTTACATTATAAAAAAAGCACTATATTTGCGGGTTAGTTTTGAAGCTTAAACACCTTGCTTTGCAACTCAATAGACACTCAACACGTCTAATAGAACAAGAGAACAACAGTATAAATCACTTTATATTAAACCAATTTTTAACCACATGAAGATGAAGAAATTATTTGCTGTAATGCTGTTGATGGTCATGGCTTTTGGCGCCAGCACTGTCAAGGCACAATCAATGGGTCCCATCCCCCAGGATGACCAAGTGCGCATCGGCAAGTTGGACTGCGGACTGACCTACTACATCCGCCACAACGACTATCCCGAGCACCGCGTGAACTTTTATATCGCCCAGCGCGTGGGCTCCATCCAGGAGGAGGAGAGCCAGCGTGGTCTTGCCCACTTCCTGGAGCACATGGCCTTCAATGGCAGTGAGCACTTCAACGGCGAGGGCAAGGGTATCATCGACTATACCCGCTCACTGGGTGTGGCATTCGGCAGGAACCTGAACGCCTACACCAGCATTGCCGAGACCGTCTATAACATCAATGACGTGCCCAGTACGCGCCAGAGCGCCATCGACTCCTGTCTGCTCATCCTCAAGGACTGGAGCAACGGTCTGCTGCTCACCGACGAGGAAATCGACAAGGAGCGCGGAGTGATCCACGAGGAGTGGCGCCTGCGCCGCAGCGCCCAGCAGCGCATGCTCGAGAACCAGCTCGAGACGCTCTATCCCGGCTCGAAGTATGGCCGCCGCATGCCCATCGGTCTGATGAGCGTTGTCGACAACTTCAAGTACGACGAGTTGCGCGACTACTACCACAAGTGGTATCGTCCCGACAACCAGGCCCTGGTCATCGTGGGTGACGTCGATGTGGACCATATCGAGGCCCAGATCAAGGAGCTCTTCAAGAATATGCCCGCACCCGATCCCAACGCCGCCCAGGTGGTTGACGAGCCCGTGCCCGACAACGAGGAGCCCATCATCGTAGTCGACAAGGACAAGGAGCAGCAGTACAGCCAGGTAATGGTTATGTTCAAGCACGAAGCCACCCCCAAGGAGCAGAAAGGCGACATGATGTATCTGCTCGAGAATTATGCCACCGGCATGATGAGCAGCATGCTCAACAACCGTCTGGACGAGATGGGCCTGGAGCCCGACTGCCCCTTCGTGCAGGCCTATGCCTATGATGGCGGCTATCTGCTGTCCAACAATGTCGAGGCTTTCACCTTGAGCGTGATGCCCAAGGAGGGCCAGGCCGAGGCCGCTGTTAAGGCCGTTGTCACCGAGGCTATGCGTGCTGCCAAGCACGGCTTTACCGCCACCGAGTATGAACGTGCCAAGGAGAATTACCTGAGCAGCCTGGAGAGCCGTTACAACGAGCGCAACAAAATTCCTAACGCAAGCTTTGCCGCTCAGTACTACCGCAACTACCTGGACAACGAGCCCTTCCCCTCGATTGAGCAGAGGTACCAGATCATGAAGATGATCGTTCCGCAGATTCCCGTGGAAATCATCAATTCGGTTATTCCTGATCTCATCAACACCACGGGCAAGAACCTCGTCGTGATGAACTTCAACCAGGAGAAGGACGATGCTGTTTATCCCACCCCCGAGGGTCTGAAGGCTGCCGTTGACGCCGGTCTGAATGCCGAGGTCGAAGCATTTGTCGACAATGTGAAGCAGGAGCCCCTCATCAGCAAGATGCCCAAGAAGGGTAAAATCAAAAAGGAGACCTACAACAGCCAGTTTGACTACAAGGAGCTCGAGCTGAGCAACGGTGCACGTGTCATCCTCAAGAAGACCGACTTCAAGGAGAACGAGATCGAGATGGAAGCCATTGCTCGTGGTGGTAGTTCGCTCTACGGCGAGAACGATTGGGTCAACACTGAGTTGCTCTCCTACTTCACAATGATGAGCGGTCTGGGTAACTTCTCGAGAACTGAGCTCGAAAAAGCTACCGCAGGCAAGCAGGCCATGGCCACGTTCAGCATGGGCACATACAACGATATGGTAACTGGTAGCTCCACCGTCAAGGATCTGGAGACCTTGTTCCAGCTCACCTATCTCACCTTTACCAAGATCAACAAGGACGAGAAGAGCGTCAACCAAGTGATGACCCAGCTCGAAACCATGCTCAAGAACAAGGACCTGCGTCCCGAATCTGTATTCAGCGACTCGGTAAGCTATACCCTCGGCAACCATGACTGGCGCAGCAAGCCCTTCCGCGTTGAGGACTTGCAGAAGGTTAGCTATGACCGCATCCTTGAGATTGCCAAGGAGCGCACTGCCAACGCTGCCAACTACATTTTCTACTTCGTGGGTAACTTCGACGAGACGCTGATCCGTCAGTACATTGAGCAGTACATCGCCAGCCTGCCCGGCAAGAGGGCCAACCTCTCCAACTGGGTGAATGTTTCCAACCGTCCCGAGGGCGAAGTGATCAACCACTTCACTCGCAAGATGGAAACGCCCAAGGCCAATGCCGGCATCTACTGGTATGACACCAAGACTCCTTATAGCCTGGAGAACAGCATCAAGGCCGACATGCTGGGTCAGGTGCTGAGCAAGATCTACTTGCAGAAGATCCGCGAGGATGCCGGTGCTGCTTACTCGGCAAGCGCCAGCGGCTATGCATCACTCCAGGGCGACCGTCCCATCACCTCCATTTCAGCCTCTTGCCCGATGAAGCCTGAGTTTGCTGACGTTGCCCTCAAGATTTTGAATGAGGAAATCGTTACGGCTGGCACCACCATCGACGCCACCACGCTGCAGGAGATCAAGGAGCTCATGATCAAGGACTTCAATACTAGCCTGAAGGAGAATTACTACTGGATGAGCGTTCTCACCTCCTATGTGGGCCGCGGTATCGACGACCACACCGGCTATGAGCAGATTGTCAACGCTCAGACTCCCGAATCCATCGCTGCCTTTGCACGTCAGATCCTGGCTGCCGGCAACAAGGTAGAGGTTGTCATGCTCCCTGAGGAGTAATCCACACCCATAGCGCCACAAGGCGCCAATTGTAAAGTAACCGAGGGTTTGCAACAGCAATCCTCGGTTACTTTTTTCTATCTAGCGCTTCTAGACCTGCTAGATAATCTAGAATGTCTAGAATATCTAGAGTTTCTAGAAAAAGTTGTACCTTTGCACTCGCAAAACGATAAGAAACAAGACAATGGATACAACAAGACAACAGAAAATCAGCCGCCTGGTGCAGAAGGAGCTGAGCGAAATCTTCCGCCGTGAGACTGCCAAAACCCGTGGCACGCTCGTGACAGTGAGCAGCGTGCGCGTGTCGCCCGACCTGAGCGTGGCCAACGTGCGACTGAGCATCTTCCCCAGCGAGAACGCCCTGGCCATCATCGATAACATCAATGCCAGCGAGCGTAGCATCCGCCACCAGCTCGCTCAGCAGGTGCGCTACCAGCTGCGCCGCTGCCCCGAGTTGAAGTTCCACATCGATGACTCACTCGACTACATCGACCACATCGACGAGCTCCTCAACAAGGACAAACCCAAACAAGACGAACAGGAACCTAAAGCCTAAAACCTAACACCTAAAACCTAAAGCCTAAAGCCTAGAATGAGTCTCCCGTTGAAGATAGCGTGGCGCTACCTGGTGTCCAAGAAAGGCCACCAGGCGGTGAACATCATCTCGATTGTCGCCGTGTGCGGTGTCGTGGTGGCCACTGCTGCGCTCATCTGTGTGCTGAGCGTGTTCAACGGATTCCGCGGACTCATCATGGGCCGGCTAGCGATGCTCGACCCGCAGATCGCCATCACTGCCACCCTGGGCAAGACAGTCAACGATGCCGACAGTGTCATCGATGCCGTGAGCGTCATCCCTGGTGTGGAGCGTGCCGTCCCCGTGATTGTGGATCAGGCACTGGCTATCTATGCCCAGAACCAGATGCCCGTTCGCCTCAAGGGCGTCCCCGACGATTACAACACGATGAACGACATGGACTCGGTCATCGTCGACGGTGAATGGCGATTGCAAGACCAGGTGTCACGTTATGCCGTGATTGGGGCAGGACCTGCCGTCAGGCTGATTGTGAGGCCCGAGTTCCTGGGTATGGTTCGCCTCTATGCGCCGCAACGCCAGGGCAAGGTCAACATTGCCAACCCGATGGGCGCCTTCAGGCAAGACTCCTTGTTCGTGTCGGCCATCTTCCAGTTGCAGCAGAACAGCTATGACGCCGACCTGATGTACGTGCCGCTCGACATGGCACGAGAACTGTTTGATTATGATACCCAGGCTTCTCAGGTCGAGGTGAAACTCGCTCCTGGAGCCGACGAACAACAGGTGATGCACAGCATCGAAAAGGTCTTGGGCAATGGCTATCAGGTCAAGAACCGCCTGATGCAACAGCGCGAAGCCTACCGCCTCGTCAACATCGAGAAGTGGATGGCATTCCTGTTGCTGGCATTCATCCTGATCATCGCCACATTTAACGTCATCAGCACCTTGTCGTTGCTCATCATCGAGAAGGACGACAGCATCGCTACACTGCGCGCCCTGGGTGCCAACGACCGACAGATATCACGCATCTTTGTCCTGCAGGGATGGCTCATCACCCTGGTGGGTGCCGTCACGGGAGTGGTCATCGGACTCATCCTGTGCCTGTGCCAGCAGCAATTCGGCTGGCTGCGCCTGAGCGGTGACCCCGCCAACATGATCATCAGCGCCTACCCCGTCGAGGTGCAGTGGACCGACGTGATCGTCACCCTCGCCCTCGTCGCCGCCGTCGGCCTGCTCACCAGCATGGTGACCGCCCTCATCATGCGCCGCCGCTTGAAGAGTGAGAAGTTAGGAGTGAGAAGTTAGAAGTGTCCATCTATTAACTATTATCTATCAACTATTATCTATCAACTATTATCTATCAACTAAACAATATGCTTACCATCAATTCATACGAAGAATTTGCCTCGCATCTGGGCGAGGAACTCGGTACCAGCGATTGGCTTACCGTAGACCAGGACCGTATCAACATGTTTGCCGACGCCACCCTCGACCACCAGTGGATCCACGTGGACGTGGAGCGCGCCAAAGCCGAGAGTGCCTATCACAGCACCATTGCCCACGGCTATCTGACCATGTCGCTGATTCCTCACCTGTGGAACCAGATCATCGAGGTGAACAACCTGGAGATGCAGGTCAACTACGGCATGGACAAGATGCGCTTCGGTCAGCCCGTCATCACCGGCAGCCGCGTGCGTCTGGTGACCAAGCTGCACAACATCGCCGACCTGCGCGGCATCTGCAAGGCCGAGATCGACTTCAAGATGGAAATCGAGGGCCAGCGCAAACCCGCCCTGCAAGGCATCGCCTCGTTCCTGTATTACTTCAAGAAATAACGATGGTCATCCACATCATCAACGGGCCCAACCTGAACCTCGTGGGCAAGCGTGAACCCGAGGTCTATGGCAACCGCTCGCTCGACCAGTACCTGCAGGAACTGATTGAGCAGTTCCCGCAGCACACGATCGACGTCTATCAGAGTAATATCGAGGGCGAAATCGTGGACCGACTGCAGCAGGTGGGCTTTGACGACTGCGGCATCGTGCTCAATGCCGGTGGCTACACTCACACGTCGGTCGCCATCGCCGATGCCGTCGCCGCCATCACCGCCCCCGTGGTAGAAGTCCACATCAGCAACATCTACAGCCGTGAACCCTTCCGCCACAAGTCATTGTTGTCTCCCGTCTGCAAGGGCATCATCGCCGGCTTCGGCCTCGACAGCTACCGCCTTGCCCTCCTCTCCCTCAATCAAACAACTTGAACAACATGTTGTTTGACAAATAACGTTGTTTGAAATTATGAGTGAGGAGTTGGAAGAATATATTTTGGGGCATATCGATGAGGAGCCGGCGGCGCTGGCACGCATCGACCACGACACCCATGTGCAGAACTATTATTGGCACATGTGCTCGGGCCATCTGCAGGGACGGCTCATCAAGATGTTGACACGCATGGTCCGTCCGCACCGCGTGTTGGAACTGGGCACCTTCAGCGGCTACTCGGCACTGTGTCTCGCCGAGGGGCTGGCAGATGACGACTGCCTGGTCGATACCATCGAGATCAACGATGAGCAGGAAGACTTCATCCGCGAGCACCTGGCACTGTCCCCTTATGGCAAGCGCATCAGGCTGCACATCGGCGACGCCCGCGACATCGTCCCCTCGCTGGGCGAACGCTATGACCTCGTCTTTGTTGACGCCAACAAGCGTCAATATGTCGAATACTATGACCTGGTGATGGATTACTTGAACCCGGGCGGCTTCATCATCGCCGACAACACCCTGTGGGCTGGCAAGGTCGTGGACCCGAAGGCTCAACGCGAAGCCCAAACCCGCGGCATCCTCGCCTTCAACGACTACGTCAAGCAGGATCCGCGTGTCGAGAAGGTCATCATCCCCCTACGCGACGGCCTTACACTCATCTACAAATTGCCTTAATTGTTAGACCTTTTATTTGGTATTTCACTTTTTTTGTGTAATTTTGTAACCGATTGCTGATAATCTGCAATCGCCTTAACCTGTAATCATATAAACAATAACATTTTATACATTTCCATTATGAACGAGAATCAAGATCCCAACCAGCAGTATCAGCAGCAACCGCAACAACAGTATCAACAGCCGTACCAGCAGCCCTATCAGCAGCCGTATTATCAACCCAACTACGCACAGGGTCAACGTCCTCCCAAGCCCGACAACTATCTGGTTTGGGCCATCTTGAGCACCCTTTTCTGTTGCCTGCCCTTGGGCATTGTGTCCATCGTTTTTTCCTCTAAGGTTGACGGCCAGTATAATGCCGGGGACTATATGGGAGCCCAGGATTCCGCCAACAAGGCCAAGAACTTCGCCATGTGGGGCGCTATCATCGGTGTTGTGGGTCTCATCATCTATATTTCGCTTGTCGTATTCGCCGGCTTTGCGGGAGCTTTTGCTAATTAAAGGCTTATCAATACTAGCCTATTTTGGACAACCAAAACCAATTCCCAGATCAGCAGCCGCATCAACAGCCCAATGATGCCCAGGAAGAGCGCAGACCCAAGCCCAATAGCCATCTGGACCTGGCGATTTTGAGCACCCTTTTCTGCTGTCTTCCCTTAGGCATTGTCTCGATTGTTTACGCTGCAAAGGTTGACGGCCTGTATAACGCTGGCGATTATGCCGCAGCCGAAGAGGCTTCCGACAAGGCCAAGAAATTTGCCGAGTGGAGCGCCTCCGCCGCTATTATCGGCCTTCTCCTGTATCTCTTGATTGCCTTTCTATTTTCTCTATAGATGTAAGTTGTATCTTTATCCCATCATATACTATTATGGACAACCAGAATCAATTCCCAAATCAGCAGCCGCATCAACAGCAGCAGCCCTACTTTCAGCCTCACTATGTGCAAGGACCGCCCCCATCCAAGCCCGACAACCACTTGGCCTGGGCCATCTTGAGTACCATCTTCTGTTGCCTGCCCTTGGGCATTGTCTCGATTGTTTATTCATCCAAGGTCGATGGGCTGTACAATGCCGGTGACTATGCTGGAGCCTTCAACGCTGCCAGCAAGGCACAAAGCTATGCCCTGTGGGGGACTATCATTGGCTTTATCTGCATCTTATGCGGTATTTGCGCCGGAGGTCTATAGTCTCCTGTCCTGGTCATGCTCAACAAAATTGACAAAATAATGCCCTATGCATTACCTGTCATTCTGATATTGCTAGGCATCACCTATTACTTCGTCAATCCGTCATTACAGGGGCACCCCATCCAGTGCCCCTGGCGCGTACTCACGGGAACCCTATGCCCTGCCTGCGGCTCCCAGCGTGCCCTGTATGCCTTGCTTCATGGCAACCTCGGGCAAGCGCTCTCCTACAACTATTTCTTTATCCTCTCGATACCCTATGCGCTGGTGGTCGTATTGGTGTCATGGTACAATTTCGGGCACCGCCTCGACGGGCTCAAGCGCATCGCCTTCCACCCGGTCACCCTCAAGGCCTATGTCATCATCTTCTTAGCCTGGTGGATCGCCCGCAATATTCTCGGCCTGTAAAGCGGGGATGTGTCATAATTCGCCTCAAGATTATTGATCGACCTACCGGCCGCGCGAAGTACGACTCAATTTGCAATGAATGATGACACAGCCTCCCCTACTGACCAAGATGGGGACTAAGCATCAGCACTATAGTTTTGTCGAGTTCACGTTACTTTACTCTCATACACAAAAAAATCCCGCAAGTCTCTTACGGACCCGCGGGATTTGATTTCTTGTACAACCTGTTTACTCTTTAATCGTTGCCATACGAACGTAATTGGCTGTCTTGCCGTTCTTTGTCATGTCGAGTGAATACTCTCCAATTCTTACAGTAGCCGACTCAACTCCGAGGAACTTGGACTTGAAATCATTGCTGTTAACCTTGGCATTGACATTGGTCTTAACTTTGGAATCAGTGACAACTCGGCCATTCTTGGAAATGCTGATCAATTCAGTCTTATAGGAATTCTTGTCAGGCGTGAGCGTCAACTTTTTATCGTTAAGGGTATAGGTACCCTTGACCGAAACATTGGTTGCCACTTCCAGAGCCATCGTTTGAGCAGGTTCAGAAGCAATTGTCACCTCATCAACAAGGCTATAGGTGCCATTGTCATAGAAGGTGTAGGTAAAGTGCTGCACTGTGAACGACCCATCGTCATCAGTTTCCACAACAGGTTGCATGCTGCGCCATGTAGAGCAGATAGATTGAGCCTGTACGGTCATTACCGCCATCAGGGCAATAAGAGAAAATAATACCTTCTTCATAATAAACTGTTTTAGATTTCACTGCAAAGATAATCACATTTTTCATGCAAAACCATTTTTGAGTCTTTTTTTTGAGTGTTTTTACCGAATTTCTCCTCGTCACTCCCGCATACCGCCCCCATTAGCCACTTCGCGAGAGCAATTATAGACCGTTATGTGTCTATTTTTTTGACACTTTGTGCCAATTAGTGGCTTAAAAGATGTTAATACAATCATTATCGCTTGTGGAGATTTAATGTGTCAAGTAATTTTGCATTACACTCAATGTGTAGATTTATTTGCATCAGTTTATACCATTAAAAATATTACTAAGATGAATAGGATCTTATCATTCCTCTTGTGCGCAGGCCTGGTGCTGGCAGCTATGGCGGGAGAGCCTCAGTTGAGCCGTTCCCAGCTCAAGCACGCTTCAATCACCAAGGAACAGATTCCCGCTTCTACCACAGTAACGGGCCAAGAAAAGCCCATATCCTTGCAACAGGTCCTCAAGGAGCGCCACCTCAGCCTCAACGACAACAGACTCAATCAAAAAGCCCCACAGAGCCTAAGGATCAACGATAATCAGGGACAAAGAATCGCCTCAATGGATATCTATGATTTCAATTGGGACTACGAGAAAGATATCGCTGTTGTCATCGACACCTCATGTGCCATGGCAGGCACAATCTGCTCTCTAAGTTACAATAACGTTTTTATTCTCTCTGATTTCTTTGATTCATACTCAATTCCACTGACGCTCGATGACGAAACTGGCATATTGGAACTGAGAGCAGGAGTTGTCTTGGACCAGCAGACAATCCAAGAACAGTACAACCCTAACATTCCTGTCACTCTTCAGGGCAGCCATGAACCCGATCCATATCGAATTATCACTCGATACCTGTATGCTATGCCATTGTCATGGCTAACAGGAGATGATACTTATGATGACATTCCTTGCCAGGTAGGTGAGGATGGTTCAATACAGATCCAGGGGGCTTTCGGCTTCCTGGTCAAGACGCACATAACGACATCCGATGGCTCGGTAAGTACGACAAATTGGGGGTTATCAGCAATCTATGACAACGTCGTTTTACTCAAGGCTAATGCTATGCACCGGTACAGCTATTATTTTAATTCCACCCCTCTTGATTTTAACGATGAAAACGACCCCTCACATTGGGGAATGGGCGGTGGTGGCCTTACCCCACGTCCAATCACTACGCGCCCCATAAATACTAAACCTGTCAGACCACGCCATTTTGAGTCGGTCATCGGACGCAGCTTAAATGCTGGCATCGAATCTGGAAGAAACAAAGAAACGACATCCTCACCTGAAAGGGACATTACAACGAGAGGCATTTCTTACACTACAGAATCACAGCCGGTATATATGTATATGCTGGATGACACCACATTGATGGTCTATAACCTATATAACCAAGATTATAGCTGGAATTACATGTATCTCCAGCCCGACGGAACGGTGAACTTCCCCAAGCAAGCCTTGCTCGGCAAGTCGGACACTATTTACTATAATGCCAGCAAGCATGAGGACAGATATAGATGGGGGAACACAGGTACATGGAATACAGACTCTATCACATGGGATAAAACCTACGTAATTACTGAGGATGCATCTAGCTACTTAAACGCTTATTTCAATAATAAACTATATTTCTACAGCGACAGCACAACTAATACCCATCCGGCACCTGTATTTCTTGAACCCATGATCACCGAGTATGAAGTGATGATCTCTGCTACCAGTATAGAAGATTCTCTAGATATCGTTTTCCTATACGTGTATGACGAGGAATTTGACTCGTTTGTCAACGTTGGCAACCCATGTTTCTTCCCACGCGAAGATGAGCCGTACACAGTCCTGTTGGCCGCTGAAACCTTTTATGATGACACGGGAGAATACAGTGACCCTGCTTACCTTGAGTATGAGGTGCCTGCGCTTGGTTCAGGCTACGTTCGCGGCGATGCCAACAACGATGGCAACCTGAATATCAACGACGTTACAGCATTGATCAACGCATTATTGACTGCTACCCTCAATGACAGCCAGACCTTTAACAGCACAAACGCCGACTGTGACTTGGACGGCACACTCAAAATCAACGACGTCACCACCCTAATCGGCTTCCTGCTCTCTGGCAACTGGCTCGATGCCAACAACTGACACCAGCCCATTCATCAGGTCTATAAGCAAAAAACGAAGTCACCTTAATTGTAAGGTGACTTCGTTAGGTTCATGTCTAACCTCGCGTGGAGAATCAGATCAATTTCTTGTAGCCATACTCAGCAGCCTCGTCGAGTTCCTCCTCGATGCGGATGAGCTGGTTGTACTTGGCCATGCGGTCGGTACGTGAGAGCGAACCGGTCTTGATCTGGCCGCTGTTGGTGGCAACAGCGATGTCGGCGATGGTGGTGTCCTCGGTCTCACCGCTGCGGTGGCTGGTCACGGTGGTGTAACCATGACGGTGGGCCATCTCGATGGCGTCGAGCGTCTCGGTGAGCGAACCGATCTGGTTCACCTTGATCAGGATAGAGTTGGCAGCACCCATCTTGATGCCCTTCTCGAGGAACTTCACGTTGGTCACGAACAAGTCGTCACCCACGAGCTGGCAACGGTCGCCAATGGCCTTGGTGAGTTCTACCCAGCCATCCCAGTCGTTCTCGTCGAGACCGTCCTCGATAGAGTCGATGGGATACTTGGTGATGAGCTCCTCCAGATACTTGATCTGCTCGGCGCAGGTGAGCTTCTTGCCCTTGGGATCCTTGGGCTGTCCGCTCTTGAGCTGACGGTAGTCGTAGTAGTACTTGCCGTCCTCAATCACTGCGAACTCGCTGGCGGCGCAGTCCATAGCGATCTTCACATCCTCACCAGGCTTGTAGCCGGCATCCTTGATAGCTTGAACGATGCTGTCCAGAGCGTCCTCGATGCCGTCAAGTGCGGGAGCAAAACCGCCCTCGTCACCGACTGCAGTGCTCAGGCCGCGCTTCTTCAGCAACTTAGCCAGAGCGTGGAACACCTCGGCACCCATGCGAACGGCCTCGACCTCGGTCTTGGCGCCCACGGGACGGATCATAAACTCCTGGAAGGCGATGGGAGCATCACTGTGTGCACCACCGTTGATGATGTTCATCATCGGCACGGGCAGCACGTGAGCATTGGTACCACCGATGTAGCGATACAGAGGCATGCCGAAGTAGTTGGCAGCTGCATGAGCCACAGCGAGTGATACACCCAGGATAGCGTTAGCACCGAGTTTGCTCTTAGTGGGAGTGCCATCGAGCTTGATCATCGCCATATCAATAGCGCGCTGGTCAAAGGCATCCATTCCCTC
The DNA here is from genome assembly GCA_045114065.1 of Sodaliphilus sp. Lineage (GTDB taxonomy): Bacteria > Bacteroidota > Bacteroidia > Bacteroidales > Muribaculaceae > Sodaliphilus. The sequence goes on from JBGUJU010000028.1 coordinate 19,016, forward strand.
AATCTCGGGAGCGATTACTTCGTTGACGTTCTTGACGGCCTTGAGCACGCCCTTGCCGCCGTAACGATTCTTGTCACCGTCACGCAACTCGAGGGCCTCGTTCTCGCCTGTCGAAGCGCCACTGGGAACCGATGCACGGCCCATGTCGCCACTCTCAAGGGTTACTTCAACTTCTACAGTAGGATTGCCACGCGAATCCAGAATCTCTCTGGCATGAATTTCTTCAATATACATAATTATACCTATTTGAAATTAAAAAAGTTGATTTCACTTGGTTTAGTGACTGCAAAGGTAGTGTTTTTTAGACGTAGAACAAAAAAAATTTACGCTTTTGTTATAAATACGCCCTGCAACCGATTGAATAGCTAACAAAAAGCTACCGTCTGACATCGAAATACCAATTTGTCTATAAAAAATGCCTATTTGTATAATTTCTTTGCTTGATCATCATATTAATTATTATTTCGCAGCGAAAAAAGATATCAGTTACATTTTCATAACCACAAGTTTATAGTTTTTATTGGCACACACGCATCCGTCGTTCGTAATACCAGTGCGATGGATGCTTTTTTTGTGTTGCACAGGTGCAAGAATACTTGTACCTTTGCACAACAAAAAGACTTCATCATGCTAAACAAACTTTTCACCATACTCACCCTGTTGCTCATGCCCGTTGTCAGCACCGCTTGCTCCAGCGACAGCAACAAGACACAGAAGACGACTACCGCCACAGGGCAGAATCCCAGCAATACACCCGCCAAGCCGCAGCTTCACTTCCCGCCCCTCCCCGACAAGCCCACCGGTACCGCCTGGATTATCGTCTCCAAGCGTGACCTGACGCTGAGCGTCTATGACCGCAATGCTGCAGGCGACACCGTCCTGGTGGCGCAATATCCCTGCTGCATGGGCAAGAACAAGGGCAATAAGCAGAGGCGCGGTGACATGCGCACCCCCGAGTCTCCTGCCGGCAAGCCTTTCAAGATTGTATCAATTGAGGACGCCTCGACCTGGAAACACGACTTCAAGGATGGCCGCGGCAACATCTTGTCCTATGGCCACTGGTTCCTGAGGCTCGCTACACCGCCTCACAAGAGCATCGGCATCCACGGCAGCACCAATAACGAGAACTCCGTCCCCGGCCGTGCTAGCGAGGGTTGCATCCGCCTGCGCGACAATGACATCATCACGTTGAAAGAGCACTTTGCCTACGTCGGAATGCGCGTCACCGTCCAACCCGAGGGCCAAGCCCCCTACTCCTGGGAGGACCGCATCCGCCAAGCGGCGCTCAAGTAAAGTTATTCTCCATTAATCAGTTTGTAGCCGATGCCGCGCACGTTGACGATGCGCAGGCTTTGGTCTTGTGCCAACCGGTGGCGCAGTTTGGTGATAAAGACATGCAGGCTCTTGTTGTTGAAGAAGCTGTCGTCACCCCATAGTTCTAGCAGGAGTGATCGGGACGTTACCACCTCGCTGGTATGCAGGCACAATTGCCTCAGGATCTCGCTCTCGCGGTAGGACAATTCGGCACGAGCGCCCGTGGGCACATGGGTCAACCGCTGCACAACGGCATCAAACAGATATTGCCCGATGGTAAAACGAGTGGGCTGTTCGGGTTGAGGCGCAACTGTACATGCCCTGCCCAACAGCGCCTTGATGCGAACGATGAGTTCCTGCATCCCGAAAGGTTTCTTCAGGTAATCGTTGGCACCCATCTCAAAGCCGTGCACCACATCGTTGACCGCCGAACGAGCCGTGAGGAAGATGACGGGCGTAGTCTGGTCATTCTTGCGGATGCGGCGCACCAACTCAAAGCCGTCAAGCCGTGGCATCATCACGTCAGCCACCAGCACGTCAGGCCGTTGGGCGGCATAGAGTTGCAAGGCTTCTTCGCCATCGCTAGCAACGGTAACGCTGAATCCTTGACCATCGAGGGTGTCCTTGATAATCATCGCCAGGGTGCGCTCGTCCTCGGCGAGCAATATGTGAATGGTCTTCTCGCTCATATCAACAAGATTGTAAAAGACGTGCCCTTTCCTTTAGTGCTTGACACATCGATGCTCCAGCCATGTTTCTCGACCATCGTTTTGACATAGAACAGGCCTAATCCGTAGCCCTTGACATCGTGCAGGTCCCCCGTGGGAATGCGATAGAATTTGTCGTAGATGTGCGGCAGCTTGTCGGCCGCGATGCCCATGCCGTGATCTGTAACGCTAATGGCCGAGGACGTGGCAGCAATCTCGACACGAGCCTCGCCAGGGGAATACTTGATGGCGTTGTCAATCAGGTTGTTCAAGATGTTGCTCAAGTGGGCGCGGTCGGCCTGAACGGTCAAGTCATTGGGGTCGATGTGTGACGTGATGGTGACGTGTTTATCGGCCTTGAGCTGTTGTTGCTCAATGATGGGTTGCAGCAATTCGGCGACAGGAACCGTTTCGATATTGAGCTTGAACTGGCGACGGCGCTCCATACTCATTGACAGGATCTGCTCGACCATGCCGCTCAGACGTTCCAGCTGCTGGCGGCACAAGGTGAGGTAATGGTGCCGCTTGGCTTCATCGGCCTGTTCGCCGAAGTTGAGCAACGCATCGTTAGCGGCATAGGCCACTGCAATGGGCGTCTTCAGCTCGTGGGTGATGTTGTTGGTGAAGTCGGTCTTCATCTCGTCGAGCGTGCGCTGCCTGATGATGGTTCTGATCAGGAAATAGAATGCCAGTCCCAACAGCAACACGATGAGGCCCGATGCCGTCAAGATGCCTGCCATCTCACGCCAGACCAGACCTGTAGTCGGTTCGATAGTGAGTTCGTAGCGGCCATAGTCCGTCCAGTTATAGACATAATGCCGTGCCTGCTTGCTGGGGATATATCCTGCTGTTGTATGTTGGAAGACGGTGTCGGCCTTGATGCATACCAACTGGTGATCACCGCTCAGCCCCAGTTGCTGCAGTCCAGCCGTGAGCAACGTGTCATATTTCTCATATCGCGTTCCTTCAAAGCGGTCAACGCCCAGGTGCAGGCCTTGCTGAATCATCGCTGCCAGTTCGGTGACCGATATCTGCTCCTCAAGCATCTTCATGAAGGCATTTTCGTCATTTGCCGTGCTGTCACTTTCGGGCTGAGGACTGGAACGCAGGACTTCAACCGTTTTCTGTTCCAGTTTTTCGCCGTCAAGTGTGACTTGGGTGGTCGTAACGGCTTTGGCGGTGATGCTTCCATCCTCGCCGATGCCGGCTCTCACGTCCATCGTGCCATGAGGACCTTTGTCCTCAATGCTCTTGAGGCGCAGATACACCTCCTTGAGGTCGGCGACGCGCATGGCCTCCTGGATGTCGTTGTCCATCTGCTCACCTATGGTGAAGTGCAGTTGCTCCAGCCAATAGGCTTGATAGGCAGCGACTCCCAAGAGCGCTACAATCACCAGCACAGCGATATATTTCAGCTTCACGTTCATCACCCGCAAAAATACACATTTTACCCATTAGTCCTCACCTCCGTTAAGACTAAATAAGTTTTCGGTTAAGACTTGGTAAGTCGCTCAAGGGTCACAGAGTGGAATGCCGGGGGTAATTTTGCCGCCGAAATCAATCAAAAACCAAGCAATGAACATGTCAAGAATTATCGTAATGATGGTAGCGGTCATGACGATGGCCGCCGATGTGGCAGCCCAGGATATCACCGGGCAAGTCAAGCAAGAACAGGATAGTGTCGCTCTGAGCATCAATGACACCATAGCGCTCAAGGACGTGGAGGTGGTGACGATGCGCCAGCTGGTCAAGACGCAGGACGACCGCGTGAGTTACAACGTGCAGGCCGACCCCGAGGCGCGCACGAGCACCGTGCTCGACGTGCTGCGACGCGTGCCGCTGGTTAGTGTTGACGGTCAGGGCAATGTTCGCGTCAACGGCAGCAGCAGTTTCAAGATATACAAGAACGGGCACCCCGACCCTGCCCTGTCGTCCAACCCCAGGGAGGTCTTGCGTGCCATGCCCGCCAGCATGATCAAGCGCATCGAGGTCATCACCGAGCCAGGTGCCCGCTATGATGCCGAGGGAGCGACGGCAATATTAAACATCGTCACTGTCGAGGGCACTCGCATCGAGGGTGTGAACGGCACGGTGTCAGCATCAATCAACACCTTCGGCTCGCCCAACGCGAGTGCCTATGTCGCTGCCCGGGCGGGTAAATTTACCCTCGGGACAACAGCATTTTACCAGAAACAGGCACATCGCCAGTTTGCCGGCGAGGACGAGACTTGGACGACCTATAAGGACACGGGCACCACGATGTATAACCGCTATCGCAACGAGCAACCCGCTTGGGTCTATAACCTTAGCCTGAATGCCAGCCTGGAAATCGATTCGCTGAACCTGATTACAGCCTCTTTCGGCGGTTACCGCTACGGCCTGAACATCTACGGCGACAGCCACATTGAGTATCATGACGCGGCAGGGCAGTTGCTCACCTCCTATGATAACCCGTTCAACCTGCCGCAGTATGGCTTCATGTCGTGGAACGGGCGTGCCGATTGGGAGCACCGCACTAGCCGCAACGACGAAGTACTGACCGCTTCCTACATGTTCTCGACCACGGGCCAGCACGAGGAACAATACGACTCGCTCATCAACCTGGTCAATCCGCCGTTTGACTACACGGCCTACAGCAAGTGGGGCAAGGAACGCTTTATCGAGCACACCTGGCAGCTCGACTACCAACTGCCGCTATGGGGGCATCACCTGCTTGAGGTGGGCGGCAAGTACATCCTTCGCCTCAATAAGAGCCACAACCGCATGCAGTATAACAGCTCTGCTGAACTGGACACCGACACCCGCTTCAGGCACAATATGCACGTGGGTGCCGCCTATGCCTCATGGCGCTACCAGGTGGGCGACGTTACCCTGCGTAGCGGGTTGCGATATGAGTACAGCCACTTCCGCGCCAGTTATCCCAATGGCGACGGGGAGCCTTTCGGGCGCGACCTGCATGACCTGGTGCCCTCGGCGAGCGTTCACTGGCAACTGTCGCCGTTCAACAGCCTGCGCCTGTCGTGGGCGACGAGCCTCAACCGCCCCGGCATTCAGTACCTCAATCCCGCAGTCAGGCGTTATACCACAACGATAGAATATGGCAACCCGCACCTGTCGAGTGCCCGCAACAACATGCTGAGCCTCAACTTCCAGCACACGGGCAACCGTTTGACCTTCAATGTCAAGCCCACCTTGACCATCACCCGCAACCTCATCGGCACTTATCGCACAGTCCAGGACGGCATTGTCCACTTGACCAACAGCAATGACTGCCACTACCTGATGGCAGGCGTGGGCGGTTTCCTGCAGTGGATGATGACATCCAAGACCACTTTCTACATGAACGGGGAATTTTGCTACAAGCGCTACCGCAATCCCTCGCAGGACTTGACCAACAGCGGCTGGGGCGGCAATCTGTATGCCCAGCTGACCCAGCAACTGCCGTGGAAACTTCGTGCGACAGCGACCTGCATGTGGTACGAAATCGGCCACGACCTGCGCCACGTGTACGGCTATAGCACCATACCCCATCCGACCATCATGCTGGGGTTGTCACGCTCCTTCCTCAAGGACAACCGATTGACGGTGCGCCTGAGCGCTTATCACATCATGCACAAGTACGAGGTGTCTAAGGGCTACATCACGCAGGGCGATTATGAGAACCACGGCGTGGGTCACTTCAACCAGCGCAACGTGCAACTATCGCTTAGCTACGCCTTCGGCTCCAGCAACACACGCGTCAAGCAGACCGAAAAGACCGTCGAGAACGACGACCTCGTGGGCGGCCTGAGAAGCGGTAACTGATGGCGACAGCGGCTTTTATTAAAAAACAACTTAAACAACTTTTTATTGAGGCTTCCGCATCCTTTTGCCTCACGCTAAGGCGCAAAGGATATTTAAGGGGCTGACGCTCCCGTTTTTCTTACATATAATTACCGTTAATTGATCATGAATTAATTAATGATTAATTCGCGATAATTCACGTAAAAAAACACAAGACATCCACGTTCCGTTTGACAGGAACGCGGATGTCATCTTAATCAAAAATTCTTAGCGCCTTAGCGTGAGGCAAAAAGAACGCGGATGCCAATTAGTGAAATTTGAATTAATAAGAATGAAGTGACCCCAAAAAGTTGGACGGGTTAAACATTATTGATTTAAGAGTAAAGAGTTCG
>JBGUJU010000029.1:0-4432 GCA_045114065.1 Sodaliphilus sp.
GGTACTGTTCCCTCGGCCGTCAATGGCGTGGATCCCAAGTTCAAGATGCCGATGGTCTGGAAGACCTCGCTGGCTGTTGACTACAGCCTCCCCGTATCGTTCCCCCTCAGTGTAACTGTCGAGGGTATCTTCAACAAGAACATCAACGCTGCCAGCATCAGCGACTGGTCTATCCCCAGCGTGGGTGGCTATGCCCGCTTCAACGGTGCTGACAACCGTCCCATGTATCCCGCCGGATACCGCACGGGTACCAAGGCTTTCGTCCTGGAGAACACCAGCCGTGGTTATGGTTGGATCGGCAACATCACCTTGAATGCTGAGCCCACCGACTGGCTGAGCCTGATGGCTGCTTACACCCACACCGTACAGAAGGAGGTTACCGGTATGCCCGGTAGCGCCGCCGAGAGCGCCTTCACCTATGTTCCCACCATCGAGGGTCCCAACAACATCAAGCTGCACAACTCGCAGTATGTAACTCCTGACCGTTTCATCCTGTCGGCAACTGGTCACGACAAGAGTGGTAACCACTATGGCCTGATCTATGAGACCTGGCGCGGCGGTTACAACTACTCCTTCATGATGGCCAACGACATGAACGGCGACGGCTACAACTACGACGCACTGTACATCCCCACCGACGATCAGGTCGCTAACCGCGAGTTCCGCTTCGTCAGCGAGGGTGACAAGACCCGCTTCATGGACTACGTTCATGCCAACAGCTACCTGAAGAACCATCAGGGCAAGTATGCTGAGGCCTATAGCCTGTACAGCCCCTGGGTACATCGCATTGACTTGAGCTACAAGCATGACTTCTCGCTGAACGTTTGTGGTGCCAAGCACACTCTGCAGCTGCTCCTCGACGTGAAGAACGTGCTGAACTTCTTCAACTCGAGCTGGGGCGTGAGCAAGTATCTCAACCCCGAAATCGGCAGCGATCCCCGCATCCTGAAGTATGAGGGCGTTGACGCTCAGGGCTATGCTACCTTCTCGACTCCCAAGTCGATTGACGGTGCTACCAAGACCTTCGTTCCCAACAAGTCCATCGGTCAGTGCTGGAACGCATCTATCGGTATCAAGTACATCTTCAACTAATTCCTAAAGACTAAGACAACATTATGAAACTCAAATATTTTATTTCGTTTTTTGCACTGGTCGCCCTGTTGTCGGCTTGCTCTGATGACGATGCGTTGACTTTGCTCGATGAGATTAAGGTTTCATCTTCCTACGTGGCTATTGACGAGGCCGGTGGCTCCAATACGATTACCATCAACGCCAAGGAAGCCTGGTCGTTTGACGAGGCCGAACTTCCCGCCTGGTTGACCGTGAGCCCCATGAACGGTGGAGCCGGTGAGACCAAGGTGACCTTCAGTGCCGAAGCCGCACCCGACGGCCGCACCGCTGTCCTGCACGTCGCTTGCGCCGACAAGAAGCAGACCATCAACGTAATCCAGGGCCTCGCCGTCGTTAAGGAGGCTACCTGTGCCGAGGTCATTGCCGGTCCCGAGAGCAAGACCTACCGCGTGACCGGTACCGTGACCAGGATCGTCAACACGACCTACGGCAACTGGTATCTGGTTGACGAGACGGGTGAGGTTTATATCTATGGTACGCTGGATGCCAAGGGTGGCACCAAGAACTTCCTGAGCCTGGGTCTCGAGGAGGGTGACATCGTTACCGTCGAGGGTCCCAAGACCGTGTACAACGGTACTGTAGAGCTCGTTGACGTGACCGTTATCAACATCCAGAAGTCGCTCGTGAAGGTCGAGGGTTATGATCCCGCCGACGCTACGATTCCTATGGAGGGTGGCAACGTGACCGTAAACCTGAGCTGCAAGACCAACAACGGTATCTCGGTTGAGATTCCCGACGAGGCCAAGAGCTGGCTGGGTATCGTATCGGTAACCGGTGGTGCTGAGCCCGCCGTAACCTTCCATGCCAATGCCAACAATGGTGGCGACCGCAGCACTACCGTAGTGTTCAAGACCACCGATGACAAGGGTAAGGAATATACCGCTATGGCAACCATCAACCAGACGGGTGCTATCGTTGAGTGTTCGATTGCCGAGTTCCTCGAGGCAGAAGTTGGCGATACCCAGTATCGCCTCACCGGTGTGATCACCAGCGTGGCTAGTGCTACCTACGGTAACGTCTATATCCGTGACTATTCTGGTGAGACCTACGTCTATGGCATCGGTGCCAAGGGTGACTTTGAGGCTGCTGGCCTGAAGGCTGGTGACGTCGTTACCCTCGTGGGCAAGCGTGGTGAGTACAAGGGCACTCCCCAAATGACCGGAGCCGTGCTCGAGTCCACCATCCCCGTGACTCCGATTAGCATCGACGAGTTCCTCGACATGGAGGATGATCCCAATACCTACTACATGATCACTGGTACCATTACCGAGATCGTTAACCCGGCCTACGGTAACGTTTACCTGGAGGATGAGACCAACAGCGTGTACGTCTATGGCTGCTATCCCGGTTGGGGTGCTACCGGCGACTACCGCAAGGGTCTGTTCGAGATGGAGGGCATTGAGGTCGGCGACAAGCTGAGCGTGATCGGTGTACGCTACACCCACAACGGCAACCCGCAGATGTCAAACGGTATCTACTTCTCGCACGAGAAGCCCGAGTAACGGGTAATGATATACTTTTCTGAGTCCCGTTACTAAGCTATTACATTAGGTTATGAATTTGTTGGGGGGCGACCGCAAGGGTCGCTCCCTTGTTTTTTCCTCTTTCCGAGGCGGAGCCTCGGAGTACGGGACAGGACGGGCGGCTGTTGGAGAGCAGGGCGGGGGGGCTTCTTCTTTCCGAGGCGGAGCCTCGGAGTACGGGACAGGGGCGGGCGCAATTGGAGGGCGGGGGTGTCTTCTTCTTTCCGAGGCGGAGCCTCGGAGTACGGGACACGACGGGCGTTGTTGCTGGGGACAGGGCGGGCGCTGCTAATGGGGTGGGGGCTTGGTGGGGTGGATTATTTTGGTTACCTTTGTGGCATGAATGGGATTAAAACTAATAGATGATGAAAAGATTGTTTTTACTGCTGTTGTTGCTGCCGCTGATGGCTGTTCAGTCGTGGGCGGCGGGACGTGAGAACTACACGGTGATTATCTCGCTCGACGGGCTGCGCTGGGACTATCTGGATACCTATGACGTGCCGTTCATGAACCAGTTGGCTCGCGAGGGCGTGAAGGCGGTGATGCAGCCGTCGTTCCCGAGCAAGACGTTCCCTAACCACTACACGCTTGCCACGGGCCTGACGCCGGACCACCACGGTATCATCACCAACACCTTCTGGGACCGTGAGAAGGGGGTGGAATTCTCGCTGAGCAATAAGGTGACGCGTGCCGACAGTCGCTACTATGGCGGTGATCCCGTGTGGCTTACTGCCAAGCACCAGGGTGTGAAGACGGCGACGGTCTTCTGGGTGGGCAGCGATGTCGCTGTTCAGGGCGAGTATCCGACCTACTGGCGTGACTACCAGACCCAGCAGCTCGATTTTGAGGGGCGTGTTGACGAGATTATCCGCCTGCTCAAGCTGCCCGAGGCCGATCGTCCCCATCTGGTGATGGCCTACTTTGAGGAGCCTGACCGCTCGGGTCACAATTACGGCCCGATGAACCGCATGACGCGCCTCGCCGTGGAGAATTTGGACCTGCTGCTGAGCAAACTGTGGGCGCGCATCCAGTTGCTGCCCTTTGCCGACAAGGTGAACTTCATCATCACTGGCGACCACGGCATGGCGAGCGTTGATCCCAAGCGCTTTGTGGACATTGACGACGTGCTGCCCAAGGAGTGGTATGAGCGATTCTGCAACGATTATCCCACGCTCATCTATGCCAGCGCTCCCCAATATGTCGACTCCATCTACAATGCCTTGCAGGCGGTGGATCACATCCGTGCCTGGAAAAAGGGCAACTTGCCTGCCTATCTGGGCTACGGCACCAACAAGAACATGGGCGACGTGGTGGTGCTGCCCGACGTGGGGTGGCTCTTTGCCGACAAGCCGTCAAAGAAGCAGCGCGGCAGCCACGGCTTTGACCACACGGCAGCCGACATGCAGGTGGGCTTCCGCGCCATCGGCCCCGACTTCAAGGCGGGCTATGAGAAGCCTGAGCGCTTCCGCAACGTGTGCGTCTATTCGCTGCTGTGCTACCTGCTGGGGGTGACTCCGTCGCCCAACGACGGCAGCCTCGACGAGGTGCGCGACATGCTGCGGTGATTCACGCACTATCGTGCGTGCAGGACATATAAAAGGATAATGTCTAAAGAAGCAAACGCTTTCTATTAGACATTATCCTTTTCCTTTATGCTGCTTAGAATAGGGTACAAAAAAAGGGCAAGTGAGCTACAGCGCGCCGCTACAACCTCGTTACCCTTGCTTCGGTCAAGACCTGGGGGATTGGGAGGGAGCTGGCCGTGTAGGACTTACCCG
>JBGUJU010000030.1:0-5618 GCA_045114065.1 Sodaliphilus sp.
GAAAAAACAGCCGCCTGAGAAATATCACTTTCTCAGACGGTTGATTTGCAAAGAGGGTGAGCCATAACTGAATTATGACACACCCTCCCAGGGGGGACGTTAATGCTAGCTAAGGTGCTCTTCGCAATCATTCTTTTACCGCTTGATTTCTTGGATACAAGAGCCACCTTACTAGTTAAGAGCACTTCCACCTAACACATTATCGTCCAGAAAAGAGCAAGCACTTGGAAATAATTACTGGTGATTCATTGCATTTCTTGGAATAAATCACTATCTTTGCATTGTGGAAGTGTGGCCAATTGCCAAGCCCCACACGACATCGTTGAATAAGAAGAAGCGTATTGCTTTTACTTGTGACAGAAAACGTAGGAAATTTTCTAATATGCACAAGTGTAGCGATTCAGTTCACGCTTTTGTAATACCTTTAAACCGCCCCTGAGAGCTGCATCGGCAATAGGAGACAAATCTGTATGAAAACACTAAACTCAACCTTACGTACCACCCTGCTGGCTCTCATTCTTGTCAGCACGGTCACCAATTCGCTCGCCTACGATTTCGCTGTAAGCGGTATCTACTACAATATAAATGGTGATGAAGCAACAGTGACATATCATGACTATTCAAAGATTCAAGTAACGGGCTCTTCCGGATATTATTGGTACGAGAATCACTATAATTATTATGCTGGTTATAGTGGCCATGTAATCATACCTGAAACTGTAACTTATAACGACAAGATTTACTCCGTCACAATGATCGGTGATCATGCATTTGAAGAGTGTAGTGGATTAACTTCAGTTATTATTCCGAATACAATAGTGGCAGTTGATAACAATGCTTTCAATGGTTGTTATTCGTTGCGAAGTATTACGAGTATGGCTTTGACTCCTCCTGCTTGCTCAGGTTTTAATAATTACAGTGTAATTTTATACGTTCCATTTGAATCGTTTGAGATATATAAAACAACATTAGCATGGGGATGGTTTTCTGATATCATTGGATTTGGGCAAAACACTTTTTCAGTAGAAGATCACACGGCTCTATATGGTGATACTCTTGTTATTCCTGTAACAATGGAGAATGTAGATGACATCACGGCCTTTCAGACAGATCTATACTTGCCTAAAGGATTTGAATTGCTTAAAGATGGTGATGACTATATTGTATCATTATCAAGCCGTAAGGGCCGTGATCATGTCATCATGACGAATGATGCTCCTGATGGGTCTATAAGAGTATTGAGCTACTCTCCTACATTAAAAAAGTTTAGCGGGAACGATGGAGAATTGTTTTATCTCATGGTCAAAGTTCCAACAGACGGCGACAGTATTGTAACCTATCCTATATGGCTAAGAAAGACTCTACTAACTACTACTGATGAGCAGGAAGTTGGCGCTCTTGAAACACTAGGCAATGTACAAGTCTATTTTTATATTCTCGGTGATGTGGATCATAGTGGTACTATCACTGTTGCAGACATTGTTTTGACAGCAAATTATATCCTTTTCCATAATCCAGAGCCGTTTGTTTTTGAGGCGGCGGATATGAATGGTGACAGCAAGATTACCATTACTGATGTGGTTAAGATTGCTAATCTGATTCTTGACCAGGATTATGAGGAGCCGACGACCTTGCGCAGTGCAGCCACCAGCCCCATTAGCGACCGCATGAGTGGTGAAGCTATCGGCAACAAGGTCTGCATCAATCTAGACAATGTGATGGAATACACTGCCTTACAACTCGACTTGACCTTGCCCGAAGGCATGACGGCAAGTGATTTTGCACTGACCGAGCGCGCCAGCAACCTGGGCCTTAGCATGAAAGACAAGGGTAATGGCAAAATCCGCATTCTGGCCTACACCCCTGACCTGAAAACCATCAAGGGCAACGAAGGCACGTTCTTGACCTTTAACGTGGACGGCACAAGGGGCGATATCCTGGTAGATCGCATTGAAGTAGTGAATCTGAATGGCGAAAGCACCCATCTGCAAGGCTTCACCATTGCTGCAAACAACCCGACGGCATTGAACGAGATGACCAAGGGAAAGACCATTGCCAGCCTCAATTACTTTAATCTTGCCGGCCAGCAAATTAACGAGCCCGCAGCTGGTGTGACTATCGTTGTCACCACCTATAGCGACGGCTCTCGCACCACCAGCAAAGTCGTCCGTTAACATAATCAACTACCGATGATAAAGAAACTTATATTAATCGCGGTTATGGCGTTGGCACTAAGTGCCAACGCTACCAACCGCTTTTATCTCCCTGATTTTGTCATCGCAGCAGGCGAAACCATGCAAGTGGCGATGATTCTAGAAAATGATGAACCATTCACTGCTTTTCAGACGGACCTGATGCTGCCTGAAGGTCTCTCTGTCGCCGATGATGATGGAGAATATCTATTTGACTTGACAGACCGCAATGCAAGTGACCAGACCATCATCAGCAAGCTACGCCCAGACGGGGCATTGAGAATGGTCTCCTTCTGCATGAGTGTGAAGCCCTATTCAGGCAATAGCGGAACACTTGTGGTCATCAACCTCCATGCCGATGAAGATTTCACTGGTCCTGCCACCATCGGGTTGAAAAACACCTATTTTGCAACCGTGGAAGCAGTGCAGTTCGTTCTTCCACAAGAAACCTGCACTGCTCAATTGCTTGCTCAACAAATCAAGGGCGACACCAATGGCGATGGGAAAGTGAACATCAGTGATGTGACCTGGCTCATCAATTATCTTTTAGCAGGTTGCACATCCTCATTCCATACTGAGAATGCCGATGTCAATGAGGATGGCAAAATCAGTATCAATGACGTGACGACATTAATCAACTTGTTGCTTCAAGGAAACTAGCCGAACAACATTAGTCTTAAAAAAGCACTGGTACTCAGCCACTTCACATAGTCATCAGTGAAGAAGAGAGGGCTGAGGGGCATGACAAGCTACCGTCGCTAAACCTATGGTAGCATCAACGCCCCCCAGCCCCCTCTAATCTTAGAGGGGGAGTTGTCTGGAGGAGGGACTATTTCAGGTATTCCATTGACTTGAGCTGGGCCTTTCTGAGGCTAGCCTTGTCCTTGGGATTGATGTCATACTTATCGGCAGGCGGGATGACTACCCTAGTGCCGGGGCGTATGTTGTTCGGGTTATTGATGATGCCACGGGCCACATTCTCCTCATAGATATATACCCAGAACCACGGGCTGCCGTAGTGTTTCTCGGACAGGGTCGTGAGCACGATCTGCGAGGTAACGACATCGGTAACTTCCTTTTTAGCAGCAGGCTTGGCCTCGGGCTTGGGTTCAGGCTTCGGCTCGGGTTTCACTTCGGGTTTGGGCTCAGGCTTCGGCTCGGGTTTAACCTCGGGCTTGGGCTCAGGTTTCGGCTCAGGCTTCACTTCGGGTTTCGTTTCAGCGACGAGCATGGAATCGCCGTCTTCGGCAATCGTGTCGGCAGCCACGACTTCCTTCTCGTGCTGCTCGGCATTGCTGTCACTGCAGCCACGAGCAACAATCCAGAGCAACAGGACAACTGCCAGTCCGCTCAACAAGAGCCACAGCCAGCGGCGGTTATTCTCTTTCTTGCGAGACACTTCCTCGATCTGTTCGGGCGTCGGCGTATAGACATTGCGGGGCTCCGGACGGTAGAAACGACGGTTAGGCTCGACTTCTTCGGTTTTTTCGGGCTCGGGAATCGGCTGGCTGGGGCCGTCGATGGGGCGCCCGACCAACATGGGCCTGCGCACAGGCTTCGGCTTTTCGTCAGGCTTTGCAGGATCAGGCAAGGGCTTTGCCATGGCGGGCATCTTCGGCTCAGGGTTGGGCTCAGGAACGACTTTTTCTGTATTCATGAGTCCATCGCTACCATCCGCCATCGGTTCAAACATGGCATCGGGCTCAGGGGCGGGCGCAGCATCCGACATCTCGGGCAGCTCAAACGGCAGTGGAGCCGCTGGAATATCGGTTTCCATCTCGATTGGCATTACAGGCTCTTCTTCTGCCACAGGGGCCTCCTCCCCAGCAACTGACGGCTGTGGTTTATCGGACTCGTCGTCAGGTTCGGGCGTAGCGACTGCCGACGGATGCAGCTTGTCAATCTCGGCTAGCTTCTCGTCGGTCACGGCATCGTCAAGGATCACTGACTCAAATTGTGCGAATGGCTGGTTGACGGCCTCGGCAAGGGCCTTGTCGGGGGTGAACGTCACCTTGGCATATCCCGATACATTCTTGGCCTTCCCGGTATGGGCATCGGCACTCTTGTGTGCCTTGACCTTGGTGACCTTGAAGGTACCGACGCCCTTGATCTTCACGTTCTCACCGTCGATGAGGGCCTGAGATACAGTAGCAAACAAGTCTTTCAGAAACAGTTCACACACGCGGGGCGTGGAAGACGTTGCCTCCGCCATCAATTTAGCAAGTTCAACCAATGTGATTTTTGCATTCATAGTCGTCTCTCCTCCCTTTCTGTTTTACTTGATTTTTGCCTTCAGCACATTGCTGACTTTAAAGCTTACCGTCATCTTGGGAGGTACCAGCATACGCTTTCCCGTCGAGGGGTGAACCATGACGCGTTCATCACGCTTCTTGGGCTCAAACGTGCCAAATGCGGGCACATGCACACTATCCATCTCGCTGCAACGCGCTGTCAGCACGCCAGCAAACGCTTCCAGCAATTTGCCGACATCCTCGGGGGTGCGGCCCAGATTTGCAGCCACAGTATCAATCAGTTTCTTGTTATCCATAGTAAGCTACCGTAATATTTAATTTGCAAAGATAAGATTTTTTTTTGTCATTTGGCTTTTTTCGCTTAATTTTGTCATTGATAATTACCGATAATTTACCAATAACCAACCAGATCATGAGAAAAATCGTTATTCTTGATGGATATGCCGGCAACCCCGGCGACCTCTCCTGGGAACCGATGAAAGCATTAGCGCCGTGTGACATCTACGACTTTGGCACTGCCGACACCGTGCTTGAACGCTGCAAGGGTGCCGAAATGGTACTGACCAACAAAGTCCCGGTCGATGCTGCCGCCATAGCGCAGTTACCTGACCTGAAATACCTTGGCGTGATGGCAACAGGCTTTAATGTCGTGGACAGCGCCGAGGCTGCCCGCCGTGGCATCATCGTGACCAATGTGCCGGCCTACAGCACCGACAGCGTGGCTCAACTCACTATCGCCCACCTGCTCAACATCTGCTGGCAGCCCCAGCACTATACCGACGAGGCCCACGACCTGAAGTGGACCAACTGCGGCAGTTACGCATACTTTAATACACCTCTTATCGAGTTGGCGGGCAAGCAGATGGGTATCGTCGGGCTAGGCAATATCGGCGGAGCTGTAGCCCGTATGGCTCTGGCGATGAACATGCGCGTGATGGCCTATACCAGCAAGAGCCAGGACCAATTACCCGAGGGCATCATCAAAGCCGACAACCTGGAACACCTGTTGCGCACCAGTGACGTGCTCACCATGCACTGCCCGCTCAATGCCGACACCACTGGAATGATTAACGCCGAGGGGCTGGCACTGATGAAACAGGGATCCATCGTGCTCAACATGGCACGTGGCGCCCTCATCAACGAGCAAGACCTGGCCGACGCCCTGAACAGCGGT
>JBGUJU010000031.1:0-1911 GCA_045114065.1 Sodaliphilus sp.
AAAACTGAAACCGACGTGCATCTGGCGCAACTTCTATGCGCTGACGCAGATTCCCCGTCCCTCGGGACATGTTGAGAAAATCCAGCAATTCCTGCTTGACTTCGCCAAGAAGGTGGGCGTGGAGGCCTTCCAGGACCCCGCCGGCAACATCGTGATGCGTAAACCCGCCTCTCCCGGTATGGAGAACCGCAAGTGCATCACCATGCAGGCCCACATGGACATGGTGCCCCAGAAGACGCCCGAGTCCAAGCACAACTTCGAGAAGGATCCCATCGAGCCCTACATCGACGGCGAGTGGATCAAGGCCCGCGGCACCACCCTCGGCGCTGACGACGGTCTGGGCGTGGCAGCCATCATGGCAGTCATGGAGGACAATACCCTCAAGCATGGTCCCATCGAGGGCCTCATCACCAAGGACGAGGAGACCGGCATGTATGGCGCCAACGACCTGCCCAAGGGTCAGATGAAGGGCGACATCCTGTTCAACCTCGACAGCGAAACCTGGGGCAAGTTCGTCATCGGTAGCGCCGGTGGCATCGACGTTACCTGCACGCGCAAGTATAACGAGGTGAAGACCGCTGCCGGCGACACCGCAGTGCGCATCACCTTGAAGGGTCTGAAGGGCGGCCACAGCGGCCTCGAGATCCATGAGGGCCGTGCCAACGCCAACAAGCTGATGGCACGCCTGCTGCAACTCGCCATCGTGGACCACAAGGCCCGCCTGGTGAGCTGGCATGGCGGCAACATGCGCAACGCCATCCCGTTCAAGGCCGAGACCGTAGTCGTTGTTCCAGAGGATAACCTCAAGGGCTTGAAGAAGCTCGTCAAGACGATGAAGGCCCAGTTCGAGAGCGAGTTCAAGTTCATCGAGGACACCGTCGACCTGACCCTCAAGGCCATCGACCGTCCCAAGATGAAGATGGCGCTCGACGACCAGACGACCATTCTGCGTGCCCTGTACGCCTGCCACGACGGCGTCGTTCGCTTCATCCCCGCCTATCCCAACGTGGTAGAGACCTCCTCTAACCTCGCCATCATCGACATCGAGGACGGCAAGGCTTCGGTCAAGATTCTCGCCCGCTCGGCCCGCGAGGACATGAAGGACTACATCGTCAAGATGTTGATGACCTGCTTCCACCTCGCCGACTTCAAGGTAGAGACCGGCGGTGACTACATCGGCTGGGATCCCAACCCCGACAGCGAAGCCCTGCACATGCTGCTCGACCTGTACAAGCAGCTCTTCAACGAGGAGGGCATCGTGCAAGTTGACCACGCCGGCCTGGAGTGCTCCATCATCCTGGGCAAGTACCCGCACATGGACGTCGTGAGCTTCGGTCCCACTCTGCGCAGCCCGCACACCACCATCGAGCGTGCCTACATCCCCGCAGCAGAGCCCTTCTGGCGTCTGCTCGTCAAGGCCCTCGAGGAGGCTCCCGTAAAGAAGTGAGTAAATTTTTCTATTTCATAATTATTGCCGCAGGCTACCGCGAGGCCCCCTGCGGCAATCTTTTGTGGCCCACACTCCTTCTATCAAACAACTGATTAATCTGAATTATCTGATGGCTGACACAGGACCTCAGAAATATTCAGATTAGTCAGTTGTTTTTAAAAAAGAGTTGTTCCAGTTGTTTGAAACAAAAAGATTGTGGACGAAACGGATAACTATTTTTCAGCCTATATATATACCTTATTAAAAAAATAATGCGTACCTTTGCAGCCTGTAAAACCAATTAACATAGAAAACGACTAATAACTAACTATATCAGTTTTTTTTCAAATTTTATGAGTAAAGAAAAGAAATTCATGACGTGTGACGGCAACCAAGCTGCTGCTCACATCAGTTACATGTTCACTGAGGTAGCCGCAATCTACCCCATCACTCCGTCATCAACGATGGCCGAGCACGTGGAC
>JBGUJU010000032.1:0-15254 GCA_045114065.1 Sodaliphilus sp.
GTGGCAAAAATAAAGCCCCGTAAATTCCCTGCGGTAGAAATACGTGGCAAAAATATAGGGAATTTCCGAAGCAACCAAAAACACGCCTCGAAGTGTTAAAATCTAAAAGTATCTGTATTTCAGTATTTTACATTTGGTTGTTTAGTGCTGTTCATGGTTAGTAAGAGACCTCTAAATACAATCTCGGAAAGCAAAGCTACCGATATATTTTACCGAGTCAGGTATAGATATATCTGTTAGGCCATCGCATTCATAGAATGCTTCATTGTCAATACTTGTGACAGAATTGGGTATAACGATACTTTTCAATCCGTGACACGTCCAAAATGCTTGGTCTCCGATACGTGATATGGAGTTTGGTATTTGAGTAGTGGAACATCCAGCAATTAAAGTGTTGGTCTTAGTATGAATAACTGCATTACAATTGCCTCGAGAATCATATACTTGATTATCATCATCTACTTTAATGCTTTTTAATTCAGAACAGGCGTTGAATACTCCGGTTCCGATAAACGTTACACTCTTTGGGATAGTGATGCTGTTTAATCTTGCACACCAACTAAATGCACGATTATGGATATCTGTTACAGAGTTTGGGATAAGGATACTAGTCAAACGGCGACATCCGGAAAAAGCATCTTGTCCGATATGAGTTACTGTATTTGGGATTATGATACTAGTTATATCCTCTCGTCCCATAAAAAGAGAAAATGCTCTGTCTCCAATAACTCTTGTGCCTTGTTTGATTACTAGTGAAGATATGTTCTCAGGTACATGTAGCAAACGATTCCAGTCATTACTATATGTAGCACCGGACTCATCTTTTATGCCATCCCAAATATCTTCTTCAGTTACTTCAGTAGAGAATGAGCGATTCCATTCATCTTTTTCTATTAGCTTATCACAATAATCACTGAGTAATACTTGAAATCTCTGCATTGATCCATTTGGAATAATGATTGAGGTTAAATTCTCACACCCATCAAATACGCCATTGCCAATAAATGTGATTGAGTTAGGGATACTGATGCTTCTTAGTCGTGTACAATACTGGAAAGCGTTGTCTTCGATATGTATTACAGAGTCTGGGATGCAGATGCTGGTTAAACGGTTACAGGAATAAAAAGCATTGTATCCTATATGCGTGACTGAGTTTGGAATTCTAATGTTGGTCAAATCACTGTCCAAAAATGCATCTTCGCCTATATGTGTGACAGAGTCAGTAATAATAGTATTCTTGCATCCGACAACAAGAGTATTGCTGGCAGTATGGATAATAGCATTACAATTCTCACGAGAATCGTACACTTTATTATACATGTTCACATTGATGCTTTCCAACTTACTACAGCCAGAAAATGCTTTGTCTTCTATATGTATTACCGACTCCGGGATGCTGATACTTGTCAGATTTCCGCACAAAGAGAATGCATATTTTCCGATAGTCGTAACTGAGTCAGAGAGATAGATGCTTATCAAATTATCGCAAAAGAGAAATGCATCAGAACAAATGACCTGTGTCCCTGATGGGATTCGATATGATTGAATGTCCGTTCCTTTCAGTAGTCTTCTCCAGTTTTTGCTGTATATCGCTCCAAATTCATCCATTACACCGTTTGTTATCTCATCTTCCGTCACTTCAGTTGAGAGAAGTATTGGTACATCAGGTTTTATAGGTTTGCGGATGTTGAAGATGCGGAAAGATAGTTTCGAGAGAGACATCTCAGAATGAGCCAAAAGAAAAATGGCGAGCAACTTTTCAAATTCTGGATTTCCAACCTGTGAGAATAGCTTTGTTATTACCTCGCTATTTTCCAAGTCAAGATAGTCCTTTTCACCTAATAGAAGAGTGTCTCCCGCTGTAGCCGTCAACATACCGGGGCATAGGGCAATGGCGTAAAGCTGCATGGCTATTGTCGCCATTGAGAAATCGTCAATACTCTCGTTGAAATCATCGATGGTTCGAGCCGGATGTCGGTAATCGGGGGAACCAACCTCACGTGCCTTTTGGCCTTTCATCGCTGGAACAAACATTCCATCGTAGTCCACTAAGACCAAAGAAACATCATCCTTTACCAGAATGTTATCGGGTTTGAGATCACCATGGGCAAAAGGTTGAGCCATCAACCATGCAGCTACTCGGCAGAACTGATATGAAATCAGTTGTAAGGAATACTGGTCATGCAGGTGGTTTCTAACATACTTGTCAAGCGTTACACCTTCCACCCAGTCCATGAGTAATACAGGGAATTCCGTCTCATCACCATTGGATGTGTTAACGAACAACTCCTTTTCATAGAACTTGATAGGGATGATGAATTCCGATGAAACAAACTCAAGTTCATCCGCAATCTGCTTATACGCCTCATTTCTCCCATTCTGGTCTTTGATAAAGCACTTGAGGGCATAGAATTTCCCATCTCGCTCATCCTTCATCTTAAAGACCACAGCAAAGTTACCACTACTCATAACAGGCCGACCATCACTATCAAGTACCGGCCTTAAGAATGATAACTGTTCCAGATTATCCTCAGCCAACTTGATCGCTTCAACATATTCTGATATCAATGGATAGTTCATACTCTACTGGTTCTTCAATAAAGGTCGTTATTTAGATAAGGGCAAAGTTAACGAATAATTGCGAGATATTAATTCTATTTGAAGATAATCTAATGGATATCTTATGTACTCTAGCTTTATCGCTCGTAATATAAAAATATCTCTACCATTTAATAGGGACATTAATCTTATTCATATCGATGCCCATCTGCGTTAATTTATTGATGATTTCCTTATCACTTCCATCTGAATGGTAGTAGATTGTCCAATCGATACTATCGGCATCTGTATTTACATCTAGTATGGTCTTTATATATGGAATATCTATATCATTAAAGGAGAATCCCATTACTATAATATGCTTAACATTCTGATATCGATTAGAGAATTCTTCACTATACTTGGCTATTCTATTCTCTACACCCTTAGCTCCACCTGCAGCCATCTTCATGATATTATCAGCTATCTCAAAATTAATGGGTTCGTGTTCGTCTGTATATGCTGAATATTCAATAAACAGTTTCCTTTCATCGGAGTCATGTCCTACTATGATATCATCAACATCTCTGATTGAACCGTGTATATGCCACACATTCTCAGCCTGAACATGATATACGTTTTCCAAGGTTAATGTGTAATTAAATGTGAAGAAGAGAGCATTTGGATCAATATTTAATGAATTATCGACTGCGGCTACGAGATTCATATCTTTAAACCATCCACCGAAGAATGGAGGAAGAGCGCCTTTAAGCAAATTCTGCACTGTCATAGCCCCCATCGCTTCACCATTGTGAGTTTGTATTAAGTGGCCATAGTCAATCTTCCCTAACATTGCTTCAAAATCACGCCACCACATATCGTCATTAACGGCGTTCCCGTATATGTCAGTTAGCAGCCGCCATAATACAGTCTTCTTTTTCGCGAAATCGTCACGAAAACTTGAGTAAGAAGTTTTTAATCCATGATGGAGGTCAAATCCGTTTCCAATAATATAAAGAGTATCGTTCATAATGAAATATTTAACTTAAAAAGGCAAATCGTTATCATCAAAATCATAACAAATTATTCCCCGTTCCCATCCTCTCACAGTTGGCGGATCATTTTTATTGCTACTTGTGAGATAGATATGCTGAAGGTCCATGCACCATTCAAAGGCAAGGTCCTCAATTTGAGATATTTTGGATTCGAAATAAACATTCTCACAACTTTTAGCAAAAAAAGAATTGGTTCCGACAATCTCAATTTGTGAATGAATTACAACATCTTTCTTATTGCCAAGATATGCAATGAGTTTATGACGAGTTTTCTCAATTAGACAATCATCAACAATTTCGAAGTAAGGTGATTCACATTTTAGTTTTAATTGATAGACAATTTTAAACTCATTTTCTATTTTGAAAATGCCAGCGAATGGATTGTCTCCTATATTTTTCACTTTAGATGGGATAGTGATTGATTCCATCTCTAATTCTGTGAACGCACCGCCAATTATTGTTTCAACAGAATCTGGAATAGTATAATTCTTCTGTTTGCCAAAATATCGATAAAAAACTTTTCCGTCTGATGATAACAATGCAGAATTGTCAACCTTAAAGAGTGGGGAGTCACAAGTTATTGTCTCTAAACTAGAAATGCATAATGAATTATGTCCAATAATGCGAATTGATGAAGGCAAATGTAGCTTTAATAAGCATGCTTTCTCGATTTCCCAATACATATCATTGAAGCAATTGTCACAAACGACTTCAGTTCCTTCTTTTACAGAATATTCTGTTATGGAACAGGATCCAAATATAATCATACGTCTCCCATAATAATGTCTATCGTATGTACAATAAATCTCGTCATAGGGCAATTCGTTATCACCCGGCAATATGCTTGATGATGTGATCACTGATTCTGATTCAATCATTCTATCCTCATCAAAATCATAATCCATTTCAAGGAATCGTTCTTTTGTTCCTTTCGGTATGTATAAGGTTGGATGGCAAGATATCGGATATTTAATATTATCATAGTCATAAATGACATCCAAAGATCCCCTTTTGATATAAGAAATCGAGTCAGTAAGATATATCCAATTAATATTAGCGCACCGACCAATGTATTCTTTAATGGCATGAATAGACGATGGAACTGTGAGATTTCTCAATGAGCTACATCCACTAAATGCATATTTCTCTATGGAATCAATTCCTCGTGGAAATTCAAAATATAAAATATCCTTCCTCACCCATAACAATTTACCATCGGATGTATATATACAATCCTTATCTGCCAAAACCCTTTTTGAGTTGCTATAAACCCACATTATTTTGCCGGGCAAGTCATTCCCCTCTATTTCTTGTAAGGTTGTTGGGAAATGAATTTCTTCTAAGCGATCGCATTTGGATAGTGCTTTTGACGGAATATGGATAACTCCTTCTGGAATAACTACTGAAGTCGATTTTGGATTAACCCAAATTAGCAACCCTTCATCTGTATAAAGGCAATCTCTAGATGAAATAAAGGACGAGCTGTTACTTGCAATTGATTCCATATTGGAGAAAAAACCATAAAAATCAATTTGTTTAAGTGATGAAGGTAGAGTTACAACCTTTAACAGCGAATTCTTATTAAGGGATCCAATGGAAATGTGAGTGATTCCTTCAGGAATGCTAAACCTTTCTAATTCAGGATTAATCCATAATAAGGTGCCATCATTAGAATATAAACAGTCCTTTGTTGAAATAAAAAATGGAGAGTCACTCTTTATGTTTCTAATACAGTCAGAAAAAGCATCTTTCCCTATCTGACTTACAGAGCGGGGTATTCTAAAATGTCTCAATTTATTGCAACTTGATAATGAGCCATCACCAATAATTCTTAATCCTATAGGAGCATTTAAATACACTAGTTCCTCACAACCTTGGAAACAACTCGAGCCAAATTCTTCAACCGTATCAGGAATTATAATCCGCTTTAATTTATTTCCATAATAATAAACCTTCCAATCCCAATCAACCTCCAACTGAAATGCATTATCTGAAATAACCCTACACCCATACTTAATGCGATACTCTTCTAAACTTGAATTATATGGAAAGTTAAGAAGTGATTCCCAATTCTCTGAATACTTCACATTGTCTGAATCAATCCAGACTCTATGTTTTTCAGGAATTGATTCTTTCCAATATAATATTGCCGTGTCGGAAATAGACGGTATGAAATAATGACCCTTATGGTTATTGTAGCTCTCTTGTGCTTCAAGTAGTTCAAGAAATCGAGTATACGATCTCACGAATCGAGAATCATAAAAGAAATTTTTCAGCAAATCAAATGATTCTGAATTCGTAATATTGACATAGTCTCGTTCGCCTAGAACAAATGAATTAATATCTAATGGATAGTCCAGTTTGCAATTAGCACATAATGAATCTAAGTAAAGCTGAATAACCGCTAATGAGAAATCATCAATGTTTTTATTGAAATAATCTGGCGTTCTTAAGGGATGTCTATAATCTGGTGATCCCATCTCTCGCGCTGATGATCCACTCATGGCCGGAACATACATGCCGTCATAATCCACCAAAACCGGCGTTTCTGACACAGGATTAATCAATATGTTATCTGGCTTAATATCTCCATGAGCAAACTCTTGTGATAGAAGCCATATGGCAAGCATGCTGAAATTATCAGATAATAGAAGCAATTTATGCTGCTTATCTTGGATCTTGGCAATATAGTCTTGAAGGTTCATGCCATCAATCCAATCCATCAATAGAATCGGAAACTCTGATTCACTAGAATTTGTCGTGTTGACGTATAACTCCTTTTCAAAGTACTTGATAGGGAGCATAAATGGAGATGAAATTGATTCTAGCTCATCAGCTATCAGTTTGTAAGCCTCATTTCTTCCCTCCTGGTCTTTTATAAAGCACTTTAAGGCATAGAACTTTCCGTCTTGCTCATCTTTCATCTTAAAGACTACTGCAAAGTTGCCACTACTCATAACCGGTCTGCCTTCATCATCTAACACTGGACGAAGGTAAGAAAGCTGATCAAGGTTATCCTCTGCCAACTTGATCGCCTCAACATATTCTGATATCAATGGATAGTTCATTGTCTACTAGTATTTTGCTCCACAAATTTAGACATTTATTGGCTATTCTCAAAATGCTTATTATATTACCGTCTATTCATTAGATTAGAAAGGAAACTCTTCATTTTCCTTAAGTTTATCACTATGACTATTAAGCATGTTTTGATACCTCGACATGGACCCAGCAGGGATAACTATTTCTTCTAGTTTGTCGCATCCTATGAATGCAGCTTGACCTATCTGGGTGACTGAGTCTGGAAGCACAATGGTTTGAAGATTCTTACACCCCAAAAAGGCAGAATGACCTATTGCGGTTACAGAACTTGGTATTACAATTGTTTGAAGGCTTTCACATCCTGCAAAAGTAGCTATTCCAATAGTTGTAACTGAGTCTGGTATTATAATAGATCGAAGGTTTTTACAATCTGTAAATGTATAATTGCCAATACTGATAACAGAGTCTGGTAATATCATTGACTGAAGCCCTTTGCAATCATTAAATGCCCACTCGCCAATACTGGTGACAGAATCGGGTATTACAATCGATTGAAGACTCCCACAACCCCAAAAAGCCTCATCACATATTGTGATAGTTCCTGGACTGATACTATATGTGTTTATATTAGGGCCTTTTAGCAATCTGTTCCAATCATGACTATAAATAGCTCCAAATCTATCTTCTGTACCATTATTAATGTCTTCTTTCGTAACATTAGAGGGCAATATCACAGGATGATGTCGGCGTTTCTTTTCCTTTTTTGCCCTTGGTAATTCAAAAAGCCTATATTTCGCCTCTTCATGTCCCTGAACAAGAGCCTTCTGATACCAGTCAGCAGCTTTGGAAATGTTTTGATCTACGCCAGTTCCGTTTTCATAACATTCTCCAAGTCTAAACTGAGCATCCACGAAATCCTTTTCAGCAGAACGTTTAAACCACTTAACCGCCTGCTCTGAGTTTTGATTTACTCCGTTTCCTAAAAAGTAACATTCGCCAAGATAATATTGAGCTTCTGGTACTTTTGTGAATGTTCCTTTCTTTGCTGCTTTTTTAAACCACTTATACGCTTCATTGTAATCACGCTCATTTTCATCGGCGTAATAATAACACTTCCCAATTCTAATATAACCATTTGTGTCACCTTTTTCTATCGCTTTTTTATACCATAGTATAGCCTCATCAAAGTCTTTTGATACTCCTCGGCCCTTTTCATAGCACTCTCCAAGATAAATAATGGCGCGAGTATATCCTTGTTCGTCGGCTCTAACAAACCATTTTATTGCTTCTTCATAGTCGCATTCTATGCCTAAACCATGATAATAACACCTTGCGAGATGGAACTGAGCGACAACATCCCCTTTAACTGCCTCTTGCATAAACCTATTAATCTTACGACCTGGCACCAAGTTATTATCATAAATGGCTTCAATTCGGTTTTGGGATGGTAAATCCCCGCTTTTAGCAGCTAATGAATACCACCTGGTAGCCTCATAATAATCTTGGTTATATCCTCTACCTATCTCATAACAGTTTCCGAGATAGGCTTGGGCTTCCATATCACCTTGTTCTGCTGCTTTTCGTATCCAATCTAAACCCTTGTTTTCGTCTTCTACTATACCTTTACCATTTATGTAACATAAACCAAGATTATAACAGGCTTCGGACAAGTATTGATTAGCGGCTTTTTGATACCATTCAAAAGCTTGCTCTAGATTCTGAGCGACGCCTCTTCCGTTTTGATAGCATTCACCTAGAGCGAATTGAGCTCTAGCATATCCTTGATCGGCAGCTTTTTGATACCATGTAATCGCTTGCTCAAAATCATTGCCTAATTCTCGATCTCGTGAGAAAAAGTCACCCAAAGCACATTGAGCTTCAGGACTATTTTGTTCGGCTGCTTTAAGAACCCATTTAATGGCAGTATGTATGTCCCTGCCGACACCATCACCAAATCGATAACAGAAACCAAGATTGATTTGGGCCGTGATGTCACCACTCTCAGCTGCGATTCTAGTTGGATAGATTGCTTTTTGATACCACATAGTAGCTTTATCTTTATCAGCTTCTACACCAAAACCATTCTTATAGCAGAATCCAAGCCAACGTTGAGAATCTAAATGTCCCTTTTCTGCGGATTTCTCAAACCAATCAACCGCGGTTTTTGAATCTTTTGCAACACCAAAACCATAGTAGTAACATCTACCCATTGCATTTTGTGAATTCACATGACCTTGGTCAGCTGCTCTGCGATACCATTTTACGGCTTCAGTTGGCTCCTGTTTTATGCCGTCACCCTTTTCGTAACATAGTCCAAGTTTATATTGGGAATCACTATCTCCATTCTCAGCTGCTTGAATAAGGGTTTTGACCCAATCTTCCGCTTCATAATATGATTTGGTCAGTTCATCGGCGTCGCTTCTTTCTGCTCCGATTATCTTAAAATATGCGTCACCTATGGGAACCCCAGTAATAGATAAGTGCAATGCCAATATTAGTTGATTAATGCCATTGTCAGATAGCATGGTACAAAGCTTATGATACAATTTACAGCCAGCTATATTATGGAAATCTTTTTCTACAAACAACAGAGCATCATTAGCATTAAATTCATCAAGCAAATCTGGCTTAAGAGTTATCGCCCTCAAAGCTAAAGAGATCGTCGTAATTGGAAAATCATCAATATTTCTATCAAAAGTGTTAATATCACGATTTGGCAGTCGGAAATTCGGAGAACCTATTTCTCTAGCGGGTTGTCCTTTCATAGCAGGGACATACATGCCGTCGTAGTCAACCAGAACAAGAGAACCATCTTCACGAACCAAGATATTATCAGGCTTTAAATCGCCATGAGCAAACGGCTGCTCAAGAAGCCAGCCAGCCAACTTGAAGAATTGTGAGGTGAGTTTAATCATTTCTTCCTTGTCATAACGAACAGCCTTGATATAATTATCTAGTGTTTGTCCGTTAACCCAATCCATCAAAACCACAGGAAACTCAGTGTCGTTGCTATTTGTTGAGTTGACAAAGAGTTCCTTGCTTAGATACTTGATAGATACGAGATAAGGTGAGGAAACACTATTTAGTTCGTGGGCAATCTGCTGATAAGCTTTGTTCCTACCTTCCTGATACTTAGTGAAACATTTGAGAGCATAGAATTTCCCGTTAGTTTCATCCTTCATCTTAAATACGACAGCAAAATTTCCACTGCTCATGATGGGACGCCCATCACCATCTAGCACAACTTGAAGACCAGAAAGCTTGTCAAGATTATCCTCTGATAATCTGATGGCCTGAACATACTCAGATATTAAAGGATAGCTCACTATGGAATCGTCTTCTTCAAAGTAGGAGGGAAACGCATCAGTGGCATCTTCAGTTTTTTCAATCGTATTCACTGCTCTTGACTCGGTAGGCGGCATTTTTGGTTTGGTGTCGTTAACAAGATCAATTTTACCCAGGATTTTTAGTTTTGGACTAGGTATGACTGTTTTGATTTCGTGAGATGTCTTATTTTGTGCATTCCTTTGTTGGCGATTTTGTGTCATCTTATCAGCTCTTTTCTTCATCTCTTTATTTGGTTGGAACTGTTTAACCAACAACTCATAGACTTCATCAGGAATGCGGGCATTTATGCTTGAGTCAATTGTTATGCCTTTAGTACGAAGGAATTCCTCAATGATTTGCCTTCCAACGTTTAAATCTGCTATGACTTTAGATATCTTTATTGCCATCTGTTGTTACAAGAATCGGTATTATGTTGCTAATGACATTTTAATGTTAAAGACATATATGACCACAAAAATAGTGATTCTTTTGAATAATAGAATGTGTAATCGTGAAAAAACATTATTTAAATTTTTCATTTGTCATTACTTTTTTATGTCAAGAACACCCAGGAGGTAAACAATTATCTTGAAAAATAAAGAGAAAAAGAAAATGGCCTTTAGCCATTTTCTAGTAATGGTAGTCCTCTCACAGACTCATTCTCATAGATATAGAATTAGAGGTGATGGTTCAGTTTTAGTTACAATTCATTTCAGTTGATATCGGTTTATGAGGATCGAGACCTGCTTTGCGGTGAACTTGCCTCCTCTGCTGGTCGTGAATCCTTCATTGTTTAATGTTCTGGCCATCTCGCTCAGGTTATTGGTTTCTCTCACCAGGATCTTCAGCATTGCAACCGCTCTCTTGTTGTGAGGGTTGTTAGTTGCTTTCTCCTGATTCGTTTGCCGGCTGTTCGAGATAGCTTTTTCCATATTGCCCGTCAAGTTTTCAGGTTTCCCAAGTTTACACCCTTGTTCTTTCTTTACTTGTAGGGCTGCTCTTGTTCTTTGTCTGATCAAGCTGGCTTCATATTCACTGATAGCCGCTATGATAGTAAGAACAAGTCGGTTAGCTTTTGGAAAATCGCAGAATATAATCTCCACTTCAGAATCCAAAAGCTGGCTAGTGAAAGTGACGTTTCTTGAGAGCCTGTCCATTTTGGCTACAATTAACGTTGCTTTCGTCTTCTTGCAGAGTTCTAAAGCCTCATGTAGTTTCGGACGTTGAGTTTTTCGTCCTGATTCAACTTCTACGAATTCAGCTATCGGTTCTTCTCCACTAAGATAGTTTCTGATAATTTCCTGTTGTGCCTGTAATCCGAGTCCAGACACACCTTGTCGTTGTGTCGATACTCTGAGATAAGCAACATATGCAATATTATTCATAGGTTTGAAATGTATTAAACCTGGGTTTAGTATTGTTCAAGAATAGTGGGACCCTCCAAAATCGCCTGGAAAATCCCACTTTCTCTCATTTTTCTGATTCTGTGATAATGCCATATTCTTGAGAAATGCGTTCCTGATAATTCTCACATTTCTCTACAGCGGAGTCTATCACACAAATCAGGTTATCAACGAAGATGTGTTCTATCGTTTTCAAAGTTTCACCCTCTTCTGAAATGAGCGTTACTTCAAAAAGATCTTCACCCTCGTTTAACACCACTTGGACATAGCCGGTGTGAATGAATCCTTGTACATGGAACTTCACGCCAACTTCAACGATTGTAATGCTAGCCGGATTTATGCCCCAACTCATTACCACAAAAGGATTGGTTCTGAAGATGCTGAGGATATAACCAGCAATCTCTCTGCTATATTCTTCGTCCATATCACTTCCTCCTCTTGTTTTTGTTGATTTCACTGATGAGCCTTCGGTTAAGAGCGTTGAGTGCCTTATACAACCGATCATAGCTCTTTTCATACTTGGTGCCTTGGAGTCTTAATCCTGCACTTACGAGATCATTACCGGCATTATAGATATCCTTTTGTGCCAGTCGTAATTCTCTCAGTCGGTCTTCTTCTGTAAAAATCATAGTCGTTCAGTTTAAATAAGTGTTGTTTACTACAGTCTTGTAATAGCTTCCGGGGGCAGGTATTCTCACTTTCTTGAATACCATCTTCCACCAGTCGCTCTTTAGGTCGGGCTTCTCGTTCATCAGCATTTCAACGATAGCCGGATGGATTGGAAATACGAACTGAAGCGCCCTCTTGCGGCTCATGTCCGATAATTCATTCCAATACTTGATCGTCATTTTCTTTGTTTTCTGTGCCATTGTTGTTTGTGATTTATGAAGAAGGCCCCCACGTTGAGTTTTGTGAGAGCCTTCATTCTGGTTAATAATGTTTAGCGTAATATTCTTCCTCCTTCCTCCAAAAATCCAGATCAGCTTTTACCATCTCATACGTGGATTTAAGCTCTGTCCTGTCAAGTCTGGGATTGTGTTGTTGGTAAGCTGCCTCTACTTCCCCAAATGTTAAATCTGGGTACGTCTGAAGTAACTCATATAATTCATCGTAGTATTCGTAAAAGTAATCGTCGAACCCATAGAATCCTCCCATCTTGTAATCATACTCATGGGGATAGACTTTCGTACAGTTCTCGATGATATGCTCGACGAATGACAAGCAGTTCAGAAGGTCTCGTTTTACCGTAAATTCATGATCGCTGTGGGGGTCATAATAGCCACAACTCATATTTACGGCACTGACAGTAAGACCGTTCTCTTTAAGGGTCAGCACATCGGTCATCATACCTTCTTCCAAGTGATAACCGAAAACTTCATGTCCGGTAGCCTCGATAAATTCCTTAGACGCTATTTCAGTGGAGCAGATGGAAGCGATAAGGTCATTACTTCCTCTTCTATCGCACTGAATCACAAATCTTACGTCTTTGAAGAAATCCATATTGGCTTTGCTACTTCCAACACATCCGACTTCTTCTCCGGTAACAAAAGTGCATTTCAAAACATCATATTTCAAGAGGCATTTCAAGCAGATCCAGACTCCATTCTTGTCATCGGCACCCAAACCCTCAAGTCTTTTATTCTTGGGACTGTAGCCGAAAATGATGTCCTTGGTTTCTATTGCCTGAAAATCTCTTGAATGAATCGTCTGCACCTGATCGATATGGCTCACGATGCAGGGGTAGGTATCAGAAACACCCTTCGTCACATAGATGTTTCCAATTTCTCGGTCAATATCAACTCTTGCTCCTGGGACATTGTTACGTATCCACCAAAGCAGAAATTTGATCATCTTTTGTTCTTTTCCACTCTTGCTGTGAATGGAATAAAGCTTCTTCAATAGTTTCATATTTCACTAAGCTTCAATAAGAGCCTCATCCTCGACTTCTACATCAAGGGGCAGCTCGGTTTGTTCATTAATCTCGTCGTAAAGTTCATCACCAATACGGAACAAGATCTCGCAGTTGATATAAACTTCAACCATATCGATGTTCACAGTCTTGGTCTCATACATGCCCAGTTCTTCATTCCAGGCGTTGTAGGTAGTAAGGATATCGTCTTCCTCGTAGTACTTCTGGTCAAAATCACAATAATGCCAGTTGTCCTTTTTGTATTGGAGTTCAGCGGCATCTTTACACTTCTGGCAGCAATAATGTTCACCGGTAATCTCGCTGTAAAAGAGTTCATCAGCATAATACTCCGGTGAAAGCATAGTACCTCCACACTCGGGACATTCATCAAGATCGTCCTCAGTATGATAGTAATTGTTGTTCCAATAAGTGAAATCCTCCATGCAGTCCGAATCACATGTAATTTCGCTACCGTGATAGAACACATCGGTAATCTCATAAGCATCTCGGTCCTGATACTCGGCATAATACATCTCCTCATCATCGTCCTCAAGCTGGCCATTAGTTGTGTCCAGATTATACGAGTAATCCACATCGGTATAGTTGTAAGCGATGTTTGATGAGAGATTATAGTATTTAAAGCTGTCCTGGTAACTGAGTTTGTCACCCCAGTCCAAGTCACATTCGATATAGAACTTCTTATGTGAAAGTGAATTTCCTTCTACATCAACAAATCCACGAGAGTTACCACAGTCTGCTCCAACGATTTTATAACCGTCGATTTCTCCGGCTTTAATGAGGGCATCAACAAGTGCTCTCTTAAGGATATCGCTCTGGTCTTTTGCATATTGACGTTCTGCTAAACGCCATACCTTATCGTTCTCATCATGTACCTCAGTAAAGATGATACACCTGGCAAGAATAATCCCGTCATCTCCCACAAGACGAGCAGCTTTAGCCTTGACACTGTCTCGATAGAAATTGTGAAAGTTTCGGTCGATCATACACGAGTTCATTCCAGGAGCACAAGCCTCACCGGAATAGATCTCAGCAAAATCATGGTCTACAATCAAAGTGTAGTTGGGTAAGGTACCGGCAATATAAACCTGCCAGTCCTGAGAAAATTCCTCACATAACCAAGTCTTAACCTGCTGTGGTAAAGCTTGGCCAATGTTAGTTTCATCGATGAGCTTGCTGTAAAAACGTCCTGCTCTCATCTTGAAAACTCCGTCATTGTTGTCGTGATTGATGTAACGGACAAAAGCGATTGATCCATCTTCAGGAACACCATTGTAGGCATCGGTCTCGTAGGTGTCCGAGTGAAAAGTGGTTCCGTTCAAAACTACAGTATACTCAAGGCCCTGATGAACCCCGGCATCTGCAATCATCTTCGTTAACGTGGTCTTCATCTCAGCCATACTCTTGATAGCCAGAAGCGACCAGTCATCACGTTCCCTGCAATAAGCCCAAACTGTTTTACTCTTCAAAAGGGCAAGCAGGATCTTGTTTCTACGGCTCTTAACTCCGTTTCCATGTTCAACATAGCCAAAAAGCTCTTGATACTCTTTGGCATTTGCAAATGATTGAATCTTGTTCATTTTTCTAGTCTTTAAATTGTTGTTTGATAAGTTGTTAAATGAAAAAAGGAGGACTCACGTTGTTTTGTGAATCCTCCTCGGAATCAAGGCAAATACGGCTGATTAACTGATGAACCAGCTATACCCGGAATCTTCGTTTCGCAGCCCTTCAGCTATGCCGAGACTCGTTGTAAGTGCATTGGCTTGTCTTGAAAGAAATGTATCGATATAACTTCCTTTGCAGGCCCCAGTCAAGAGGTTGTAGAAATTCCACATACTGAGTTCGCCACCCCCGTTCACCTTGAAGTTGGGATCACGGTAATATTGGCGGGCTACACTGTTCACCATTGAATCGGTAATCAGCATTTCAGGTATTCCCCTCTGAATCCTTTGGGGCAGGTAG
>JBGUJU010000033.1:0-1527 GCA_045114065.1 Sodaliphilus sp.
AGGCGGTCGCGTTCGTTTTGGGCTTTCGCCATTCAATTTATTATTTTGGAGCCACAATCTCGTTATAGTATTGTGAGCCGTTTTTAATAACATTGAAGTTATTGCTCTTTCCACCTGAGAATTTCCATCTAACAGAAATGCCAATACTCTGGACTGGCGTGGTGTAGTTATACGTTACTGTTATGCCATTGGTTTGTCTGTCAACTCTGCGACGGTCTCCAAGGGCGGTGAAAGACAGGGTCAACTGCAACTTGTCCTGGCACAGGGATTTGTAAATCTCACCCCAGAGTTCCCAGACGGTGTGGAGTGTCCAGTCATAACTTGTGAATGTTGGTTCGCAAAAGAAATTTAGCATACCACCCCAACCATGTTGAAATCTAAAGTTGTTATTCATCATATAAAATGGGCGCAGCCTTGTCTTGCCATAATATACATCACCTAAAGTCACATTTTCGCACTCAATCCACAGGCGTCCTGACAACTTCATAGTCCATGGTTTTATGGGATTCCAATTGACCTCAGCGGTCACACCAAATGCATCTTGCGCTGGCAGATTGATGAAGTAAGTATAAAACAAGTCTGGTGCTGTTGGGCTTTGCTTGATCTGCCAATGAATCGAATTATTCAAACGACTATAAATAGCATTCAAAGTCAAGAGATTGCTGAATAGGGAAACACCAGCCATAACCATATCACCCCTTTGGGCTTTCAAATCCGGATTGCCAACAGTGTAGTTATAAGGATCAGTCCAGCGAATGGTGGATGAGATAGCAGAATAAGGGATCTCACCGAGTGTACGCTTGTAGTTTAGCATCAACGTGTTTTCACCCTTACTGTCCAATGGCATCATCATCTGCATCGTGGGATTGATGCCCCACTGGGTGTTAGTGGATACTGCGCCGTCATCCAATGTCTTATACTGGATTTTGTTCAACTGAAAGTTTACCCCAGCGCTGTAACGAATTTTCCAAAACTGCCCCATGGCTGACGCATAGATTATCGGGGTTAAGCCGCTTGTGCGTGTAGGCACTTGACTCGTCTGGAAACGGTCGGTGGCGTCAATGGCGAAAACCGACGGGGTATATTTCGTTGTGATGTATCGGATAGATGCTCCATAATTCCATGTCAACTTTTGACTGCGAGGATCGGTCATGTCCAACGATAACTTGTACATGTCCAACGAAGTTTTGTCCTCGGACGCGCTGGATGAATTCTCACCATAGGAAAAGTCAGACTTACTTTTATGCTGTCGGTTATAATAGTCACCGGTGACCTCCAATGTGGTTCCATGTTGGCCAAAGGCGGTGTTGTACTTCAACGTAACTTCTTGATCAAGCCAATTATTTCTCTGGTTAATAGAGGACGTTCCCGTCTCACCTGTATCCTGAGTCTTAATCTCGTTCTTAAAGGTCTTGATATAATAACTTCCGCCTAACGAACTCTTCTCGTTCAACTGCTGGGTTAGACTCAAACGGTTGTTGAAATTATGACCAGGTGTTCTTTGGACTTCATCTAATTCTGTGAGTT
>JBGUJU010000034.1:0-31464 GCA_045114065.1 Sodaliphilus sp.
CCCCGACCCTCTGCTTGTAAGGCAGATGCTCTGAACCAACTGCGCTAACTGCCCGTTGCTGTCAAAAGCGATGCAAAGGTACTGCTATTTTTTGAACTACCAAAAAAAATCGCACTTTTTTTTCAAAAAAAACACTTTTTTTCTGAAAAAGGCCCATTTTCTGCCGGAAAAGCGGTAATTTAGAGGGCTAAAATGAAGAAAACAGACAACCGAAATCTTAAAATTGAAAATGAAGACAAATTATGTTTTTTTTGCCGACGGCTTTGAGGAGGTCGAGGCATTGACGTGTGTGGATGTGCTGCGTCGTGCGGGAATGCCCGTGAAGACGGTGTCGATCAATGAGGGTCTGGAGGCGGTCGGCGCTCATGGCGTGACGGTCGTTGCCGACAGCCAATATGGTGACGATGACTATGCCGACGCCGAGTGGCTCGTGCTGCCTGGCGGCATGCCCGGAGCGACTAACCTGGCTTCGCACGAGGCCTTGTGCCGTGACTTGACTGACCACAATGCTCGAGGCGGGCGTGTGGCTGCTATCTGCGCTTCGCCGTCGGTGGTGCTGGCGTCGCTGGGCATTCTTGATGGTCGATATGCCGTGTGCTACCCTGGCATGGAAGCTCCTATTCCCGAGGTGAAGTGGGGCGGCGAGCCTGTTGCCGTGAGTGACAACGTGGTGACAGGTAACGGTCCTGCCGCTGCAGCCGCCTTTGCTCTGGAACTGGTGCGCCAGACTCAGGGACCGGATGTCGCCTCCCAGGTCGCTGCGGGGATGCTTTTTGACTTGTAATTTGTTGTAATAGTCTGAAGGGGCTGTGTCATAATTATAACCGCCCTACGGGCGGGAAATTATTCAAATTATTCTTTAAAATTTTATTAATATGAATAAAATATTAATTTTAATTTAAAAATTTGTTTAATTTGGCTTCGCCGAGCTAAAGGTTCCCGTGCGATAGCACGGTTATATTACTGGGTCGCAATTATGACACAGCCTCAATTGTTGCGCTAGGTTGGAGACGCAAGATTTTGCGTCTCTACGGGTTCATCCGTAAGGTCAACGCCCCGCGATCCTCTCTAGTCTTAGAGGGGGAGGTGCTGCGCCGGCTAGTCTTAGAGGGGGAGGTGAAGTGTGGTGATTGAATTGAATTAATGGTTGAGGGGTTGGTGTATTAAGTGTTTATTATGAGGGTATTGGCGATTATTGTTTGCTTTTTTGTTCTGAGTCCCAGTTTCAACTAAAGCATGAAGAGGCCTTATCATGTTTGAGAGGCAAGTCGGTGCCGAAAAGCTTGTGATTGTGGCGATTTGATGATAAAATATCATTAAAAAAAGTCCATAAAATGTTGTTTATTTGAAATAAAGGTTGTAAATTTGTGGCAGTTTTTTGAACATGAAGGTAACACGCTGACCTATCCGAGTGAAAACCTACTTATCAAACTAACTACTGATTAAACGATAAAACATCTTTGTTTTTTATAATTACTTTTTATTATTAACTTCAAAATCTATTTTTTGATTTATGAAAAAAATCTTATTCTTAATGTTGAGCATGGCCGTTTCAGCTAGCGCTATTGCTGGTGTGAACAAGATTGCTTTGAGCAAATCAAGCCAGGCTAATGCTGTGAGCAAGACTATGGCTGCAAAGAAGCAGATTTCTGCAGCTCCCATCATGGATCTTGCTAAGAAGCATGAGGCAGTAGCTAACCTTGATGTACGCGCTGGTAAGGTGGTTAAATCAAGGGAGGCCGTTACTGAACAGCCCGCTGGTACCGTGAAGTATTATGACAGGACTGGTGGCACATCAGTACACCGTTATTATGATGCAACAGCCTCTAGCCCTTGGGGTGGCTTGACCCATGATACTCAGTCGGGCATGTTAATGACCGTTGAGAACGGTAGCACGGTATGGTTCAAGAACCTGCTGTATGACCCTGATGGCTTCTTTGGGGACTATTGGATTAAGGGTACCAAGGCTGGTACCCGCATCACCATCCAGGTTGGTCAGGAGCTGTTGAACTACAGTGACGGCACCAGTGTCGTTCTGTATATGGGTGAGCTTTCCTATGTTTCAGGCGAGGGCGTTTCCTGGACTAGGAATGAGAGTGCTACCACAGCCCGCTTCAAAATCAGCGGCAGCAAGCTGACGCTTGAAAACTCCGAGGAAACCTCAACGGCTAACGGTACTTGCCTGGGTTGCGACTGGGATGACGGTTTCGGCTGGAATGGTTTTGCTGACTTTGCTACCGAGCTGACCTTGAACGAGAACCCTGTTGAGGCTCCCACGATGTACACCGATGATGACATCACTGCTATGGCTGAGAATGGTGGTGAAGTTGTAGCTTACATGCGCTCTGGTGCTGCTACCATCGTTGAAGGCAGCTCACTTTACTTTGATAATCAAACTGGTATTACCTACATTTACTATGCTGAGAACGGTGACGTTTACATGTGTGATCCCGTCTATGGCTGGAATGCTGGTTATTGGGTAAAGGGTACCCTGAACGGCAACAAGATCACTGTTCCTCTGGGTCAGTATGTAGCATGGACCAGCACCTTCCTGGGTCTGAAGACTTCATGGGGTACGTTTGTTAATGGCCAAGGCTTCACCGCAGATCCCACTGTAACTGAGTGCACCTACACCATCAATGAGAAGAACATCACTCTTGACAACAGTACCTATGATGATACTGAGAATGCCGAGACTCTGGTTGGTCTGGCTCTGACGCTCGACAGTGCTTATGTTGAGAAGGGCTGGTATGGCTGCGTTGATGCTGCTACCATCTACTGGAATGCTCCTGATAAACCTGAGAATGTAACTGTTACCCCCGCCGCTCGCACTGCTTCTGTAGCATGGGACGGTGGTGAGACCGAGGAGTGGAACCTGCGCTATCGTCAGTACAATCCCAATGCTTCAACCTACTTCTGCGGCTTTGAGCAGGAAGCTGAGGGTTGGGGTATCTTTGACATGGACGGCGACGGTAGTTACTGGGGCTTCCGCTCACCCGAGTACGGTGGCTATGATGGCTACTGCGTGACCTCTGCAAGCTGGTCCTCGTCTGCAGGTGCTCTGAATCCCGACAACTGGTTGGTATCGCCCGAGGTTTCCCTGAACGGTATTGTAAGGTTCATGGCATGGGGTCAGGATCCTGCTTATGCAGCTGAGGTGATCCGCGTTTATGTAACGACCAATCCTGACTATGAGACCACTGACGACTTTGTGGCTCTGAGTGATGATATCACTGTTGCCGCTCTCGATAGCGCTAACATTGGTAACAACACCTACATCTTCGACCTGAGCGAGTATGCTGGCCAGACTG
This sequence comes from Sodaliphilus sp., assembly GCA_045114065.1. GTDB lineage: Bacteria > Bacteroidota > Bacteroidia > Bacteroidales > Muribaculaceae > Sodaliphilus. The sequence goes on from JBGUJU010000034.1 coordinate 3,312, forward strand.
GTTGCATCGCTATCCGTCACTACAACATCAGCGATATGTTCTGTGTGAACGTCGACAACTTCTTCGTTGGTGATCCCGATGCTCCCATCTATGAGTGGGTAAATGTTAATGGCATCACCGAGATTCCTTACACTATCGAGGGTCTGGAGCCCGAGACTCAGTATGAGGTACAGGTTGCTGGTGTGAACGGCGCTGCTGTTGGTGTTTGGACCGAGTCCACTATCTTCACCACCCTGCCCGAAAGCGCTTATCTGCGTGGTGACGTTGACAACGATGGCAAGGTAGGTATCAGTGACGTAACCGCTCTGATCAACGCTCTGCTGACCTCCAACTTCGCTGACACCGATACCTTCAACAGTGAGAACGCTGACTGTGACCTGGACGGCGAGTTCAAGATTAGTGACGTTACCGCTCTGGTTAACTTCTTGCTGAGTGGCAACTGGTAATTTCTCACACATCTTGATTGATCGTTGAATCAATCAAGATCAATTAAAAGGACAGGCATCCATTTGGGTGCCTGTTTTTTTTATGCTCGCTGCGCTCGCAGGTTAAAGTTTAGGGTTTAGAGTTTAGAGGGGCGTCCGCGTACTTGGGGCTCGCCTTGGCGTGGTCGCCCGATGACGGACAACCTCTCGCTAAGGCGCTAAGACGCTAAGGTTTTAATGCTCGCTGCGCTCGCAGGATAAAGGTTAATGTTTAAAGGTTAAAGAAGCATCCGCATTGCAGGGCCTCGCCTTGGCGTGGTCGCCCGATGACGGACAACCTCTCGCTAAGGCGCTAAGTCGCTAAGGTTTTTTATGCTTGCTGCACTGGCAGGTTTGAGAGGGCAATTGACAATTCGGTGGAATAATGCTCTCGGTTGGGTCAACGCCCCCCGGCCCCCTCTAGTCTTAGAGGGGGAGGTGGTGCGGTTGCTAGTCTAGAGGGGGAGGTAGTGTGGCTGCTAGTTTTAGAGGGGGAGGTGGTGCGGTTGATTTGTGAGAGGTTGTATTGTCTTAGTAGTTGTGTAAAAAGTGGTTAAATGTGGGTGGAGATTTGAAATATTTCAGTAATTTTGTCATCGTCAATCGCGGCATTGGCTGCCTGGACCGGATGGATTTCTGGTGGGGTGGTTCGATGTTGTTGTGTATCAATGTGTTAGAAATAATAACTCATATCAATTTTTATATTTTAGTATCAAGATGAAGAAGATATTAACGTTCCTGTTCTTGTTTACAGGTCTTGCCGCTACACTGAACGCGGGTAGTGTTGACCGTGCCAACAACCAGCTGGGTCGCCGCATCTGTCTGCAGCATGTGTATGAGTGGCAGGATGATGCGTCTGGCATGATGACCGTCAGCGAGGGTGATCCTTATTATATCGGAGGCTGGACCTCTACGGTAGTTGCTGGTGAGACCTCCGGAACCGTGATAGTAGAAGGCGGCATCACGCCCTATGGCCTGTCACAGCCGTTGAAGGTGAGTGGCAACCAGGTGACGCTCCAGGTGAGCGATGAGCCGTTTGCCACGGTGAGCAGCAGCCAGACGAATACAGTGGGCGGCGTGACGACTAAGATAGATAGCGTGAGCCTTTACTATGTAGTGAACGAGGATTGGCTGGTCAATGGTGGAGCCTTTGCCGACGTGAAGGGCACGTTGCTCTATGACGGTTCCATCCACATTGCCGGCGGCTTTGCCTACTATATCGAGACCACTGTAACGACGACGATCACGGGCAAGAACGGCGTGAGCAGCAGTGATACCGACGAGACCGTTTCCACGTCTCCCATCTATCGCGACACCTGGCTGATGGTTGCCAACGGCAAGCATGAGTTTGTCGATGTGTCTGGTGGCACGACGAATGTCGTTGACGTGAACATCCGCCAGAGCGGCGACACCGTATGGGTGACCAACCTGTATGGCTATGGTGCCCCCGAGGTGTATATGTTGCTCAGCGAGGACGGCACGATGAACTATCCCAGCCAGATGCTGCGTGACATCCCTGCCGAGATGTCGCCCAATGGCAGTGGCGTGTGGGTGAACCGCTCGGGCAATACCGGTACGGTGACCACCGAGGCCATCACGTGGGGTGTTACCACACCGACTGACGGCACTCAGAACTGGAGTGGCTGGCGCGACAACCGTCTGTACTATACCGACGGCAGCAAGTTTGTTATTCCCGGCACTGAGCCTCAGGGCATGCGTGGTGATGTTAACAATGACGGTGCAGTAACGATCAGTGACGTGACCACTCTGATTAACGCACTGTTGAACGGAAATGTGCAGGCATCGTCGGAATTCAATCCCACCAATGCCGATACCAACCTTGATCACAACCTCACGATTGGTGACGTGACCATTCTCATCAATTTCCTGTTGAGCGGAAACTGGGCAGAATAATCTAACGGTCATAGACCGATAACAGGCCGGGCAGGCAATCTCCTAGCAAGGGAGGGTGTCTGCCCGGTCAGTTTTTTTGTCTGCCGGTGCCTTTTGTGCTTGCGGAAGCAGGGTGCTAGTCGTAATTTTGCTGGTTGAGAGACGATCGACGTCAAGAAAAACACAAGAAACACCATGAAAAATCACAAGAACAAGAAGAACATGAGCGTAAGCCGGGTGACTGCCCGGGGAATGAAGCCGCTCGCCAATGGTGAAGCGGCACAGAGTGGCGAAGCGCAGCTGGCACAGAACGTGCGCGAACGCGAGGAGTCGCTGCAAGTGACTGGCGAGCCCGCTGTAGCAGGAGCTATTGGCGTGGGTGACAGGTTGCTGCTGCTGACCGACGGGCACACGGTGACGTGCCGTGACAGGACGGTCAAGGTTGACGGAGCGGCGGTTGTCACGGTGGCGGGCGCCATTGTCGGGGCTCATGCCGTGGGTGACCTGATTGTCGTGGTTACAGACGAGGGTTTGACCTATCTGACCAGTCGAGACAATGCCTGGATCGTGCTGGACCCGGCTGCTGCCGCGCCGCAACTGACCATCGGCACCAGTGTCGCCACCAGCAGTGTGGAGATTGACGCCTATACCTTTGACACCCCCTATCGACAATGGCGGGCACCGCTTGCCGATGCCGACCGTGCCGTGTTGACAGCCCGCCTGCGGGCGGCGTGGAGCGCACTGAGTGCCGACATTCATGCCGAGGGGCGTTACCTCGCCCCGCAGCTGGTGCGCTGGGCCTTGCGGCTGACGGATGGCAGCTACCTGTGGATGAGTGACCCGGTGAGGGTGGGCGACATGACGCTGGGCAATGCCGACCGTATCGCCGCCACGGTGGAGACCGGTGATGGCGGTTTTGTGGGTATCCAGGCGACAGCGTTGACATTGACCCATTATCGCCTTGATATCGCTGTGACCCGTGACATCCCGCCAGAGTGGCTGCCCCTGGTTGCTGCCATCGATGTGTTTGCCACTGACGAGGCCCAACTGCTGACCGCAGGCCGGTCGCTGGACTACCGCTGCGTGACGCGCACCTCGGGAAACCACGAGTATGTGCTGGAGATGGGCCTGTCACGTCGCAGCAATGACGCCATCACTCGCCAGCTTGCCGCCTCACCATGGCACCTTGTCGCTAGCGCCCCAGCGTCATCCCAGGTGATGGGCAGCGATTTTGCCGCTCCCGCCGAGACCATGACGCTGACCCAGGGCGAGTGTGCCGCCATCGGCAAGCTGCCCTCGCTGGGCGGAGTTGTATGCTCTACGACCGCCGGCGGACGGCTGTACTGCAGTACCCGCTGTGGCGATGTCGTCGTGAGCATGTCAGGTAATCCCCTTGCCGAGTCTCACCGTCGCCGCGTGGTGGGTGCCGTGCCGATCGCGATGGCCGTGGTGACGCGACCGTTGTACTCGAGCGGATTCGGGCGTTATCCCGTCTATGTGTTTACCGACGACGGCATCTATGCCATCCCACAGAGTGCGACGGGCCTGCTGGGTGAGGCGCGTCTGGTGGACCGCACGGTCATTGCTGCCAGAGTGCCGCCGGTCGAGGGCGGCGGTAATGTCTGGCTGCTGTCGCGTCACGGTCACCTGTGCCAGTTGAACGGGTCGCATCTCACTGTGTGTCAGCGCGATGTGGACTGCACGGCACTAGCGTGGTGCGATGCCCAGCGAGAGTTGTGGCTGCTGCCTGCCACGGGCTATCCCCTGGTGCTGATGCCGAGCGGCAGAATGAGTGTGCGCACCGTCGCCGCCGTCCAGTTCTACAGCGATCCGCGTCATGCTGTGGCCGTGACCATTGCCGGCACGGTGCTGGACCTGGAACGAGAGACGGCAGCGATGATGCCCGTGTCGTGGCACAGCCACCCCGTGGTGCAGCATCCCCTGATGGGCGAGGCGGTACACCGTGTGGTGTGGCACGTGAGCGGTACCGATGTGGACCTGACGCTCAAGGTCGCGGGTCAGCGTGGCATCATGGCCCAGGACAGAGACGTGAGCGTCATCACCGTGGAGGGAGCCGTTGATCAGCCGTTGGCGACCCCGACGATGGCTGTGCGGTCACGCACGCTGAGGCTGTCGCTCGACGGCGCTGCCCGCAGCGGGACCCTGTTGCTTCCCACGCTGGTGTACTCCCTGTAAATGTCCCGAATCATGAAAGACACATTATTTAATATCGAGGACATCCTGGAGGAGAACCGCCGTCGCCAGGCGTTGCTCGCCAGTGACCGCTATGATCCGTTGGCGGGTGTCGGGTGCTGGGGAGACCGTGTGGAGGCGTGTGGCAGCCTGGTGCCCCGCACGGTGCTGGATCGCCATCCCGACTACTTGACCATGGATGACGTGTCGCGCGACAGGGCTCGCATCGAGGAGGATTTTGAATTCTGGTGCGTGCGTTGTGTGACCATCAAGGACAAGCTGAGCGGCCGGAATGTGCCGCTGGTGCTGAACCGTCCCCAGCGGCGGCTGGTGGCAGTGATGGAAGGGCAGCGCACATCGGGCTGTCCCGTGCGCATCATCCTGCTCAAGGCGCGACAATGGGGTGGCTCGACGCTGGTGCAGATGTACATGGCATGGATGCAGCTGGTGCGCCACACGGGTTGGAACAGCCTGATCTGTGGCCACTTGCATGCGACGAGCAAGAGCATCAAGCGGATGTATAACCTGCTGCTGCGCCATTACCCGCGCGAACTGCTGGCTGCTGCCGATGATACTGATGTGCCGCGTTTTGCCAAGCTGGAAGGTCAGCCCAACGTGCAGCAGATTGCCGCCCGTGACTGCCTGGTGCTGACAGGGAGTTCGCGCAGCGAGGATGCGGCACGCGGCTATGATATAGCGATGGCCCACCTGAGCGAGGTCGCCTTCTGGCAGGATAGCGCGATGCATTCGCCCGATGACCTGATACGTAGCGTCGGCGGCAGTGTGGCGTTGAAGCCCGAGACTGTCATCGTGCTGGAGTCCACCGCCAACGGTGTGGGTGACTACTTCCATGACGAGTGGCTCCGTGCCGAGTTGGGGCGCAGCGACAAGGCGCCGGTGTTCGTGCCGTGGCACGAGATTGACATCTACACACTCGCTGTGGATGACCCATCAGCCCTGTGGCAGGAGATGGACGAGTATGAACACACGTTGTGGAAAGACGGTTGCACACTGGAGCAGATCAACTGGTACCACTCGAAGCGCAAGGAGTATCGTTGCCATGAACTGATGATGGCAGAATATCCGAGCAATGCCAACGAAGCGTTCACGATGAATGGTCACTGCCCATTTGCCCATGAGCATCTTGACGAACTGGAGAAAGGCTGCCATGTGCCGCCCGTCCTGGTGGGTGACATCCAGGCCGATGGCGAGAGTTGCAACGGGGCCAGGCGCAATATCCGTCTGGTGGCAGCCAGCAATGGGCAACTCAAGGTGTGGGAGAGACCCGAGAAGGGCGGTCCTGTCAAGGTGCGCTACTGTGTGGTGGTCGATGTTGGGGGACGTTCGGATGACAGCGACTACTCGGTGATTGCCGTCTGGCGCCAGCGCACGGCGTCACGCCCTGCCACCATCGTTGCTCAGTGGCGAGGACACATCGACCACGACCAGCTGGGGTGGAAGTCGATGCAGCTGGCCATCTACTATAACGAGGCGCCGCTCGTCATCGAGAGCAACACGCTGACCAACGAGGCTGCCCGAGCTGGCGAGAGTGAATATATCCTGGAACGGGTACACCGTTTCTATGGTTTCGTCTATAAGCGTGACGGCAAGCGCCTGGGTTTCCACACCAATGTCAAGACCAAGCGTGAGGCCATTACCGCATTGATCAGGGCACTGCGCGACGGCACCTATGTTGAGCGGGATATCGCAGCGGTGAACGAGATGCGTGATTATCAGGTACATAACAGCCGCTACGAAGCGCGTGCCGGTAAGCATGACGATATCCTGATGACACGTGCCATCGGTCTGCTGGTGATGGACGACGAGTCGATCAATGGCGGCAATAAGGAACAGAAGGCAGCGCGCACACTTGCCACGGATAACGGGGTCATGTCGTACTTGTAAAAATTGTAGCTAGAAAACAGTTGGAGCATCGGTAACACTAAGGGTACCCCTCGGGAGACTGAGTCATAATTGCTACACGGTAATATAACCGTGCTAACGCACGGGAAATTAAACAAATTAATTATAAAATTTTTTTATTTCCCGTCAGTAGGGCGGTTATAATTCTATGACACAGCCCTCATGCTGGGCTCGGGTGGAGACGCAGGATTTTGCGTTTCTACAGGTTTGACAGTGGGGTCAACGCCCCCCAGCCCCCTCTAGTCTTAGAGGGGGGGCGGGAGGCTGGGCTCGGTAGTCTTATAGAGGGGGAGGGGATGATTGCATAAAAAAAACCGCGGGCGGTTAGGCTCGCGGTTTTTTTGATATAGTAAGATGTCTTACTTGATCACCTTGCAGGTGCTGGTAGTACCATCGTTGTAGGTGGTTACCTGGATGTTCACACCGCTGAAGGGCTCGTTGCTCTCCATACCTGCGATGTTGATGTACTTCACATTGTTGATGGTCTTCTTGGTGAGGTCCTCAACAACGCTTGAGCTACCAAACAGAGCTACACGGTTGTAGAGCTGGAAGCGCTGGCTCTCGTTGTTACCACCAGTACCATAGATGAAGCGGTATTCATTGGGTGTCCAACCGGCAACGTTAGCCTCGCGTACACCGAACTCCTGGTTAGCAATGATCATGTCAGCAAGACGGCCTTCGATTTCCTCCTGGTTAGCGTTCTGGATGAAGAGACCGAACAGGGGAGCGTCGTCCTTCTTCAGGGCGCCGTTGTTTTTGTAACGGTTAGCGTTCTTAGCTGAGAAGTGAGAACCGTAAGCAGAGGTGTTGGAGCAAACGATGGTGTACGGGGTATAGGTGATACCGTCAACAACGAGCTCGTCACGTGAACCAATCTCAAAGATTACACCATTGGGGAGGCGATCACCCTGTTGGAACTTCAACTCATCACCATCCTCATTCTCGGTTGAGATTACGGTAAAGCCCTGGGGCAGATAAACGTCGCACTGGAATGAGCTGTAGGTGATCTCATTGTAAAGATTACCAGCATTGTCATAGGCAATGGGAGTAAGAGCGTTGATCTTCTCGTTCAGATAGATCTCATCGTCATCGAGCCAGAACATCACGGTCTGGGGAGTACCGGCCTGGAACGAAACCACGTTGGTGTAGGTCTTCATGTCACCCATGTCAGCGTAGTTGTTACGAACGAACAGGTGGTCCTGAGTAGCCTGACCTACCATAGCGGGAGTGCCGTCATCCAGGAATGCCCATTCACCTTCTTGATTGTCCTGAGCAAAAGCGTTTACGCTCAAGGATGCAATGGCTGCAATGAGAAGTAAATTTTTAATCTTCATAGATAATTGTGTTAAAATGTTAGTAATAATGTTAATTAATATTTTTTGTTTTTATGTTCTCGTTTCATTGGATTTATTCCCAGTTAACAGAAAATACTGCTAAGAGGGACTATCAATCCACAATTATTTGAAAATGAGAAAATTGTACAATAAATGCACACTTTTTCCCGCTTTTCAGAGTACAATATTACGAACTTTTTTTGAACTGGCAAAATTTTTTTGAAAAATCGGCAAAAAAAAACCAAAAAACAGTTCGTTGTTCATCGCCGCATGGCTGCAGGATTATCGGGCGATGGAGCAAGATATTGTAGCGGCTGCATCACCATACTGTGCCATGATAATGGCCATGGTTCCTGGTAGGGCGTCGGCAGCGATGGCCATGTGCCGTTGCCACTGGCTATTGGTGCCGGTAGTGTTGACGCTGGTGATGGCGTTCGCACTGCCTGTTAAGGTGCTGGTTGTCCACTGGCAAGCCGATGCATTGAAGCCCTGGTCGTTGATGGGTCTGGACCCACTGTCGATGATGGTGAGGACAAGGGTGTCGCCAGGATGGACGGTGAGATAAGAAGGTGAAATCCAGTCGTTTCCGCTCCATGCGGCGACTTTCCAGAATCGGGTATTGAGGGCAAGGGTATCGGCCACGTTGTTGGCGGTGGCGATGATGAGTGTGGCACTGTCGTTGCGGGCATTGTTGAAGTGGACGAGCCCGTCGGCACTGACGGTCGCTGCTGCGGTGCATGTCGATCTCCAGGTCACCGTAGCCTGCCGGCTGGTGACGGCGGTGAGCTGCAGGTCCTGGCCCATGTATCCGTAGTCGCGGGGCGCGGTCACAGTGATGGAGAAAGCATCGTTCGGATCGGGGTTGCCGTGATGGGTGGAGTCGGTCGCGGTGGTATCCCTGGCGGTGGTGTCATTGTGCTGGGTCGTGTCGGTGGGCGTGGGTCGGTCACCGTGGTCATCGTGGCGTTTGCCACGAGGCTCATCATTGCCACATGCAGCAATGCTCAGCAGCAGAATGGCCGTGAACATCATCAAGGGCAGATGACGAAGGAGCTTCCTCATGGCTTGACCTTGAACTGCTTGCCGGCAAGGGCTGCCAACTGGCGGAAACGCTTGTACCATCCCAGTGGAGCGGGAGGGAGGATGCGTGGTACTCTGCCGCCTGGACGTTGTATTCTTGTGGTTCTCTTAATCATACCTCTTAACAAAGGTTATGGAGTCTTGACAGGTTCCTGAGTATTGCTCTGCTTCTCACGATTGAGGGGCAGGGTATAACTGATGCCGAGGGAGAAACCGAGGGAACTACCTCGTGGTCCATAACCGGGTATGAACCAGGGTTTTGAATGCTCGTTCTTGGCATAGTTGAAGATGCCGTGGTAGCGGATCATCCACCCCATCGACAAGCGGTCAAAAAGCTTGACCTTGAGTCCTAATCCCGCTTCGCCCCAGAGGGCATGTGAGTGCTCGCCCTTGAGGTTATAGTCGACGGTTTCTTGCCAGTATTCCGAGCGGTAGTGCACATCGGTGATTTCATAGCCAAATGTGCTGTATCCCAGTCTGATACCGACGAATGCCTGATAGTCGGGACTGTTCTTGAACAGGAAATTGTAGTTGGTGCCAATTTTGAAGTAGGGAGAAGGCTTGCCCCGATAGGTGAAGTTCATGCCGTCGGGTGTATTCTTGGCCCATCCCAGTCCCAGCTCGACGGTGGGCTGGAGTCGGTTCCACATGTTGAGCGTGGCATTGACATCGGCACTGGCATAGCTTTGCCCGAAGGCCATGAACAACGGCTCGGCAAAGTTCACACCGACTGAGATGTCAGTCAGTAGCGGGTAGCGTTTATAGACGCGTCGCAGCGAGTCGCGGCGAGCCTCGGCAACGGCTTTGGCGCTGTCGCCAGAGAGGTATTGCTGGATGATTTTCTCATCGGTCCCCTTGGGAGGAGGCAGGACTCGGTTGGTCTCGGGTTTTACGGGTGTGGTGTGCCGCTTGTCGGGCTCCTGGGCCGCCGCTGTCATCGCCACCACGAGCATCAGCACCACCACGAGCAGTCCTCTGTAGGAAATCTTATGTAGTGAAGTTCTCATTGGGCGAAGTAGATACGCATGGCTGGCGTGCGTGAGTTGGTGATGAGTTTGGTCAGGAGGGCGATGGAGTCGATGGCGTGGGTGGTGTGGCACACTCGCTCAATGTCGAAGTTGAACATGGCGCCGCATTCCAGGGAGTGGAAATACTCGATCGGCTCATAGTCGATGGTGAGGGTGTCGCGCACCCAGGCATTATGGTACCAGCGCTGCAGCTTGAAGCTGGTGGTGCTGGCACTGGGGCGCAACGGCAGATAGAACTCGCTGACCGATGCTGAGTCGAGCAGGAGGCTGTCGCCGGGCACGCCGATGCCCATGATGGTGAGACCTGTAACGGTCTGTTGGGAACTGCCCACATAGGTAGTCGCAATCGGCAGGCTGCTGCCGTTGTCATAGCAACTGTCGTCGGTGCATGAACACGTACCGATGGCCATGGCGGGCATCAGAGCTGCAATGGCTGCTATGCGGGCGATAGGTTTCATTCGGCTTGAAGGGTGACGGGCTTTTCTTCGGCCTTGGCCATCGGAGGCAGGTCGTTGACATGCTGGCGCGCGGAAATGGCAGGGATGTCGCCTGTGATCTCGTCACCGATCTCGTAGTGGTTGCGGTCGTTGCTGTGACGGATGATGAGTTCGCCCAGGAATCCTGTCATGAACAGTTGGGTACCCAGGATCATCGATGTGAGTGCCAGGTAGAAGTAGGGCGAGTTGGTAACCAGGGTGTAGCTGTGCCCGCTGTGCATGTGGTAGAGCTTGAGGGCGCCGACCACGATGACGGCAATGAAACCGAGCAGGAACATCAGGCTGCCCAGCAGTCCGAAGAAATGCATCGGCTTGACGCCGAACTTGGCCTGGAACCAGAGCGTCAGCAGGTCCAGGTATCCGTTGACGAATCGGTCAAGACCGAACTTGGTCGTGCCATACTTGCGCGCCTGGTGGTGTACCTCTTTCTCGCCGATGCGGGTGAAACCAGCAATCTTGGCGAGGTAGGGGACATAGCGGTGCATGTCACCATAGACCTCGATGTGCTTCACTACCTCGCGACGGTAGGCCTTGAGGCCGCAGTTGAAGTCGTGCAGGTTGTGGATGCCGCTCACGCGACGTGCCGTGGCGTTGAAGAGCTTGGTGGGCAAGGTCTTGCTGAGCGGGTCATAGCGTTTCTTCTTCCATCCGCTGACCAGGTCATATCCGTCCTGGGTAATCATGCGGTAGAGTTCGGGAATCTCGTCGGGGCTGTCCTGGAGGTCGGCATCCATGGTGATGATGACGTTGCCCTGTGCGCGCTCAAATCCCGTGTTCAACGCCGGAGACTTGCCGTAGTTGCGGCGGAAGGCGATGCCCTTCATTCTGGGATTCTTGTCGTGCAGGCTCCTGATGACGTTCCACGAGTCGTCGGTACTGCCGTCGTTGATGAACAGCACCTCGTAGGAGAAGCCGTTCTTGTCCATGACGCGTTCGATCCACTCGGCCAACTCGGGCAGTGACTCGGCCTCATTATATAAGGGAACTACTACTGAAATGTCCATATTATTAATGTGTGATATATCTTAAAAACAAATGTCGTCTTCTCATTGTGGGCGGCGGTGACGCTTGAGCGTGCGTCGTGCCACGATAGCAGTGATGGCGCTGGTGACCGAGCCGCCGAAGGTGGTGAACCAGAAGGCGTTGAAGACCACCTCGATGGGTGAAGGCATCAGTCGCTCGTTGACGAGCCGCTTGATCACGGTCAGCAACTCGCTGTCGCGCATCTCGGGTATCTTGCTGTAGGCCTCGATGACCTGCTGGGCTTGATCATACATGAAGTCTGGCCTGATAAATTGCAGGATCAGATAGACGATGAAGCCGGCGATGATCGAGCCGTAGATGAAGAGCAGGATGCCGAGCATCCACAGGGCGGCATACTCGGTGAAGCCGTCATCCTCATCGAACTTGCGTCGCTGGAAGTAATAGACCACCAGCGGGGTCGCGACGAGCAGGAGGAGGAAAATGACGCTGAGCGGTGCGAACCAGTCGGCAAAGATGGATGCGACTGCTGCACACGACAAGTATAGACCGAAGGGGAGTCCCCATTCGCTCGCACGCTGATAGATGCTCTTCTTGTTTCCCATACAAACTGCAAAGTTAGGGATTTTTATTGAAATCGTGGCTAAATCGAGTCGTTTTTTTTGTTGTCGATGGCTTATATATTGAAAAGGTGAAAAGTGTGCCCATCGGTCCATGGCAGTGTCATTACCCGTGTTCATGTTGACTGAAATAATACCATAATTACCCGTAAAACATGAAATAATGGCCATTATTTTGCATATCCGTAAAAATGTTCTATTTTTGCAACCTAATAAGATGTTTACTATTGCCGGATGATGTACCAACGTTATTCTTCACGTGGATTTGCGTGCCTGCTGGCCCTATCGGTCGTGGGGATATTGTTGTCGTCGCTGCTGTTCTCGTGCCGTCATGTCAGGGATGAGCATCATGAATACGACGTCCGCCATGCTCAGCTCGACAGCGTGATGAACACCATCGGCGACGTTGACTCCCTGGAGGCCCTGGCGCGCCAGTCCCATGAGCAGAACGACCGGCAAAGCGAGATGCTCGCACTGCGCCACAAGGGCGACCTGTTGCGCTTGCAGTCGCGGTACATCGAGGCGATAGATGTCCACAAGCGCGGTCTGGAAATCGCCGTAGACATGAATGACACTATCGAGATGGCGATGGCATTGAACAGTCTGGGAGACGACCATCGTCGCCTGGGCGAACTGAGTGACGCCAACGGTTATTACTTCGATGTGTTGAAGCTGTGTGATCAATATAGTGACCAGCAGCGTGACCAGATCTACAGGGCCAATGCGATGTCGCTCTTCGGCATCAGTAACATTGAGATGGAGATGAATAACTATGCCGTGGCCGATAGTCTCTTGCATGTGGCTCTCCGATACCAGGAGCAACTGGGCAGCAACATCGGCATGGCGATGAATTATGGTGCGCTGGGGCGTATCAAGTGTGATATCAATGAAATTGATTCGGCCTGGTATTACCTGCGCAAGTCACAGGAATACAATCAGTTGGCGGGGAATGATAAAGGTGTTGCCTTGTGTCACCTGCACTATGGCGAGCTGTATGAGTCAGAGAGCAATTTCTATCATGCCGTGAAGGAGTACATGATCGCCTATGATGCGCTCAAGTCCTTCGGTGACATCTGGCACGTGATTGATGTCTGCCTGGCGCTGTCGAGGGTCCATGTCCTGCTGGGTGAGGAAGACACTGCTCAAACCTATCTCATGGAAGCAGAGGCCGATGCCCGCCGCATCGGCACCAAGGAATATGAGGCCGAAGCCCACTTGATCCATTATCAGTTGTCTCTTCTTCAAGGTAATACTAAGGAAGCCCTGGAACACTACGTCAGTAGCAATGAACTGATGGACAGCATCTATGGTAACCAGAAGAGTGAGATCATCAGGAACCAGCGCAACGATTACCAGAAAAGCCGCATGAGCGGCGAGATGGACTTGCTGAACCGTGACCTCCACCACTTGAAGCGCACCAACACGATGCAGTTACTGTTTGTGCTCTTGCTCCTGCTCATGGCGACGGGTATCATTGCGGCACTGATCTATGCCGTTCGTGTCCGTGCCCGCACCCAGCGGCTGATGCGACAGGTCGAGGAGACGCGTTCGCTCTTCTTTACCAACGTTGTCCACCAGCTGCGTACCCCCCTGACCGCCATTATGGGCGTGATCGACCGTATCATCGGCGATGATAAGAACAATACCTATTCTGCCCAACAGCAGGAAAACCGCGAGATCATCGAGCGCCAGGGTAAAAACCTGCTGATGCTTGTGGACCGCATCCTGGAGGTGGGTAACGTTCGCAGCACAATCAAGGAGCTGGACTGGCGCACGTGTGACGCGGTCACCTTCATGCACATGGTGCTCGAGAGTTACCGCGACAGTTGCATGGAGCGGCACATCGAGTTGACCTATGCGCCGTGCGAGAACAGCGTCGATATCGATACTGTGCCGCGCTACCTGAATACCATCGTCAGCAGTCTTATCGAGAATGCGATCAACTATAGCCACGAGTTCGGCAAGATAACGGTTACCACGCGCGTTGATAAGGACACCTTGATCATCCGTGTCGCCGACAACGGCATGGGTATCAGTAAGGACGACCTCCCTCATGTGTTCGAGCCCTTCTACCGCAGTGCTGTTGCCGAGTCGCTGGTCGAGGGCGTGGGCATAGGCTTGACCGTGGTGCGCGACATGACGATGGCCCTGGGCGGAATCGTCGCTGTGGACAGCATGAAGGATCATGGTTCGGTCTTTACGGTGAAGTTGCCGTGTCATCACGCCGATGGCGTGAAGAAGCGCTTCGAGGGCAATATCAAGGAACTGTTGAATGTGGGCAAGGGCCATCAGCATCGCCTCAACGAGCGTGACAGATTGGTTGACGAAACGCCCCAGTCTGGCCTGCCCTTAGTGCTTGTCGTCGAGGATCATGTCGATGTGGCAAGGCTGGTGGGTCTCGTGCTTGGCAACAAGTATCAGCTACATTATGCCACCGACGGTGAGCAGGGATATGCCAAGGCTCTCGACCTGAAGCCCGACCTGATTATTACCGACGTGAAGATGCCGCTCATGGATGGCGTGGAACTGTGCCGTCAGCTGCGCCGTACACAGCAGTTGTGCCACATACCCATCATCATCCTCAGCGCCCGCAATGCCGATGCCGACCGCGTGCGTGGTATTGAGGCCGGTGCCGACGCCTATCTGGTCAAGCCCTTTGTCAGCGAGGAACTGCGCACATGGGTCGTGAACCTGCTGGAGAACCGCAAGCGGCTGCGTGCAGCCTTTGCCACTGGCGGCGCTACGGCAGATGGCGATGACGCTGCTGTGACTGCCGCATCGGTCATCGGCAATGAGGATGAGTCCAAATTCCTTGAGTCTTTCGCCAATGAGGTGGACAAGCATTTCACCGATGGCACCAAAATTGATTTCGATAAGTTGGCATTGGTCTTCAAGATGGGCGAGAGCCAACTGCGCCACAAGATTCAGGTCCTGACAGGCAAGAATGTGCCTGCCTATATTACCCAGCTGCGCATGGAAAAAGCCATGCGACTGCTGCAGAACAGCCCTGCCGATACCTTGATCGGCGACATCGCCGCACAGTGTGGCATCCAGGACGTTGCCTACTTCTCCCGTGTCTTCCGCCACTACTACGGCATGACCCCCACCCAAGCCCGCAACTCAGGCAAGTAGTTTCCTGCAGAGGAAAATTTCATCATGCGCCTCTGTATTATTAATCGGCCTTACGCGCGATTCAATTTGCAACGAGGTGAATGATGGCACGTCCACCTGTGCGGAATTAGCGGATGGAGCGGAGGGGTGGGCGGAAGGCGTTGGGGATGAACTGGATGGTGAATTGGGGTGGGGTGCCGAGGATGAACATGACGTCATACTGGACAGCCATGGGGAGACGGTAGAAACGGATGTAGCCGTTGGCGGCAGCGACCAGGTTGTTGATTTTCTTTTGTGTGATGGATTTCATGGGGTCAAAGTGGGTGACGTCACCCGACCGTGTCTTGACCTCGATGATGTGTAGCCTGTTGGTGGCGGGCTCGTGTGCGACGATGTCTATCTCGAGATGGCCCATCCTCCAGTTGGTCTCCCTCACGGTAAAGCCTTTGCCGATGAGGTATTCACGGGCAGCCTGTTCTCCTTCTTTCCCGAGTTTGTTGTGCTGAGCCATAGGCTTAGGGGGTGTGGGCTAGGTAACAATCATTCATCTTCTTTCTTGCCCCAGCGGGATTGCTGGCGTGCAGCCATCTGGTTCTCGGCGGGGTTGTCCTGTGGGTGCCACAGCTGCGGGTGGTTGAGTTCCTCGGGCATGTATTGCTGCTTGACGAAGTGGCCCGGGAAGTCATGCGCGTAGCGGTAGTCCTTGCCGTAGCCCAGTTGTTTCATCAGTCCGGTCGGGGCGTTGCGCAGGTGCAGGGGCACGGGGGCGTTGCCCGTCTCGTTGACCAGCGCCAGTGCATCGTCGATGGCGAGGTAGGCACTGTTGCTCTTGGCACTAGTGGCGAGGTAGATGGCACATTCGCTCAGGGGGATGCGTCCCTCGGGCCAGCCGATCTTGTTGATGATGTCAAACGTGGCGTTGGCCAGCAGCAGGGCGTTGGGGTTGGCCAGGCCGATGTCCTCGGCAGCCAGGATGCACAGGCGGCGTGCGATGAACTTGGGGTCTTCGCCACCGGCGATGAGTCGTGCGAGCCAATAGACGGCGGCATCGGGGTCACTGCCACGGATACACTTGATAAATGCCGAGATGATGTCGTAGTGCATCTCCCCGCCCTTGTCGAAGGCGAGGGGATTCTGCTGCAGGCGGTCGGTGACGATGTCATCGGTGATGACAAAGGGCTCGCCGTCCTGCAGGGATTGCATGATCAGGTCCAGGATATTGAGCAGCTTGCGGGCATCACCCCCCGAGAAGCGCAGCAGGGCCTCGGTCTGTTCGATACGTACCTCGCGTCCCTGGAACATCTTGTCGGTCTTGATGGCATGGTCCAGCAGCTGCAACAGGTCGTCGCGGTCCAGCGGGGTGAGGACATAGACCTGGGCGCGGGAGAGTAGGGGACGGATGACCTCGAACGAGGGATTCTCGGTCGTGGCGCCGATGAGCGTTACTGTGCCTCGTTCCACGGCTCCGAGCAGGGAGTCCTGCTGTGACTTGTTGAAGCGATGGATCTCGTCGATGAACAGGATGGGGCGCCCCTTGGAAAAGACGCTGCGGGCATCGGCCTTGCAGCGGTCGAGCACCTCGCGCACGTCTTTCACTCCCGAGGTGACAGCCGACAAGGTGTAGAAGGGCACCTGGGTCTGCTCGGCGATGATGCGGGCCAGCGTTGTCTTGCCCACGCCCGGCGGTCCCCACAGGATAAATGAGGAGATGTTGCCGCTCTCGATCATGCGGCGGATGACGGCACCTGGTCCCACCAGGTGTCGCTGCCCGATGTAGTCGTCAAGCGTGCGGGGGCGCAAGCGTTCGGCAAGAGGTTCGTAGCTCATGATAGGTGTTGGATAGTGGCTATAGTGACTATAGTATCAATAGTATTTATAGTATCAATAGTATCAATAGTATCAATAGTAGCTATAGTATTTATAGTGGCTATAGTTATTATAGTATTACTATTTATAGTGTTACATTGTGTTGGATGGTGCGGGCGATTTCTTCGAGCCAGCGGGCGTCGACGTCGTCAAATGTGGCGAGGTCCTTGCTGTCGATGTCAAGCACGCCGATGACATTGCCCTGGGCATCGTGCAGGGGGACGACAATCTCGCTGCGGGAGAGGCTGCTGCAGGCGATGTGGCCGGGGAACTGCTCAACGTCGGGGACGACGATGGTGCGGTTCTCCTTCCACGCTGTGCCACACACGCCGCGCCCGTGCTTGATGCGGTAGCAGGCAATGGGTCCCTGGAATGGACCGAGGTGCAGCTCGTCACCCTTGACGAGGTAGAAGCCTGTCCACCACCATCCCATGGTCTCGTGCAGCAGGGCGGCAGCGTTGGCAAGCTGCCCTACCGGGTTGTCCTCGCCCTGGATGAGGCTCTCGACCTGCTTGACGAGGAGTTGATAAGTCTTGTTCTTGTCCATAGCACAAAATTAATGCTTTTCGGCCGAAAAAACAAGAGGAGACGCATTTTTTTGCGTCCCCTCGCTGTTAATTGGTGATAGTGATAGGTTGCCGGTTTACTTGACTACCTTGACTGCGGTTGAAGTGCCGTCGGTATAGGTGGTGACGACAATCGTCACGCCGCTGGGCTGGCTGATTTCCTGACCCATGGTGTTGTAGTAGCGGGTGGCTGCAATCTGCTTGCCGTTGGCCAGCTCGTTGATGCCAGTGGTGTTAGGAATGTTGAAGTTGTGTGACACAAGGTCGCTGTACAGCTTGCCTGTGGCCACGGCATAGGCTTCAATCGTGTAATCGCCACTGCCGGTGTAGCTGAGTGTGCCGGTGTAAGTCTCCCAATCGCTATAATGACCGTCGGGGTAGCGCACACGGTAGTAAATCGTGCTGGGCTCGGTCGGGGTGATGTCCACGAAGTAGGCATTGAATCCGTCCACTGTGTATCCGTTGATGACGGGTGCCTTGGTTGCCTCGTAGGCGGCATGATCCAAGGTATAGACTACGTTAGTCTCAATGACCTCAAGATCTTTCTGATAATCTCTGGCTGCGATGCCGTTGGCATTGTAGTTGTAGGGGTAATCCAAAGATGTGTCTGACCAAGTGTGCTGCAAGGTGATGGTGTTGCCCTCAATGAGGTATTCGAGCTCAGTGGGGTAATCGTTAAACACCATTTTCAGATAATCTTCGCCCGATGCCGAAGTCTCGATGTTGCAAAAGGCATCCATCAGCGTTATGTCATAGGTATAATAACCAGAACCATAGTCTATTATGTGCTCATAGATGTATTGCGCGGTGGGAACAATAATTCTTTGTCCATCTTCAGTGAGTGTGCCGATAACCCATGTGCCATAGTTCATAGCAAGGACGGGATCCTTGATATAGACGTATTTGCCATCGTATCCAAATACGATCTCGCACTTGGCTTCCTGCGGTTCAAAGCCAAATTGTGTAGTTCTTGTTCCGTCGGCATTGTCCTTAATGAAGAAGCAGGTGCTGGTACGGTTATAGACATCCAACCGTCCCACGGGTCGCTCGGTGATGACCGTCTGAGAGGCATCCATAGTGGTTCCCCACTCGCAGAAGCCCATCCACTCATATTCGGGGTTCTCGTCATCGGCGGTCTCTTCACCTTCCCAAGCGAGACCCAGACCAGTAGCGTCGTAGGAGACGTCCTCCTCGGTATCGATGGCGACGGGGCCATTGGTGTTCTCGATTTGGATGTTGTTGCCGTCAACTCGATAAGTGGCCTCGGAGACGGCGGTATTGAAGGAGAAAGTGGACTGCCATCCATTACCGGTTGAGTGATGGACAGTTCCCCAGACCAGCACAGCATTGCGTCTGCTCTTGACGAACGAGCCGTCGCTGCCACGATCTAAGATAGGCTGATACAAAGGCACGTGAATAATACCAGTTTCATCTATATAACCCTGCACCCAATAGTCACCCAAAACCTGTTCAGACCTGTAAACGATATTCTTGATGAAAACAGGTTCATTAGGCTCGGCTGGCATGATTATTTCAAAATAACCACGTTGGTGAACAAAGGAAGCCCTGGCCGTGTCTTGAAATAGAAGATCTTCAGGGAGCGTGGCGCTACCTTGATAGGTGCGCTGCAAAAACCTATAGATGCCACCCTCGGGGAAGTCCGCTCGCGAAGGGGCGCTAGCCTTGGTATCTGCCAGGGCGGTGAGCGCTACTGTCAGCAAAAAGAAAAGTAATGATAATTTTTTCATGATTTGTAATAGTTTGATTGTTAGTAATTTATGTTATTATTTACTTATATGCATGTGAATTGTGAGCCAAAAATAGGCATTTTTTGGACAAAAAACAAGTAGAGACGCAAATTTTTGCGTCTCTACCTGAATCGTGCTAATAGCTAGAAGCTATAGCTTGGAAAAAATTACTTCACAACCTTAGCGGCGCTGGTGGTGCCGTCGGTGTAGGTGGTCACGCGGATGGTCATGCCCTCGGGCTGAGCGATCTCCTGACCAGCAATGTTGAAGTAGCGTACGTTAGCAACGGTCTTGGCAGCGTTAACCTCCTCAACATTTACATAGTGAGGATAGAGCCAAGCGATATTGCTAGCGTTGGTCACACCGTCAGCAGTGTAGTAAACCTGGATACCGATGTTCTCGGTGAACAGGGGCTCGTAGCCCTCAGCGTTGGTGCGATAGAAGTAGCAGTAGGTGGAGTGGAAGTCAACAGCGTTGGTGTAGAGCTCGTAGGGAACAACGGTGATGTCATCCACGAGGTCATAGGTGTAGTCTACTGCGGGGAAGGTGAACAGCTCGGGACCGTTGCCATTGTCAACATAGATGCTGTAGCTCAGACCCTCGGGGTTCAGGAAGTCACCATTAACGTCGGTAGCGGGCAGAGTGAACTCAAGGTAGTTGAAACCACCCTCGTCACCTTCGTCATACCAGTTGTCGCAAGTGGGATCGGCAGGAGTGGTCGGACCCTCAACGATGGAGCCACCAATAGCATCGCCAGCGTTAACGAACTCGATGTCATCGAAGCTCATGTCGTTGCTGTAAATTGCCATCATACCGGTAGCATTGTAGTTGTCGGGGAACTCGGCATTAACATCACCCTCGCTGTCAAGCAGATAGATGCGGCCATTCTCGATCATGAACTGGATCTCGGTAGCGCGATCGTCGATCTCATAACCCAGCATGTAGCCCTGCTGTTCATCATCGTAGTAAACGTAGGTGTTACCCCAGTAGAGCATAGCGCCATAACCAGCATCGTCGCTCCAAGCGATGTACTGACCAACGGGGAATGAGAGCATGTAGACACCGTCCTCGAGGGTATAGGTACCCTTGATCCAAGCGCCATAGCCGCTCCAGTACCACATGGGCTCATACATGTAAACCTCACCGTTTGCCTCGTCCAGAGCAATCTGGATGCTACCACTGGTTGCAGTTTCGCTCAAGCCAAAGAAACCGGGATAGATAGCGTAGCTGTTGCGCAGGAAGGACATCATGGTGCAGCCCTCGGGAATCTCGGTCAACATGGGATTCACGGGCTCGGGATCAGCCTCAAACTCACCGATGGTCACGTCGTCGATGTTCAGACGGAACATGTCGGTCACGTTGTAGTGACGGATGCAGACGTTACCATACATGCCCTCGTAGTCGCTCAGGTCAAATTCGAAGGCTTTCATTCTGCCAGTAGCAACGATGTCCTCAGAGATCTTCACGGGCTCATCCTGGTCGGCTAACCAGACATAAACAGCAAATACCTCAGATGCATAGCTAGCATCCTGACCGCAATAGTAGAAACCGAGCTTGCCGGTAAGGGTTACCGTGGGCGAGATCAGCCAGTTGTCAGGAGTGAGAGCAGTGTAGGAGGGATTGTCATAGCTAGCAGATGACATGATACCAATACCGCTGTGGGTCTTCATGCTCTCATCAAGGATGAGTTCCCAGCCGAAGCCGTCACCATCCTGATCCAGCATCATCCAGTCTTCGAGTTGGGCCTCGTCCTCAAAGTCCCAAACCAGAGTGTTACCAGCCTTCAAGGCATGGTTAGCAGCGGGGCGAGCGTTCCTGTCAAATACGCTGAGCTCATTGCCCTGGATGGTAGTAACGTCACCACGCTTCATCAGATTGTTCTGGAACACACCAGTGGTCTTCTTACCAGTGTCCTTGGTGCTCTTGTCGATCAGCTTGGTATTAACACCTGCTGATGCGCCAGCAGCAACAGCTGCTGCAAGTAAAAGTACAAATAATTTCTTCATAAAACTGAATTAATTAAATTTGTTAATAAAAAATGAATAAAACTATAGTAGTTAATATGACATTTCTCTGAATGAAAGTCAATTAGCTTCCTATTATAACTTTATTGGCACACTGTGCCTCATAATACAAGCGCAAAAATACAGCTTTTTCTTAGAATCAGCAACAATTATATTGATTTTTTTTTACAAAAAATAATAGCTCACCACACGATGGGAGAGCAGCCATGCTGCATCAAGTAATCGTTGGCACGGGAGAAGTGATGGCAGCCGAAAAAGCCCCCACGGTTGGCCGATAACGGCGACGGATGGGCAGCCGTGAGCACCAGGTGACGAGAACGGTCGATGAACTCCCCCTTGCGCTTGGCATGAGCCCCCCACAGCATGAACACCAAATGCTCACGCTCGGTGGCCAGATGGCGGATCACATGGTCGGTAAACTCCTCCCAGCCACGACCCTGGTGCGACAGCGGCTGGTGGGCCTGGACCGTCAACGTCGCGTTCAGCAACAGCACGCCCTGGCGCGCCCATCGCGACAAGTCACCGCTGGCAGGAATCGGCGCCCCCACATCGTCATGCACCTCCTTGAAGATGTTTACCAGCGACGGCGGCATCGCCACACCCTCATTCACACTGAAACACAGCCCATTGGCCTGGCCCTCGCCGTGATAAGGATCCTGTCCCAGGATCACCACCTTCACCTCATCGAACGGTGCAGTATCAAACGCCGCAAAAATCTGCCTCCCAGGCGGAAACACACGATGGACACGATACTCCTGACGAACAAAGTCGGTCAACAGTTTGAAATAAGGCGCCTCCCATTCGCTGGCCAGGACGCGGTTCCACGACGGTTCAATGCGTACATTCATAATCCAGTTTTTTTCTTTCTTGTTGCAAAATTACAAAAATATGCCGTAACTTTGCACCCGATTTAAGAAAAACGCCACTCTGGACCCGTAGTTCAATGGATAGAATAAAGGATTCCGGTTCCTTCGATTGGGGTTCGACTCCCCACGGGTTCACACAATGTGTTTTTAAGATTTTCAATTAACGTAGTGAAAAAACAGCAACATGATGCTTTGGCATGTTGCTGGTTTTTTTTGATTTTTGGTGAGTTTTTGGTGACGAACAGGTTTGAGTACTTCCCCGGGTGGTCACTACTTGACAGCTACGATGAACTGTTCTACTATGAGGATATCGAGGAAGCGGCAGAATGTGTATCTGGGTCGGGTGATTAGCCTGCGGTTAAGAGCATGTTGATTAACGCGGTGACATCGCCAATGGAGATGCTGCTGTCGTCGTTGATGTAGGCATTCACCTCGTAGAAACCAGTGGTGTCGCCATTCAGCAGGTAGTTGATCAAGGTGCTGACATCGGCGATGCTCACACGGCCGTCTCCGTTGACGTCACCACGCATCCTCTCATAGGTGTATCCTATCTCGGTGACGGGCAGCTCGACGTTGGTGCCGCAACCCAGCATGGCGGTCGCATTGGGGAATTGTTCGCCCATGGCATAGTCAACGAAACTGGTCCAGTTGTCGGTATAGGTCATCGCCTTGCCGCGGATGCCTGAGGTGTAGAAGGGGGCATAATCGCTGCCCATGGTGCAGTTGTCGTCATCCTCGGCATCGAAAACGATGGTCACGAGCAGGCTCTTGCCCGGGGTGAAGTTAAACGGTTCTTGTATTTCAAAAGCGAGCACCTGATCCTCGCCATAGTATTCAATCAGGTCGATGTCATATCGGCCTTCGGCAACAGGCTCGCCGAAATTGAAGAATTGCTTGATGCCTTCATCATTGATGGCAAACTCGGTGGCGTCAATTGCTTCGAGATAGACCTTGGCATTGCGGACAATCTCTTCATAAGATTCGCAGTAGAACTTGAAGTTCAGGTACTTGATCTGCATGCCTTCGCGGCCATCCATGTTGGTCATCATGTCGGGCGTGTAAATCATCTGTACGCCAGTGTGAGCCAGATAAAAGTTGGTTGGTGCCATGTCAAAGTATGAGCCGTTGTACAACTCGGTGGGGTTGTAATAGTCACCCACCTCGATCCAATCAAGAAATTGGGCATGGGTTGTCATCGCCAGTGCAGCGACAAAGAAGAGAGCTAAAAATTTTTTCATAACAAAAATCGGATTACGAGTTAACTATGTGAATAACAAATAGATTGATTCTTGAACATTTATCATTGAATTAGCAACTAAAAAAGTACATATTTTGCCCTCTATTGGGGGCTATTGTGGAGCTGTGGCGACAAGACGGTCGGTGGTCATGCGCTGCATGTATTGCTGGATGATGGACTTCATGTGACGTTGCATGCGGTCGAGGGTGGCAGTGGGCATGGTGCCTAACACGTTGTGGGAGAAGGTGGAGTCGGTGCGGAAGGCGTAGGCTGAGGTCACCTGCTTGCCGTCGAACTGGAGGGCGTAGTCACCCCAGACGTATTCATAACTGCTTGACTCGGGCAGCCAGTGGATGGCGTAGCCGTCGCTGGCGGGAGTGGCCAGCATATCTTGTCCGAAGGCGATGTAGGGCTTGTCATAATGGAGGTAACTGAGCACAGTGGGCATGATGTCGATCTGCTCGACCACGCGCTCCTCGTCATAGCCGTGCAGCGAGGGGTCGCCGGGGGCATAGAGGATGATGGGCACGCAGTAGTTGCCCAGGGTGGTGCAGTAGAACGGGTCGATCTGCTGGCTCACGTGGTCCGCCGTGATGACAAACAGCGTGTTGTTGAACCACGGCTCACGGCTGGCGGTTTCAAAGAAGCGCTTGAGGGCGTAATCGGTATAGGCGATGCACTGCTGCAAGGGGCGCTCGCCATGGGGGAACCGACCCTGGTACTTCTCGGGAACGACGAACGGGTCATGGCTGGAGGCGCTGAACAGGGCCGTCATGAAGGGTTGCTGCATCTTGCCCATCTGCTGGGCGAAGAACTGGAAAAACTCCTCGTCCCAGATGGCCCAGGTGCCGTCGAAGTCGTCGTCGCCGTGGAAATTGGGGTCGGCGTTAAACTCGGTGCGCCCGTAATATCGCTGGAAGCCTGTGGCTCGTGCAAATGCTTGGAATCCCATGGAGCCGTTCTGTGCGCCATGGAAAAAGGCGGTGGTGTAGCCCTTGTTCTCGCCCAGTTCACGGGCGAGGCCCGACATGGCGTTGAGCGAGGCGGGGGTGAGGAACAGCGGCTCGACGAAGTTGGGCAGCGACGACAGCACCGACGGCATGCCCTCGATGCTCTTGCGCCCGTTGGCGTAGGAGTAGCGGAAGGTCATTGCGCCCTGGGTGATGAGCGAGTCCAGGAAGGGCGTGAATCCCTGGTAGGTGCCGTTCCTGAGCGTCTTGTTGTAAAAGCCGATGTGCTGCTTGCTGTAACTCTCGAGGATGAGTACCACGACATTGCGGGGCGTGAAGACGGCAGAGTCGGCGGGCTGGTGGAGTGGGGTGTAGAGCGCCAATGCCTCCTCGTCGCTCATGTAGTCGGGGACGACGAAGGGCGTCTTCTTCAACGTCCTGAAGATGGAGAACGGCGTGTTGAGCACGATGCCTGTCTCGGCAGGGCGGTTGACATATTGGTTGGCATTGCTGATGGTGATGGGGCGGGTGGCCTTGGTGAAACCGCCACGGATGGCGCCGATACACAAGGGGATAGCCAGCAGCAATGACAGCACTTGAACGATATAGTATCTTGTTGCAGGGCCTCGCCTTGGCATAGCCGATTTAGAATCAGGACGGAACAGTTTCCAGAATGCCCAGGTGACTAGGGCTGCCAACAGGACCAGATACCAGTGGCTGAGGAATTGGCCGCCGAAGATTTTCAGCATTTCGCCAGCGCTCTCGTTGCCGAACTCGGCAAAGACGGACGCCGTGGTGCGCTTGCCCGTGAACGGGAAATAGACGCAGTCCATCAGGTTCATGTAAACCGCGATGCTGTTCACGATGGTGTAGATCCAGCGCGCGATGCGGTAATAGCCGGTGCGCTCCTTCCAGTGCAGGGGCAACAGGAACATCAGGAGGATGACGGCGTTGGTGTAGAGGATGGCGGGCGTATCGAACAGCAGGCCGGCACCGAAGAGGTGCAGTCCATGACTCCATGTCAACGTTCCGGCATACAGCGGCCAGTTGAGAACAGTGAAGATGCCACGGCACAGGGTGTAGGCACAATAGACTACCAGCAGGTCCCACAGCAGCCAGCATACAGGAAAAGACGTAATGGATAAGCGACGTTTCATGCCACAAAATTACTAAAAAGTCCGTGTTTTTTGTTCTAGGCGTCGCAAAATCTTGCGTCTAAACAGGACTTGCACTAATTTTGCACCATGAAAAAGAGGTCAAAAAAAATCAAGCGATTGGTGTCGCTGCTGCTCGTCGTGGCGTTGGCCATTTGGGTGGCAATGCGTTGGCACGTGTGGTTCGGCAATCCCGAGGAATTGGCGGTTGAGCCGTTGATGACTCCTGGCCATGTGATGCTCACCTTCGGCGACGAGGACGAGATGTCGCGCAATGTCAGTTGGCAGTGCGACACGGTGTTGCAGTCGTCGTGGCTGGAGTTGGTGTGTGACAGTGACTCGGT
Organism: Sodaliphilus sp.; assembly: GCA_045114065.1. Classification (GTDB taxonomy): domain Bacteria; phylum Bacteroidota; class Bacteroidia; order Bacteroidales; family Muribaculaceae; genus Sodaliphilus. Next base: position 29,191 of record JBGUJU010000034.1, read on the forward strand.
GGGCATCGAGGCCCGCGGCGAGGTGTTCGCTTCCCGCAAGGGCAAGGCAGCCTATTATGTCGCCCGCCTGCGTGACCTCAAGCCCGACATGCATTACCGCTATCGTGCCGTCGTAGGGCCTCGCTTTGGCGTGGCCGAGAGTTTCTCGCCGTGGTATTCCTTTAAGACCTATGCGGCCGGTCGTGAGCGGTTCTCCTTCCTGTTTGTGGGCGATGTACAGGACACCATCGGCGGCATTGCCAACCGTCTGCTCATGGAGGCGTGGGCTCATCATCCCGAGGTGGAATTCCTCGTCTGTGGCGGCGACCTGACCGAGCGTCCCGCCAACCAGTATTGGGCCGAGACCTTCCGTGACCTCGACAGCATCGGTCAGTCGATGCCCATCCTCAACGTGACGGGCAACCACGACTACTTCAAGGGCGTCATCCGCCGCTTGGAGCGCCGTTTCCCCCTCGTCTTCTCCTATTTCCTGGACTCCAAGGTCGAGGACAATATGGTCTATACCCTGAACTATGGCGACGCCCAGTTGTTTGTGCTGGACAGCAACCGCGAGTTCTTCTACCTGTGGACCCAGCGCCAGTGGCTGGAGAAGCAACTGCAACAGAGTAGTGCCAAGTGGAAAATCCTCGTGTTGCATCATCCCCTCTATTCCATCAAGAGCAACAACAATAATATGATACAGCGTTGGATGTTTGACGACCTGGTGCGGCAGTATGGTGTCGACCTGGTGCTGCAGGGCCACGAGCACGCCTATGCCCGCTGGATTGGTGGCGTCTATAAAAATGGTGCTCCGGCAGTTCCCGTATACACCATCAGCCACTGCTCGCCCAAGAATTACCGCATCAACTTCGATGAGCGCTTCGACAAGTTCGGCATCTCCAGCCGTTATTACCAGACGGTGAGCGCCAGCGGCGACACGTTGGCGATGGCCACCTATGACGCTAACACCCATGCGCTCTACGACTCATTGATGATTGTCGTCTCGCCCATGATTGTGCATCTCGTGACTGACCTGGGCAAGGACATCCCCGAGTACCTGGAGTACACTCCCGACCCCAACAACAAAAAGGACCGGAAGTTTGCCGAGCGCATCCGGGAGTATGTTAATCGGAGGCGTTAGACTTTAGCCTTTAGCCATTAGCCATTAGCCTTTAGCCTTTAGCTGGCATCCGCGTTCTTCTGCCTCACGCTAAGGCGCTAAGACGCAAAGTTTAAAAAACAACTGATTAGTCTGATTTTTCTGAGGGCATCCGCGTTCTTGATATTAACGACAACTTAAACAACGTGGCATCCGCGTTCTTCTGCCTCACGCTAAGGCGCTAAGACGCAAAGTTTAAAAAAACAACTGATTAGTCTGATTTTTCTGAGGGCATCCGCGTTCTTGGTATTAACGACAACTTAAACAACTCAAACAACGTGACATTCGCGTTCCTTGCCTCATGCTGGTGGGCTGGTTGGCAGTGAGCATTTTGGTCGAACTGACGATAAAACTAAAAACTGAGGGCTAATGGCTAAAAGCTAACGGCTTTTTTACTACCTTTGCAGCCAAATTCTGAAAACACTATGGCAGAGAACGCATTATTACAACGCCTTGACGGCCTGGATGCCCGATTTGAGGAAATCGGGACGCTGATTACCGACCCCAATGTCATTGCCGATCAGCGGCGCTACGTCAAGCTGACCAAAGAATATAAGAGCCTGGAAACCTTGCTGAATGCCACCCGTCGCTACCGTAAGTTGCTGGAAGACATTGAGCAGGCCAAGGCCGTGCTGGAAACCGAGAACGACGAGGACCTGCGCGCCATGGCGCGTGAGGAGATTGACGCTAACCTTGCCGAGGTGCCCAAGCTGGAGGAGGAAATCAAGCTGCTGCTCATCCCCGAGGACCCCGAGGACAGCAAGAACGTGGTGCTCGAGATTCGCGGCGGCACGGGCGGCGACGAAGCAGCGCTGTTTGCCGGCGACCTGGCGCGCATGTACACCCGCTACTGCGAGACCAAGGGTTGGAATGTGCAGATGTCGAGTTGCAGCGAGGGTGCTGTGGGCGGCTTCAAGGAGGTCGTGTTCAGCATCACTGGCGATAACGTCTATGGCACGTTGAAGTATGAGTCGGGCGTGCACCGCGTGCAACGCGTGCCCGTCACCGAGACCCAGGGTAGGGTGCACACCAGCGCCGCTAGTGTGGCTGTGCTGCCCGAGGCAGAGCCGTTTGACGTGCACATCAACGAGGGCGAAATCAAGTGGGACACCTTCCGCAGCGGCGGTGCCGGTGGC
>JBGUJU010000035.1:0-39316 GCA_045114065.1 Sodaliphilus sp.
TCTCGACATACAGTCTTCAGACCTTTACCACGCGTGATTTCGCTTACAATACTCAGCTTTTCTTCAAAACTATACTTCATAAACAAATTGCACTCCAAAAGTTTTGTGTCCAACTTTTGGGGTGCAGTTCACGAGTGCGGATGTCTCTTTGACCCTTAATCTGTGAGTTTGCTCGCATCAGATGCCCCTTTAAAAACTTTGCGGCTTGGCGTGAGCGTTCCGCCCATTTTGTCTGTGGGGTGAGGGTGGTGGATTTGTTGCTGTCGGGGAGATTTTGTATTTTTGCAGGCAAGAAACCCAAAATAGAGTATAGAATGATGAAAACGAGACAGATTCTGAAATGGACGTTAGTGCTCTTGCTTGCTATCGTGACAGTGACGCCCACAAGTGCCCAGTATGGTAGAAGTGGCGACAAGCGTTACCGCGAACGTTATAGCCGAACCAACACCTACGGCGATGTGGTGGAGCTGCGCCTCACCAGTGCCGGCACCCTTGAGGAGAAGATGCCTGAAGACATGATAGAACGTGTGCGCCTGCTGCGCATCGACGGCCCCATGGACTCCAAAGACTTTGAGTTCATCAAGAAACTGTGTAAACGCAGCCGCTGTGTCGATAACCACGACAAGAGGATAGATAATTATATCGACCTGGAACTGGGCAGTGTCCGCATCATGAGTGCCGGCTCCAGGGGACTGCTGGGGTCTCGTGGCGATCGTGACGTGTTGGGCGATGCTTTGTCCCATTCGTCCCACCTGAGGTCCATTGTGCTGCCCGAGCGCACCAAGCGCATTGACCACGATGCCCTGCGAGGCTGCAGCGAGCTGGAAGAGGTCATCATGCCGCCTGGTGTGAGGTCGCTGGGAGACAACGCCTTTGACGGCTGCTCCAAATTGGAATATATCACACTCAACGAGGGGCTGGAAACCATCGGCGAGGAGTGTTTTGACGGGTGCTATAGATTGCGCTCGGTCAGCCTGCCGCGTACGCTCGTTGAGATTGGCAAAAAAGCCTTCAAGGGCACGGGCCTGCAGCGCGTGACGCTGCCCGTGGGCTTAGAGGTCCTCGGGGCGGCAGCCTTTGATGGCACGTCGATTACTGCGCTCCATATTCCCGCCCCAACGCGGATTGTGGATAATGACCTGGGTACGATGAAGAAGCTGGAGGAAATCACTGTGGAAAACGGCAGCCGCTACTATACCTACGAGGATGGCGTGCTCTATGACAACACGGGGGCTGTGCTGTTGCGCTGTCCTGCTGCCCGCACTGGTGACTTCCTGGTGCCTGATGGGGTAGAGGAGATTGCTTGGAGTGCTTTTTCTGATACCCAGCTTTCCCGCGTTGCGATTCCCGATGGCGTGACACAGATTGGCGCTGCGGCGTTCTATAATTGCCCTCAACTGCGATCTGTCGACATTCCTGCCAGTGTCAGGACCATCGGCGGGCAGGCATTCTACGGCTGTTCACGGTTGCAGCGCATAGACCTTGCCCAGGTCACGACTCTGGGCAAGAAGGCTTTTCAGGATTGCCAGGCGCTGACCGAGGTCATCGCCGACAATCTGGGTATAGTACCCCAGTCTGCCTTCGAGAGTTGTTCAGCACTGACTTCGGTCAAGTTGTCGTCCGACATCAATACCATCGGTGAACATGCCTTCAAGAATTGCAATGCCTTGTCCCAGATTGTCTTGCCCGCAATGTTGACCACCATCTGCAAGGAAGCCTTTGAGAACTGCGCCTTGACGTCGCTCGAGTTGCCTGGCCGATTGGTCACCATCGGCGAGCGAGCCTTCAAGAACAACAAGAGTCTTACCAGCGTTGAGGTGCCCGACGTCTGCGTGACTGTGGACAAGGAAGCCTTCCGTGGCTGCTCGTCATTGACCGAGATTGACTTGGGTAGCGGTCTGTGCTTCCTGGGTGACAATGCCCTGCGTGAGACTGCCATCACCACGCTTGTCCTTCCCGAGACGATTACCGAGGTGGGCAAGAAGGTGGCTGAGAAGTGCAAGTTGCTGACGCGCATCGAGTGCCATGCCCTGCTGCCGCCCAAACTGGACGGTGTGAGCAACAACAAGGTGGAAGTCTATGTCCCCGACACATCGGTCAACGCTTATAAGAGTGCCAAGAACTGGAAAAACTTCAAGAACATTCTGCCGTTGTGATGCTCGCTGCGCTCGCTGATTAGAGATTAGAGATTAGTGATTCATCAACGGAGGGAACGGATGGAAGGGTGTGTCAAATTGCGACACGGTATTATAACCGTGCTATCGCACGGGAAATTAAACAAATTTTTGAATTAAATTTTTTATTTTTATTGTATAATTAGTTTGCCTTATCTCCGTCCGTAGTGCGGTTATAATTCTAGCAATAGAATTTTGACACTTTTTTCAATACGGATACCAATTAAATAATAATTTAGCGCTTTGGCGTGAGATGTGTGTGATGATGAGTGAGAGTGGGTTTACAGCGGCGTTGTTGAGGTGGTTTGCGCAGTATGGACGCGAGCTGCCATGGCGTGGCATCGGTGATGCTTATGGCATCTGGGTGAGCGAGGTCATCCTGCAGCAGACGCGTATCGACCAGGGCACTGCCTACTGGTATCGTTTCATGGAGCGATTCCCGACGGTTGAGGCTCTTGCCGAGGCAAGCGAGGACGAAGTGCTGCGCCTGTGGCAGGGGCTGGGCTACTATAGCCGGGCCCGCAATATGCATGCCGCCGCCCGCCAGATTGTCGAGATGGGCGGTTTCCCGCGAACCATCGAGGGCCTGCGAGCCTTGAAAGGGGTGGGGGACTATACTGCCGCAGCTGTCGGGTCAATGGCTTTCGGTCTGCCTGCCGCAGCCGTTGACGGCAACGTCTATCGTGTGCTCGCCCGCCACTATGGCATCGACGTGCCCATCAACACCACGCGAGGCAAACACACCTTTGAGGGGCTAGCGCGTGAATTGCTGCCCGAGGGCAAAGCCGGCACCTTCAATCAGGCGCTGATGGACTTTGGCGCAACCTGGTGCACACCACGGTCACCGCGCTGCGAGGACTGCCCAGTCGCTGAGACCTGCGAAGCCCTGCGCACGGGCCACATTGACCAGCTGCCCGTCAAGGAGAAGAAACTCAAGGTGAAGGAGCGCCGATTCTCCTATATCTACATCCGTCACGAGGGGATGACCGCCCTCAGGCGCCGTCCTGCCGGCGACATCTGGCAAGGTCTGTGGGAACCGTTGCTGGTCGAAGACGCCCCGTTGCCCGACTTGGGTTGTTCGCTCACGTTGCTGGCCAGTGGCGTGAAGCATGTGCTGACACATCGCATCCTGCTCGCCGACTTCTACCTTGCCGAGCCCGTTGAGCGTCCCGCGTTACCGCCTGAATACATTTGGATAAAAGAGCGGGATATAGGCGATTACGCGCTCCCTCGCTTGGTAGAAAAGTTGTTGCAGTTAGTCGCTAGCCACTAGTCACTAGTAGGCTTCGGCATTGAAAAGATACATCCGCACCTCTGTTCTGGCAGGGGTGCGGATGCGTCTGTATCTATTGATCAATGAGGGCGGCTTGCCTAAAGTTTAATCTGTAATATCTTCTTCAGGCGGATTGATATCGATGTTGTAGGTCTTGATGCGCTCGCTCTCCTTGACGATGTCACCGCTCTTGTGGGCACGCACGAGATGCATCAGGCAGGTCAGGTGTTCACCCTTGTTCTTGTACATCGAGATATAGCGCTCTTGCAGCTCATCACAAGCCTTGATGACAGCGTCATCGTCACCGATGGCGTTAGGCTCGGGATAGACATTGCGGATGACCTCCTTCATCATAGTGACCGGGCTGTAATAGCGGTCGGTGTGGTCCACAGCTCCATTAACGAGGAACTGCTCTTCCACTTCGATGTAGTAGTCGATTGTGGATGAGGGTTCATCGTCTTTGCCGCATGATGATAGCATAACAGTCGCCATGATGATTGTCAACGAGAGCAATAACAGGCGATGGGTGTTGAAGTGATATTTCATGATTAAAAAATAACTGTCTAACGTTGATGATTCTGTACACAGCAAGACTGTCCAGCGAACAACCGTGTTGCTTTCTGGAGTCTTGCTATGGACAACCTAACAGGCTGTATTGAGGGTGCAGAAGTCGTTATTCCTTGTTGTTTTCCTCAACAGCATTTGTCACATCATGGATGTTAGGAGTCTCCTCCTTGGTCTCCAGGACCTGCTTGATCAGGGCGTCAATGTCCACCTTGCCCTTGGCGGAAGCTTGGTTGGCCATTTCGGCTTCTTCGGCCTGGAGCATCTCTTGGATCATGAAGGTGACATCGTGGATGTTCAAAACTCCGTCATGGTTGGCGTCCATATTGGGAGTGTTAATCATCGTGGGGTTGCCATTACCGCCGTTCAGCAATGCCTGGATGCACTGGTCAACGGTAGCACGGTCGGTGGCATTGGCTGCGACGGTCATGCCAATGAGACAAAACAGCAGTGTAAAGATTTTCTTCATATTCTTATCCTTTCTTTAATTAAAATATTCGTGTCAATTTGTTGATGCAAAGATATACTTTTTTTCTGGACATGGCAACAATCGTGACTAAAAAATCACATACTTGTCTCATCGGGTCTCTCGGGGAGGGCACCGAAGTTGTAGGTCTTGAGCGCTGTGCTCTTCTTCACGATATCGTCCTCCATGCGGGCACGGTACAACTTGACCACGCAGACGATGTTGCGCTCGCTAGGTCCGTAGGATTTCTTGTAGTCCATGTAGATGTCGTCACAGGCAGCGATGACATGTGCATCATTCCCATAGGCATTGGGCTTGGGGTAGGCCAGCGCCAGCGCCTTCCTCATACGAACGATTGTCGTGGAGAGGACATCGGCGACAGGTGATGCCGATGTGCCCTGACTCTCGTCTTCCTCATAGAGACTGAGGCGTACTTGGGATTGTATGCCCAGGTAGTAGCCGACGTCCAGATCGGGTTCGTCATTGCCGCAAGAGGAAGCCCCCGTGAGAACACCGGCGAGCATCCCGACAATCAGGATGAGTTGCCACGGAGTGAACAGATGTCTGATTTGCTTTGCCATTGTATTCAGGAATAAAGAAATAATGCAACGCAAAGTTAGTCAGAAAAAATCACATTTGCAAGAATGTAACAGAAAAATAGTGCAAGCCTAGCGCAAAACTATCGCACTAGTCATCGTCGAGCGCTGCAGACTGTTTTGCAAGCGTGCAGCGAGAGGACCGTGCTGCGACCACGATTATAAGGCCGATACTCTAATGGTGTGATCTGTAGAGTCGCTAATAATGCGTCTCCAATCGTAGCGCTTACTCCAAGCTACCCTTGAGGGTGTGTCATCATTTGCCTCGCGTTTTTTAATTGGCCTAACGGCCGAGCAATTAATCAAAATTATTAATAAATTTATTATATTTAATTTTTATACAAATTTTTGTTTAATTTCTCGCGCGAAGCGCGACTCAATTTGCAACGAAGGAATTATGACACAGTCTCTACAGGGCTTGTGGGTGATCATTGTAATTCCGTGCGAGCGCATGTTAGTTAAGAAGATAACGAGTATCTCTTGAACCTGTAGGCCGTGAGTTGGCGACTCTTGATTATACGAGTGCCGGACTTGATGGTACGTATTAACCTGACAGTGCAGATGATATCACGCCCAGGTTCATAGTAAAAAATACTCTCTCTGAAACATGAGTCGCAGACGGCAATCACTCGTCCATCGTTACCATTGGCAGATGCCATGGGATAGGCCTCGCGCAAGGCCTTTTTCATTCTGAGGTAAGTCATGTAGGCACTCTGCTCTTGGGGTGGACGCAATGTGCCATTGAGGTCTTCTTCTGATAGACCGATGATTTCACTCGCGTCCAGGGCAAGATAGTAATCCACGAGCAAGTCGTCTGGCTCATCCTCGGAACTGCACGATACACACAATGCCTGCGTCGCGACAAGCGACAGCAAGACCATGATGAGGTTAAAAAATCTAGATTTCATAATGTTTAGAATTTAAATGAATAATTAGGTAAAGATTCCCTGTTGAGGGAATCATCAATAAATAATTAGGTGATACTTTTTAATCGTCACAAAATTAATCAATAAAAGTTGAAATCAAAAGAAGTCCACCCAGAAAAACTGCAAAATTTGTTAAATACTATTATTTTCGGTAGCCTTACGGGAGAAGTGTTACGGGACCAGTGAGGTAGGGAAAATTGGAAAAGGTGAAAAGTGGTATAGAAATTGGGTATCATTCGGCGAAAATACCTATCTTTGCAGGTTAAACCAAATGAATCAATAGCACGGATATGGCAAAGAGAATCAAGAAAGCGGTTACCGACTATGGTATGGTGCGCGTGGCAGCAGTTGTGCCACAGGTAAATGTCGCCGATGTGGAAGGCAATGTCACCCACATGATTGAGAGCATTGACGCAGCCGTCAAGGCGGGAGCCCACATCGTGGTGCTGCCCGAGCTGTGTGTGACGGGTTACACCTGTGCCGACTTGTTCGGCAACGAGTTGTTGCTCGATGCTGCCGAGCAGGCACTGGTATCGCTGTGTGACCGCTATAAGGACACTCCGGTGATGACTATCGTGGGCGCACCATTGCGTTGCAGCGGTCATCTGTTCAACTGCGCTGTGGTCATCAACCATGGCGAGATGTGGGTGGTGCCCAAGACCTATATCCCCAACTATAAAGAATTCTACGAGAAGCGCTGGTTCACCACGAGCAATATCACTGCCATCGCTGGCAAGGACAGTATTGTGGTGGGCGGCGAGGAAGTGCCCTTCGGTACCCATCAGTTGTTTGAGGCAGGCCGTGCCCGCGTGGCAGTGGAAATCTGCGAGGACCTGTGGGTTCCTGCCCCGCCCAGCAGCATTGCCGCCATCAACGGCGCCAACGTGATCGTCAACCTGTCGGCAAGTAACGAACTGATCGGCAAGCACACCTACCTGATGGACCTCATCAAGCATCAGAGTGCCCATTGCATCGCTGCCTACGTCTACGCCTCGTGTGGCTATGGCGAATCGACGACCGACCTCGTGTTCGGCGGCAACGCCGTTATTGCCGAGAACGGCAAGATGCTGGCCGAGGGAGAGCGCTTCACCACGAAGCCCCAGATGTCCATTGCCGACATCGATATCGCCGCCCTCGAGAATGAGCGCCGCATCAACGGCAGCTTCGCCGACAGCATGGTGCAGTTCGGCACACCGTTTGAGCTCATCCCGATGATGGTAAACGGCCCGATTGACTATGAGAAGGAGGACTTGTTGCGTCCCGTGCGCCGTCTGCCCTTTGTCCCTGTCAATGATGACCGCCTGAACGCCCGTTGTGAAGAAATCATCGCCATCCAGACCGAGGGCCTGATGCGGCGCCTCGATTTCACCGGCATCAAGACGATTGTTGTCGGTGTATCGGGAGGCTTGGACTCGACCTTGGCATTGCTGGTCGCCGTGCGTGCTTTTGACCGCATGGGGCGTGACCGCAAGGACATCCATGCCATCACGATGCCGGGCTTCGGCACCACCGACCGCACCTATACCAACGCCTGTGAGATGGTCAAGTCGCTGGGCGTGACATTGCATGAGATCAGCATCGCCGCTGCCGTGACCCAGCACTTCAAGGACATCGGCCATGATCCTAGCAACCATGACGTGACCTACGAGAACAGCCAGGCCCGCGAGCGCACCCAGATCCTGATGGACTTCTCCAACAAGGTGAACGGCCTCGTGCTCGGCACCGGCGACCTGTCGGAGTTGGCACTGGGCTGGGCGACCTATAACGGCGACCACATGTCGATGTATAACGTCAACGTGAGCATCCCCAAGACACTGGTGCGCCACCTGGTGCGCTGGTTTGCCTCATCGCTCGATGACGGCACCAAGAAGGGAAAAGCTATCCGTAGCACACTGCTCGACGTACTGGACACGCCCATCAGCCCCGAGTTGACGCCTGCTGCCAAGGATGGCACTATCCTGCAGGTGACCGAGGATATCGTCGGCCCCTACGAGTTACACGATTTCTTCCTGTTCAACATGCTGCGTTACGGCTTCACGCCTGCCAAACTCTATCTGCTGGCCCGCAAAGCCTTCAAGGGCGAGTATGACGATGCGACCATCAAGAAATGGTTGCGGACCTTCTGCCGTCGTTTCTTTGCTCAGCAGTTCAAGCGCTCGTGCTTGCCCGACGGTCCCAAGGTGGGTAGCGTCTCCCTGTCGCCGCGTGGTGATTGGCGCATGCCCAGCGATGCCTCGTCCAGGCTGTGGCTCGCCCAGTGCGATGAACTATAACTAGAAAATATAGTCCATCTAGAGAAAGAAAAAGAGAATGGCATTGAATTTGCAGGAAAGGGAGGAAACACGTTAAAACATGAATTTAACGAGAGGGACATATAACGTGCTGCGCAGCGTGGTAGTGACCGCGCTGGTGACGGTTGTTGCCCTGATAGCCCTTGCCTACCTGCTGCTGTTCTTGCCGCCCGTACAGGAACGCCTGTGCCACGAGGGAGAAAAAGCCCTAGGCGAGTTCCTGAATACCGAGGTGAATATTGGTTCGGTGTCAGTCTCGCCGTTTAACCAGTTGGAACTCAAGGATGTTCTGGTTTATGACCAGCAGGGCGATTCCTTGCTCACGGTCGGTAAACTGGGCGCAGGCATCAGTCTCAAGGACCTGATAGCCAACAAACGCATTGTCATCACCTATGGTGAAATCATCGGACTGGATGGCCATGTGACCCGCCCGGATAAGGACAGCCCGACCAATATGCAATTCATCATTGATGCCTTCAAACCCAAGGAGGAGAAGCCACCCAAGCCGTTTGACGTACAGGTCAAGACGGTGGTCGTGCGTCAGTCATCGCTCACCTATGATGTGCTGGACCAGCCCCGAAAGCCTGGCCGCTTTGACCCCAACCATCTGGCAGTGAACAACATGCGAGCCGACCTCTCGTTGCCTCAGTTGAAGAATGATGACTTCGACATCCGCGTGAAGCGTCTATCCTTTGATGAGGGCAGCGGCTTCTCGCTCAAGCGTCTGACTACCGATGTTCACCTCACCGACCATGCGCTTGATGTCAAGGACGTCAGGGTGCAATTGCCTGGAAGTGATATCAAGCTCGACGATGTGCATCTGGAGTATGCCTCGCTCAAGACGCTGGGCAGCGAACTGTCGCGCATGCCCCTGCGGGTGAGCACTTCGGGCAGCATAGTGACTCCGTTGGACTTTGCAGCCTTCTCTCCTCAGCTTGCCAAGTTTACCGAGCCGATACAGATTACAACATCAGTGGTGCGAGACGGGTCCCGCATTGAGGTGCCTGTGCTCAATGTCCGTTCTGATAACGGCGGTCTGGCGCTCAATGCCCGTGGTAGCTATCTGTTACCGACCGAGGGCGGTTACCAATCATTGGATCTTGACCGTATCGACCTTGATGCTAAAGCTACCACTCTTACTCAACTCATGGAGATGCTACCCGGTGTGTCTTCCCAGGCTCGTGACATCATTACCCGCTGTGGCAATGTCACCCTGGATGGTGAGTTCCACAGCAAGAGCAACAATGTGGCCTTCAACGGCAATGTGGGCACCGCACTGGGCAAAGTTAATCTCAATGGCACTATGGCCCGTCAGCCAGATGGTAACCGCTTCTCGGGCCATGTCAAGACCGATGGCCTGCAGCTGGGCAAATTGCTTGCCAAGGGTGACGTGCCTGCCGAGATCGCTATGGATGCCCAGATTGACGCTTTGCTCCATGGTGGCGATGTCTCGGGTCACCTGCAGGGCCATATACCGTTTGTCGACTTCAAGGGCGCCCGCTATCACGACATCACCGCCGATGTTGACAAGCAGGGTAACAACTTCATGGGTTCATTGAAGATGAATGACCCCAACGGACGCATCTCTGTTGACGGTAAGGCCGTGCTCGACGGCGCTAACTCCAACTATGACGTGAATGTTGCTGCCGACGGCCTGGACCTTGCTCGCATGGGCATCTCAAACAAGTATCCCAATCACAGGCTCAGGGCCGAGGCGACAGCCTCCTTCTGGGGCAACACGCTCGATAATGCGTCGGGTCACATTCAGGTCAACGATTTTGCCTTCACCGATCATCAAGGCAAGGGCTTGAAATTCAATAGCCTGCAGCTCAATGCCGATAACAATGATGATGACAAGGTCATCAGTATCGACAGTGACCACATCAGCGGCTTTGTCTCGGGACAGTATGACTTCCAGACGATCGTCCCCACCGTCAAGCACATGCTTGCCAGCGCCTTCCCGAAATACTTTGGCGACTATGCTGATTACTCTCATGGCGGCATGCCTAACGATGTGCGTCTCAACCTCGTTGTCAATCCTGATGAAGAACTCAATCAGATGCTCAATCTGCCCTTTAAGCTGGCTTACAGGGCGGTGGTCGAGGGTAACCTCAACGAGAGTGACACCACCTTTGACCTCGTCGTTGATGCCCCCTTGATCGTTCAGGGCGCCAACAAGGTAATCGAGCAGACCCGCTTGCTGGTGGAACTGGACAGTGTTACCAATCAGGTGGTGTTGAATGTCCAGTCGCGTTATCCTGCCAAGAAAGGCATGATCGACCTCAATCTTGATGCCAGTGGTCAGGATAACCGTGTCAACGCCAACCTCGCGTGGCGCATGCCGATGGCGCATGATTTCCACGGCAACATCAATGTGGACGGTCTGCTGGACCGTGGCACTAACGGCGGCCTCAAGGCAGACATCAATATCCATCCCTCGCAGCTGGTGTTCAATGATACCATCTGGAATGTGACGAAGGGCTATGTGGGGATTGACAACGGCGTGGTGACTATCGACAACATCGCTGGAGGCCGTGATGAACAGTTTATCCGCATCAACGGTAAAGTGTCGCATGATCCCGATGACGAGTTGTGCGTGGAATTGAACGATATGAACCTGGACTACGTGTTCGAAACGTTGGACATTGACCATGTGGACTTCGGCGGCAGGGCGACCAGCAAGGTGTATGCCAGCGACCTGATGTCAGGTTCTCCACGCTTGTACACTCCCAGCCTGTTCATCAAGAATATCAAGTATAATGATGCCGTCCTGGGAGACTTTGACATCAAGGCCGAGTTTGACAGCGCGACCAAGGGCATCCTTGTCGAGGGAGGAATCGAGCAGTCCAATGGCAAGTACACCTCGCTCGAAGGCGGCATCTATGTCGCCGATGACTCATTGTATATCGAATTTGGTGCCGACCATGCCAATGTCGCTTTCCTCAAGCCCTATATGGAGGCCTTCACCAGCGATGTGCAGGGTGAGATGTCGGGAAAAGCCATCCTGTTCGGCAATTTCCATACCATCAACCTCGAGGGAGACATTGTGGCCGATTCTATCCGCTTCTTCTTGGATTATGTGAACTGCTGGTACTCGGCATCGGATGTCCCCATCCACATCATCCCTGACTACATCGAGTTCAGCGATATTCCCATCCATGACCGTGAAGGTCATCAGGCCAAACTGGGCGGCTGGCTCAAGCATGATGCCTTCCACGACCCGGTATTCAACTTTGCCATCACCGATGCCCGCAACTTCCTGAGCTACGATACCAACCCGAGCGTTAATCCTGACTGGTATGGTACCATCTATGGCAACGGTGCATGCTTTGTCGATGGCGGACCGGGCATTGTGAACATCAGGGTAAACATGACCTCGGCGCCGCGCAGCAAGTTCACCTTTGTGATGAGTGACACTGAGCAGGCCGATAACTACAATTTCATCACCTTCCGCGACCGCGAGGCGATGGCCAAGCCCGTCGAGAAGCAGGAGGTGGATACGCTGAACCTGATATTGAGCCAGCTGAAGAAGCAGGTGAAACAGGAGGAGAATTCCGAGCCTAGTGCTTATAACATCGACTTGCAGGGCGACATTACCCCCGACCTGGCACTCACCGTTGTGATGGACCCCGTCGGCGGAGACCGTATCAAGGCGACAGGCAATGGCCACATGCGCTTGACCTACAACAACCAAGGCGAACTGGGTACCTATGGCAAATACACACTGGACAAGGGTACTTATAACTTCACACTGCAGGATGTGATCCTCAAGGATTTCACCATCCGTGATGGTAGCAGCATCAGTTTCCAGGGCGACCCCTATGCCGCTGTTCTGGACCTGGAAGCGGTCTATTCGCTCAATGCTAATATCAATGACCTGGACAAGTCTTTTAGCGATGACAAGAACTTGGCGCGCACTAACGTGCCCGTCCATGCTCTGTTGCGTGCCAAGGGCATTATTTCACAGCCAGAGATATCGTTTGACCTGGAGTTCCCGTCACTCACCACCGACTTGGAACGCAGGGTCAAGAGCATCATCAGCAGCGAGGAGATGATGAACCGCCAGATCATCTACCTGTTGGCACTCAACCGTTTCTATACGCCCGACTACATGGTGGGTAATACGGCTGGTCAGAACGAGTTCCTCACGTCGGTAGCATCATCGACCATCGCGGGCCAGCTGAGCAACATCCTGGGCAAGATGACCGACAACCTGTCCATTGCGCCCAATGTACGCACCAACAAGGACTTCACTGATTTGGAAGTCGATGTGGCTCTGTCCAGTCAGTTGCTCAACAACAGGCTGTTGCTCAACGGTAACTTAGGCTACCGAGACAATACTTATCGCCAGAGTAACACCAATTTTATTGGCGACTTTGATTTGGAATATCTGCTCAACAACAAGGGCACCTTCAGGCTCAAGGCCTATAACCACTTTAACGACCAGAATTACTACAGGCCCAATGCCTTGACCACTCAAGGCGTGGGCATCGTCTGGAAGCACGACTTCAATAAGCCCAAGAGCAAAACGACGCTGCAGCGTAATCCTGACCAGGACTCCATCCCCAAGCGTGAGCCCACGCCCAGTGACGATCGTGACAGCGCCGTGCGTCAGCCGGTACCGATGGTCACGTTGCGTCCATCTCAACAAACTCATTCCTCGACTGGACAATGATGAAACGTGTGGTCATATTGTTATTGCTGGCATGGACGTCGAGCCTCGCATGGTGCGATGAAGTCCTCCTGTCCACTGATAGCATTGATGCTGCTAAGAATGACAGTATTGCCATGCAGTTTAGAATGATCTCCAGGCAACTTGATAGCATTGCTATGAAGGTAAATGCCCGTGATGCACTTGACAAAGCTGCTGTCCAGATAGATAGCCTGGATGCTAAGGAACGCTGGAAGCATCTCATCCTGCGGCACGGGTGGAGCATCAATGATACGTCGATCTACTATCCACCAGTGCTCGACTTCGGTGTCAAGGCCTACCGATGGCTCAATCATGCCTTGAATTATTATGACTCGGCCTATGTTGTCAATCCTGGGAGGGGAAAAAAGAGGTTTAAGGTCATGATCAAGAACAGTAACTGGCTTGACTTTTACTCAGGGCATTTGGGCAAGTGGGAGACTCCCGTGCAGCTCAACAGCGATGTCACGTCATTGTTCGGTTTCCATATCAGCGGTATGGGTCTAAGTTTCACCTACATGCTCAACGCGAGGGACCTGTTGGCAGGAAGATTCATCCACAACCGCAGGCTGCAGTTCTCATTTACCACCTCACGCATTTTTATCGAGGGATACTATCGCAAGAATGACCAGAGTACAGTCCACTTGCACCGACTGGGTAAGTGGATGGGTGACGACATTTTCTATGGTCTCACGCGCGAGGGTTATGGTCTGGATGCCTACTATATCTTTAACCACACCCATTACTCCCAGGCTGCAGCCTACTGTTTCTCCAAGTATCAAAAGCGCAGCTCAGGCTCTCTGCTGGCGGGTATCTACCTCAGTCATCAAGATGTAGTGATGGACATGACCTTCTTGAGAAGTGATCTCAAGGTTCATCTGCCTGATCACGTGACTGACTACCGTTTCCGCTATCGTGACTTTGGATTCATGATAGGTTATGGATACAGTTGGGTGTTCCATCACGGCTGGCTCTTCAACGTCACCGTGGTGCCCAGCATTGGCTACCGTCATAGTTTCCCCAATTCCATTGAGGGTCTGAAGTCCCTGTTGTCTACCAATCTGAACGGTCGCTTGGCTCTGGTGCGCACCGCCGGCAACTTTTTCTACGCTTTCAACTTTAACCATGAGGGACATTGGTATCAGAGCGTCCAACACAGTTTCTACAACAGCTACAGCAACTTCGACCTCACCGCCGGCTTCCGTTTCTGATAGGCCTGATAGGTCTCATAGGCCCTATATGACTTATAGGGTTCATAATGAAGAAATATTTGTTTGGGGGTCTAGGAGTCTCGTCATTTTGTATTAATTTTGCAACGGCTACGGGCCACACATCGTGTAATAAACAACAAGTGACTTTATAGGTGCTAAAAGCCCTATATGACCTATGAGCCTTATATAAAAGAAACAATGAGTGTAACGATATTAGGAATAGAGTCGTCGTGTGACGACACATCGGCTGCCGTGTTGCGTGACACGGTATTGTTGAGCAATGTCATTGCCAGCCAGCGCGTGCATGAGGCCTATGGTGGTGTGGTGCCCGAGTTGGCGTCTCGTGCCCACCAGCAGAACATCGTGCCTGTTGTGAGCGAGGCCATCCGTCAGGCGGGCATCGACCGCAAGGACATTGATGCTATCGCTTTCACGCGCGGTCCTGGCTTGCCTGGATCGCTCCATGTGGGTACCTCGTTTGCCAAGGGGTTGTCCCTTGCGCTCGACATCCCGCTGGTGGACGTGAACCACCTGCACGGCCATGTGCTGTCTCATTTTGTCAAGGAGGATTCTGATGTCGAGGTGCCCGAGTTCCCCTACTTGTGTCTGCTCATCAGCGGTGGCAACAGCCAGATTATCAAGGTCAATTCTCCGCGTGACATGGAGGTGCTGGGACAGACCATTGACGACGCTGCAGGCGAGGCCTTTGACAAGTGTGCTAAGGTGATGGGCCTGCCTTATCCTGGCGGCCCCATTATCGATAAGTTGGCTGCCGAGGGAAACAACAAGGCATTCAAGTTCGCCAAGCCCCATGTCGATGGCTACAACTACAGCTTCAGCGGACTGAAGACATCGTTCCTCTACACCCTGCGCGATGCGCTCAAGGAGAACCCCAATTTCATTGAGGAAAACAAGGCCGACCTGGCCGCCTCGTTGCAGCGCACCATCATTGAAATCCTGATGGACAAGTTCGGCAAGGCGATCAAGGACACAGGCATCAAGACCATCGCCATCGGTGGCGGAGTGTCGGCCAACAGCGGTATGCGTTCCGCCGTTGAGGACTATGCCCGCCGTCACCGCCTCAAGGCCTTCATCCCCAAGCGCGTCTTCACCACCGACAACGCCGCGATGATCGCCATCGCCGGCCACTACAAATTCCTCGACAAGGACTTCTGCGACATCACCGCTCCTCCTTTCCAGCGAGTCATCATTTAAAAAAAGTCTCCAAGAGTGAATCAAGGATATTATGGCAGATTTTTCAATTCAAGTTCCCGAATCAGAATACAATTCAATTCTGCGACAGGCTGTCGCAGTTATTGACAAAACACGCAACATTGTGGCCGCCAGTGTCACATCGGCAATAGGGTCTGCGCACTGGGAACTTGGCAAGTTGTTGCATGACAAGAAATTGGAAAATAAACATGGAAGCGGTGTCGTTAATCGACTATCCATGGATTTGAAAAAGCGTTTTCCTCAAATGGGAAGGTCTCCGCGAAACCTCTGGGACATGAAAAAGTTCTATGAACGGTTTTGTGATAGTGATCCAAAACTGCGACAAGCTGTTGCAGTTTTACCGTGGGGACATACGCTTAAACTGATGCAGAAGTTCGGAAACGATGATGAGGCGATTCTCTATTACGCTAAGGAAACCATAGCTAAAGGTTGGAGCAGAGACTTGTTGACCAATGCTATCAGTATGCAGATGCACTTGAGAAAAGACGAGACAACAGATAACAACTTTGCATTGACATTACCGACAGCACAAGCTCAACTTGCCGATGAGGTATTCCGTAGTAGCTACAACCTCGGTTTCCTTGGTGTTCGCAATTCAATTCTTGAGACTGAACTTGAAACGAGACTTGTAAATAAAGTCAAGCAATTCTTGTTGGAATTGGGGCGCGGATTCACATACATTGGTAATCAGCATGAACTTGAGTATAATGGAAAAGTCAGCCGGGTGGATATGTTGTTTTATCATCGTGGATTGCGCTGCCTTGTTGCCTTTGATCTGAAGATTGGCGAATTCAAGCCCGAATATGCGGGCAAGATGAACTATTATCTCTCTTTGCTGGATCGTCTTGAACGGCAAGACGATGAGAACCGCTCTATCGGAATAATACTTTGTGCAGAAAAGGATAAAGTTGAGGTCGAGTTGGCTCTTGAGGATATAGGTAAACCTATCGGTGTAGCCGATTATCAGCTGATTATTCCACAGGAAGAATTGAAACGCGTTGTTGCCGATGAACTTGAATCGTTCGGCAGAGAGTTGCCTCACCGAACTGAATTCCCTTTGTTGGACAGCGAGTAAAGCAATGATGAAAATTAACCATGTAAACTATTAATAATCTGCAGAAATGAAAACACATAGATTTGTGATAATTGCCCTTGTTGCTCTAGCATCTCTCATGACAATAGCGCAAGAGCAAAGAACAGATACGATTATTCCGAAGTTCTTGATCAATGGCTATTTTTTTCAGGAGTTGCCAGAACTCCCAGATGCCAATCCAAGTTACACACGACTGAAAGATTCAGAAGGGAACAAGATACTTGCCATTAGGCTTGATGTAGATTTACCCGAATCTGTCATCAGCAAGGCGATACCCCGAGAGCAAGTGCGCAATGCCAATCAGTTCCTGAATGGTGCCAATATGATGGCAACGATGTTGGAATTGGCTCAAGCAGGCGTAAAAGATGATGGCACTTTCTATTCACCTAAGGCAGGTGAGCCATTCCCTCCATTTAATGAAATAGATTTAGAAGGACGCAGATGGACGAACGACAGTGTCAAAGGTCATGCGATGGTGCTCAATCTGTGGTATTCCGGCTGTGGGCCGTGCCGTGCTGAAATGCCTGAATTATCAACGTGGAAGGAACAGTTCCCTGATGTCATGTTTTTCTCTGCTACCTACCATGATGCAGAGGTTGTCCAAAAGATCACCGAGAAACACCACTTCACCTGGACCCACCTCGTTGAAGCCAAGGATATGATGTCTTGGATCGGGACCGAGGGCTTTCCCTTTACAGTGGTTGTCGATAGAATGGGAATTGTCCGCTATGCCGTTCATGGCACAAGCCAGGAAATACGTGCCGAAATCATTGCTAAAATAAAAGAAGCAGAAGGAATTTAATAGACTTAATTCTTCCGAACGGCGAGATTAGTTTAACACTACTGGTTATTTGATGCCGCTAAGTCATTGTTTCCTTTTATGATTGTTGTCCCGGTTGTTTAGTTGTTGTCCTTGTGTTTGAACTGCGGATGGCGCGGATGCGTTGGGCTAGGGTGGGGTGAGAGTAGCTGAACCAGACGACTAGCGGGTGGGGCGTCAGGTTGCTCAAGGCGTGGCTGGCGAGTTTCTTGAGGCCGCTGATGAGGGCCTCGCCGTGACCATGGCTGGCGGCGAAGGCGTCGGCGCGGTATTCGGCGCGACTTGAGATGGCATTGCCGGCGGGGTTGAGCAGCAGGTCGATGGGGGATAGCAACAGCGAGAATGCCACGAGGGCAAGGATGAATGACGGGGCGGTGCCGCCCAGTGCTGCTGGCAGGTCGGGATTGTTCACCAGCAGCGAGAAGATGAACAGGTTGACTGCTACCATCGCAATGGAGATGAACATGTTCTTGAAGGTGTCACGGTGCTTGTAGTGTCCAAACTCGTGGGCAAGGACGGCCACAATCTCGTCGTTGGTCATCTGGTCCTGCAGCGTGTCATAGAGCACGATGCGTTTCTTGGGACCGAAACCGGTGAAATAGGCATTGGCCTTGGTAGAGTGCTTGCTGCCGTCGATGATGTAGATGTCCTTGAACTTGGAACCGAAACTTGCCAGTGCCGCCGTGATGGCATCACGCAATTCGCCCTCGGGCAGGGGCGTCTGCTTGTTGAACAAGGGCACGATCAAGTTGCTGTAGAACATCGAGAAGAAGATAATGAACACAGCGCAAACGAGTGTCGCCCAAATCCAGAACTGCTGTCCGAAGGTCTGGTACAGCCAATAGACCACAGCCATCAGCACGGCGCTCAGCACGGTCGAGACGGCAAAGGACTTCAAGGCGTCGAGCCAGAAGGTCTTGTGGGTCGTGCGGTTAAAACCGAAGCGCTCCTCGATGACGAAGGTCGAGTAGTAACTGAAGGGTAATGCGATGACCGTGTTGAACAGGTTGTAGATGACAAGAAACAGGATGACCTGCACGATAGGCAGGTCGGTCCACGCCTTGCACTGGTTGTCGAGCCATCCCAGTAGTCCAAAACCCAGAATGACCAGCGTTAGCGCAAACGACACGCAGCGGGCGACGAGCGACACCCGCTTGTTGGTCTTCATGTACTCCTGCTGCTTGCGGTACTTCTCGTCGTCATACAGACCCTCCAACTCGGGAGGCACGGGGTGGGTCATCCATCGTGTGTTCAGCCACGAGAGCACGCTGCTGACGATAAAGTCCAGCGTGACAAAAGCAATAATCAACAATAATAAAGTATGTGCCATAGAGTATTCTTCAGTTTTCTTTGATGAAACAGGGTTGGTCTTGTTCGCTTGACGAGGGACTGAACGTGAAGCCCTCATAGTGGAAAGCGGCCAGTTCTTCAGGGTCGGAAAGCCTTTCTTGCAGTATCATGCGGGTCATGGCGCCGCGGCAGGTCTTGGCCCACACGGCTTGCACCTTGAGGGTGTCGCCCTTGCGCACGAGGAACATGGGTTGCACCACACGCACTTCCCGCTTGACGCGCTGCCAGTCCACCAGGCGCTGGAACTCCTCGGTGGCGAGGTGTACAAGCACGCCGTCGTCGGCCTTGACGCTGTCGATGAGCACCTGGGTCAGGCGCGGCTTCCAGTAGTCAAACAGTGTGCCGCCTCCTGCGCTGGGCAGTTCCACATGGCCTTCCATCCGAAAGGGGCGTATGTCATCCAGGGGGCGGAGCAAGCCATACAGGAACGACATCACCCACAGGTGGCTCTGGGCATGGCGCAATGTGTCCGCATCCAGTGTCTCGGCCTTGAGGTGCTTGTAGGCCTGGCCGTGATAGGCGAGGATCGCGGGCAACGGGTCATGCTGGTCGTTGAAGCGCAAGTAGCGCAAGCGGTTCTGCGATGCAATCGCATGTGAGCATCCCAGCATCTCGGAGAGCACCTCGATCGGATACTGCATCATGTCACGGGCAAGCGTCTGTGCCTCCGGTTGGAACAGCGGTAATGAGGCCGTGACACCCTCTGGCATCGCAGCCATATCGTTCATGATCTTGGCACTGGCAAGTATGATCTGCATAACAATCCTTTCTCAAGAAACTATTTCGGTCCGCTAAGTTACAAAAAAGGTTATTGCAGCAAGCGTTTTTTTCTTCATTTTTAATCATGGACATCAATTCGTGGATTGGAAACTATTTTTTTATTACCTTTGCGGTATCACATTAATATTGACTGAGACTATGAAACAGATGAAATTGTGGATGTTGGCCGCCATCCTGTTCTGCGGCGTGAGTGGTTTGATTTCCTGCAATGGTAACAGCAACAAGGACACTGCAGCTGACACTGACAGTGTCGTTGCTCAAGAGATTGAAGAGGACATAGTGACCAGGGATTCCATTGGCTTTCCGGTTTTTGGTACATTGTATAACTATTTAGTGGATTCCATTGGCTCGAGATATAGCCAGGGCGATGTATGCATCCCAAGCATCGTTATCACAGCAGCTGGAAATCCCGATAGTGAGGACGACCTGATTAAGATTCTGGGCGACTTCTGGGTATTCAATTACAAAATCGTGGGTGACACGTTGAAGATGGTTTCGGGCGGATCACATCCTGGTGCGATAACATTCCGTGAAACCGCCCAGGGCATCGAGGTCGCATCGTTTGATCAAGTGGAGGACGGAAGCAATAACGTGGCCAGCGCCAAGCGCATCTTTGGCGATATGTATGAGGCCTTCAAATCAGTCAACAGCAATGAAGAGGCTCGTGAGGATGTTCGCGCCAAATACATCGCACATTATGTGAAAGTGCACAAACTGCCCGTCAAGTTCTATCAGGACTACGGCTGGCCCGCCAAGGAAATCCCCGTTAAATAGTGCTTCGCACTGATTAGTGATTAGAGATTTTCAGGCGCTAGTAACCATACTTAAAACTTACAACTAAAAACTAAATAATGAAATACAGCATTATTGCCATCGGTGACGAACTGCTCATCGGGCAGGTCACCGACACCAATTCGGGCTGGATTGCCCGTCACATGACGCCACGCGGCTGGGATGTGAACACCGTGCAGGTGGTTCCTGACGATGCCGAGCAGATTAAGCTTGCCATCGACCGCGCATTCGCTCAGACCGACGTCGTGCTGATGACCGGCGGCCTGGGACCAACCAAGGACGACATCACCAAGCCGACGCTATGCCGCTACTTCGGCGGCGAGATGGTGCTTGACAAGGATGTGGAGCGCAACGTCATGCAGGTGATGGAACGTCGCCACCTCAAGCTCAACGAGTATACCCGCCTGCAGGCGATGGTGCCCTCGTCGTGCCGCGTCATCCAGAACGAGGTGGGCACGGCGCCGTTGATGTGGTTTGAACGCGACGGCAAGGTGCTGGTGAGCATGCCCGGTGTGCCTTTTGAGCTTCAAGGGATGATGGAACGTGCGGTCATTCCGCAGCTGCTGGCCCGCTTCAATGACGGTGAAGACATTGAGTTCCGCACCTTCGTCGTCACGGGCATCATCGAGTCGGCCTTGGCGATGCAGCTCGACGAGTTTGAGCGCGCGCTGCCTCACGGCATCCATTTGGCCTATCTGCCCGAGGGCGGCATCATCCGCCTGAGACTGACGGGTTCCTCGACCGATGCCAACCAGATTAACGACGATATGGAACGCCTGTCGCGCCAGTTGCACGAGATTTTGGGCGGTCATATCATCGCCGACGGCGACAAACGCCTGCCCGAGATTCTGGGCGAGCGCCTGCGAGAGAAGGGTTTGACCCTCTCCACTGCCGAGAGCTGCACTGGTGGCAACATTGCCCACCAGATTACCAGCATCGCCGGCAGTAGCGACTATTTCAAGGGCGCTGTGGTGAGCTATGCCAACGAGGTGAAGATGTCGTTGCTGGGCGTCAATGAGCAGGACATCATCGACAATGGTGTGGTGAGCGAACCCGTCGTGCGCCAGATGGCCGAGGGCGCTTGCCGTGCCATGGGCACCGATTGCGCTATTGCCACCAGCGGCATCGCAGGTCCCGGAGGCGGTACGCCCACCAAGCCCGTGGGCACTGTGTGGATGGCCGCCAAGTGTGGCGACCGTGTCATCGCCCAGGTCAAGCAGTTGCCCGGCGACCGTGACCGTGTCATCACCCGCGCCACTCTCGAGGCACAACTCTTGCTCTTGTCTATGCTGTGATTTAACAATCATTCCTAGTTCCTTAAAGAATAATCAATGAGATTGAAGAGGTTCATCATATTGCTGCTAGCCGCATTGCTTGTCGTTCCCATGGGATTGGCAAGCGTTGCCGGCGACGATGACGATAAGGATCCGAGCATCAGGCCTGGAATCCGCCGCCTGCATCCCGAGCGCGAGCGCGCCAAGGCCATTAAGAAGCTGCAAGAACAACTGTCCCGCAAGGCGGATTCAATTGCGGACCCCTGGGATACCAGTGATGATCTGTGGGGCACCGTCGATTTGCCTCGATCTCATAAAGAAAGTGTCGCCGTCGAGGGCCACCGCTTGTCACCCAATGATGACCGTGAGGCTGGCAAGCGAATGACTTGGCGCGACGAACCTGTCACGGTAACCCTTGACCAACTGATGCCCTTCATGGTGCTGGATAACGGTGAGTATCGCTCCAAGTACGTGACTGGCGACAGCGTGGGCAATGAGGTGTATTTCGCTTTTGATTTGGACGAGGACAGCGTGCCGGGCCCATTGCGGCTGTGCGTGAATTATTGTGGCGACAGGGCGATAGAATACGATCAGGTGGTGTTTACTGTCGACGGCTTTGATTATGCTTTCTACCCCTCATCGCCACGTCATGGCAGGACTGCTGGCGGCCAGTATTGGGCGGCCAGTGACGATGAATTGCAACATGCCTACCGTGACCTCGTTTATGCCCTCACCCATGGCCAATGGGCAATGCTCAAATTGATGGGCATGAATGGTGGCAGCCGTATTAAAATGCTTACTGATGGCCAACTGGAGGACTTTTTCAACACGCTAGCCCTGTATCGCCTTCTGGGCGGCGAAATCTGAGTTCTGTCAGTCTTGCATTGCTAGGAATGTTATGCAACCGTTTGCATGACTGTTTTTGGTTGTTTGCATGGCTTTTTTGCATAATTCGTTGGGTGGGTTGGCGAAAAACGCTTACCTTTGCGGCTGATTTTTTAAATGATTGTTTTATTAAAGGTTTTATTTTTATGAACGTAGAAAACATTGGTAACTGGGCAGGTCTCGTGTGGAACGCCCTGAACGATGCGCAGAAGGCTCTCTCACTGAAGGACCTGCGCAAGGCTACTAAGCTCAAAGTGAACGAAATGCATTGCGCTCTGGGTTGGCTCGCTAAGGAAGGCAAGCTGAACTTCGCCGAGGGCAAGGATGACATTGAGGTATCGTTGTGCTAATTAACCGCACGAAGATTAAACCCTGGATTTAGATTTAAACATCCCCTAATATAGCAGCGATGGCGTGGACCGGTTTCCACGCCATTGCTGTTTTTTTTGTATTGTGTCCCGAATTCATTTGACATTTTGTTCAACTTGCATCATTTTTTTGAATCTTTTTTCTCGGTTGGTCTGTAAATCAGGAATTTTTTCTAAATTTGCGACATGATGAATCACACCTTGTGAAGAATCATTTAATCTCATTAACCCGAAAAAGAACCAGAAGAGAAAAATGAATCATGCATATTTGTTAGGCCTGGATGTGGGCAGCAGTTCGGTGAAGGCGTCGCTGGTCGATGTCGAGACGGGCTGTTGTGTGGCATCGGCTTTCTTCCCGGAGCAAGAGGCTCCCATCAAGGCTGTGAAACCCGGTTGGGCCGAGCAAGACCCGCGCTCATGGTGGCAATATGCCAAGCTGTCGCTTGCCCAGTGCTTGAAGCAGACGGGTGCCAGCGGTGAGGATATCAAGGCCATCGGCATCAGTTACCAGATGCATGGGCTGGTGTGTGTGGACCGTGAGCTGCAGCCCGTGCGCGACAGCATCATCTGGTGCGACTCCAGGGCGGTGCCCTATGGCGAGCGGGCGATGCAGGCATTGGGCAAAGACTGGTGTCTGGAACATCTGCTCAATTCGCCAGGCAATTTCACTGCCGCCAAGCTGGCATGGGTCAAGGAAAATGAGCCCGATGTGTACCGGCGCATCTACAAGGTGATGCTCCCGGGTGACTACATCGCCATGCGGTTGAGTGGCAAGCCCGCGACGACCATCAGCGGCCTGAGCGAAGGTATCATGTGGGACTTCAAGGCCAAGCGTCCCGCCGAGGAACTGCTGGTCTACTATGGCTTTGACCACTCGCTGTTGAGCGAGACAGTGCCCACCTTCGGCATTCAAGCCACTGTGTCGCCTCAAGTGGCCGACGAACTGGGGCTCAAGGCAGGTACCCCAATAGGCTACCGTGCCGGAGACCAGCCCAACAATGCCCTGTCGCTGGGCGTGCTCAATCCTGGCGAGGTGGCTGCTACGGCAGGCACGTCGGGCGTCGTCTATGGCGTGCTGGGCGGGGTCAACCGTGACCCGTTGAGCCGTGTCAACACCTTTGCCCATGTGAACTATTCGGCCGACCTTGACCGCCTGGGCGTGCTGTTGTGTATCAACGGCACAGGCATCCTCAACGCCTGGATGCGGCGCAATGTGGCTCAAGGTCTGTCCTATCAAGAGATCAATGACCTGTGTGCCACGGTGCCCATCGGCAGCGACGGGGTGACGGTCATCCCCTTTGGCAACGGTGCTGAGCGTGTGCTCGAGAACCGTGAGACAGGATGCTCGGTCCATGGGCTGGATTTCAACCGCCACAACCGCACTCACCTGCTGCGTGCGTCACAGGAGGGCATCGTGTTCAGCTTTGCCTATGGCATGGAAGTCATGCGAGAGATGGGCATGGACATCAGCACCATCCACGCCGGAAAGGCCAATATGATGCTGAGTCCCGTTTTCCGCCAGACCTTGGCTACCGTGAGCGGTGCGACGATCGAGCTGCATGATACCGACGGCAGCGTGGGTGCCGCACGTGGAGCGGGAATCGGTGCCGGAATCTACAAGAATGCCCAGGAAGCCTTTGCCACGCTGCAGCGACTGTCGGTCATTGAGCCGGTTGAACAGGACCGCGAGGCCTGCAAGGACGCTTACGAGCGTTGGAAAGCCTTGTTGAAGAAGGCTTTATTGTAATACAGAATAAATTATCATCAATCATTAACATAACACAAAAAGACAATGAGTAAAGAGTATTTTCCCGAGATTGGCAAGATCCCGTATGAGGGACCCGAGAGCAAGAATGTGATGGCGTTCCACTACTATGATCCCGAACGCGTGGTCATGGGTAAGAAGATGAAAGACTGGTTCAAGTTCGCCATCGCCTGGTGGCATACCCTGGGACAGGCCAGCGCAGACCAGTTTGGCGGCCAGACCCGTTCCTATGAATGGGACAAAGCCGAGGATCCCTTGCAGCGTGCAAAGGACAAGATGGATGCCGGTTTTGAAATCATGCAGAAGCTGGGCATCGAGTATTTCTGTTTCCATGATGTGGACCTCATCGAGGAGGCCGATACCATCGAGGAATATGAGGCCCGCATGCAGGCGATTACCGACTACGCGCTGGAGAAGATGAAGGCAACAGGTATCAAGTTGCTGTGGGGCACTGCCAACGTGTTCGGCCACAAGCGTTACATGAACGGCGCCGCCACCAATCCCGACTTCAATGTCGTGGCACGTGCAGCCGTGCAGATCAAGAATGCCCTCGATGCTACCATCAAGTTGGGCGGAACGAGCTACGTCTTCTGGGGCGGTCGTGAAGGCTATCAGAGCCTGCTCAACACCCAGATGCAGCGCGAGAAGAACCACCTAGCCAAGATGCTCACGGCAGCCCGTGACTATGCCCGTGCCAAGGGCTTCAAGGGCACCTTCCTGATTGAGCCTAAGCCGATGGAACCCACCAAGCACCAGTATGACCAGGATACCGAGACCGTTATCGGCTTCTTGCGTGCCAATGGTCTTGACAAGGACTTTAAGGTCAACATCGAGGTGAACCATGCTACGCTGGCCGGCCATACCTTTGCCCACGAGCTGGCAGTGGCTGTGGATAACGGCATGCTGGGCAGCATTGATGCTAACCGCGGTGACCACCAGAACGGTTGGGATACCGACCAGTTCCCCATCGACAGTCATGAACTCACCAATGCCCTGCTGCAGATCATACGCGGCGGCGGCTTCAAGGACGGCGGTACCAACTTTGACGCCAAGTTGCGTCGCAACAGTACCGACCCCGAGGACATCTTTATCGCTCACATCAGTGGTATGGACGCCCTGGCCCGTGCCCTGTTGGGTGCTGCCGATGTCCTTGAGAAGAGCGAGCTGCCTGATATGCTCAAGCAACGCTACGCCAGCTTTGACGCGGGCGAGGGCAAGCGCTTTGAGGACGGCCAGATGTCCCTTGAGGAACTGGTTGCCTATGCCAAGTCCCATGGCGAGCCCGAGACCATCAGCGGCAAGCAAGAGAAATATGAGGCCATCGTGGCTATGTATGCCAAGTAATTAACTCATCAAGCAATCATTAGTTTATGGGCTACTTTGAAAGAGGCGGAAGCAAACTCTACCTGGTGAGCATCGTCCTGGTGGCGGTGCTGGGTGGTCTGCTCTTCGGATATGACACGGCGGTCATCTCGGGCGCCGAGAAAGGTTTGCAGGCATTCTTCATGCAGGCTACCGATTACAACCACACCGATGCATGGCATGGTCTGACCTGCTCCAGTGCTCTGATCGGATGCATCATCGGCAGCGCCCTTTCGGGCTTGCTGGCAACCAACTTTGGTCGTAAGCGCTCGCTGATGCTTGCCGGCATCTTGTTCTTCTTGTCTGCATTGGGCAGCATGCATCCCGAGTTCCTGTTCTTTGAAGGGCAGGGTGCGTCCAAGGACCTGCTCATGGCTTTCAACTTCTACCGCATTGTCGGTGGTGTGGGTGTGGGTCTGGCTTCGGCCCTCTGCCCCATGTACATCGGCGAGGTCGCTCCTACCAAGATTCGCGGCATGCTCGTGTCATGGAACCAGTTTGCTATCATCTTTGGCCAGCTGGTGGTCTATTTCGTCAACTTCATGATCCTGGGCGGTCACGAGAATCCCGACATCGATATCGTGGGAGGCATCAACAAGGTGATGAACCCCGAGGGCGCCATGTGGGCTACTCAAGAGGGTTGGCGTTACATGTTCGGTAGCGAGGCCATTCCTGCCGGAGTGTTCACGCTGCTCATCTGTCTCGTTCCCGAGACACCGCGATACCTTGTCATGGCC
The DNA here is from genome assembly GCA_045114065.1 of Sodaliphilus sp. GTDB lineage: Bacteria > Bacteroidota > Bacteroidia > Bacteroidales > Muribaculaceae > Sodaliphilus. The sequence goes on from JBGUJU010000035.1 coordinate 26,651, forward strand.
GGCCAGGATGAGAAGGCATTTCATGTGCTGTCCCGTATCAATGGCAAGGCCAGGGCCGAGATCATCCTTCCCGATATCAAGAGCACCATTACCCAGAAGACTGAGAAACTCTTCTCCTATGGCTACGTGTGTATCTTCATCGGTATCATGCTCAGCGTCTTCCAGCAGATTGTCGGCATTAATGCAGTACTCTATTATGCTCCGCGCATCTTTGACGAGATGGGCATGAGCAATCCCATGGTCAACACCGTGGTGATGGGTGTTATCAACATCCTGTTCACGCTGCTGGCCGTGTTCACGGTCGAGAAGTTGGGCCGCAAGCCGCTGCTCGTTACCGGTTCGCTGGGTATGGCTCTGGGTGCCTTCGGTGTGGCCTTGGCGTTTGACAATCCCAACCTGGGCATGTTGTGCATGATTTCGCTCATGCTCTATAGCGCGTGCTTCATGTTCAGCTGGGGACCCATCTGCTGGGTGCTCATCGCCGAGATTTTCCCCAATACCATACGTGGTAAGGCCGTTGCCATTGCCGTTGCCTTCCAGTGGATTTTCAACTGGATCGTCAGCACGTCATTTGTGCCCATGTTCAACTTTGAGTTCCATGAGGGCGACCAGATGGGCCACTTGCTCACCTACGGCCTCTATGGCATCTTGTGTGTCGTGGCTGCCATCTTCGTCTGGAAACTCGTTCCCGAGACCAAGGGCAAGACCCTCGAGGACATGAGCCGCATCTGGCGCAAGAAATGACTTGTAGATAGAAACGCCAATAGGCGTAATATTGAGGACCGACTGCACTAGGCCAGCCGGTCCTCAGTTTCTATTGGAGGTGAGGGGATAAAAGACGAAAAACCCGGAGCCAATGTCCGGGTTATCGTTCTGTAAAACAAACCATTACTAAGCACTTAAAGTCTCGCGCGACTTCACAGCCAGCGATAAACAATTTTACATTCCATAGTCTATGAATTTGCTTGAGTGCACAAAGGTAAACACATTTTTTGGATTTACAAAACAAAATGATAAAATTTTCAAAAAAAAATTATTTTCTTTTGTAAACGGGAGATTTTGATGACTTCGCTGCCAATGTCAACACACACGGGGCATGAAATCATCTGATGGCAAGGAAGAACTTATTGCAGGTGGGATGTTCTTGTCGTAACCCTACCGAAAACAGTGAAATTAAAAACAAAATGACAATAAAATTGCTAAGTTGTTTGCAAATTAGAATTTTTGTACCTTATTTTGCAAAAGTCTATAGGGGTGCCTTTGGATGTAAAATATGAGGTATCCCCATTTCCCGAAACTGGGGACAGGGTCGGTGAAATGAATGAGACGGATGATATACCTAATTATTAATGATCTAAACATCGACATCATGAAAGGGCAATTGAATCATCAATGTTGCTGCTGGAGGCTATTTAGCTGTTTCCAGTGGTTTTTTGTTGTGTATCCACACCTGACGATTCATAGAAAATTGAAAAGCTCAGCAGCTTTTCTCAAGTGCTAAATAATTTTTTCATAAGCGAGGTTTTGGAGATGCGTCATTGTAGGGCGTATAAGGACGCATCTCTTTTCTTTGAAACTTAATCAATGGCACACAGCGCACTGCCAGGTAATAGATGATGATATAATATTATAATGATGATTGAAATAAACTCGTCTGTGTGCCATTGTTAACATATAACCTATAGGTCCTGCAGCGGCAGGCCATGGAGAAAAAAAGACCGATTGGGCAAAGTGTAAAAAATTTAGACGCCAAAGTGTAAAAAAAATAGACAATCGGCACTTTTTAGGATAAAAAGTTTGATGTGTCCTGGCCACACATTATAATTTTGCTACAGCGAGACGGTGATGTTTTCCCTGTTTCAAAAACGAAATTGAATATGCTAACATTAAGAATAACGTAAAGAAATGAGAAGCTTTATTTGTGGTTAATTTTGGGAGGTGCGTCTCGGGGACGCGAGTTACCGGGAAGCGCCTCCCAGTTTTAATGGCAAAAAGCAACATGCGAGATTGACCCAATTATTTATCATCAAAACATTATTTATTATGAGAAACGTATTATTAACTTTAGTCGCTCTGTTCATGGCAAGCACTGCCTTGGCAGACAGTTTCCTGTATGTTGAGGACTTCTCGGTTCTCAATACTCAGAGAACGGTTACCGTGCCGGTGAAGGCAAGTTTTAATGGTCGCGTGAGCGGATTTCAGGTGGATGTGACCTATCCCGAGGGCTTGACTCCCGTATCCATTCAGAAAGGCTCAGACTTGACCGTGACTTATCTGAATATCGATGGAGAAGAAGTGGGCCAGGAAGCCACGATGTTCCAGAATAACGAAGCGATGACGCGCATCATCGGCGCTTTCACGATTCCCGGATACTGGGATCCTGATGGTGACGGTGATTATCAGTCCTATGGTGTCGTCAAGTGGGAAGCCGGTGACTATGATGAGATGTTTTATCTCACCATGAGCATCGGCGATGGCTTTGAAGGCGGCGTCATTGAACTGAATACCGAGGTCGGCTCGGGTAAGGATACCCGCGGCGGCACTGTCGTTGACCTGGGAGAGAACCAGCATGTCTTCACCCAGATTTGCAACGTCACTGTCGAGGAGAACCTGCGTGACCTGATGGGTGAAGTCGTCTTCGGTGATCTTGACACCGGCGTTGGGCGACTCAGCATCACTTACACTGGTGATGAGATTGTGACACTTACCGTGACCCTCAATGGCGAGGTTGTCGAACTTGACAGTAGAGGTTACCTCCAGTTGCCGAGCCATGGCGCATGGCACATCGATGTGCTGGTCGAGGCTGCAGGCTGTCGCCCCTTGATGGCTAGCCATGATGTGGAATTCAAGTATGAGACTCCTGCCCCCGTCATTACCAGCACGATGACCGATACCGAGGTCCTCGTAGCCATCGAGTGGCCCCAGAGTGACGGAGAACAGATTTATAACGGCCAGTATGCCTATGAGCGCACCGATGTGGACCAGACCTACGAAGTTGAGGCCTATACGACCGATGGTGACATGCACTATGAGAGTGTACATGCCCACGCCAGCATCGATGTTCCTGCTCGCACGGTAACACCTCCCACTCCTCCCACCGATGAATATGCGTTGACAATTGCCGACGCCGAGATACTGCACGGCAAGACCGTCGTCATCCCCGTCTCGATGACCAATGCCGGTCCTGTTACTGCCTTCCAGACCGACTTGTATCTGCCCGAGGGCTTTGAGCTGCAGAATGTCGAGCTGACTGACCGCAAGGGAGACCACGTGCTGATCAATAATGTCATGGGAGATGGTAGCGTTCGCCTGTTGTGCTACTCACCCTCGCTGCTGCCGTTCAACGATAATGAAGGCGTGCTGTTCAACCTCACCGTCAAGGTGCCTGAAAGCGCTGCCGGAGATTATCCCCTGTATCTGAAGAAGAACTACTTGACCACCCCGGCTATGGTGGACGGTGCGATGACTTATGTCGAGGTTCGCTGTGGCGACGCAACCAGCAACTTGAACGTATGGTCCTATCTGCCCGGTGACGCCAATGGTGACGGTGTCGTGGATGTGACCGACGTTGTGGTGACTGCCCAGTATATCCTTGGTCTGAATCCCAACCCGTTCGTCTTTGAGGCTGCCGACATGAGTGGTGACCAGGAAATCACCGTGACCGATGCTGTGCGCATCACCAACTTGATTCTCAATCCTTCCTTGATTGACCTGATGCGTGCTCCCAAGCCTGTCCGCGACAATCACGACATGATGAGCGGTGAAGACTTGCAGCTGTCGACTGGTGAGACCCGCACCGTGGCCATCGCCCTTGACAATGACCTGGACTACACTGCCTTCCAGCTTGATATTGACCTGCCCGATGGCTTGACCGCCGAGAACTTCCGCCTGACCGACCGCGCCGGTAGCCATGCCCTGGATGCCAATATGCTTGACAACGGCAAACTGCGTGTGATGTGCTACTCGCCCATGCTGGCCATTATCGATGGCAATGAAGGCGCACTGCTCACCTTTGACGTGACTGCAACGGGTGGTGCCAGTGGTGAGATTATGGTCGATGGTATCGAGATGGTGACCGGCGCTTGCCAGACCGTTTACCTTGATGGCTTTGCCATGATGGTGAACAATGGACTCACTGTTGCCAAGGAGATTGCCGGTGACCTGCGCATCTATGCCGAAGGCCAGAACATCATCGTTGAGAGCCCGATTGCTCAGCGCGTCATGATCACCGATATTACAGGCCGTGCCTACAGTGTTGATGTAGCCGAGGGCCGCACCGAGATTCCCGCCCGCTCCAGTGGCGTGGTCATTGTCAAGGCTGGCGACAAGGTTGCTAAGCTCATGATTAAGTAATTGATAAACGGTTAGGATGATGATACCTAAGAGTTTATTATCTATTCTGATGGTCGTTGCGGCAACATTCTCGGTTGCCGCAACCGACCACCTTTTCATTGAGGACTTCACTATCCAGCCTGGGCAGACGGCCCAGGTAGAAGTCCTGTTGGAGAACGAGGCACAGTACACCGCTTTCCAGACCGACCTGTATATGCCCGAAGGACTCACCATCGACGTGCAGTCTCTGGCATTGACTTCCCGCAAGGCATCGGACCACATGCTTGCCCATTGCGTCCTGATCAACGGCGCCGTCCGTGTGATGTCCTACTCCATGCACGTGCAACCCTATAGTGGCACCAGTGGTGCGATACTCACCTTCAACGTGACAGCCAGTGAGACCTTTGCGGGTCCTGCTGACGTTGTTCTCAAGAATATCCGTCTCACCAATGTGGCTGGAACTGACCTGGCACTGGACAATACGAGTTGTACGGTCAGCTCGGGCAAGCTTGGCGATGTGAACGGTGACAGTAACCTGACCATTACCGACGTGACCTCCCTTATCAATTACTTGTTGAACGGGGATGTCTCATCAATCCGTGTTGACCTTGCCGACGTGAACAATGACGGTAATGTGACCATCACCGATGTGACCTCACTCATCAATGGCCTGCTCAATGGTCCTGCTAATTGAATGAATATGATATGACAATCAATACCTATAGCTCATGAAACGTTTGAATAACATGCTTCGGGCAATGTGCTTATTGCTGCTGTTGCCCCTTGCTCACAACATACAGGCCCAGAGCCAGTATTGGGTGGGTGGTATCCGCTACCAAGTTAATGGTAATTCTGTCCAGGTCGTTGCATCCAATAACGGCGCCTATAGCGGCCAGATTACTATTCCGGAGACCGTCATGATCGAGGCCTACAGCATGTATGATGGCAATTATCAAAAGCCCTATCAGGTCACGGGCATCGGCAGTGGCGCTTTCCGTGACTGCACGGGATTGACGAGCATAGAGTTGCCTAACTCCATCAAGACCATAGAGAGTAATGCTTTCTACGGCTGCACAGGCTTGACAAGCGTCAACATCCCGAAAGGTGTGAACACGATTGGAACATCAGCTTTCAGCTACTGTACCAGCCTGACCAGTATTGTCTTGCCCAACTCGGTCATGAGCATGGGCGACAATGTCTTTTATGGTTGCTCATCGCTGACGAGTGTCCAACTGCCTGGGAATGTGGGCAAACTCACCGGCACTTTCCATAGTTGTACCAGCTTGACCACGATCAATATCCCTGCCATGGTGAAAGAACTCGATGGTACCTTCAACGGGTGCACCAACCTGCATGAGGTCAACTTGCCCAAATCGCTCAGACGCATCTGTGACAACACCTTCGACGGTTGTGCCGCCCTGCAGCACATCTATCTGCCTGACCAGGTGAGCCACATTGGTGCGAGAGCATTTGCCGGGACGGGTTTGACCAGCCTGGAATTGCCGGCTGCGGTTGTCACGTTGTCAACCGACGCTTTCTATGGTTGTGACCAGTTGACCTCTGTTACCGTCCGCAATACCAATCCACCTTATATGATGAATCGTGGGGTGTTCTCGGATGCGACCTATGCTGCGGCTTTGCTCTATGTCCCTGAGATTGGTGTTAATCACTATCAAGGGAGCTCATGGTGGTGTGACTTCACCCATCTCGTGCCTCGCCAGGAATTGAACAATCATTACGACTTTGAGTTGGATGGTATCTACTACTTGATTACCGGTCCCAGCACAGTCGATGTGACCTACAAGGATAAGAATTATAACACCTATAGCGGTGCGGTTAACGTTCCAGCTACAGTTACTCGTGATGGCATTGCCTACAGCGTGACAGGTGTGGGTAACTATGCTTTCTATGGCTGCCCTGGCTTGACGGGTGTGGCATTGCCCTCCAGCGTTACTGTCATTGGCGGTCATGCTTTTGAAGGCTGTAACGGCCTCACTGGTATAGACATTCCCGAGTCGGTTGTGACCATCGGTGACAACGCCTTCTATGGTTGCACGGGCTTGACACAATTGACTATTCCCGTCAATGTGGCGACCCTGGGTACAAATGCTCTGGCGAATATACCAGTACAGTCTCTTACCTGGAACGCCCGCGAGTGTTGGACCAATGGTGACATGACAGCCCATGACATTAACCAGGTGACCATCGGTAATCAAGTGACTGTGTTGCCCTACGATTTTGTCAGCGGTTCATCCATATCATCGGTTGTGTTGCCTGTCTCGCTCAAGACGATTTGCGGTGATGCCTTCTACAACTGCGCGAAACTCACGAGCCTGACGGTACCTGTCAATGTTACCGACATCGGCACGGATGCCTTCAGGAACACTGGCATCACATCGCTCACCTGGAATGCCCGCAAGTGCTGGAGCAACGGTCACCAGCGATACTACTATTGGGAGGGCTCATACTGGATTATCAGCGAGCTGACCATCGGCGATGAGGTAGAAGTTCTGCCTAATAATTTCGTTTCAAATGCCACCATTACCTCACTCGACATTCCAGCTTCGGTCAAGCAAATCGGAGCATACGCCTTCAGAGAATGTAAAGGACTAACGTCTATCGTGATACCAGATAATATCATTATCATTGCTGACTATGCCTTCTCGGCTTGTTCATCCGCCACTTCCTTAACTGTCGGAAAGAATGTTGCCCAGATCGCTGAGAGCGCCTTTGCGGGTCTAGCTTCTTCCCTTGATTTTATTTGGAATGCACGTCATTGCGAAAACACAGGTCTGGGTCATAGCAGTAATAACGTCAAGCATTTGACCATCGGCGAAGAAGTGGAATATCTCCCGAAGTATTTCTGCTACAACACAAGTATTGAGTCATTGGAGATTCCGGCTTCGGTCAGGACAATTGATGATGGCGCGTTCTCGTATAGTTACTCATTGACGGGTGTCACGATTCCTGACGGAGTTACTACCATCGGCAATTATGCTTTTCAAGGTTGTACCAATCTAGAGACCGCGACGATTGGTAACTCGGTAGCCGCCATGGGCTACGACGTATTCAGTAATTGTAATGCCTTGAGAAGCCTTACCCTCAAGGAGGGCGTGTCAGACATCGGCAATTATTGTTTCCAAGGCTGTTATGCATTGTTGGACCTCTATATTCCGGCTTCGGTTACCTCAATAGGTCAAAATGCCTTCAAGAATTGTACTGGTCTGGAATCCATCGCGGTGGCTACTGCCAACACGTACTATGACTCACGAGACAACTGTAACGCTGTCCTGCAGACATCTAACGACAGCATTATCGTGACTTGTAAAAACACGGTGCTTCCCAATACGCTGACCGCCATTCCGGATTATGCCTTCTGCAACAACACCGAGTTGACCCACATGGACATTCCCGCATCGGTAAAGAGTATCGGCAAATACGCCTTCTATGGCTGTACTAACCTGCAGGACATCACAATTCCTGCTGCAGTGACGACAATCGGTGAATGCGCTTTTGCCAGTTGCACATCAATGGAATCGATGGTGGTGGAGAACGGCAATACCGTCTTTGATTCCCGGGATAACTGCAACGCCATCATTCAGACGGCTACCGATGAATTGATTTCGGGATGCAAGAACAGTGTCATCCCAGGTTCAGTCACTACTATCGGCTCTCGAGCATTTTATCGTTCTGCCTTGGCCTCCGTCAATATTCCTGAGTCGGTGACTACGATAGACCCTGATGCGTTCAGGGAGTGTGCGGCATTAACAACCGTCTCGATGGGCAAACATGTCACTAAGATTGGCACCAATGCTTTCTTCTCCTGCAAGGCATTGACCGACATCACATTACCGACAACTCTGACGACGATCGGCTACTGTGCATTCTATCAATGCAATAAATTGAATAGCATTGCGATTCCGGGATCGGTAAAGACAATCGGTGATAAGGCGTTCTATGGCTGCTCGGGTTTGACCTCTCTGTCCATCAATAATGGAGTTGAAGCCATTGGCTCATGGACTTTTGCCAATTGCTCTGGCTTCACAAGCCTGGTGATACCTGCTTCAGTAAAAATGATTGACCTTTATGCGTTTTATCATTGCTCTGGCTTGACCAGCGTGGTAATCCCTGCTTCGGTGACGTTTATCGGTGATGACGCGTTCTACAACTGCACCAGTTTGGCAACCCTGACTTGCTTAGCCCAGACACCGCCTACCATCAGTAGCTGGACATTCAGCCCCGAATATCGTACTGCAACCTTGCGAGTGCCTGAGGCATCCCTTGAGGCCTACAAGACAGCAGACTACTGGAAATCGTTTGTCCACATTGAGGGCTTGACTGGTGTCGGTCCAGGTGACTTGAACGGTGACGGCAGGCTTAGCATCAACGATGTCACTACGCTGATCGATGCCATCCTGAACGGTGACGAGGCGGCCTTGAGCAACCCCTATGCCGATGTAAATGGTGATGGCAAGGTGAGCATTACCGATATCAGCGATCTGATCTATATGCTCCTCAACAACGATTGAGGGACGAGAAACGGATGATGTGACCTAATAGATAAAAAATCTAGATGAAAAGAGAAATGAAAAAGTATCTATTAATATCCATTGCAATAGCGTTCATGGCTGTGAACGCTATTGCAATGCCCATCGACGAAGCGGCAGCACGTGAAGCGGCCTGGCTCTTTATCGAGAAGCAGGCCTCCAGCCATCAGAAGAGGCTCGTGCCGTCGGGTGGCGATATGCAACTGGTCTATACCGAGATGAGTTCGGTGATCAATAACCAGCCTGCCTATTACATCTATAATATGCAAGGCGGTTTCCTTGTCGTTGCTGGGGATGACAGTGTCAATGGCAGTGTCCTTGTCTATGGTGATGCTCCGCTTGACCTGAGTGACATGCCCTGCGGCCTGCAGTGCCTGTTGGACCAGTACAAACAAGAAATTGACAACCTGTTCTCTCACAACCATGGCGAGGTGATGATGTCTTCTCCTCGAGTTACTGCAGGTGCCGCAACCAGTGTGGAGCCACTGTTGACGGCATTATGGAATCAGAGAGAGCCCTATAACAATGATTGCCCCTTCTATCATGGTGAGAAGTGTCTCACGGGATGCTGCTGCACCTCCCTGTCACAGGTGATGTATTACTGGAAGTACTCTGTCATCACTTCTGCCCTGGGCCGTTATACGACCCGCTCGCTGGGTATTACTCTCCCAGCGCTCGATCCCACCGACTTTGATTGGGACAATATGCTGGATGAATACGGGCCCGGTTGTTATACCGAGGAGCAAGGCGCTGCAGTGGCGTTGTTGATGCGCTACGTCGGTCAGGCCGAGTATATGGATTATTCTCCTGAAGGCAGTGGTGCCAGTGAAAACAATATTGTCAATGCTGTGTTGAAGTTTGGCTATGATCAGGGAGTTGAGTGTTTAGAGAAGAAAAACTATTCCGCTTCTCAGTGGCGTGCCTTGATGTTGGCGGAGTTGTATGCCCAGCGTCCCATTGTCTATTCGGCTAATGATAAGTCGGCTGTTGGCCATGCCTTCAATGTTGATGGCTATGATGCCGAAACCGGTCTCTATCACATTAACTTCGGATGGGGAGGGAATGGTAATGCCTATTGTGCCCTTGATGATTTCACGGGCGAAGGTTACACCTTCAACAATATGCAATCAATGATTATCGGCATTCAGCCTCCTGGCATTGTTCTGCCGACCCTGACGGTATCGACTACAGCGTTGTCTTTCAACACCCAGGTAGGCAAACCAGTGACTAAGACTATCAGTGTAAAAGGCAAATCGCTGTCAGGTGCCCTGACGGTAGAACTCAATGACAGCAAGGGAGCGTATTCAATCGACAAGACCAGCATCTCGGCTGCCGAGGCTGCCGAAGACGCTATAGTCAGTGTGACCTTCAACCCCGCCATGGCTGGTATGAGCATGGCGAGCGTGACGATTAGCGGCGATGGCGTGGAGCCTCAGACTATCAGCCTGACAGGAGTGGCCATCAAGCCCGTCATCACTGTGAATCCTGATGTGCTGGAGTTCAATACTCTGGTCGGCGAAGCGGCTACTGCGACATTCACAGTGCGTGGTACTAACCTCATCGGTGCGTTGACCTTGACGCTTGAAGATGCCAGCGGTAACTTTGCTATCGACAAGACCAGCATGACCGTCAATGAAGCAAGTGCCGGCGCTACGGTGACTGTGACTTGCAACTCGGTCGTGGCAGGCATGAGTAATGCCAGCATCATTGTTGCCGGTGAAGGTGCCGAACCGCAGACCGTCGGCCTGACATGTGTTGCCGAGGAACCAGCGCCTGCCGAGCCATCGATCACTACCAGCGTCACCTCTCTGGATTTCGGTGATTGCTATAACGGTTATAATGAGCAGAGGTCACTGGTCATCACTGGCGTGAGCCTTACTCACGATATCAGCCTGAGCATCGAGGGACCAAGGTCTAATGATTTTACCATCTGTGCCCATCCTGATATCACACCCGAACTGGCTGCTCAAGGCGTCGAGATAACCGTTAATTCGTTCCCGTACACAACAGGAAGATATTCACGCCTATACCTTGTCATCTCATGCCCTGATGTCCCTGATGTGAAAATTCCGATTACCGGCAATGGCATCAAGACGGGAGCCTTTATCTATCCGAGTGAATCGTCAATGACATTCTCCACCCGGGTGGGTCAGTCTGTTTGCAAGGTTCTCGGTGTGAAGGTGACGGAGTTTAGTGGTTGGTTAGCCTCTTATGGCGGCACTACCGACCCCGACGGTCTGATCAATCCGCCGTTAACGCTGTTGCCGATTCACTATTCCATCGAGGGCGATGACAGCTTCGGGGTATTATCTTGTGCCTTTGCCAGGTCGGAGTTTGGGGGTGACAGTGTCAACATTGTGGTCATCTATAAACCTCTGACAGAGGGCACCCATAGCGCACAACTCACGCTGATGACGACTAGCGCCACCAATCAGGCTCATCCCGTTGTTGTGGAACTCACGGGCGTCGCCGAGTCTCTGGGTTACCTGCCTGGTGATATTGACGGTGACGGAGAGTTGACCGAGAACGACATTAACCTGTTGAACGATGCCTTGACCAACGAGATTGCCGACATTCTTGCTAATCCCGCTGCCGACGTCAACCGTGACGGCATCGTGAACCTGCAAGATGCCATCGACCTGGTCGATATGGTGCTTTATCCTGATGATGCACAATTCTTCATTGATCCGATCAAGCCGTTTGTTCCTGATCCCCATGTGAGATAACTCATTGGATGTTAAGCATCTATGCTTAACGGCTGCAAGGGCGCGCCACCGACATTGTGGCGTGCCCTTTTTGGTGCGCGGGGTAGAGCCCTTCCCATTGTCATCTGGTTTAATGCAGTGAGACACGATTAGATGCGTTTGTCAAATAATTAGACAGAATTGTGTATAAAATTTTGACAATCGGCAATTTATGGCAAAAATAATTTGCTCTGGGTTGTTGCCGTGAAGTAATTTTGTAACAGCAAAGAAAACATTATTTATTATCTAAACATTTACAATTATGAAAACGAATCATTTTTTCAATCAGTTGCGCCGGATGTTGCTGGCGATCGTGTGCCTCGCAGTGTTTGCCCCCCTTGCATCGTGTGTCAACGATGATGAGCCTACCACCAGTGTTGAATACTACCTGCAATTGGAGCCCCGGAATATGCGTGGAACTGTTAACGGCATCTCACCGTCTCCCAAGGACGACTTGCTGGGTCACCTCACCGAGGAGATGAGGAGCAGAATCCGTGATGTGTATCCTGTGCCTGACCCCGTCGGTGCCGACACTCAAGTCCTGTTAGCCTGTGACGAGGTCTTCAGGCAGTACCTGAGCTATGATGACATGAAGTCTGATTGTGACTGTGTGGCTACGCTGTACCGTGTCAGGACCAGTTCGGGCATCGTTAAGCAGAGTGTGAAGCTGAAGAGTTACCGGTTCTGACACTGATTCGGTCCTGTATAGCAATTAGTGAATCATCCGTTCCTACGCTGGGCCCTCATGAGAGAAATGGGGGGCCAGCGTTGTTTGTGGATTCCAGTTTCAGGACGCAGCGGTTGGGTGGTGTTGCACTGTGTGGCACTGACAGGAAACGACTTAGAACAACATGGAAATTAGGAAAAAAGCAAAAAAAGTGTTGGAAATCTGTTGTGTAGTCCAAAAAATGTATCTATCTTTGCAGCCGATTTCGCGGCACATGTCTTGCTGGCTATGATGCTCATGCGTTAGTCAAGTCAAGAGTGTGACACTTGATCGTTGAAACTTCGATGTCAAGGCTATGATGCTAAGTGCCTGGCAG
>JBGUJU010000036.1:0-5222 GCA_045114065.1 Sodaliphilus sp.
CTCAATCTACCTGAAGATATCGGACATGGCGGTGATCCTCGGCATACCTGCCGAAGTTCTCCGCTCAGATATCGCTGACCGCACCACAGAGGTAAGCCAGCGTTACCTCCGTGGCAAAGCGGCATCGAAAGTGAAACTCCACCATCAGGAGATGATGCTGGCGCAGGTCGGCTCGCCGCTGGCCATCGAAAATGCCCACCGCAACCTGCTGGACATGGAAGATGACGAGTAATGCTACAGATAAAGCCCATAGATGCCTGCCGCCTCGACCTCTTTACTGCAGAGGCCGAGCTGCGTGAGAAGTACACCGAAGCAATCGTGGTTCGGGTGCTGCGCATCCGTGAGGAATATAACTGGTTTATCGGCAACCCGGACTCCAAAGATCGCCAGTTCATTGAGAGTGCCATGTCACGCCATGGCATCAACAAGACACAGGCGTACAGCGACCTTGCCATCATCAAGGCGCTGTTGCCGCATCTTTCACAAGCCAGCCGTGACTTTCATCGTTACCGCTTCAATGAGATGATACTGGAGACCTACCAGATGGCCAAGAAACGCAAGGACACGAAGACGATGGAAAAGGCTGCGTCCTCCTATGCCAAGTACAACCGTGTTGACTTGGAGGACGAACAAGCCGTTCCCTACGATCTCATTGTGGTGCAGCCTTTCACCGCTACCGATGACCCGACGGTACTCGGGATTAAACCCATCCCGCACATCAATGAGCGTATTCATGCGCTTTTGAAGAAATACCAGGCAGAGAACATTGACATTGAGGATATCGAGTATGAAGATGCGGACATCGAGGAGTCCACACTTTTCCCATCCTCCAACCCGTATAACATCCGTGGCCGAAACACCGAAGAAACAAATATACTTTAATGCGCCTCAACGCCTTACCCAGTTGATAGGTGCCCATACCACCGTCATCGTGGCGGGGCGACGAACCGGCAAGACGGATTCGATCGCCTCGCCATTTGTGCTGCGCAACATGCAGCGTATGCCTGGCAGCACTGGCGGTATTGTGGTGCCGACCTACAAGCATGGTCTGACAAATACCATCCCGGGGCTGTTGGCGGCATGGAAACGGTGGGGCTTCATCAACGGTATTCACTATGTCATCGGACGCAAGCCTCCCAAGTCCTTCGGCAGGCCCATCATTGAGCCAGCCGAGTATGAACACGTCATCACTTTTTACAACGGCTCCTGCGCCATCATCATCTCCCAGGACCGTCCCGGCAGCAGTAACTCGTTGACCCTTTCGTGGCTCCTGATCGATGAGGCTAAGTTCATCGATTACGAGCGACTCAAGGACGAGACATTTCCTGCTAACGGTGGCATCAAGTCCTACTTCGGTCATCATTCATTTAACCACTCGGTGATGATCCTCAGTGATATGCCGCAGACCCAGAAAGGATCCTGGTTCCTGCACTATCAGGACAAGATGGACAATGACCTTATCGAGACGATCAAGGGCACTGTCTATGAGATATGGCATCTGAAGCAGCGCATCCTTTCATTGAGGGAACGGGGTATCAAGGTGCCTCGCTACCTCAAAACTTATCTGCGCCGCCTGGACACGAACCTTAACAAGATGAGGTCCGTGGCCGTGTACTATAAGGAGTACTCCTCCATCGAGAACCTCCAGCTGCTCGGTGAGTCTTACATCAAACAGATGAAGCGTGACCTCACACCTAAGACGTTCCAGACCTCGATTCTTTGTCAACGCATAGGCATTGCCAAAGACGGATTCTATTCGTCTATGCGTGAGGGTCACAAGTATAACGCTAGTGACTTCGATTATCTCGACAGCCTTGGTTACGAGTTCAACGAGGCACAACTCGACAGCCGTGCGGATAAGGATCTGAATCCTTTTGCGCCCATCTGCATCGGCATGGACTACAACGCCAACATCAACTGGATAGTGGCGGGCCAGCCTAGCGGGCGCCGTTTGAACGTCATCAAAAGCTTCTACACGAAGTTCGAGCGCAAGATACCTGCTCTGATTGACGACTTCTGCCGCTACTACGTCCATCATGAATGTAAGATCGTGGTCTATTACTACGACAGTACCGCCTTGGGCGGCAACTATGCCGTCAACGAGCAAGACTTTCACTGGGTGGTGTGCCATGAGTTTGAACGGCATGGCTGGCAAGTTGAGGACATCAACCTGGGAAACCCCATGCGGCATGATGAGAAGTACCTGCTCATCAACCAGGGCTTTGCCGGTAAACAACGGCTCATGCCGATGTTTAACCGACAAAACAATGATGACCTGATTCTCGCCATCCAGACTGCAGGCGTTGTGCGTGGCCGCAACGGCTTCCGAAAGGACAAGGGTGGAGAGAAACTCGCCGAGACCGAAGAAGATCTGCTGCAGCACCGCACAGACGGCACGGACGCTTTCGACACCCTGTACATCGGCTGCGAAAAGTTTCCGTACCGTGATACATTTGGATATAACTCAAGCGGAGTCCTATGAAATGGCATAGTTTTTGCATTCCCTTTTTTAATAGTTTCACAATCACGCCATGAAAAATTCCGAATTTCTTAACAAAAATTAGGGAACCGTCACCTTAATTTGGCACTATCCGTATTTTATTTTGCATGTTTTTGATGGGTTAGCGCCTGCCAACAAGGGCAGGGCTTACGTTAAACCAATCAAAAAAATGTGATCATGAGAAAGATCATTATTCCACAACCCTGGGCAAGCATGATTTGTGCAGGGATTATCGACATCTTCGATCTTGGTGTCGACTTAGGCACAGAATCGTGCCTCGTGTTAATCCAAGCTGCTCCTTGGCAGAAGTACGACAACCGCAAAAGCCTCCCGCTCGAATGGCTCCAGGAATTGAGCGCCGCCCAATTGATGGGCACAGTCCCGCTCTTTCAGGATATGCCTTTTGATTGCGTAGTAGGTTTTATCAAGACCCACCCTCTTTTCATGGAGCCGGACAGTATGTGGGCTTATGGCGGAAAACGGGAAACACTCCATCTGATAACTGGAGCAAGAACGTTTACAAAGCCCGTAAGAACCTCTATCAGTGATGAGAATCACCTTCCTGGCCATTGCAAAATGCTAATGCCCTACCCGGTGCGGTTTGAAGACAGTATTCTTGTTCATGTGAACGCTCAGCTCTTTGAGGATGCCAAGGAGGGTTATTCTTTCAACGCTCCGATGGTAAACGCTTTCCATGAAGTCTTGTTTAACTCTGATTCTGGTAAGAGCCTTAAAAAGCTGAACTTGTGTAATAATCACAGATTCAAGACTTTTGCTTTTGAACGTGATAACGACTTTTATCTGGCTTTGGACGAGGATGGTTATCCGAAACGATATTACTCTATCCTTACCAAGAAGACAGAAGTTAGGCCTTTCTTCAAGTTCAACCTCCGGAAGCAGCTGTAACTTTTCTGGTCAAATTTTCAATTATTAATCAATAATTAGTAAATTTGCCACGTCGAACCGAAAGACTAGACAAGACATTGAGGACCAAAAGAACATTATGCACCTGTAATAATCGAAAACTTTGGAGACTTTTTGAATAGTTGACAGGGATGCATAGTGGTTCTCGTCGCATAGGCGTGAACCGCTGCTGCATCGTCAACTCGGTTTCTCCAAAGTACCGCGATTATGGTGTACTCGGTTCATGCCTTTTTATACACTTTAGGAATAATGAGCAACCAAAAGTATGTATCAGTAGAAGAAGCCTTAGAACAATGATTCGTTCAAACATTGTCACTGGTGAACTGTTCAGCAACAGGTTTAGTGAAACTCTGAACCGCTACGTCAATGGCTTGCTGACTAATGAAGAAGTTATCCAAGAATTGCTGAAACTGGCTCAGGAAATGATGGAAGCGGAACAACAGGGCAATGACCTTGGGCTATCTCATGAGGAGAAAGCCTTCTATGACGCCCTGACTCGTCCACAGGCTGTAAAGGACTTCTATTCTAATGACCAGTTGGTTGCCCTGACCAAGGATTTAACTGACATGCTCAGAAAGAACCGTACTATTGACTGGAACCGCAGATAGGCAGAACGAGCCAATATGCGCCGCCTGGTTAAACGATTGCTGAAAAAGTATAAGTACCCACCAGAGGAAGCAGAAGACGCGATGAAAGTTGTTCTAAAGCAATGTGAACAGTGGGCCGAGAACCAAGATGACTTAGTGGCGTAATAACGGCAAGAATAAATGATGAAACCTATCCAATTGAAGAAGAATAAGTGATTGTAGATTCGATGACATATGAGGATATTTGCCGTGAATTTGACAAGATCCACGACAAATACTTTGAGCTCCTCAAGGATCGACTTAGACCTGAAAGTCGTGGTATAAGCCAGATGCGTCGCTATATGCTGAAGCATAAAGCTGCAACCGACGTTCTTTTCAAGCCAATCACTTTTAAAGTCGATCATAATACGACCTATTATGCCATCCCAAAGATTCCAGATTACAAGTTCTTCATGAAGAATGGGCCATCGGCTCTCACATTCCTAACGTACAACGATCGCCATGGGTTGATGGCAGTAATGAGAGTGGGATACAACGATGATGAGTATCTCTTTGCCACGCCTCATTTCTTTGATCGCTTTATTGAACGTTTCCTAGATGAAAACGTGTCAAAGTCAGAAGCGATGTGCCAGTTCTTCTCAAATAACACAAACTTTGTGATGACTGCATTTCCAATCCCAGACAATCCAAATAATTTGATTGGAATTGCTGATGAAGCCGTTTTGTTCGGAGAGAAAATTGCACCGAACATTACATTTGCGAGAACTTGTATCACACGCGATATGCTCTATTCAAACCAGGTCGAAGCAACAAATATCCTTGACGATGGCATTAAACTGATGATAGAAGACCGAGAGAAACTCAAAGAGTTATTGATGAAGCCATCAACCAGTCGTTTCAACCGATATGATATGATTTAGCGATGGAGGAAATACCGAGCAGGGAACTGGTCAAGTCATATCGTTTTGATCATTCTGTTCTGCAACCCCGTTTTCGTTATCACTCGTCAAGACCCAATCATATTTCTTTACCCATCGCCAAATGGTGACGCGTGAGAGGTTGGTCATGTTCTGTATCTGTAGCTTGGATAGTCCAATACGTATCAACAGACATGGCTTTAGTCAGGGACGTCATTGGTATTGACTCACGAAGTCGTCGAGGTCGGGAACACCTAGTTTCTTGTCGATTTGGTTCTTCTTGTTATAAACCGT
>JBGUJU010000037.1:0-12423 GCA_045114065.1 Sodaliphilus sp.
ACCTTGCCACAATGTGCGCATTTTCTGGTCTTTGACATACTTGCGATATTTATTGGTTCAACATGTTCTTTGTTGTACCTCTACGCATGGTCATCACAAGTAAACACTCGACTCCCGATGTCGCCTTTTGCCACGATGTCGCTTTTCTCAAAACGGGTCAAGAACCTGTCATCTATTGTAATCCGTCAGCAACCTTTGTCAACTACGTTCACGATGTGGCAAAAATATAGCCCCGTAAATTCCCTGCGGTAGAAATACGTGACAAAAATATAGGGAATTTCCGAAGCAACCAAAAATACGCCCCGAAGTGTTAAAGCCTAAAAGTATCTGTAATTCAGTGTTTTACATTTGGTTGTTTAGTGCTGTTCATGGTTGGTTTGAGGTCTCTAAATACATCCAACGAATGCTGATTCGTCAATATAGGTGACAGAGTTGGGGATGTTGATACTTGTTAGTCCGCTGCAATTATTAAATACGCATCGGTAGATGGAAGTGACCGAATTGGGGATTTCTATACTCGTTAACCCGCTGCAGTCATAGAATGTATAGTCGTCGATCTTAGTGACGGAGTAGGTCGTGCCGTTGTAAGTCACAGTTTCGGGAATGGTCACTTCTCCAGAGTAGTCAGGTGTACCCGTATTACCATCTGCGTCAGTCACAGTGGCTTTAGAATATTCAATCTTGTAATAGATACCATTGACCTCGAAGTCGTAAGCAATAGCTGTTGTTGGTAGAAAGAACGCTATCAGCAGAAATAGTTTTAATAGATTTTTCATTGTTTTATCTGTTTTAGGTTAATCATTACATTTTTTAAATCAATCACAAAGATAATAACATTTCTTTACAAAACACATTATTGACAGCGATAAAATGTAATTATTTAAGCAACGACACATAATGAAACAATAAATCCCCCATACCTGGGAAAGCATGAGGGATATAACTTAGGTTTTGATGAAGTTTTAATTCCAGTTTCCGCTGAGCAGGTAATTGATTAGGGCAGTCACGTCACTGATTTTCACATAACCGTCCTGGTTGCAGTCAGCCGCATTCAGGTTGATGGCCGAAGCGTCATCACTGAGAAGATAGTTGATTAAGACTGTCACATCACCAATCTTCACGTGGCCGTCGCCGTTCACGTCACCTCTAATAGCAGTTAAGGGAAGTGTGACGGTGCAAGTTTCGTTATCGAAAGGGATTTCCACACCTGCTACGGTTGTGAACAGTGTGCCCCTTATAGCAACGGTTGCATCTCCCTCAAAGTCATCGCTCGCTGTCACTTCAAAAGTCACCAGTGCACCGCTGTTGCCGCTGTAGGTCTTGAGGTTCAGCGAGTAGGACAACAGCCTGATACCTCCGTCCGGCAGTACTGTAGCTGTGAGCGTGTGGTTAGCATTCTTGCGGTCAGTCAAGGCAAAATTTGCTGCCGTCAGTCCTTCTGGAAGATACAGGTCACTCTGGAAGGCAGTGTATTCTGCTTCGTTGTCTAGCAGGATATTCACCGTACGGGTCTCACCAGGGGAAATGGTGAAATCCTCAATATAGAATCTGTCAGTAGCGGCAGCCCCGAGGGACACCACCATCGCAGCTAACAGTATTATGGTCTTTTTCATCTTTTCTTTATTTTATCCAAGATTATAGGGCCGTTTACTTAATTACCTTTGTGGTGGAACGAGTGCCATCAGTATAAGTAGTGACGACAAGGGCCACGCCGCTGTCTGGACGTTCAATCTGCTGTCCGGCGAGATTGAAATACTCAACACGGGCAACAGTTTTGCCAGTGGCCAACTCATTTACGCTCGTGTCGTTATTCACTCCGATAGTGAAGGCATCGAGCAGAACGGTTTGGCAGTCAGAGGTAACGAGTTCGATGCCGTCCACGGTAATAACACTCTCGATATCGCCAGTTGCCTTAACGTCAAAGGTCAGCAGGGCACCTTCATGGCCTTCAATCGCCTCGATAGCGGACGAGTAGCACAGGGCACGCGTCTTTCCGTTGTCCAGTGTGTTTACGTCAAGGGCATGGCTTCCGGCACGGTCAGTCAAGGCGAAATTGCTTGCCGTTAAACCTGTGGGCAAGGTTAAATCCATCTGGAAGGCGGTGTAGTCCGTCATATTTTCGAGTTTGATGCTCACGGTGCGCGTCTCACCTGCCATGAGAGTCACGTCCTCGCCGCTCATGCGGTCACCAACATTCATCAGGGCGGGCATCCGCTTGGGCGCGTTCATCGTGGGATGGTTAATGAGGTAAGCGATGAGCATGATATCGGTAACAGTAATATTGCCATCACCATTCATGTCAGCAGCCTCATAGATGAACGGGCTAGGATTCCTGCCCAATACATACTGTGCTGTCACGACGATATCGGTAACGGAGACAGAGTGACTGTCATTTGCATCACCCATCATGAAAGTGTTGACAGAGAGGACAGCGCCCGCGTCAGGGATAGTCAATTCTTGATAATTGGTATTGGTCAATAAACTATTACGCAGGTTGATGGCATAGTCATGAGCCGCATGATCCGGTGCCGTGATCGTAATGTAGAATAGGTCGCCCTCGTAGCCGTTGATGGGTACTTCTTGAGGCGTGTAACATATGACGCGCACCCCTCCGTCACCAAGGCGGTCTGCCATGAGGACGTGATCATTGGTCAGTCGGCTTGACGGTACAATTAAGAATTCATCGTTTTCGTCGGTGGCTATGTTGAATCCCTCTGGAAGATAGATATTGGTCTGGAAAGCCAAAATATCCTGATTATTGGTTAAGCGCACAGGGATGGTGACAGACTCGCCATGCAACACTTTGCTATCAGGCATCGAAAAACAGTTGCTAGTCAAGTAATTGATGACGTTCACCCGACAGGCGGCACTGATGTCAGTGCCATCAGTCGAAATCGCCGTGATGATGGTCGTGCCCACCTCCAAGGCATTCACCATGCCGTTGCTAGACACCGTTGCTACACGCGGATTGCTCGACTCCCACCTGAGGGTCTGGTTCATTGCATTATTTGGTAAGACGGTGGCGTACAGATAGGTTGAGTTGCCCTCATACATTTCGATCTCGCTGTAGTCCAATGTTACACTCTCAACGGGGATGTTGGTCACTGTGACTGCACAGGTGGCGTTTAGGTTGCTGCCGTCGGTGGTAAAAGCGGTAATAGTGGCTGTACCCACGCTGCGCCCCGTCACCCTGCCGTTATTGTCAACGGTGGCGACTGCAGTATTGCTTGAAAACCAGCGCAGGTCTTGAATATATGCGTCCTGAGGTGTTATTGTAGCATTGAGTTGCTCGCTATAACCCACATACAAGGTCATCGTCTCAGGACTTAGGGTCAGGCTTTTGACGGGAGTGTTGGCCGAAACGAACACCTCGCATGAGGCACTCACACCACTGCCATCGGTAGCCTTCACAGTGATGATCACTGTACCTTCGCCTATAGCACCGATGTTGACCTTTTTGTCATTTATTATTAGGGCTGCGATGATATCATTATCGGGAACCACCCATTCTAGGGTTTTATTCTCCGCATGGTCTGGGGTCACGGTAGCGGTTAGGGTGTGGGTCTCATCAAGTGACATCGAAAGATGATTATCACTTAGTGTGATAGTTTCTACCCAAATAGGGGTAACTTTCACATGGCAAACGGCAATCGCATTATCTACTTGTGCCACGATGTCGGTTTCACCCACAGCCACAGCTGTTACTAGTCCATTGTTGGATACTGTTGCAATTGACGTATTCATACTATACCAATCTATGGTCGTGGTGCTGGTTGAGTCTGGATACACGGTTGCTGTTAGTTGGAGTGTGGCATTCTTAGGCATGACAACAGAGGTTTTGTCTAAGATAATAGAGTCAACGCTCACATATTCAAAATCACTTTCGATAATGTTGGCAAATTCGCCCCATCCTGACGCAGTGAAATACTTTACCTTGCTGCCAATAGGCACATAGAGTATTTGTGGGTTAGCAAAGGCACCTGGTTCGCAAGGTCGCGGATCGGAAGATGTAACGTAGGCTACACGGATGCCAGAAGAGAATGCCCCAGAGGATATATTCTCAATGTCATTACCAATAATTACAGCGTCACAATTACCTTTAATCGCATTAGTATTAATGGTCTTCACACCATTGGGAATAATCAATGTTTTTCCGCCCATCTTTAAGGATGGCAGTCCCGCTGGAATATTTTGAACGTTATCACCAAACCGCAAATATGGTACGCTAATATTAATATAGTTACTATAATATAAATAATCAAAAGAATGATTGCCGATAGAAATACAATTAACCGCATTAAAATAAAGATTGCGTAGGTTTTGGCATTGGCCAAACACTTCATCGCCAATTGAAGTGACAGAGGTGCCGATAGTCAAGTTAATCAAGTCGCAGTTGCGGAATGCTTCGTCACCAATGGATATGACAGAGTCTGGGATAGTAACGTTGGACAGGCCTGTGCAGCCATAAAACGCTTCAATGCCAATGGAAGTGACAGAAGAAGGAATGGTAACACTAGTCAGCCCACTGCACCCTTCGAATGCGTAGTTGCCAATAGAAGTGATAGAAGAAGGGATTATAAGGTCTTTTATCTCCTGACCATTTAAAAACAAGTGATGGGCAGAAGAGACAGGATTTGCAAAACGTCCTAAAAATGAAATATTGCACCATGCCTCCAGATCTGAAATATAAACGCTAGTCAGTCCATAACATGCCTCAAAAGCTTGGCGACCTATGGAAATGATGGATGCGGGAATAACGATGTTGGTTAGCCCGTTGGCTTCATAAAATGCATATTCGCCTATTGATGTAACAGAAATAGGAATTGCAACGCTGGTCAACTCACGACAATAATAGAAAGCATGGCGGCCTATAGATGAGACTGAATAGGTAGTTCCATAATATGTGACGATTGCAGGGATAGTCACATCGCCTATGTATTCGTCACTATACTCGTTAGCAGATGATCCACGGTAGGTGACAGCGACTTCATTGTCGTTGATAAAGTTATAGTAAATGCCGTCCACCTCAAAGTCGTGGGCCGTGACGGTGATTGGCAGCAGGAGGGCCAGCAGCATGAAAGAAAAACGGAAGAGTTGTTTCATTGTCTTATATTTTTGAAGTTAATATCGGTTGATAGAATCATTGTTTAAAGGTTTGACCCACAAAGGTAATCAATTTTTCCCAATTCTCATCTTCGGTTTGCCCATTTCCCATCTCCCGTAGTCGCCTTATATATGTATTATGATTTAACTAACATTTTTATTAACAACCAATTACAATAACAACGACATTATGAGACGACTTTTGAAATTTACGAATTATGCGGCTCAGCTCATGGCACTGATCGACTTATGGAAGGCCATTAAACGCTGGGCAACCAAGAACGACAGCACGAGCGATGGCCAGACCAAAGACAAGACTTGAGAACTGGGTTGACCTCGTGATCCTGGCCTGCGACACCGTGGGCACCATTTTTAAGAACAGTAAGAAACTAGCGGCTGTAATCGGCAAGATGAGGAGGCCGCGCTAACAACCAAACCAACAATGAACAACGACAATTTTTATCCGGCTCCCACTATCGAGACTGTGGAGCCTGAGATTGTAACACGAAGCCCATTCATCCTTGGAAACACGAAGGAAATCGGGCTTAACGAGCTTTCCGACATGCTAACCCCTGTATTTTCAAGGGACAATGTCGAGACTATAAGTCATACTGAAGCTATCAGCACAGTACATGACGCTATCTGCACTTACTTCGATGGACAGGAAATCAACACCCCCGTCATTCGAGTATCGCATGAAATGAAACTGAGGAATCGCTTTGGAGCAGGCAAACTGGTCGAGAACCTTAGGCCTGAAGACTCCGATTCCTATTGGCAGAGGTGTATGGCGATGATTGAAATCCCATCTATCTCCCATGAAATCAACGGCTGCGAATGTCACTTACAGATTTGTATCGTGAGGAACTACGCAGACTGCAACCTATTTGGAAATTCATCACAACGGCAAGTCTTCAAGTGCTGTATCGGATTTTTGAACACCGTATGCACCAATGGACTTATCCGATCCCAAGATGGATGTAACTTTTCTATCAAGGTAACCAACACTGCTGACCTTTACAAATATTGCTTTGAACTATTCAAGCAGTATGACTATCAGCAGCACCTTGACGAAATGAGACGACTTAACGACACTGTGGTAGACGTGAGCACTTTAGCCCAATTCCTGGGCAGAGCCCGCATGGCTGCAGCGTTACCTACAAGCATGAAGAACGAGCTTGGACTGCCGGAGTTTATTCTCCCCGAAGCCCAGCTCAACAGCATGATCCGTGACTATTACACCGATGAGAACTTTGGAGGATTCGGTCGAGAGATCACAGCATGGCAGTTCTATATGCTGCTGACCAATTACAAAAACAACTACATTGATGTCACTCTCGAGCGTTCCTGTAACGCCTATGAGTGCGCCAAAGGTATCGCCTCTGCTATCCGTAAGGACGATGAGGCCTGGAATTGGTTTATCAACTAACAACCGAACATAGGGGCCGAAAACCCCGCCGTTCACCCGAAGAGGGGAACTATATCACCTGCAACATGGTGGTCTGGTTCCCCATTTTTCATTGAATATCAACCCTTTTACTAACATTCTAAAAATCAACGCAAAATGAAAGATTTAATTCAATCGCTGATCTACATTCAGCAACACCTGATCGTGCCAAAGGACCAATTCAATTCCTTCGGCAAGTACAACTACCGCAGCCTGGAATCTATCCTCGCTGCCATCAAGCCGTTACTCCGCAGCCAAAACTGTGGAATCCGTTTCGAAGACGAGGTAATCGAGCTGGGAGGACGAACCTTCCTGAAGACGACACTCTACTTCTTCAACGACAAGGGTGAGACCATCACCACATCCGCTATTGCTGAGCATACAGCCACCAAGACCGGCATGGACGCAGCCCAAATTACCGGCGCCGCTTCCAGTTATGCCCGCAAGTATGCTATGAACGCCATGTTTGCTATTGACGATACAAAGGACGTTGATAGTGACAGCTACCACCGTGAACAGATCAAGCCCCTTCCCGAGGAGCCCGCCAAGAAGGCACCTACACGAAGGACACGAACCACATCCGCATCGGCCCCGGCTACCACGCCCGCGGCCAAGGATCCCCGCTATGCTGCTATTGAAGCGGCATTGGCTAAAGTGAACGATATCGACTCACTTATCGAGCTTTACGAGCAACATCGCATGGAGGTCGAGAACAACCCCGACATCAAGGCCATGTTTTCGCGCCGTAAGCAGGAAATTCACAAATCCACCGTAATCACTTTCTAACGCTATGACAATGATCAGATTAAACGATTCAGGCGTGGTATTCAACAAGGAAGCCCACACCTATCACCTGGAGGGCATTGAGCTTTCCGGCATCACGAGCGTTATTCAGCGTCAGCTCTTTCCAAACGAGTATGACGAGGTTCCTGAAGAGATGATCCAGGCCGCTGCCGCATATGGTAGTTCCGTCCACGAATCATGTGAACTTTTCGACCGTGAATGGGTAAATGACGGCACTGTTGAGGTCGCCGACTATATCCAACTCACCCACGTGAACCAACTTGTGCATGAGGCCAGCGAGTATCTTGTTACCGATACTAAGCACTATGCCTCAAGCATCGACAAGGTGTACCGTATCAATCAAGACACCTTCACACTGGCTGATATCAAGACCTACGGCACCTTCACCCCCGAGAAAATGGAGCGTGCTAAATGGCAGTTGAGCATCTATGCCTATCTGTTTACGCTCCAGAACCCCGGGGCAAAGATCGAGAGGCTACTGGTAATCCGTCTCCGCAGCAAGGGGAAGGACCACATCAGCGAGATTATTGAAGTTGAACGCATTCCCGCCAACATCTGCAAGGCCCTGCTCGAAGCGGACCTTAACGGCGAGACATTCAACAACCCGTACTCCATCCCTGCCGACATCAAGGCGCAGGAGATGACTATCCGTGAGCTCATCCAAACGAAACAGCAAGTAGACGATGAACTCAAGCGCATTAAGGCCGACATCCTGTTACGCATGGAGGCCACCAACGCGAAGATCTGGGAAACGGACAGCATGAGGATCACCCGGAAGCTGCCGACCCAACGAGAGAGTTTTGATCTGGGACGCTACAAGGCAGACAACCCCGGTCTTGACCTGAGCGACTACATGAAGGTCAGCAACGTATCCGGCAGTGTGCTGATCACTATCTAACCGACATCATTATTAACCACGCCAGGAGAATGAAATTGACATCAACCATCAACCGTTCTCCTGGCTTTCTTATGAACACTTGAACAAAATGAACACGAACATCAATGAAAGCCGTGAGTATAAGGCGGCTAAGGAACTGGAGCGGGTACTTAACGACTACAGCTTCAACCCCGACCGATTCATAGCAGCCATCCCTTCGTTCCACAAGACGCTGGAGCAGAACTTTATGAGGCTGATTATCGCGTGTATCAAGTTTATGGCCGATGATAGCAACAGATTCATCGACCTGCGTAACAAGGGTTCCCACGAGGTAGCAGTTATCCTTGCCAAAGCCTTAGAGGAGCATAAGGAAGAAATTTATTTACCATTCATCTAACAACAATCACTATGAACATCAACAAAGAACTATTCCGACGTTACGGAGCTGCCTGGAAGATGAAAATCGTTATGGAGCTCTCGGAAGAAGAAGTGTTGGCGACATCACCAGCAACAGTAACACGAATCATTAAGGAGGTCGGTTCCAAACGCTACAAGTCTCGAGACAAAGAACTGCGTATCAGCAGTGAATGCAGGACTGGTAATAACTGGAACAGCAACTTTGAGGAGGTTGGCATCTACAAGAAAAAATTGTATGTGTCTTTATATCTTCAGTATTCCAATACAGATACCTCTATTAGCGAGGAGTACAATACGTTCTTTGCTAGTGGAGACTATCGCGGATTTATCGAATACATGGACAGATATGGCGGCAAGCAGACTGAATACTTGACCTATTCACAGAGTCAGAAAGCGAAAGCTATGAGGTCCATCCTTATTGAGTATATCCAACGCAAGTATTATAACAAAACAACGAAGAACAATGGCAAAGACGAAGAATAAGAAGCTCACCATCAAATACTGGTGTAGCTTATCACGTGGGTCGCGGGAGCGTGCGTTGAAATTTTGCTTCCCGATATCTCCGAGCATAGTTGAAATGCTGCTTGACGAAACCCCAACAAAATTCGAGATCAAGGAAGGGTTTTGGCGAGTTGTGTTCCAGAGAATTACGATACCCCGGGACCATAGCTTCTACAAGACCTGTTTTATGAACCAAACCTATTTAGCTTAACGATTATGGGATTCAGATTACATGTTGCTACCACCTATAAAGTAGAATGGGGCAACGCAGTAGGATTCAATCATAAGGTCCAGGAATTTCATAGCCTTCTGGACGCTTGTGGCTGCGAATATAGTGGAGAATATGACGTCGATTTTGAGGTGTTGAAGGATGACTGGAGGCACACGATCGATAAACTGAAGAGACTCGATACCCTGCCCGATGATGAGGCCGGGGAAATTGAGATGCGAGTTAAAGATTTGAACTGTACAACCGAGGAGGTAATTGACAAAATGGAACGCCTGCTGACGATGGGTGAACCTGACAGCGATTACCTTCACCTAAGCTTTTTCTGATTATGATCGACAATGAAGATTATAACGTGAGATTAGCCCGTTATATTTGGACTATCCTCACGAGCCAACCTATCATCCTTATGTCCTGGGGAATCGATCCTAAGACAGTGAAGACGATTGAGCTTGGACTGGAATTTCACGTACAGGGCTTCAAACACCGGGGCCTAGTGAAAGTGACCCTGAATGAAGGCTTGGATTTATTCGAGGTTTCACTGATTGACGAAAATGACAAAATCGTGAATACCATAGAATCCGTCTTTTGTGATAATCTCGTGGCTGTGATAGATGATGCTGTAGAGAAAACCGACAATTATGAGAAGTCAATTTGTGCGGAATACGGCATAATCACAGAATCTGAAAAATGACAGAATGGTGGGATTCTCAGGGCGATTCTTGAGGGTTCCACCATTCTTGAACAATACTAAACCCACGTTTAATATGTTTCAAACTTATGAATAATATTGCATATGTCGCTTACCTACGTGTATCGACCCAACGACAAGGAGCTTCGGGGCTGGGATTACAAGCACAGCAAGACATCATCAGAAATTATCTCAAAGGCGAGGTTCCAATAGCCGAATTCGTGGAAGTTGAAAGCGGGCGGAAAACACAACGTCCCAAGCTACATGAGGCATTGGAGCTCTGCAAGAAGGAGAAGGCCACACTGATCGTCGCCAAGATGGATCGACTCTCAAGAAATGTGACCTTTACGAGCCAGCTTTTGGATGCAGGCATAGAAATCATATTCTGTGACTTCCCAAAAGCAAACAGATTGGTACTAACGATTATCGCAGCCATCAGTGAATATGAGGCTGGATTGATTCGTCAGCGTACCAAAGCCGCCCTACAGGTCAAGAAGGAGCAGGGACATAAACTCGGCAAACCTGAGAATCTGACGGGCAACATGGAGAAAGCTATCTCAAACAGCAGGCAGGCGAACCAGGAGAAGGCAGCCAACAACGCTAACAACAAACGCGCCGTGGCCATGCTGAAGATCCTAGTGCGAGACAGCAACAACCTGAGTGAGATGGCTAGAATATTAAACAACGAGGGTTTCACGACCAGCAGAGGAGGCAAGTTCACCGCCAAGCAGGTCTCGATCCTCATTAACCGTTATCAATTAAAATGATTAAGACTATCAAAGAATTACTGATTGAGTGGTGGGTCGAGAACACTACTACCCGCATGCCTCTCCCGACTATCTACACTTATGAGGTAGACGTGGATGACAAGACAATCACCATCGAGAGCATGAGCAGAAGCAGGATGTACATTCACTACAAGGCAAGGAAGCAGTACCCCAACGCCAAGTACATCCGGATAGTCAGCCGAACTCAGACTTATTGAATTGACACGTCACTACGAAAGGCAAACTGGAATAGTTGGTCAATAGCTGAGTTGATTAGCTATTCCATGAGTTATATGGTGGTAAACTTAACGAACAAAGCGGCTTTTGCCGCTTTATCTTTTGATGGATGCATGAAAAATCAATTGATATTATTACGATTTGCCGGTCATGATGTCGAGGACCATGCTGTCGGTGGCACACATGGCATCGGCGCCGATGACGGTCAGGTTGCGTATCGAGCGGTCCACGTCGTCGTCGATGATGCCCTCGGCACTGGCAGCGGTCAAGTCTTGGTAGAACTCGGGAAGGATGCGTTTCTGGCGCACCTTGTTGAGCACCTCCATCGCGCCAGCGAGGTGCGCCTGGTAGGTGACAACGTGGAGCAGGGCATATATCCCATCGATAAGGCCCTGAAAATCGCCGAGGAGCAAGAATTGGACTTGATCCTGATTGCGCCTCAAGCCGAGCCCCCCGTGTGCCGCGTGATGGACTACCAGAAGTTCAAGTTCCAACAGCGCAAGCACGCCAAGGAACAGAAGGCCAAGTCCACCAAACTCGTGGTCAAGGAAATTCGTTTCGGGCCACAGACCGATGAGCATGACTACAACTTCAAGCTCAAGCATGCTATCGGTTTCCTCAAGGAAGGTGCCAAGGTGAAGAGCTATGTCTTCTTCAAGGGACGTTCCATCCTGTTCAAGGAACAGGGCGAGGTGCTGCTGCTCAGATTTGCCAATGACCTTGAAGAGTATGGCAAGCTGGATCAGATGCCCGTGCTTGAGGGAAAGCGCATGACCATCATGCTCTCGCCCAAGAAGCCCGGCAAGAAGAAAGAGGGCAAGGACGCCGCACCTGAGGCCGACGGTGCCGCTCAGCAGGACAACGCTCCCGCCGAGGAGTAAACACTAACTGACAGAAGGAAGAGCATCAGGCTTGGTAAGTGCCTGGTCTCGATTAATTAATAACATTTTTTAAACTAAAACAAAATGCCAAAAGTTAAGACGAATTCCGCTGCGAAGAAAAGGTTCACCTTTACCGGCACCGGAAAGATTAAAAGAAGACATGCTTACAAGAGTCACATCCTGACCAAGAAGAGCAAGAAGCGTAAACGTAACCTGGGTAAGATGAGCATCGTTGAAAAAGCCAACCTGCCCATCGTAAAGAAGCTCCTGGTGAAGTAAACAATTCAACATCTATCTTTTAATCGACAAGATTTTTATCATTTTATTTATTAACCGAATGTCTAGCTCAAAGTGCCGCTAACACGGCCGCTAGCAATCAAAACAATTCAAAAAAATGCCAAGATCAGTTAATCACGTGGCTTCAAGAGCCAAACGCAAGAAAATCTTAAAACTTACAAGGGGTTACTTTGGCGCT
>JBGUJU010000038.1:0-21913 GCA_045114065.1 Sodaliphilus sp.
CTAGGGTGTACTATGAGGTTTACCGCAATGGTAGTCGCATTACTCAGAGTTCATTCACTGGGTCGAGTAAAAGCATCATTGAGACTGACGGCGGTGACTACGAGGTCCGTGCTTATTCAAAAAAGTCGGGCATGGACCAGAGCCCCGTCTCGGGTGTACTTTTCTCTATTGTTGAAGAAGTGGCCCCTGTCAGCAAGCCACTCGCTCCCATTGTGACCTATCAGATCACAGGTTTTGAGACTATGACAGTGACCATCACCAACTGTGAGCCTGGGGCCACCGTTCATTATACGCTCATTATTGACGGCAATGACAACACTTCGCCCCAATCGTTCACCGGTAATAGTTACAGCTTCGATGTAAAAGATCCTGGTGTTTATTCCATACTCGCTGCTTCAATGAAAGATGACATTATGAGCTCCTTGGCTGGTGCCTATTTCACGATTCTTGCCGAGGAGGCGATCCTTGGTGATGTGAATGGCGACAGCAACGTCAACATCAGCGACGTGACCGCCCTGATCAACTATTTGCTGAGCGGCGATGCCACGGGCATCAACCTTACTGCAGCCAACTGCAACCAGGACAACAGCGTGAACATCAGCGATGTCACTGCTCTGGTCAACTACCTCCTGAGCGGCACCTGGAACTAAATACCAACAAAGTCAATACACATCCCTCATGCCCTCGCCGGGTGTGAGGGATGTGCTATTGTATAAAAAGCGAAAAAGAAATACCAACCCCATGAAAGAAAAGTAGGGTTGGTATTCTTCATCATTTATGGGACTTGAACTTCGTCCTGTCACAGCCGAAGGGATTGTGAGTATAGGTCCATTCTGTATCATCTCTTCATCGGTATTGAAACGATGAATTGGGCGAATAGGAGGGAAAGATGCCATAAAACGACTCTCATTTTACATTTTGAGAGTCGTTTTGTACGTTTTGAGAGTCCATAAAAGTTCCTTTCCTGTAAATTTGCAGCAATAATATCCCCGAACCATATCCCCGAATAATATACCAGATAAAACGATTATCCCTATTCATACTTTATATTCATTTTTAAACCTGTTACATTTATGAAGAAATTACTCAAACTAACCCTGTTGCTATTGGCATCGATTGTGCTGGCAGTGCCATTGCGTGCCACAGACAATCCAGTAACGCCGGTGCCAACATTCGGCGCGGCGGCACAGGGCAGCAATGACAAGAATTACCTGCCCTCGAATTATGGCGACTGGATCAACCTGAGTGCCAGCGTCAATGACCTTACCGTCACCTCGAGCAACCCGCAGCCCATGCAGTCATCCGTCTCGGGAAATACCCTGCATGTCACCTGGTTTGACTTTAACCCCAATGCCGCTGGCAAGTACTGCGTGTATTACCGCCGCAGTGTCGACCAGGGCCGCACCTGGGAGGCTGCCCGTGCAGTGGTCAGTTCGGATAATCTGCTCACGTCTGGCGGCTCTTTAGGCAGCGGCTATGGCAATAACAGCAAGTGGATGGCCGTGGAGGGTCAGAAAGTTTACATCGTCACCGTCAACGATGTGGATCGCACTCATGGCCAATTGGTTCTCACCTCTTCCAGTGACGGCGGCAAGACATTCCAGCAACGCATCATCGACGAGAACTCATCTTACACTTATGTCCGCCCACATGTGCAGTGTGACGGACAGATGGTGGTTATCGCTGTTGAGTGCGGTGCCCGAAACGGAGGTACGGGTAATCCGCACGTGTTCACCTCGCTTGACGGCGGCGCCACTTTTACCGATAAGTTGATTGATACAGAGCAGAAACTGGTTGATCTGCAAGTGTCGGGGCGCCGCTGGGCAATTCTCGGCAATGACATGTATTGGTATTATAACATGCATTGGGGCAATGTCTATCTTACCACATCGGCCGACGCTGGCCAGACCGTCACCACGCAGAACATCGCTCCGCTGGTTTTGGACAACACTTCGTGGTGCGAATTGAATTACATGAAAGGATGGAACGGTGCCGCCTTCAACTACCACCCGCAAATGACCCTCGATGGCAACGTGATCAACGTCATCTTCCAGGGCTGTGCCGAAGCGTTGGAGGATACATCCCCGACCTATGACCGTAACCACACCATCTTCCGCCGTTCGACCGACTTTGGCGCGACCTGGACCGATGCGAAATACATCCCCGGCACAAACGGTTCACAAGGTGCCATCGCCGCCAAAGGTCAACACATCTATGTGCTGCAAGCGCCTAATAATAACATCTACATGTACCACTCCCACGATGGCGGTCAGACTTGGGAAATGCAGACTCGCGGCACTTGGAACAGATCTACTTCTAATTATTTTTATGAATTGTACATCGCCCCCGATGACCCCACGGGTCAACATGTCTATATGACTGGCGTTCGTGGCCTCCTGGTGGAGTCACGCGACGGTTTCCGCACTGTGCACCGCAATTTTGTTATCGGCACCGAGTCCTGGCATCACAAGAACTGGAACAACCATGCACTCACTGTGTTGGTGGATCAGGAGGGCACAGAGCATTGGCTGATGAACTACAGTCCGAGCAGTGTGAACAGCTATACTTTCTGGAGCATCGTTCACCGCCGCAACGACGCGCTCCCCGCTATGGGCAACACCAACATGGCGCTGGACATCTCCGAAATTGAAGGACAGGCCGTGAACATGCCGCTGACCAACGTCATCATCCCGATGACGCCCAGCATCATGGAGACCAGGGATGCCACCACCGTCGAATGCTGGGTGCGTGTGGATGAGGGCACGGGCTTCCAAATCTCCGGTTTGTCGAACGATGACCCTAACACCTCTGGCAGCAGTTATCAAGGTGGGTGGTGTATCGACATCAATAGCGATGGGTCTGATTGGTATTCTGTTAAAGGCTCTGTGTCTACCGAGCAATCGGTGGACGGAGTGGGCAAGGCGATTTGGGACCGTTGGCGTTTACAGATTAAAGATTGGGGCATGTGGCATCATGTCGCCCTCACCTACGATTCCAATGAAGAGAAAGACAACATCCGCCTCTATATGGACGGCCTGCTTATAGGTGTGAATACCGAACACGGCCCGTTGCGCATCGGCAACAACCCCATCGTTATTGGTCGAGCCAATATGAATTATGAACCGAAGGCATTGGTGGATAACTTCGCCATCTATAGCCGCGCATTGACGCAGGAGGAAATCCGTGAGCACATCTACAATATGCCCGATGCCACGGATCCCGACTGCCGCCTGCTGCTCACTTTTGACGGCTCGCTGCAGGACAAGAGCCAGTATCACAATGACCCCGCACCGCTGCTCGACGCCCTGCTCGCAGAGCACGACGGCATCCGTCCACCGCACCCCGAGTTCACCGTCTCGCAGGACTTGAGCGGAAAGAATGTCTATCTCAACGACATGACGCAGGACGGAGAGTGCTACTGGTGGATTCTGCCTGACCCGTCGAATTTGGACCGCATCGACAAGTATTCCACCAAACAGACGCCCCACGTGGAGCAGTACGTTTCCGGCCATCCCGGCACCTATCGCTATGATATGGTTGCCAGGGGAACGGGAGACTGCAATGCCTACGCCTCGGCTCCCTCACAGTCCCTCATCATCGGTGGCTTGAAGCGCGTCTATCCAGAATCGGCCTCACAAGCTGACGGCGTGTCGCTGCGCATCGAGGGCGGTTACCGCCTGACATACAGCAACAAGCCACGTGTGGCACTACACGGTGCCAGCGGCGATCTAGAGGGCGTATGGCTCGTGCAACGGGGTTACGACTCCAACAATATCTTCTCGCCTGAAGATCTGGCTCCCGCGCGATTCAATCTGAGCGGTGTTCCCACGGGTAAGTATGATGTCATCGTGGGTACCGACACGCTCTTCCAGGCATTCACTGTCGAACCGGGTGGAGAACCTGAAGTGTGGGCCGATGTCAACGGCTACGAGAAAATGCTCTGGGGCAAATACCAGAAGTTCACCATTAACTACGGCAACAGGTCGAATACACCTGCCTTCAACGTGCCCTTCATCATTGGCATACCCTCCATGCATGGTAATGTTGACGTAGCCTTTGACTTCGACATCAGTGAGATTTGCCCGGATCTTGATGAAGACGCACAGGCTATGGCTATGCAGGCTACAGACTACATGATGATCTATGACGCAGAGCGGGGTGATTCAATCCGCTGCTATATGTTGTTGGTTCCCTACATCGCACCCAACAGCACCGAGGCGAAGACTTTCCGTGTCCGTTACAATAGGCCCACCGGCAATTCATATTCCAACGAGGTGGAGATGTACTTCATGATTCAGGAACCATGGGGTGCCGAATTTACCGAGGGTGGCTATGCGCGCGCTCCACAGAGGCTTTACACCATGGAGCAAATGGAGTGTATGGCCATGAAATTCGGTCAACAGTTGCTGGAAGACGGTGTCATTGGCCAAATTCCCGGTATCGGCTGCTTGTACAATGCCGGAAAGACCGTGATTCAAGGTGGCATAGACTTGTATAACCGCAATTCCGACGGATGGGCTAACTTCGGAAAGAACTTCGTCAGTTCAGCCTTGGGTTGTGGCGCTGATCTCACAGGCGTTGGAGCTGTGGGCCAGGGTTTGTTTGCCATCGGCAATATGTGTTGGAGTGCTTTGAATGCCTATTGGAACCGCGAGGACTGTCTGAAAGGACCCGGCAATAAGAAGAAATCGAGCGCCGTTAACAGCTATGACCCCAATGAGATGATAGGTCCCTTGGGTGCTGATGAAAATGCCCACTACATCCAACCCATGGGTGCAATGCCTTACACCATCACCTTTGAGAACAAATCTACCGCAACGGCGCCTGCCAACGAGGTGTGGATCACCGATACGCTCGACTTGACCAAACTGGATGCCTCAACCTTCTGCTTTAACGGCTTTGGCTGGGCCAATCAAGAATTCACCGTCGGCGGACAGAAGACCCAGGACTTCACCCAGAACCTGCCCTATACTGTAAACGGACAGGAAATTCAGGTGCGCGTCAGCGGACAATTTGATGAGGAAACAGGTATCGTGCGCTGGAATTTCGTTTCACTCCAGAAGAACGGTAACGAACTCGAAGACATTATGTTAGGCTTCCTGCCTCCCAATAATGATGACCATGTGGGTGAGGGCTATGTGAGCTTCACCATCAACCACAAGGAGGATCCCGCTAATGGCAGCACCGTGAGCAACGAGGCGACCATCGTCTTTGATGCCAACGAGGCAATCAAGACGAACACCTTCGTCAACACCTTCGACACCGACTTCCCGACATCAGAGATCGTGAACGTCACTGAGCGTAACGGTGGACTGGACGTGACCATCGCGGGCAGCGACGGCACGAGTGGTATTGATCACTATGACCTTATCGTGTTCCTCAACGGCACCGACGACTATATCGTCGTGAACAACCAGAAGCAGAACGTGATACACGTACCTTACATGGCTGGCGTGATGAAGTATGGCCTCTGCGTCGTGGGCACCGACCGTGTGGGTTGGCGCGATCGCAAGAACCTGGCGCCCGAGGTGGAATACAATACAGGACTGTGGGGTGACGTGAACCTCGACCTTGAGGTCAACATTGCCGACGTCAACGTTGTGATTGACGTCATCCTGAGTGGCGAGAGTGGTGCGTTGTATGATGTGAACTTTGACGGCGAAATCAACATTGCCGACATCAACACCATCCTTGACATCATCCTGCGATAACCCTTTGTAGCGGAAATATTACAAGAATTTTGATTGATGCAATTATTTAAGGATGAATCGGGCTGGGGCCAAGTGCCTCAGCCCATTTTTAATGCCCTCAACCGGTCGCTCCATCTTTATGACCATAAATAACCACGAATGCCCCATTAAATAGATTATTCATGATCATTCATGGGCATTCGCGTAAAAATGAACGAAAAATTAGGCCCAATTTTTCTACCGAAACCGAAAAATTTAGCTAAATTTAGTGGTTAGAACCGAAAAATTCACAAAAATTTGGCGGTTTTATGAATTATATCTATCTTTGCATCCAATAAGCAGATAACTTAAACCTATGATACAGAGACAAATTGAATCCAGCTTGAAACAAGACTTCGGTCAAGGCAAGGTGATCTTGCTGCTCGGTGCTCGTCAAGTGGGGAAAACCACGATGATTGAAGCATTGAGCCATGGCGCAAGTGACGTCCTCATGCTCAATTGCGATGACCTGGAAGATGTCTTGCTCATCGAGGGAAAAAGCACCACCGAGCTGAGGGCCTTGTTGTCACCTTATCAATATGTGTTCATTGATGAGGCTCAGAGGGTTAGGGACATCGGGCTAACGATCAAGAAGATAGCCGACTTGAAGTTGCCGACTCAGGTGATCGTAACAGGGTCATCGTCATTGGAGTTGGCCAACGGCATCAATGAGCCGGCAACAGGTCGCACGATCGAGTATCGCCTGTATCCCTTGTCTCTTTCAGAATTGGCCCGGGAAACCTGTGAACGTGAAGAATCACGTATGCTGCAACAACGACTGATCTATGGCTGCTATCCGGGGGTTGTTACCGACACGGCCCATGCTAAGCGGACGTTGGCGACTTTGGCCAATGATTATTTGTATAAGGACATTTTGGCTTATCGGGGCATCAAGAAGCCCGAAGTTTTGCAGAAACTTGTGCGCGCTCTTGCCCTGCAAGTGGGTAGTGAAGTCTCATATAATGAGTTGAGTAACCTTTTGGGAGTTGACAAAGAGACCGTAGAGAGTTATATCGGGCTCCTGGAGAAATGTTTTGTCGTCTTCCGCCTTGATTCTTTTAGCCGCAACCTGCGCAATGAAATCAAGAAGGGTAAAAAAGTCTATTTTTATGATAACGGCATCCGCAATGCAGTCATTTCCAATTACGCGCCCCTTGAGCTGAGAACCGATGTTGGCGCGTTGTGGGAAAATTTGATGGTGAGCGAACGTATCAAGCGCAACATGTACAGCGGCAGTTTTGCACAATTGTACTTTTGGCGGACGCATGACCAAAAAGAGATAGACCTGATTGAAGAAGAGGACGGGATGATACGGGCATTTGAGTTCAAATGGAATCCTCGGGCCAAATCACGCGTTCCCGAACAGTTCATCAAGTCGTATTCACCGACAGACTATACTGTCATCACCCCCAATAATTTCTGGGACTTTGTTAAGTGACAAAGCTTTCAACAAATATTGTTTTGATTTAGTAATAATAGACTATGGCAAAGAAGATATAT
This sequence comes from Sodaliphilus sp., assembly GCA_045114065.1. Lineage (GTDB taxonomy): Bacteria > Bacteroidota > Bacteroidia > Bacteroidales > Muribaculaceae > Sodaliphilus. Next base: position 7,230 of record JBGUJU010000038.1, read on the forward strand.
TTTGCGGGATCGATTCGTGGTGGGCGCGTTGACGCCGACTTGTACCGACGTATGATTGAATACATCCAGCGCAACCACGTGGTGCTGACCGAGCATGTAGGCAGGAGCAACCTGAGTCTTGTGGAACAGGGTCGCGAACGCGATGCCCGCATCTATGACCAGGACACGGCATGGCTGCGCGAGAGCGACGTGCTCATCGGCGAATGCACCTGCCCCTCGTTGGGCGTGGGCTATGAACTGGCCTATGCCGAGGCCCACGGCATTCCATGCCACATCTTCTATGACAAGGGTAAGACGCAACTGTCCGCCATGCTCACCGGCAACCCCTACTTCCACATCCACCCCTACACCAGCGAGGACGAAATCTACCCCCAGCTGGATGAAATCCTTAGAACTAAATAATACAAATGGCTTAGCATTGAAACGAGTTATGAGCGATAAAGAATCTTCAAACCACCTGTCTGGCGGCATCTTGAATGATGTTCGCAGAATTATAGAAACTGCCCGCAGTAATGCTATCCGTAGCGTGGATTTCAGTCGAGTACAAATGTACTGGAATCTTGGAAAACGTATCTTTGAGGAAGAACAACAAGGTAAAGATCGTGCTGACTATGGTTCCTACATTGTAAGGACCCTTGCAAAGACCTTGGAAAAAGAATATGGCAGTGGATTTGGGACTCGTCAACTAGAAAGAGCACGTCAGTTTTATCGGATGTATCCAATTGCGTCCACGGTGCGGACGCAATTGAATTGGTCACAATACAAACTACTCATCAGCATTTCTGATCCCGATAAACGTGAATACTATGAGCTGGAATCGGTCAATAACTCATGGACGGCGAGAGAAACAGAGCGGCAGATCAATTCTATGTTATATGAGAGGTTGCTTCTCAGTAATGATAAGAAATCGGTTCTCGCCGTAGCGCGTCGCGAACGCATTCCCGAAGACCCACACGAAATCATCAAAGACCCGATGGTACTGGAATTTCTCGGCTTAAAGCAACAGGCCGCGTATTATGAAAAAGACTTGGAGAGTGCCATCATCTCCCATCTTGTGGACTTTTTGCTCGAGATGGGTAAAGGCTTCTCGTTTGTGTCAAGGCAGAAACGCATTATGCTGGAGGATGATGAATTTTTCATTGACCTTGTGCTTTACAACAGGCTACTTCGTTGCTTTGTTATTGTTGAATTAAAAACGGGCAAATTGACGCATCAAGACCTTGGCCAACTGCAGATGTATGTCAACTATTATGATCGTTTGGAGAAGACCCCTGATGAGAATGCAACAATAGGCATATTGCTTTGTACCAGCAAAAACGATACAGCCGTCAGAATGGCGTTGCCAGAAGATAACAAAACCATTCTTGCAAGCCAATACCAACTCTATTTACCCACAACCGAACAACTTGTTCATGAGATAAATGAAGTGAAGTTATTGGCACAAAAGATGAAACAATCAGATAATCATTGACTATCATGAAACAGGGAATGATATATAACGCCAACGAGATGATGAACCTGATTCAGGAAATCGGGTTCCTGCCGTTGCTCTATAGCGGCATCAGCGGATTCTCGGCCGAGGAAGTGGTGGATGACGATTGCCGCTATGTGGTGTATAGCGATGGGGGCTGGGACTGGCCCATGTGGAAGTGGAAAGGCCCCATCGTGACCGAGGGTAATTGTGTGTACGGCAAGTTCTATGACAAGAAGGCGGGGTACATCAGCATGGAGTGGTGGCCCGACTTCTGTAACTACCGCCGCAGTGCTTATCCTGCTCCTGCACCTGGTTCCATCGAGGAGGCCATCTTATTGACCCTGCGCGAGCACGGCAGCCTCATCACGCGTGACCTGCGCCGTCTGTGCGGCTTTACGGGGACCAGGATGCGTAGCCGATTCGACGGCTATGTGACGCGCCTGCAGATGGCTTGCCGCATCGTTACCCAGGATTTTGTCTATCCCCGCGACAAGCACGGCCACGAGTACGGTTGGGGCTGGGCACTGTTGACCACACCCGAGGACCTGCTGGGCAAGGAGGCGTGCCACTGTGACCGTTCGCCCGAGGAGTCGCTGCAACGAATCCTCGGTCACTTGAAGCAACTGCTGCCTCACACGGCTGACAATAAACTCATGAAAATCATCAAATAAACCGATATCGTTATGAAAAGAATTCTAATTATCCTCATCATGCTCATGGCATTCTCCGCCATGCAGGCCCAGAAGATCAGCTATATCGAGACCACCCGCTCGTGGCACTACGTCTATGACGAGAATGGCAAGAAAGTGTATACCTTCAGCACCAGCCAGGGCGAAGTGGTAGCCTACAGCGAGTCGTTCTACATCGTCAAGAAGGGAAGCTGGTACTATACCTATAATGCCAAGGGCAAGCGGTTGCACACCTTCTCGGTGAGCAGTGTGGGCGAGGTGCTGGCCGCTACGGGCGACACCTTCACGAGCCGCAAGGGCAGTTGGATCTACACCTGGGACAAGAACGGCAAGAAACTCGCCACCCGCAGCGCGAGGAACTAGCCTCAGATGACTCACGCTAAGCCGCAAAGGCGCTAAGTCTTTTATGTGTTGCACTGTGTCATCAATCAATCAACGGATAATGAATCGCGCTTTGCACGAGAAATATTTTTGTTAAATTTCTCGGCCGTTAGGCCGATTAAAAAACTAGCAAGACTCTTGTAAATGGAGTAACAACTATTAACACGCCAGATTTGCATATCTCAAAGTTTTTTCCTATATTTGTTGAAAGAAAAATCTCAAGGGGAGAAATAAGTATGATTATTGATCAAGTTCATTAAGAAATCGATTGTTGTATGTTCAAATTTATCCACACCAGTGACTGGCATATAGGCCAGAATTTCTATAACTATGACCGCAGCGAGGAGCAACGCGACTTCCTGCGGCAACTGGCCGACATCGTGAGTCAGCAGGCGCCTGATGCCTTGCTCATCAGCGGCGACATCTTCCACACCTCGGCACCGTCCAATGCGGCTGTCAACCTCTATGTGGAAGAAATGCTCAACATCCGCAAAGCATGCCCCGACATGGACATCATTGTCATCGCCGGCAACCATGACAGCGCGTCGCGCTTGGACTGTGACAGGCGCTTGTGGCAACTGGCCCATGTGACCGTCCTCGGTTCTATCGCTCGCAACCAGGAGGGTAAGGCCGACTTGGATCGTCACATCATCAAGGTAGGGGACAAGGACATCAAGGGTGTCGTCGCTGCCGTGCCGTTTGCCTATGCGGCTTCTTTCCCTCAGGTCGAGGGACACGAAACCGACCGTGACGGGCGTCAGCAAGCCTATTTCCAAGCCCTGCTTGACCAGGCAAATGCCCAGAACCCCGACGGTCTGCCTGTCGTATTGATGGCCCATCTGGCGGTGAAGGACAGTGACTTTACCGGCCATGACCGCAGCATGATGGAGTGTCTAGAGATAGGTGTGCTGGGCGAGGGCTATGACTACGCTGCCCTGGGCCACATCCACCGTCCGCAAGACGTGAGCGACAGGGCACGCTATTGCGGCACCCCGATTCCCGTGAGCTTTGACGAGCAGTGCGAGCACTCGGTGAGCATCGTCACAATTGATGGCCATGGTTCACGTCCTGTTGTCGAGACACGGCGCATCAAGAACCTGAAGCCGTTGCACACCATACCTGCCGGCGAGCCTGTGGACTTTGAGACTGCATTGGGATTGCTTCAGTCTCATGACCCTACCGAGAACGCCTATATCCGCCTCAATGTCAAGGTACAGCAATATCTGCCCCATGGTGCCCAAGAGCGAGCCGCCCTGGCGGTTGAGGACAAGCAGTGCCGCCTGTGCGATATCAAGAAGACAGCGACGATGGTCATTGCCGAGCGCCCGACGCAACTGAGCATCGAGGAATTCAACAAGATGGAACCCATCGAGGTCGCCAACAGATACTTCATCACCACGACAGGTGAGCCCATGACTCAGAAGCAGCAAGAGATGTTCAACTATATTTACCGATTAATCCAGGAGGAAAACAGACAATGAAACTCAAACGACTCACCATTGATAATATCGCATCGATAGAGCATGCCGTGATTGACTTTGATGCCGCGCCGCTGAGGGATGAACACCTGTTCCTCATCACCGGCGATACGGGCTCGGGCAAGTCCACGATTATCGACTGCCTGTGTCTGGCGCTGTATGGCAACACCCCGCGACTGAAAGCAGCCAAGAAAGAAAACTATCAAGCCAACCGCCAGAACGGCGACGAGAAAGACAACCTCAAGACCGACGACGTGAAGCAACTGTTGCGGCGTGGAGCAGTCAGTGCCGACGTTGAACTGACCTTTGATGACAACAACGGCATCCCTTATGTCGCCACATGGCATATCCAGCGTGCTCGCAAGAAACACGAGGGGAGAATCATGGAACCCGAGCGCACGCTCAGGACCGACGATGGGGCAAATTCTCACGTAGAGATTCAAGGTATAAAAAAGATAGACGATGAAATTGTCAAGATCGTCGGGCTCGACATGGAGCAGTTCTTCCGCACGGTCGTGCTTGCTCAGGGAAAATTTGCCGAGTTCCTCAATAGCAGCGCAGACAAGAAAGCCGAGCTGCTCCAGAAGATGACCGGTACCGACATTTATGAGCGGATCAGCATCCGAATCCATAAAATGACCGGGGAAAAAGATGCTGCACGCAAGATTCTGCTTGGCCAGATGGAAAACATCACCTTGCTTGACGATGAGCAGAAGGCCCAAATCAGCAGTGATATGGTCCAGCTTGACAATAGCCAGAAGGCCATCGATGCCCAATTGAAGCTTGCCGTAGCCATGGCCAAGTGGGTAGAAGACAAAACCAACATCGACCGTGACATCGCCCTGAAAAGCGCGGAACTCAGGGAAAAACAAGCCCAAACCGCAAGCCCGCTCCATCAGACTCAGGCCGCCCTGCTCAAGGATTGGGACAACACTGCCGAAGCCAGGCAACTGTTGAAGGAACACCTGAAGGCTGCGAGCCGCATTCAGGAACTGGAGGGGCAGAAGGCTGGGCTGCAAGAGGAGTTTGACCGTCTGTGCGCCGCATTGCGTGCCGCTATTGCCGACATCGATGTCAAGCAGACCGAGGTTGATGAAATGGACAAGGCCATTGCCCAGCAGGAGCCTAACCGGGAGATGTATGCCGCCATCAAGCAGATCGTGACGCTCATCAACCAGTGGCGCGAGAAGAACAGGCAGATTACCGTCTTCACCGATGACTTGGCAAGAGATGAGAAGCAACTGCCCGATGCCCAAAAGGCCTTTGAGACCGCTCGGGAAAAGGCGCAGCAGGAGGATCAAGTCCTCAGGGAACTCAAGCAGCAGTATGGTTCATTCGAGATCGCCGATATCAGCGGCAAGATGGATGTCCTTAACAAGACCTGCCGTGCGCTGGAAACGCTCAAGGACAAGCACGATGCTGTGACCAATGCCGAGGCTCTACTTAATGACTTGAATGACAAGCATGCCGATGAGAAAAAGCTGCTTGACGAGATAGCCGCTACAATCGACGGGAAACGCGTTCGCAGGGAAGAGTTGCAGAAGACCGTCGAGCGCATGACCGACTGGAACCAGTTGCTCATCCATGCCCAGGAGACTCTGCAAGAGGGGCAACCCTGTCCCATCTGCGGCAACACCATTTCCCATGTATTGGCACCCAAAGCCGACAGTGAACTCAAGGAATTGAGAGCGCAGTTCAACCAGGCTGAGGAGGACCTGAGGCAGACGCAAACCCAAATCCAAGTCACCGAGAAGGCTATCCGTGACTTGGAACCTCGAATCGTCAATGCCACCAATGACCTCAAGAAGCGGAAAGCCGAGCGAGAGACCCATTGGGCTGGCCTCCAGCAGCAGCTTGCCAACTGTGGCCGAAGTGCCGCTGAAATGGCTGATAAGACCATGGCCGATGCGCTCATCGTTGACCTGGAAAAGGAGATGACCGAACTCAACAGCAAGTTGACCGAGGCCAACTTGCTCAGCAAGAGAATCCAGCAGGCCCAACAGCAACTCAACGCGACGAACCAAGCATGCCACAAGGCCGAGATGCACTTCAACACCATCAAGGAGAGCATCAAGCACCAAAAGATGGTTATCGAGAGCAATAAGACCGAGGCTGCCGAACGGGCTATCGAACTTGACAAGCTGCTCGTCATGGAAGACTGGCAGCAGCGTGCCAGCGATGAGTTCATCAGGCAGTTGCAGACCGATGCCGCTAACTACCAGAGTCTGGTGACCAGGAGGCAGGAACTGATGCAATTCATCGAGGTGCGTCGCACTGCCATCCCTGCTATGACCCAGGCCAAGGAAAGCATCTCGGGCCTGAAGGATAACGGTCTTACCACCGACCAGGTGCCTGGTGACCTGGAAAACCGTTGGCGCAACATGGACAGCAAATACCTGCAATGGAATACGCAACTTGACAATGCAAAGGAAGCTGCTCATACGGCAAAGGCAGCGCTCGACCAGTACTGCGACCAGCACCCCAATATCACGATGGAGCGTCTGTCCGAGCTCAACAGTCACCGTCAAGAGGAGATTGAGACCATCAGGGTAGCGCATCAGGCGCTCTACAAGGCGATTGACAACGCCACTGGTGCAATCGGGGAACTGAACAAGCGGCAGCAGGAACTGAAGAACAAGAAGCCCGATATCGGCGAAGAGAATGCCGAACGACTCGAGGCCATGATTGCCGAGAACGAGGAGAAACTCAATGCTGCTCAGAGCCAATACGCCGACTTGAAGGCGAAACTCAGAGCCGACGAAGAGAACGTCCGCCTCAAGGGCCAGAAGAAGGAAGCGTTGGACAAGGCCGAGGCAGAGTACCTGCAGTGGGCTGAGTTAAACAGGAGACTGGGAAGTGCCGATGGCAAGACTTTCCGCAGGATTGCCCAGAGTTATATCCTGGGCGAACTGCTGCACATTGCCAATGGCTACCTGAGGCAGTTCAACGACCGCTATACGCTAGAGGCTCAACCTGATGCTGTCGTCATCCTGGTGCGCGACCAGCTGCAAGGCGACCTCACGTCGGTCAATACCCTCTCTGGTGGCGAGAGTTTCATGGTTTCTCTGGCCCTGGCATTGGCTTTGTCGAGCACGACAGGAAAAATGTTCAGTATGGACACGTTGTTCATCGACGAGGGCTTCGGGTCGCTCAGCGAGGACTACCTCAGCAAGGTGATGGATACGCTCAATCGCCTCTATGATATCGGCGGCCGTCGCGTGGGTATCATCAGCCACGTCGAGAGCCTCAAGGAGCACATCACAACCCAGATCCAGGTCGAGCGCGACAGCAATAACAACACCGTCAGCCGCATCACGGTCAAGGCGTAGAACGGGTGGCGTAAGATAGTGAAATAGCGGGAGCGACACAACATTGTGCCGCTCCCGCTATTTTCTTACAGTTGATGGCGATTAGTCGCCTAGGATTTCCAGGCCATGGATCATCCCGCTATAGGAGATGGCATCACGGCCACGCGGGTCAACGTCGATGGTCGTCTTGCCGTTCATGAACACCTCGACGTGGAAGCGGTAGTTGTCGTCACCGTTATCCACCCTGAAGGTCACACGGGCACGGTCGGGCTTCGGGTATTCAACTTTATAGTCCAGAATCCGGCTCGAGAAGTTCAGGGCTTTGTAGCCGCTGGCTCCGTAGCCCACATTCTGTCCTGATCCGGCATAGGGCAGATAGCAGGTCACCATGCCGTCGCGAATGATCATCTTCTGGCCCTGGCTCACCGATACCGTGGGAGCCGACAGCGGGCGCATCGATCCCACCATCACGACAAATTGCTGAGACTCAAGGAGTGCTTTGACGGCCTCGGCGCGCTGCACATCAACAACTTTGTTGCCTGTGCTGCATGCTGCAAGAATGAGCAGCATCATGGTCAATAATAAACTCTTTTTCATATCTTTGAAGTATTTTTTAGAGATGATTAGTCAATCAATTTCGGTCAATAGTTGACCTGATGTCGTTTATATTAATGACTATGAGTTGCCGTGATGGTTTAATCAGTTGACGAAAAACAATCAGTCCAGACAGTGTCTATTATTTGAAAATCATCTCGCCGTCAAACGAGATGGCATCGCGATCCTGGGCTATGATGTCAATGATAGCCTTGCCATTGTTAAACACATCGATGCGGAAGTGATAGACATCCTCGCCATTGTTGACCATGAACTCGATATGGGAGCGGTTACTCGTGAGGTAGTTGATACTGTAATTCTCAATCTTACCCTGGAAGTTCAGGCCCTTGCCACCGCCATAGGGGATGCGATAGGCCTCGCCGACGTAGGGCAGGTAGCAGTCCACCTCGTCAACGTTCACCTTCAGCTCAAAGTTGGAACTCACGTGCTGCGCCATGCCACCCAGCGGTCTCATCCAGTCCACAGCGATGGTGTAGTGGCGTGTGTCAAGGCCTTCCTGTACTTGCCTTGTAATGGCAGCTTCGCGTTCGGCTTTGGTCAAGCCGTTACTCGTGCCGCACGCCGACATGATTATCAGCGTGAGCATCGTCATCATGATTAAAGATAGTCTGTTCATAATAAGTCTGTTTAGATTTTAATTGTTAAACATCGGGAGGATGGCCTCCATCCAGGATGGCTCATCAACCCATTCTTTTTAAAAGGTGTTGCAAATAACGTCAAAAAGTTCTGATTTTCAAAATATTTCGGGCGCTTTTTGTCATATTTTGTCTAAAAATGTGCAAGAATACTTATTTGTTGTTTTTTTAAGGGCTTCTTTTGCCCCGATAGGAAGTTTTTCTTGTTATCCATGTAGTTTTTGCGGGCATCACAGCGTCTAATGGGCAAAAACAAACATAAAACACAACAAAACTATGAAAGCAGCATTTAAATATTTAATTATCTGGCTGGTGATCAATGTCATCGCGACGTTTTTGGTGATGATTGCAGGCTATATTGCCTGTGCGATTATGGGTCATCCTTTCCCTAGTGTCGAGGTGTTAATGGATCACCCTTGGATAGGGTCGCTAATCCTTTTTGTGGATGATCTGCTTGTGCTTCTTGTCTTCTGGAAAAGAAAATACACGCGATTTGGCATCAACTACGGTTACACCTTCGGTGAAGCATTTTCATCAAGGAGTTTGTATTTGTGGACTGCAGTAGCAGCCATTGGCATGTTGATATTCAATGTTGCTGCCGAATTCTATCTTCCCTTCCCCGAGGAACCTGACGTGATGGAAACGCTCATGCAGATGATGAAGAATCCTGTGGGTATCCTGTCTGTATGCTTGATAGGACCGCTGGCCGAGGAGGTAATCTTCCGTGGTGCCATTGAACGCAGGCTGTTGGAAAAGAACTGGAATCCGTGGTTCGCTATCGTGATATCGGCGCTATTCTTCGCTGTTGCCCATTTCAATTTTGCCCAGGGCTTTACTGCGACTATCATCGGCATCTTCATGGGCTGGGTTTATTACCGCACGCGCAGCATCTGGCCCACGGTCTTTATCCATGTGGTGAACAATACGACTGCCACGATCGTTGCTTGGGCAACACCCGAGACGATGGCAGATGAATCCTACGCACCCCCCTTGTCGGCGGGAATCCCCTTGATTATCTTGGGACTTATCATCATCTTCGTGGCTGCTAAGTATATCGCTAAACTGACTGCTGACCGCACGCCGATTCCTGTCCCAACCACCGAAGTGCTGCCGCCGCCCTTGCCCGCTGAATATGCTGCCCAAGGGGAGGACATTCTCGCCACTCCCGTAGAACTGGACGAGACCACATATCCCGACAATAATCCGGAGGCCTGACGTCAATCAGATATCTCAAATTCTTTGAAAAGAAAACCAAGAGGGTGTGACATAATTCAATTGCTAGAATTATAACCGCCCTACGGGCGGGAAATTAAACTAATTTTTAAATTAAAATTAATATTTTATTTATATTAATAAAAATTTTATAATTAATTTGTTTAATTTCCCGTGCGATAGCACGGTTATATTACCGTGTCGCAATTATGACACACCGCCTTGCACTAGTTGCCTCTCTACGTTCGGCTAAGATAGGCTTCGCCTCAACAATGCCAAATTTTATTTGCCATTGTGTTCGGCTTGCACTATCTTTGTACCGTCAAAAGAGATTTCTAATCAGCGTTATCTATGGAAACCACTAATCTAACCTCCGCTCGCAAGACCATCGTGGGCATTCAGTTCCTGTTCGTGGCCTTCGGCTCCACTGTCCTTGTTCCTTTGCTCGTAGGGCTAGACCCTGCAACAGCCCTGTTTACCGCTGGCTTGGGTACATTCATTTTTCACCTTGTCTCCAAGGGGAAGGTGCCCATCTTCTTGGGGTCTAGTTTTGCCTTTATTGCGCCCATCATTTCTGCCTCCAAGCAGTGGGGCATGCCCGGCACATTGGCGGGCATGGCTGGTGTGGCGCTGGTCTATTTTGTGATGTCGGCCCTCATCAAGTGGCAGGGTAGGAGACTGCTCGAGCGGCTTTTCCCGCCTGTAGTCATCGGACCAGTCATCATCTGCATCGGTCTGTCGCTGTCGCCGGCTGCGGTCAATATGGCGCAGGAGCATTGGTTATTGGCTTTTACATCGCTATTGACTGCCATACTCGTCCTCGTCCTTGGGCGTGGGTTGCTCAAGTTGGTGCCCGTGGTCTGTGGCATCGTTGTGGGCTATATCGTGTCGGTGTGCATGGGGTTAGTTGATTTCTCGGCAGTGAGCAGTGCGCCCTGGTTTGCCTTGCCGGGGAGTATCACCCACTTCAAGTTGCCCAATTTCGCTTGGGAGCCATTCCTGTTTATGATACCTGTTGCCATTGCGCCTGTGATTGAGCACATCGGCGACGTCTATGTGGTAAGCGCTGTGGCCGATAAGGACTTCGTCAAGGATCCTGGTTTGCACCGCACCATGCTGGGCGACGGACTGGCCTGCTTGGCAGCTGCCATTTTCGGCGGCCCTCCCGTGACGACCTACAGTGAGGTGACCGGTGCCATGCAGATTACGCGCGTCACCCATCCTGCTGTTATCCGCATTGCGGCAGGCACAGCCATCGTCTTCTCAGTCATCGGCAAGTTGAGTGCCCTGTTGCAGAGCATCCCCTCAGCAGTGCTGGGTGGCATCATGCTGTTGCTGTTCGGCTCCATTGCATCGGTGGGCATCCAGAACCTGGTCAACCACAAGGTGGACCTGAACCAGACGCGTAATATCATCATCGTGAGCGTGACGTTGACCTTGGGCATCGGTGGTGCTATCATCCCGATGGGCTCCTTCTCGCTGAGCGGTATCGGACTCTCGGCCCTCGCGGGTGTTATTCTCAATCTCGTGATACCTCAATCAAAATCCAATGAATAGTCTCAAAGTCGCTTTGCTGGCCACGGTGCTGGCATTATGTAGCCTGACGGCTGGCGCGGGGCAGTATGTGGAAGACTCTCTCAAGGTCGATGGCTACATGCGTCATTGGGTGATGTACCTGCCCGACGGCTTGCAAGCCGACGCGCCGTTGGTCGTTGTTCTGCACGGTTATGGCGCAGGCATCAGGCGTGAGAACATCATGATAGGAACTGCCGACAGGCATGGCTTTGCCGTCTGCATTCCTCAAGGGTTGAACGACCCGCAGGGAGAACCCAGTTGGAATGTGGGTTATCCCTTTCAGCAAGGGTGGAAGGTGGATGACGTGAAGGCGTTGTGCGAGATTGCCCGCTATGTCCAGAAACGCCATCACCTGAGCCGAAGGAATGCCTTCTTGACGGGTATGTCCAATGGTGGCGAGATGTGCTACCTGATGGCCTATAGCAAGCAAAACACCTTCAGGGCTGTGGCTCCTATCGCCGGGCTGACGATGCTGTGGATGTATGAACAAATGGAGGCGTCGCGACCCATCCCGCTCATGGAGATCCACGGCACCGAGGATCGTGTCTCGGAGTGGACGGGTGACCTGGAGAACAAGGGTGGTTGGGGCGCCTATCTGCCTGTCCCTGTCGCTATTGGCTACTGGGTGGCTAAGAACCGCTGCACCCATGAAGTGACTGACACCGTTGAGAGCCTGAAGGGTCCGCAAGTTCACCCTGTCGTCAAGCACCGCTACACGAGTCCCACTACTGCCTGTGACGTGTGGCTCTACGAGGTCATTGGCGGTGTCCACAGCTGGCACACCGACGACATCGATACCGGCGAGGAAATCTGGCAATTCTTCTCCCGCTACCTCAAGTAACATGAGTTTGACGAAACTACACAATGTGAATCAATGCGTTAGCAACGCCCCCTCTAAGACTAGAGAGGGCAGGGGAACGTTGATTTCGAGTATCAATAAAAGAATTGAACAAACATGAATATCGAGGAGTTTCGCGAATATTGCCTGTCATTACCTGGCGTGACCGAGGGCACCCCTTTTGAGAAATTCTCGCGGGGCAAGTTCACCATCCTCGTGTTCTACGTCGGGGGGCACATGTTCTGCTACTTCAACATCGATGACTTTACCTCGATCACAGTCAAGTGCGATCCCGCCGAGATGGCGGAACTCAAGGAGCGTTATCAAGCCATCGGCGAGCCCTATAACGGGAACAAGCGCTACTGGATCAGCGTCAACTTGAACTCCGATGTCGATGACACGGTCCTCAAGCGGCTGGTCAAGGTTTCCTATGAGCTGGTAAAGGGCAATCAGGCAACACGTCGTTAAGCCTTCATCCAGTACTTGCGTTCGTCGTCCGACATTTGTTCGATGGCGTAACGCAGGGCGGTGCGGGGCATTTCGTGGGCATGGCGTTCAAGGAACTGGCGCAGCAGGTCCATGCTGCATCGCTTGCCCACCTCGCGCAGCATCCAGCCGACGGCTTTGTGCATCAGGTCATGAGGATGGTGCAGGTGCCATTCGGCATAGCGCAGACACCATGACGGGTCACCGGCTTGGGTGGTTTTCCAGGTGCAGACCATACTCATGCGTTGTCGCCATAGGCAGGAACTGCTTGCCAAGCCATCCATGATTTCACGTTTGTCGCCCAGGTGGGTGGGCAGCAGGAGCCAGTGACCGAGAATCTTGGGTGCCGACAAGTCCACCAGGTCCCAGTTGTTGGCGCGCTCGGCGTGTTGCAGGTACATCTTGACGATTTCGTCGCGTCCGTGGATGGCCGCCTCATCATTCTCTAGCCGTTTCTTTGCCAATTTGCCGAACTTCTCCACCAGCATCAGCAGTCCGCACAGCCTCACCTCGTGCCAGCGTGACATGAGCAGTTCGGGTATCTCGTCGAGTGGTGTGTCTTTTACTGTCAGTTTCAGGACCTCACGTGTCTGCGGCACTTTCAGGCCCAGGAACTCGTCGCCCTCGCCATACTGGCCAGGCCCGGTTTTGAAAAAGCGCATGAGCTCCTGCCGCTGCTTCTCATTCTGCAGCGACTCCATGTATCCAATAATCTCGCTTGCTGTCATCATGTCGCAAAGGTAAGCGTTTTTTCAATAGAATAGATTGGAGTCTTATCAGAAATCATTATCTTTGTCCGAGTAAACTATGACAACCACCGATGTGGTGTCAATTGTAAACCAGTTTAATTCTTTATTTTATGAAACAATATACTCATGCATGGCTGGCTATGATGGCCATCAAGCGCCTTGAAAAGGGGCCCATTCCCGAGACCGAAGGAACAGGATCAAAGTGTAAGGAGATCAATAGATATGCCCGCACCTTGGTGCGATGGTTCAAGAATCATCGTGACTTTGTGGTACAGGGGGCTTGGTATCCCGATGCGGTATTTAAGGACATGGGAACCAGTCATGGCCAGAAACACACGTTGTTCTTGGCAGGAGAAAAGCCTAGGTATCTCAAGTTGCCTGATACGATGGAAGTGCGCCGATTGATGATGTCCGAGTCAAAGATTTACAAGGAGAAGATCCCCTTCATCGTAGATGAGAAGACCAACCTGAACGATCGTTGCGAGGCTTTGTGCCACACCGTCGTGGACAACTTCAAGATTCAGTACCGCGAGGAGAAGGGAAATTCCATCGCACCGTCATCCACCCACATGGCGATGCGCATGTTTATCCTGAGCCACTACATCGCCGATGGTCACATGCCCCTGCACTGCGATGCCCGTTCGCTGGGTGTCATCCATGCCGCAATCGAGGCACAATGGGAAAATCAAGTCAAGAAGTGTTACAGGATTGACAAGGACAATGAACGTTTCTTCTATGACCCTGACGGCTATCCGTTGGCCAATGAGAAGATGTCTGACCTCATGAAGACGGTAGAAGAGAATATCATTACGCGACCTTTTGTTTACGCTTGGGGCAGCGGCATCAGCAGTGCCCGTGAATACATGGAGGCCGTTACCCAATATTCCTTCATGTTGGCACAGGAGATGGTGCCCACCGATGTGGGTAATGTCAACTGGACCGATTACCAGGAGACTGAGGCCGTAAAAGATTTTGATAAATATAGCGCGATGATTCTTACCGATGCGATAGACTCTATTGCTCGCGCTTGGCTCCACGTCTGGATTCGTTACCGTGAATGGGGACCCGACAAATCCCGAAAAGACACAGGAGACATCTACGCCAAGTAGTCAAGACACCATAAAGGAATCAGGCTGTGTCATCAATCAATTGCTAGAATGAGGGTGTGTCATAATTCAATTGCTAGAAATAAAACCGCCCTACGGGCGGGAAATTATTCAAATTATTTTTTAAAATTTTATTAA
>JBGUJU010000039.1:0-13347 GCA_045114065.1 Sodaliphilus sp.
CTGCTCCTGGGCCTGCTTGAGGCACTCCTCGAGTTCGCCCATGTCGGCGTTGGCATAGCGGTAGCGTTTAGCCTTGCACAGGCGCACACCGTCGATGATCGAAGCGTGGTTCAGCGAGTCGCTGATGATGGCATCCTCCTCGGTCAACAGGGCCTCGAACAGACCACCGTTGGCATCGAAGCATGAGCCGTAGAGGATAGCGTCCTCGGTGTGGAAATAGTCGGCGATGGCAGCCTCCAGTTCCTTGTGGATATCGCTGGTACCGCAGATGAAGCGTACCGACGACATACCGTAGCCGTGGTGTGACATGGTCTCGGTGGCAGCCTTGATGAGGCGGCTGTTGTCACTGAGGCCGAGATAGTTGTTAGCGCAGAAGTTCAGCACCTCGTCGTTGGGCTTCACCTTGATGTCGGCGCGCTGCGGCGTGGTGATGATGCGTTCGTTCTTGTACAAACCGGCAGCCTGGATGTCGGCGAGCTCCTTCTGGAGATGTTCCTGAAATTTTCCAAACATGATAAAATCAGTTATTTAAAGGTTTGACATTAAATATAGGTTCATTAGATAATGCAAAGGTAGTAAAAAGTTTTTAGTCCTTAGTTTCTTGTCCTTAGTTTTTAGTCTTTAGTCCTTAGTTGGCATCCGCCAACACCTAATACCTAAAGCCTAAAACCTAAAGCCTAATCATTATCGGCGCTCGAGGCGACGGGACCCAGACGCATCGGCGTGAAGGACTGCGGCAGGTCCTGGGGCTGTTCCTGTTGCTGGGCGACGTTCTGGTCGCGATTGCGGTCGCGGCGCTTGCGGTGGTGCCAGCGCGAACTGCTCGGGGTTTCCTCGTCGGCATCGACCTGCTGGGCGACGGGCTTGTTGCCGTCCAGTCGCTTGCCGCCGTTGAGGGCGTAGAGCTCATATTGCTCGATGAGTCGAATGAGCTTGGTGGGATAGTTCACATCCTCGGCATAGCCGCAGTCCCTGAGCCCCTGTGCCCAGCTGCGGTAGTCGGTCACCTCAAACTCATAGAGGATGCTGTAGCGAGGACCTCTCAGGAACTTGGCGTGGTCCAGGAAGGAATCCTCGGGTGCGCCATACTTGCGGTAGCCCACCCTGGTGCCCGTGGAGTCGCTGCCACCATAGACTTCGCCCTGCCAGTGATAGGCCTTGATGCCGAAGTGGTTGTTGGCCTCCTGAGCCATGCGGCTCTTGCCGGCATAGCTCTCGAGCAGTCCCTGGGCCAGCGTGATGCTGGCGGGCACTCCATAGTCGCGTTCATATTGAAGCGCCACACGCTTGTAGCGCTCGATATAGTCCAAATAATCCTGTCTTGTAGTCTGTGAAGAGGCCGTAAAGGCATAAAAAATGGCAAAAATCAAGCAAAAAATGTAAATTCGCTTGTTTATCGGGAAATTATCTATAATTTTGCGTTCTAAGTAAAAACTCATAATTTCGTTATGACTGAAAAGAAAATCACCACAAAGGTAAGGGTTTATTCTTATAATGAGCTCACCGAAGAGCAAAAAAAATTAGTTGACCTCGCTCGAGAGGCCACGATGAATTCCTATTCGCCCTATAGCAACTTCAAGGTTGGAGCCGCTCTAGAGCTAGACAATGGCGAGGTGTTTATCGGTGCTAATCAGGAGAATGCGGCCTTTGCGGGCATCTGCGGTGAGCGTGCCGCACTCTATGCTGCAGGCGCAAAATTCCCTGGCGTGCCCGTCAAGTCGGTAGCCATCACTTCTTACACGCGAGACGAGTTTGTCGTGGAGCCTACCGCTCCCTGCGGCGTCTGCCGTCAGGCTTTCCTGGAATTTGAGAAGAACGGCCATCCCATCGAGCTCATCCTCGCTGGCAAGGAAAAGATCTACATCCTTGACAGTTTCCAGGATACCATGCCCCTCTCCTTCACCGAATTCTAGTTTTTTACTGCGAATTACGCGAACCTTTAGCTCGGCGAAGCCAATTAAACGAATTATGTCATCCGCATTCCAGCATCTGGAGTGCGGATGTGTCTTTAACACCTGTTGTGCATTTCATAAGGATGAACGGGGCAAATAACTGCCAACTAAAAACTTTTTACTACCTTTGCAGGTTGTAATCAAGAAAACCAAATCATTAACGACGATAATGAAGAGTAACTTAGACAAGAAACTGATTGGGTCGCTGTCGCTGGCCGACGTGATCCACTTTGTGATTGCGGTGATTACTTTTGCCGCTATCAGCTGGATTTATTTCTATCCCAATGACGTGAACGGTGACGTGCTGCAGCAGCACGACGTGATGCAGGGCGCTGCCAACGGTCAGGAGACCAAGGCGTTCCAGGAACAAACGGGCGAGAAGTCCTGGTGGACCGACGCCCTGTTTGGCGGTATGCCCACGTTCCAAATCTCACCGTCCTATGAAGGGACCACCATGCTGAATCCGGCATCGGCGCTCTATCGCTTGTATTTCCCGACCCCCGTGAGCTGGGTTTTCCTGCTGATGCTGGGCTTCTTCCTGCTGATGCTGGCCTTCAAGGTCAAGTGGTACTATGCCGTGCTGGGTGCTATCGGCTATGCCTTCTCGAGCTACTTCTTCATCCTGATGGGTGCCGGTCACATCTGGAAACTGATGGTGCTGGCCTATATTCCACCCACCATTGCCGGCATCGTGTGGTGTTACCGAGGCAAGTACTTGGGTGGTATGGCAGTGGCAGCCTTCTTTGCCGCGCTGCAGCTCGCCAGCAACCACGTGCAGATGACCTATTACTCGCTGTTCTTTATCGTGCCGCTGGTGATCGCATTCCTGGTCAAGGCTATCCGTGACAAGCAGGTGGGTCGCTGGTGTATTGCCACCGTTGTTCTGGCTGTCGCTGCGGGTCTTGCCCTGCTGGCCAATTCTCCCAATCTGTACCTGACCTACAAGTACACCCAGGAGACGATGCGTGGCGGTCACAGCGAACTCTCGTCCGAAGGCGAGGATGCCGTTAGTGCCAAGCCCACCGCCGGCGGTCTGGACAAGGACTACATCACCCAGTGGAGTTACGGCAAGGGCGAGACCTTCACGCTGCTTATTCCTAATGTGAAGGGTGGAGCAACCATCAAGCCCGAGCACGGCGACAACCGCATGCTCACCCTGGCCGAAACCAAGAAGGCCGAGAATATGGCCAACAGCGGCGAGATGAGCCAGCAGGACTATCAGGTCCTGGGTCAGTTCCCTCAATACTTCGGTGACCAGCCGATGACCAACGGCCCCGTCTATGTCGGCGCTCTCATCTGTGCCCTGTTCCTGCTGGGCTGCTTCATCGTCAGGGGTCCCGTGAAGTGGGCACTGCTCATTGCTACCATCATCAGCATCCTGCTCTCGTGGGGTCACAACATGATGTGGCTCACCGACTGGATGATCGACCACTTCCCCATGTACAATAAATTCAGGACAGTGTCCTCGATACTCGTCATTGCCGAGTTGGCGATGCCTGTCCTTGCTGTGCTGGGCCTGCGGGAACTCTTCAAGGAGCCCGACGGCTGGCGCAAGCACAAGGTGGCGCTGATCGCCTCCTTCGGCCTGAGTGCCGTCATCTGCCTGTTGACAGCGATCTTCCCGGGCATCTTCGGACACTTCTCGGCCGAGGAGTATGAGCAGCTCGTGGCTTCGGGACAGATTCAGCAGTATCCCAGCATTGATGCTGCTATCGCTGCCGTGCGTGGTGCCATGGTGAGCGGCGACGCTTGGCGTAGCCTGTTCGTCATCCTGGTGGGCTTTGCAGTCATCTTTGCCTACCTCAAGGGTAAACTCAGCGAGATGGTGGCAACCCTCGTGGTGGCCGGTATCGTGCTGGTGGACATGTATGCCGTGAACAAGCGCTACATCAATTCCGACACTTTCACTTCGCACTACGACCTGCCCGAGCAGACCTTCGCACCGCGTCCTGCCGACAGCCAGATTCTGCAAGACAAGGACATAAACTATCGTGTGATGGATGTGCAGCACTTCGGCGAGGCCATGCCCAGCTATTTCCACAAGACCGTCGGCGGCTATCATGCAGCCAAGTTGTCGCGCTACAACGACCTGATCAATAACCAGATTGCCAAGAACAATTTCCAGGTGCTGAACATGCTCAACACCCGTTACATCATTGTTGACGAGCAGACCGTTCAACGCAATCCCGATGCCCTGGGCAACGCATGGTTTGTCGACTCGCTCACCTATGTCAACAATGCCGACCAGGAGATGGCGTTCCTGGACAACTTCAATCCCGCCCGCAGCGCCGTTGCCGATGCCAAGTTCAAGCAGCAGCTCGGTGAGGCCAAGGCTGTCCAGCCCGGCGACACGATCTATGAGACGTCCTATGCTCCCAACCACCTGACCTACAAGAGCAACAGCGCCGCTGGTGGCCTGGCAGTGTTCAGTGAGGTATATTTCCCCTGGGGTTGGAAGGTAACTGTCGATGGCAAGCCCGTCGAGATGGGCCGTGTGAACTATGTGCTGCGTGCGTTGCAGTTGCCTGCCGGCGAACACGAGATTGACTTCAAGTTCGTGCCCGACGAGGTCAATAAGACGCAGACTTGGGCCAAGGTGTCAGTGACAGTGATCTATCTGCTGCTCCTCTTGGCATTGAACTATGCCATCTTCGGCAGCAAGTTCCGCAAGAAGGAAGAGGTAGCCGATAAGGAATAAGAGCTATCAATGACTACTGACTAGCGACTAGTGACTGGTAACTAGTGACTAAAGTCAAATGACTAAATCAAGACGATATCTCAATGCCTGGAGCCGCCACCACCGTAGTGGCGGCTTCGGTATCCATTCGCCCTTTGCTTACCAGTTTGTGCGCAACGTATGGCGGCAGCGCCTGCCTTATTATGCCTATGAGGGCATGCATCAACTCATCGTCACCATCAAGGACTGCACCACGCGGCAACAACGTCGAGAGATGGACCTCATCAGTGAACGTGAGGCTAGGCTGCTGTTCAGGGTGACCAATTTCTTCAATCCCGAGCGCATCCTGCAAGTGGGCGCTGCTACGGGCGTGGAGAGTGTTGCCATGCTGGCAGTGAACCGTGCAAGCCGACTCTACCTCTGTGACGGTCAACTGGAGCACAAGGCGCTTGCCGTGCGTGTGCTGCAGAGCCAGCTGGATCGTGTGGAATGCTATGATGCAGCCCAGGTGGCGGTCGATGAGTTGCTCGCAGTCGATGATGCCCCGACAATGGGGCTGGTCAACGCCCCGGCCGATGAAACCTTGTTAAAGCGCCTGCTGGATGCCCGATGCGTGCTCGTGCTTCGTAACCTCAACCACAGCCAGGCGATGTCAAGTCTGTTTACTGCCTGCTGTGACTATATGCCCATGGGCCAGACTTACTCTAACAACAAAATCGCTATCCTCAATCCCAATCCCAAACTCCAGCGCGAGGACTTCCTCCTCTGGCTGTGACGAGTTATTTAGATAATAGATATCAGATAATAGATATTAGATAAGAGGTGGGAGCAGGTTAGGTCAATAAAGCCTCGTCGAACTCACATGAACGTATATAAAACCGCCCAGGACCATCATGGACCTGGGCGGTTTGTTTCTTCAGTTTATTCCCTAAAGATTATTTCATCTTGACGGGCATGGTCATCTTGGGAGTCTTGGGAGCGTCATCAACACCGAGGGTCTCGATGTCAAAAATCAGCGTCTCGTTGGGCTCAATACCACCACGGCTACCCTGAGGACCGTAAGCGAGCTCACCGGGGATAACCACGGTAACCTTGCTACCCGGCTTCATCAGCTGGATCATCTCGGCGAAACCGGGGATGACTTGCTTCAGGTTGAAGGGCACAGGGTTCTCACCGCTCTTGTCAAACTCGGTGCCGTCGATGTGCTTACCAACGTAGTTCACCTTAACGACATCGCTGTCGCTGAAGTTCTTGCCCTCGCCAGCTGCGAGCACCTTGTAGGCGATACCGCTCTTGGTGAAGGTGTAGTCCTTGTCGTTTTTCAGCTTGGCCATGTACTCCTCGCCAGCCTTCTTGTTGGCAATGGCCTTGGGAGACTGCTCGATAGCCTTCTTGAGAAGAGGCTCAATCTTGCTCTGGATAGCCATCATCTCTTCCTGGCCTACGGGAGTGGTCTTCATCAGCGCCTCACGCAGGTGCTTCATGAACAGGCTCTTGTTGATGGGCATACCGCACTGCTCCTCAATACCCTGATAGAGCTGAGCGATCTGCATACCCATCTGGAGACCCATCTGGAAATTCTTGCTGGTGTCAGCGTTGGCGATGAACTCCATACCCTTGAGGGCCTGATCGATATCGATGGTGGAGTCCATGCTGCGCAGCTGCTGGCCCATACCGGAACCATAGAGGTCACCGAAAGCCATGCTCAGCGAATCCATTGCTTCACTGCTACCACTTGCACTCTTGCTGTTGCAGCCAACAAAACCTACGGTCAGCAGACCGGCAGCTGCAATTGCTAAAATCTTCTTCATAATAATAAAAACTTGTCTTTTAAAATTGATTTAAGTTGATATAAATGTTTTTAGTTCTGTTTTTCTACCTTGATCAGTTTTACGTCAAAGATGAGCGTCGAGTTGGGGAGAATAGAACCCTTAGAACCCTTAGAGCCGTATGCCAACTCGCTGGGGATGAACAGCCTGTACTCGGAGCCCTCGCTCATGAGTTGCAGACCCTCGGTCCAGCCTGCAATCACTTGATCCACGCCGAAGGTGGCAGGCTCGCCGTCGTCCAAGCTGCTGTCAAATACTCTGCCGTCAATCAGCTTGCCGGTATAGTGCACGACAACTTTGTCGGTCGGGCCGGGCTTGATGCCTTTGCCCTCTTTCAGTACGATATACTGCAGACCACTCTCGGTCACCTTGACGCTGTCGTTCTTGGCGTTCTCCTCCAGGAATTCGCGGCCCAGGGTGAGGTTGTCCTTGATCTCAACAGTAGGTTCGGTGGTGGCCTCTTCGGTCGTCTCGGGGCTGGTGGTCTCGTTGTTGTTGCTGTTGCAACTGGCCATACCCGTCATCAACAGGGCTGCCATGGCCATGAATAAAAACTTCTTCATTTCTATAATAAAGGAATAATCGTTTTACTTCTTTTCTGCCTTTTCTACCTTGAGCAACTGCACGTCAAAGATGAGCGTCGAGTTGGGCTGGATGGGACCGGTGCCGTGGGGGCCATAGGCAAGATTGGAGGGGATGAACAGCCTGTAAGCTGCACCCTCGCGCATCAGTTGCAGACCCTCTACCCAACCGGGGATGACCTGACCGACAGCAAAGGTGGCGGGCTCGCCGCGCTCCACGCTGCTGTCAAACACGGTGCCGTCAATCAGCTTGCCGGTATAGTGTACAGTAACCACATCGTCGGGACCAGGCTGTGCGCCGTCGCCCTCTTTAACAACCAGATACTGCAGGCCGCTCTCGGTCACCTTCACGCCCTCGGTGTCCTTGTTCTTCTCCAGGTACTCACGTCCCAGGCGCTCGTTCAATTCGGCACCCTCCTTCTGAAGGTTAGTGAAAAACTCGGTGACAATCTGCTTGGCCTCGTCAAAGGTCATCTTCTGTTCTGCGCCTTCAAAGATTGCACGCAATCCGTCGGCAAAGTCGTTGATATCCAGTTTCTTAATACCTGAGCCAATGAAGTTTCCACCCATGCTCAAGCCTAATGCATAACTCAATTTATCCATTGAAAAATCTTCATTTTTTGTAAAAAACGGTGCAAAGATAGTGATTTATGTGATTGGGGTGTACGTTTTTAAAAAAAAATTATTATTTTTGCTATCACATTATTTTAATGACTCAATATTCAATGACTATGAGCAAGAAGAAATTAGTGATTTCATCAGGCGCTGGCATCAGCGCCGAGAGCGGCATCAAGACGTTCCGTGATGCTGACGGACTGTGGGAGAATTACCCAGTGATGGAGGTAGCAAGTCACGAAGGGTACCTGCGCAATCCAGCCCTGATCCACAAGTTTTACAACGAGCGCCGCGAGCAGTTGGTGAATGCCCAGCCTAACGCTGCCCATCTGGGACTGGTGGATCTGGAGAAGGATTTTGATGTGCAGGTCATCACCCAGAATGTGGACGACCTTCACGAGCGCGCCGGCAGTAGCAAGGTGCTGCATCTGCACGGTGAGTTGATGAAGGTTCGCTCGGTCAGGCACGAGGAGCGTGAGTACACCCTGCCGTGTGACCAGTTGACTGATAAGGGGCTGGTAACGAGCGTGGATACGCTTGACCCCTACGGCGATCATGTGCGCCCCCACATAGTGTTCTTTGGCGAGGCAGTGCCTAATATGGAGGCTGCAGCCCGCCTGGCACAAGATGCCGACATCTTCGTCGTCATCGGCACTTCTCTCGTGGTTTATCCTGCGGCAGCGCTCATCCAGTATGTGCGTCGTGGTGTGCCCATCTATTACATCGACCCCAGGCCCGCAGCCGTGCCCGAGTGGGTCACTGTCATCGCTAAGCCTGCAACCCAAGGCGTTGCCGACCTGATTAACATCCTGCGCAGCTGACACAGCAAAAGCAAGAAGTAAAAAATAAACCCTATGCTTGATCTTGATGGTCAAGCATAGGGTTTGTTTTTCAAATTCACCAAATATGGCTTAGCACCAAGTGTGTCAGTCCTTGAGCTTGATGATGGTGTCCTCGCCTGCACGGATATTGACGACCTCCTGGAAGAGCAGGCGCTCATTCTGCTTGCGCACCATCACGCGTCGCGTGCCTTGTTGAGCACCATAGCGCATGCCCTTGACCTCGCCGTCAACAATCTGGGCTGTGGAAGCCAGGAAGGTCTTGTTGAGCCCCGAAATGTTGACCCACAGGTCGTCATACTCCTGCCCCGACTCGCTGATGAAAACAAGATAGCCGAACGAATCGGTCGTGGCATATTCCTTGGCTAACTTGTAACCGTCACTGCATCCACCTGATATCAGGCAGATGAAGAGCAGCAGCAGGCACAGGCACTTTTTCATCAAGGCTTGGATGAGATTACTTGTTCAGGCCAAACTTGATGCGCAATTTCTCGATCATGTCGATGGTCATGGCATCAAGGTCATATTCGGGCTTCCAGTCCCACTCGACGCGGGCGCAGGTGTCATCCAGCTTGTTGGGCCAGCTGTCGGCGATGCTCTGACGCAAGGGGTCAACGTCATATTCCATCTCGAACTCGGGAATATACTCCTGAATCTTGTGGTAGATGACCTCGGGGTCAAAGCTCATCGACGCGATGTTGAACGAGTTGCGATGCTCGAGGCGCGACGGGTCGGCTTCCATAATCTCGATGGCTGCGCGCAGGGCGTCGGGCATGTACATCATGTCCATCAACGTGCCTGCAGCGATGGGGCAGATAAACTTCTTGCCCTGAACAGCGCTGTAGTAGATATCCACGGCATAGTCGGTCGTGCCGCCACCCGGAGGGGTGACATAGCTGATCAGACCCGGGAAGCGCACCGAACGGGTATCAACACCGAACTTGAGTGCGTAGTAGTTGCTCAGCAACTCGCCGGTGACCTTGGTCACACCGTACATGGTGCGAGGCTGCTGGATGGTGTCCTGGGGCGTGCCATCCTTGGGCGCGTTGGGACCGAAGGAACCGATGCTGCTGGGGGTGAAAACGGCGCATTTCTTCTCGCGTGATACTTCCAGCACGTTCATCAGTCCGTCGATGCCGATGTGCCATGCCAGTTGTGGCTTGTTCTCGGCAACGGCGCTCAGCAGTGCGGCCAGGTTGTAAATCGTGTCAATGTTATACTTGTCGACAACGTCACCGATCTGCTTGGCATTGGTGATGTCAACAATTTCCGAAGGACCACTCTCGGCGAGTTCGCCTTTGGGCTCGGCACCAGGGATGTAACCGGCTACCACATTGCCAGTGTAGATGCCTCTCAACTTCATTGTCAGCTCCGAACCAATCTGTCCTGTCGAGCCGATGATCAAGATATTCTTCATTGCGTTAAAAAATTATGTCAAGGTCTATGTTTTCTAATCAAGGCACAAAAATACACTATTTATTAAAAACCTGCAACATCACCCACGATTTTTTCATCTTTGTCTGCATCGGGACACATCTTTTTGGGCACATTTAGGGGGCGGTAGCAGGGACACCGCGATTGATGATGGTGATTATTTCAGAAAATGTATTATCTTTGCCTCTTGAATGAAAACATATCGTTTCATATTGCTGTTTATGCTGCTGTGTGTGGTGACTCCTCAGGCTTTTGCACAGGATGCGCCAGCCGACACTGTTGCTGTTACAGATACGACTGCTCATATGAACAAATTTGAGCGGATGAAGGCTCGCGCCCGACAGCGCATCGAAGAAAAGAAGAACGAACCCTACGATACCATCCGTGACAAGGGCTACTGGTGGCGAGCCTTGAAGCATGGCAAGGTGGACCTGGACGGCGGCACGATTGACTATCCGGCGTTTATTGACTTCTGCTGGAAAGTCTATAAGTGGGGCGACAAGGCGTTCAACAGTTATGATTCGGCCTACGTGGTCAGCACGGGCAAGAACTGGAAACTGATGCTCAAGTCGATGAACTGGGCCGATACCTATTCTGGCGAGCCCGTCAAGAACATGCACATTTTCACCCGCAGCAATCTGACGTCCAACCTTGGTATCCAGCTGTCGTTCATGGCGGTGAGTGTGGGTTACACGATGGGTGTGTCCGACTGGATTCATGGCGGCAATCATTCCAAGAAGTTGGACTTCTCTTTCACCTGTGCGAGATTCTCGGCCGATGCATACTATATGGAAAACACAGGCAAGACCGTCTTTACTTATAGGCAATCGGGCGGCGAGAAACACAAGGGCACCATCCGTGACTTCGGCGGCATGAAGCGCAAGGCCTACGGCATGAGTGCATACTACTTTTTCAATAACCGGCGTTATGCCCAGGCCGCGTCCTACTGTTTCTCCAAGTACCAGAAACGCAGTGCTGGCTCTTTCATCGCTGGCATCTGCCTGCAGCACCGCGACATGAGCTTTGATGCCAGTGAGTTCCCGCAGGTGGTGCGCGACAATCTGCCCGAGAATGTCGAGATGCCGCATTTCTTGTATAATGATTATTGCCTGATGCTGGGTTATGGCCACAACTGGGTGCTGGGCAAGAGATGGCTGCTCAACCTCACGGTGACCCCCTACACGGGCTACCGTCAGATGCTTGCCACTCAACATGAGCAAAGGGCCAGCCGTTGGTCCATCAACCTGCGTGCACGCATGGCCGCAGTCTATAACCTGAACCGCTTCTTCCTAGGAATACAGAGTTACACCGATATCCACCATTACACAACCGACAACTTTTTCTTTACGGGATCTCTTCTGGACTGCACCGTCCTGGCAGGTATCCGTTTCTGAAGACTCTGTTGAAAAAATATAGTGGCGGGGTAGGGTAAAATTGGCAGAAATATATTATCTTTGCACAAAAGAGAAAATAGTTTTTTTGTAACCCGATGAGTGAGAAGTATATCGTTTCGGCGCGTAAATATAGGCCCTCGACGTTTCGCAGCGTGGTGGGTCAGCAGTCATTGACCCACACGTTGAAGACCGCTATTGCCAGCGGCAGGTTGGCGCATGCCTATCTCTTCTGTGGTCCGCGCGGTGTGGGCAAGACGACCTGCGCCCGCATCTTTGCCAAGACCATCAACTGTGAACACCCCACACCCGAGGGTGAGGCCTGCAACGAGTGCCCGTCATGCAAGGCGTTCAACGACCAGCGTTCCTATAATATCAACGAGCTGGATGCCGCGTCCAACAATAGTGTGGACAACATCCGTGACCTGACCGAGCAGGTGCGCATCCCGCCGCAGACCGGCCGTTACCGCGTCTTCATCATCGATGAGGTCCACATGCTCTCACAGGCAGCCTTCAATGCCTTCCTCAAGACGCTGGAGGAGCCGCCCGAATATGCCATCTTCATCCTTGCAACTACCGAGAAACAGAAGGTCATTCCCACCATCTTGTCGCGTTGCCAGATCTATGACTTCGCCCGTATCACCGTGCCCGACATCGTCCAGCAGCTGCAGTATGTCTGCGAGCAAGAGCATATCGAGGCCGAGCCTGCTGCGCTCAACGTCATCGCCCAGAAGGCCGACGGTGCCATGCGCGACGCCTTGTCGATCTTTGACCAAGTGGCAGCCTCGACCGAGGGGCACATCACCTACCAGAGCGCCCTTGATAACCTCAACGTGCTGGATTATGACTACTACTTCAGGCTCGTTGAGACTTTCCTGGCAGGTGACGTGAATCAAGCACTGCTGATTTATAAGGAAATCCGTGACAAGGGCTTCGACTCACAATTCTTCATCAACGGCTTGGCGCAGCACCTGCGCGATCTGATGGTTGCCGCCACGCCGCAGACGCGTAAACTGCTCGAGATGAATGATGAGGTGGCGCAACGATATGGCGAACAGAGCAACAAACTGGCTCCCGCCTTCTATTATCGTGCGCTTGACCTGTGCAATACCTGTGACCTGAATTACCGCAATGTCAGCAGCAAGCAGTTGCTGGTAGAACTGACGTTGGTCAAGCTCTGTCAATTGGTGACCCCAGTACAGCATCAGGCCCCCCAACCGTCCATTCAGAAGATTACTCCTGCCGGAGCTCCGGCTCAGCCGACGGCTCAACCACGTCCTGCCGCACCACAGCAGCCTAGACCACAACAGTCCGCACCGCCAGCACCACAGCAGTCACAGCCGAGGCCTCAGCCCCAGGCGCAAGCCCAGCCGGCTCCCCGTCCTGTGACGCCACAGCCATCGACGCATCCTGCTCCTGGCGCACAGCCGCTGTCTCGTGCTTTAGGCAACAAGCCCCGCATCATGGTGAATGTGACTGCTAGTGAACCTGCACCACAACGTGAAGCACCGGTAGTGCAGCAGCGCACCGAAGCCTTCACCGATGAGCAGTTGCTTGAGGCATGGCAGGAATACATTGATCAGCATCCCCAGGAGAAGGCTCTGTTGGCGACGATGTCCTATGCCCGACCTCAACCGTCAGGGGAAGGCGGCGAGCACTACGTGATAACGGTTGCCGGTCCCACCGAGCAGAAGACTGTCGAGGAACATAAGGAAGCATTATTGAAGTTCCTGGGCGACGCCGTGAAGAATGACCTGATCACCCTGGATGTCAAGGTGAGCGACGTGCCGATGGACACTCCGAAGATCCTGTCGCCCCGCGAAGTCGTGGAGCAGATCAAGCAACACAATCCCAATTTCACCCAGTTCCTAAAAGACTTCGACCTCGGCTTGGCATAACCCCTGTCGGGGCTAATGCTAATTACACGAATTTAGCTAAGAGCATGAGGGTGTGTCATAATTCAATTGCTAGAAATAAAACCGCCCTACGGGCGGGAAATTATTCAAATTATTTTTTAAAATTTTATTAA
>JBGUJU010000040.1:0-32133 GCA_045114065.1 Sodaliphilus sp.
GCCTCCGCTTGGGAAAGTAGAGGCTTTGTTATATGTTTTACAACATGTTACAGCAAGAGGGCGTGCCAGAATTTTGACACACCCTCATCGGTTACTGTTACATCAGAACAGGGAGAGCTGACGGGGGTCCTCACCGGGGTGAGGAGGCATGGATCCGTCGTCATCCCAATCGATGTCGTCGATGGCGCTCATCGCAGGGTCATCCTTAAAAGGAACATCCTGGGGCTCCACGGGGCGCTGTGCAGCAGCCTGGAGTTCTGCCACCTGCTGGTTAAGCGCTGCGATGCGGCGATCCTTCTCGGCAATAGCGTCGTTCATTGCCTGGGCCTCGTGCTGCTTCTTCTGCAGGGTCACCTGGACGCGCTTAAGTTCGGCCTTGGCGTCATCGCGCTCGGCAGTGATCTTGGCAAAGTTGGCAGCCTTCTCGTTGCCGTCAACGCTCAGCGAATTATACTTACGCTTGTATTCCTCGGCCAGCGCGCTTACCGAAGCAAGCTGCTCCTTGAGACCATCGATGAGGTTTCCAGTCTCGATGCTACGCCTGTTCTGCACGTCGGCATTCTGCTTGGCTGTCTGCTCGAGCTGGTCAATCTTCTTCAACAAATCCTCTTTCTCCTCACCGAGAACGATATTGGCCTTGCGCATCTCATCGAACTGGGACGAGCGACGCTGCAGGTCAATGATCTGCTGCCTGAGCGATGAAATTTCGGAATTCTTCTTGTCCTTGAATTCCTCAACCTCCTCGACAGCTTTCTTGAGTTCCTCGGCCTCCTTCAGCTCCTCGGAAGCAGCATTCAAGCGTCCCTCGAGTTCCGAGATGTTGCCACGCAGCCTCTCGATGAGCTCATCGCGCTGCTCGACCTGACGGTTGAGCTGTTCGATGGTAGGTCCGTCATCGGCGGGCAAGGGCATGCTGTCGCGTCGCTCGATCTCAGCGTCACGCTCAGCCACCTGTTTCTTGAGGTCCTCAATGACAGCATTCAGCTCCTCGACTTTACCGTTGAGCTCGTCGGCGTTCTCGCCTCTCACCTCCATAGCCTTGAGGCGGCTCTCCACGCTCTTCTTCTCGACCTCGAGCTTCTCCTTCTCGGCCTCGAGCTCCAGGATCTTGTTCGACAAATCGGTTGCGCGGTTCTGAGCCTGGCGACGATTGGCCTCGTTGGCCTGCATTTTTTCCTTATTCTCCTCGACCAGCTTCTCAGCCTCCTCAACTTTCTTCATCAGCTCCTCGCGCTCTTTCTTCCAAGAGCCCTTGAGCATATCGATAACAGCCACTGTGTGCTCGTTCATGAGCCTGACGGCCTTGTCGGCGAACTCTGCGTCGATGGCATATTCTTCCTGCTTGTCGACCTCGATCTGCACGTCATCCTGTGCGTGCTCCCTGTCGACAGCCTTACTGTCCTTGCTGAAGGGGTTTACAAACGTAGTCTTCTGTCCGAAAACATCATATTCGTCGTCGGAACCGCCAAAAGCGCTCTTAATAGATTTGAAAAAAGACATAATTCTTTCTTGTTTTAGTTTGGTTCGTTTTCTTTGTTGTTTTCTATGCCATGATTACCGGAGGGAAACGTCATAAAAAGTTAAAAACAACTTTAAGTATCGTTCTTTATCTTTGTGTTATTCAGGACGTTTACCATCTGTTTATCAATAGAAAGAAATGGTGTTTAGGGCACCTATTCCCTCTCCAGTCGGTAAAATTACGATGATTTTTTCTAATACAGGCTAAAAAATCAAATTATTTTCAGTATTTGGACTGATTATTTATTTACACCCGAATAGCTATAAAAACGCTTGAGGCTGCATGTCAGCATTATGTGACACGTAGCCTCAAGCAATCCTTTAAGTAATTTACTTTTTACTTGTCGATTTTTTGGTGGTCGAACGGGTTCTTGAGGCACGTTTGCGCGTTGAACCCTTCGAGAGGTTGGCCTCGTCGGCAACGATTGCACGACAGTCCTCAAGAGTGAGGGATTCGGCATCCTTGCCCTTAGGAATCTTGACGTTCTGTTTCTTGTAGACGATGTAGGGTCCATAGCGACCATTCAGCACCATGAGTTCAGGCTCCTCGTCAAAAGTCTTGAGCACCTTCTTGGCCTCGTTCTCGCGATAATCCATGATGAGTCCGATAGCCTCCTCGAGCGAAATAGCAGTCGGCGACATGTCCTTAGGGATGGAAACATACTTGCCGTTGTGCTTCACATAGGGGCCATAGTGACCGACACCGATGGTGACCATTGATCCTTCAAACTCGCCGAGGTCCCTGGGGAGGTCGAACAACTTGAGCGCCTCCTCGAGGGTGATGGTCTCGATGCTCTGCCCCTTCTGCAACGAAGCGAAGCGGGGCTTCTCCACGTTATCGGCAGTTCCCATCTGCACCAGAGGTCCGTACCTTCCGATCTTGACCATGACGGGCAGTCCGGTCTTGGGGTCATTACCGAGCATCCTCTCTCCCACCTTGTGCTCCAGCCTGAGTGAAGACACCTTGCTGATGCTGGGATGGAAGCCATCGTAGAAGTCGGCAATCTCCTTATTCCAGACTACGTTACCCTTTGCCACCTCGTCAAACTCGTTCTCGACCTTGGCGGTGAAGTTATAGTCCATGATGGAGGGGAAATACTTCACCAGGAACTCGTTGACCACCATACCGACGTCGGTGGGGATGAGTTTTCCCTTCTCGATGCCAAAGAGTTCGGACTTCTTGCCCGTCGTGAGCTTTCCGTCCTTCAAGGTAATTACCTCGTATTCACGCTTCTGGCCCTTATCCTCACCCTTCTCGACATAGTTGCGGTCCTGGATCGTGGAGATGATGGGCGCATAGGTAGAGGGACGTCCGATGCCCAACTCCTCGAGACGGCGCACCAGCGAAGCCTCGGTGTAGCGGTTGGGCTGCTGAGTGAATCGCTGAATCGCGCTGACCGATGATGCCTGGAGCAGATCGCCATTTGCCAATGCGGGCAAGGTCTTCATGTCATGAGGAACGACCTGTGCATTGTCATCGGTGCTCTCAAAGTAGACCTTGAGGAAGCCGTCAAACTTCACTACCTCGCCCTCGGCAACAAACATCTCATTGCGGCCCGAGACCGAGATGTTGGCTGTGGTCTTCTCGAGCTCGGCATCGGCCATCTGCGAAGCGATGGTGCGCTTCCAGATGAGGTCATAGAGCTTCTTCTCCTGGGGCGTACCGGTGATGGTGTGGTTGCTGATATAGGTGGGGCGTATGGCCTCGTGAGCCTCCTGTGCACCCTTGCTGGTGGTGCGGTAATGCCTTGCCTTGTAATAGCTATCGCCGATATTCTCCTTGATTTCCTTGCAGATGGACGCCAATGCCAGATTGCTCAGATTCACCGAGTCGGTACGCATGTAGGTGATAAGACCTTCCTCATAGAGGCGCTGCGCCAATCTCATGGTCTGCTTGACCGAGAGACCAAGCTTGCGGGCAGCCTCCTGCTGGAGCGTACTGGTGGTGAAGGGAGGCGCAGGAGAGCGCTTAACGGGCTTGACGGTCACGTCACTGACCTTGTACTCAGCACCGCGGCAGTCTTCCAGGAACGCCATAGCGGCCTCGTGGTCGGTCAGGTGCTTGTTGAGATCGGCCGAAAACTCGCCGCCCTCACCAGTCACGAACTGGCCAACGACACGGTAATAAGGCTCGCTGACAAAAGCCTTGATCTCCTTTTCACGCTCGGCGACAAGCCTGACAGCCACGCTCTGTACACGGCCAGCCGACAGTCCCGGCATGATTTTGCGCCACAGCACGGGCGAAAGCTCAAAGCCGACGATGCGGTCGAGCACGCGCCTAGCCTGCTGGGCATCTACCAGATTCAGGTCAATGCTGCGAGGATTCTTGATGGCCTCAAGAATTGCAGGCTCGGTAATCTCATGAAAGACAATGCGGCGTGTGTTTTCCGGGGTGAGTCCCAGTACCTCAAACAAGTGCCAAGCGATGGCTTCTCCCTCACGGTCTTCATCACTTGCGAGCCAGACGACGTCAGCCTTGTCTGCCTCACTCTTGAGTTTCTTGACCTGTTCTTCCTTGTCCTCGGGGATTTCATATAATGGTTTGAAGCCATTCTCTATATCGATGCTGAAGTCTTTCTTGTGCAGGTCGCGGATATGTCCAAAACTCGACATCACTTTATAGTCACTGCCCAGAAACTTCTGAATGGTCTTGGCCTTTGCCGGAGACTCAACGATAACTAAGTTTTTTGCCATATTGTGTGAAATACTTTTTTGAAAATCGGGTGCAAAGGTAATTGAATAAATCGAAATAACGCTCATCATAGATTGAGAATTTTTCGCTTACCACATCTTTTAATAATATATTATTAATGTGAAACAAAAACTACCGCTTTCGGTAGCCTCCATCAAAGCGTCTAATCTCATCTTAAAGACTGTAAAAAATGAAAAACAGTGCGTCCTTACGGCATCACTGCCGAGGGGACGCACTATCACACATCAGGTTACTATATACTACTATTTTTTCATTACTTGATCACCTTCACGGCGCTGGTAGTGCTGTCGGTGTAGGTGGTAACGACAATGGTCATGCCGTTAGCCTCCTGCATCTCCTGACCAGCCACGTTGTAGTAGCGTACGCTGCTGACGGTCTTCCCAGCCATCATCTCGTCAACGGCTACAGGCGTCTGACCCGGAGCGATGGGGAAGAATACGCCACCAGGCTCGCTGTCGTTCATGCCGGGAGCGCTAGCAACACAGCTGATTTTCCAATCACCAGCACCTACAGCGATGTACTCCCAGACTTCACCAGTGAAGTCGCCTTCCTCGACCAGCTCACCGTCAAGGGTTACAACATAGTGTACGGTTGCATCAGGCTCGTTGTTGGTGATGGTTACCAGAGCCTTCTCCTTGTCGATGATCACGTACTGGCCATTGGGAGCAGCACAGGTCTCGTCGTAAACTACGGGAGGAACATCACCCTCGCCCTTCACCTGGAACTTGTCCATGCAGAAGTAGGCTGCGGTGTTCATGCCATAAGCACCACTGTCGGTTGAGTTCAGGGTAAAGTAAACCGACTCTACCTCGCCCAGACCAGAGAGGTCAAAGAAGGTCCAGTCATTGAGGGCCTTGAGCTCGCCATCGGCGAATTCAACGAGATTGATGCTAACGGTAGTCTCAGAGCCATCGGCAGCAACGCCATGAGCAATCAGCTCAAAATAGTCACCTTCCTCAAATGCGCGAGCCATACCATCGCCATGCACGCATCCGTAGTAGGGCCAGGGATGGTTGCATACATAAACACCGACAGGCTCAAAGGTCGTGTTACCGCCCTTGTCTACATACATTACCTGGTTGCTGGGGCCTTCCATTGCCCAGTTGCTATAATAAGCCACGAGATAGGGCTGAGCAGGATCGGCAGTCACCGAACCGTCAGCATTGATGACGCAACCGCCACCAGCCATACAGCCAGCATAGTTGGTCGTCCATGATGCACTGCTGCCAGGCAAGCCATAGTCGGTCTGGTCACCGCCGATAGCGGGGCAGAAGCCATCCCAGTAGTAGCCACCCCACGAGGCACCCTCGCCATCGATGAGATGAGACAGCATGAACTCACCATTCTCATCACCGAACTCCAACCAAGTGTAGTCCACATCGTTGTAGCACTCGGTCCAAACGTTGTTGGCACCGTACTCGATCGTAGCGGGATTCAACGGCTTGTTCAAGTCGAGGGTAATCACACCAGCCCATGCTGCCGAAGCCATCAGGGCACTTGCTGCTAAAGTAAAAATCTTCTTCATGATTTAATAGAATTAAATGTTAAACATATATCAGATATCAAAAATGTCCGGATAACAAATAATTGATGAGCGCTGTCACGTCCTGAATGTTGATCGAGCCGGGGTCGCCACAGTCGGCCGCCCAGAGGTTTACACCATCAGCATTCTGAGTCAGCAGGTAGTTGATCAGGAGCGTAACATCGGCGATACTCACCTTGCCGTCGTTATCGACGTCACCGCGAAGACCTTGGGTCACGACTACTGTGAAAGAAGTCGTTGCCAGCTGTCCGTTGCTGTCGGTAGTGACGTTGACCGTCGTCTCGCCAGGCGACAGCGCCTCGATGTGCAGGTCAATACCGCTGACCCAGGCTTGGGCAATCTGCGGGTTAACGCTCTGGGCTGTGGTCACAGCCAGCGCCGACTTGTTGTCGGGGTCGCTCACTGCACCAAGCAGATCTATCGTGTAGTTCTCGCCTGGAGCGAACTGCGAGTCGGCAATGATTACCGTCGGAGCGCTCACGTCGGGATAGACCGCCATGGCAGGGAACCAATAGGCATCCTGCAGACGCACCTGGCGCTTGAGTTCCAACGTATTGGCATCATAGAACAGCACCCAGTTGTGGTTAAAGTTCTGGTAAGACATGGGGGCCGCCTCGGTCGTTTGCACAACCAGGTCGCCCGTATGCGGGTCAAAGCTCAATGCCGAAGCATAGAGGCCCTGGCGCTCTTTGGTTCCGTCCCAGTTAATCTCGACACCCTCGGGCAGTGTGATGAGCACATCGGTGAAAGTGCGTGTCGCGAAGTCATAGGAGCTGATGTAGTTCTGATACTCATCATAGTTGTAATACACCTTCTCGGCCACAGGGTCGACGCAGACCATGCAAGGTCGCCAAGCTCCCCAAGAACTCATCGCACCATGCGTGCCACCAAGTTCGTGCACCTCCATTACCTCGAAAGTCACGGGATCGATACGGGTGAAATTCGCCTCATAGGGGCCACCGCTGTAGTCATAAATCTCACGGCTATTGTTCGCCACATACAGGTTGCCGCCCGCTGTCACAAAGGCCGTAACGATATTGGGGAAAGTCAAGGTGGTAACGATAGCATCGGTCGCCGGGTCAATCACGTGGAGCCCCCTACCCTGCTGCACGGCAAATACATACTGGCCGAAGCGAACCATGTCGCCGCACTGGTCGCGGTAGAGGCTGTTGTGGTCACCCTTGGCGCTTGACATCGTGCCATCAATATGACCAGTGACGCTCATTGAGGGGACATCAAAGACGAAAATGCCGGCACTGGTCGAGACATATCCCTTGTCGACGGTGACGGCACAATAGGCCCGACCGTCGTAGATGCTATCAGGAGACTCGCCGAACCTCAGGACACTGCCCTGCTGCTTGAGCGTAGCAGCATCAAGCACCGCCAGGCGTGAGCCTATCGTGTTGCCCGATGCCTCGGTGGAATTGGCCTGCTTGCTCACGAGGAACAAATGACCACCAAAGAGTTGTCCGAACTGCGTAGTCACACCCAACTTGGTGCCGGGATTGACCATCGCATAGACGTTATACTCCATCTCGTCGTAGTCGTAGTTGTAGAAATTGAGCGAGCCCTGATTGGGGCCATAACGGTCCTCGTTGACAAAGATGATGCCATTGGTGAACGTGAAGTCACCGGGACCGGGGCCAGGATCATCACCCTCGGCATCGGGGTGCAAGTCCTCGGCTCCGCACACCTCGGTCGAGACCTCACCGAGCCAGCCGCAGTAGTCCAACTGGCCGCAATAGACCTTGACGAAGTCGATATGGTCCAGTTCCACAGGCTTGCCGTCCTCGTCGATGGCCCAATCAATTTTGAAACCAGGTTCTTGACCATTGGGGAGGTTGTCCACATAGCCCTCGCCGAAAAACGGCTGGAACCAGTTATTACCTGTGCCATTGGCACTCATGTCGATGGAACTGTTGGGCAGTTTGGTACCGCGGAAAGTGAGCACCGTGTCCTCGATCCACAGGGGCCAATAGGGCTGGGTGTGGAACGTATTGCGCCAGACGTAGCCGCTGGTACTATCAGGATTCTGGTCGTTGCTGGTCCAATGGACATACTCGACATCGCTGATAAAACGCCAGCTGTCATGGGGCACCTTGACTTTGTCCTCATCGGGCTTGTAGTACGTCACCTCGTAGCCGTGCTGACAGCGGTCATAGTCAGCGCCCTTGATTTCATACCACTTGTCGCCGTCACTGGGCACACCGTCGCCATCCTCATCCACGCCCACCATGATAATGCCAGGTTCGCAGCTGCCGCCCATCATGTCGACAACAGCAGCGCTCTGCATGGCGTTGCCATAGATTCTCACGTCATAGTCATGCTTGTTGACCACCGGATGATCAAAGCCGAAGACGATATAGCCTCCATAGCTGCCCAGGCTGACACTGCCGCCCAACTTACCGCACAAGGCAGTCTCGAGCTGGGCATTGATGCTGTCCTGGGTATAGCCAGGCTTGTAGGCCGGGAATACATTGACAAACTGTCCCGGAGCCGGCATATAGTCATATACATGGGCAATATAAGGCGAGTTGCCGGCGCCAACCGACAAAGCCGCCATAGTAGCCACTGCAAGAAGTAACGTTTTCTTCATGTCACATCACAAAATATTGTTTCACATCATGTTGTGGATCATGCGACACATTGTTAGCTGGCAATGGCCAGTGAAGACTTCCAGAAAATGGGCAGATTACGCTCTGCATCACCTTACTTCGCCAGGGTCCAAATGCCGCGTGAACCACGATAAATGGCCGCGTGGAGGCAGGTCTTCTGACTTCTCCCCCATCGCAACAGCGCCTTCCCGGTGATGATGCAGACACTAGGATGTTGCAACCAGTGGCATGATGCCGTGCGATGTGTCGTGGGGAGTTACAGCAGCGGGTACTGTCCAGGATTCTCACCTGATTCCCTTTTGATCAATCCCACCCCAATGGATAGGGTTGAACCTCAACACGTTCAATTACTTGGTGCAAAGATACAACGATTATTTGACACGGCAAAAAAAACGATAATTTTGTCGCGACAACAAATAAAAGGAAAACAATAAATACAACAACTACAATGGCATCCGCAATCCTTCTATAAAAAACTGATGATCAAGCGTCTATCAAGAGGTTGATGATTATTACATCGAGCTATTGCGGTAAAGTCATATCAGTGGGTGAGAACCTTGTTGATGAGGGCGGTGATATCGTCGATGTTGACCGCGCCGTCACCGTCCACGTCGCCATAGTCGGCAACGGTGTTGTTCAGGATGCAGTTGATCAGTTCGGTGATATCATCTATATTGGTAACGCCGTCCAAGTTCACGTCGCCTTCGGCCGGGTCGATGGGGATGATGTCGGCAAACTGGTTCCATGGTGAAGTCTCTTTATAGGTCTCGAGGGAAGCGGCAGGCACCCTGAGGGTCACACGGGCATAAAGGTCCTTGAAGACATTCTCATTGATGGCAGGTGGGGCAGGCATCAGACAAGTGACCGTCTCCAAGTTATCACAGCCAGCGAATGCCAATATCTTGAGGTCGGTGACCGACTTGCCGATGACGACACTCTTCACATTGGCGCACCCCCGGAAAGCATAGGAGCCTATATAAGTCACAGAATTGGGAATCGTAATCCATTTCAAATTGGAACACTGCTCGAAAGCCCGGTCGCCGATATAAGTTACCGAATTGCCCAAGGTCAAATCATTCAACCCCGTACATTCACCGAATGCCCTGGCACTGATCGTTGAGACAGAATTGGGGATGACCACACTCTTCAAGCCAGAGCATTGATAAAATGCCGAGGAGCCGATTCGGGAAATAGACTTGCCGAGGGTCAGTTTAGTGATTTTAGCACTCTTGGCGACAGAGTTGGGGACGATGCTGACACTATCGCCAAATTCCAACCACTCTACCGAATTGGGCAATGTCGCCATAAATTCAAGTCCACAGTTCCGAGCGTTCCAGATGAAGTGTTTCAGGCTATTGCAGCCCATAAAAGCTTGAGCCTTCAAGACCGTGACCGAAGGAGGCATGGTAAACTCCTTCAAACTGCGGCAGCTGGCGAACGCACTTTTCCCGATAGATGTGATCTGGTCGTGCAGGGTGATGCTCTCCAAGCTCTCACAACCGGCGAACATCATGTTACTGATGGCAGTAACGCCGGTGAAATACTTAAACTCATCAAAAGATGAAAAACAAACATTGGAGAACGGCCCCATCTCGGTGGTTGCCAAGGCCTCCTCCATGGTCAGCGCCCCATCGTTATCGGTGTCACAATAGTGCAGGCAGATGGCCCTCGCTATGGGATCGGCAAAGCTAATTTCACCTTCGGCCGAAGGCAAATCTTTCCTTGGCTCGGCAAAAAAGATTCCTGCCTGGCTCCTGTTATAATTGATGAGCGAAGTTTCCTCCTCATCGATAGCCGTCAGCAGATAATAGCCTTGAGTTTTTCCCCATCCCCAATTGATGTGGAAGTAGCCCTCCCCGTCATAGCCGTCACAGACAAAGGCATGCCCGGTCAGTGAGTTTGCCTTTACTCCGCTATACAGAACAGGGCGCGAGTTGCTCAACTCATCATAAACGAGCTGTTCCCATTCCTCATCAGACAAGCCAGAATCATTTCGACGAATAGCCTCGACCCTTGAATCATAATTGAAATAGGCAATCATCGCGGGAGCGACACTCTCGGTGTGAGCCGAGGATGAGCCAGTAGCATACTGCATGTGTACGGCAGAGCCGCAGTACCTCATGAGCCACGCCACAGCATCCATCTGCTCCTCGGTAGCAGAAACATTCCAATAACTGTCGAGCATATTGTCCCAATCAATGAATGATCCGGCAGGTATCGCGTCAACATATAGCCCACCCTCGGTGACATAGGCAGGCATCTCGTGGGTGGTCTGTGAGACCGATTTAGAGCGGTGGTAGTATAACACCTGGGCCATCGCAGTGGCCACACAACCCGTTACATAATGGTTTCCACTATGATTAAGAGGAGTGAACCTGTTATAGGGAGCAACCTGGTCCCATCCTGTCGTCAACATCGGTGGGACGGCTGGCAACGATGACAATCTCACCCTCGCGCGAGTGCCGGAGAGGCCATGATCCCGCATGAGCTGAATCTGGGTGGCATACTCCTCGAGCCACCAGCGCATGTTCTCGGGCATATCGCTGTCGTTCACCGAACCCGAGTCGGCATAGCCGAGAATGGCAGGCGTACAGTCATCACCGCTAGCAATGACATAGCCCTGGTTATCACCGATGTTGAACACATAGAAAGCCTCTATTGGTTGCAGGGCAACAGACAGCATCGGAAGCTGCCGCAGGCTGGACATGGCTATGTTCCTGCCACGCTGCTGCATGAAGGCTATTGCATTCTGCTGGGCCTGTTGACGCGTAATAGGGGCAGCCTCGGTCCACTGCGAGAAAGCATAGACGAGTGCCATCAAGATGACGAACGGTTTCATGCTTTGGGATTTCATCACTTGCAATTCAGTTTAACTCTGTGTTATTCACATTGCTGCAAAGATAACAAAAATCTTTGACTCCGGGATGAGGAAAAGGGGTTTCCTGGCAGGGACGGAGGAAATAACGGAGAGAACGAGAGAAACTGAGCAAAAGGGGATGATAGAGGCCGTTATAGGGCTTGATCGCCTGCATCTAATAGGACGATTGCCAGAGAATCGGGGTGGAAGGAGTACCAGATGCGAGGGTGCGCTGGACGTCGATGAGGCGCTGGTTGTGGCTGCCACGGAAACGGAGGGAGATATCGCGCTGCGCCTCAATGAAGGGGCCGTCGACGAGGACATCGAGTTCCTGCACGACCGCCAACAACTTGGGGTCTTTCTCAATTTCTTCCCAGGTGTAACCGGTAAAGCACCAGACGTTGTAACCCAGCTCCTGCTTGATGCGATGGATGAGGGCACGCGTGCCGTCGGGCTGCTGCAAGGGGTCGCCTCCGCTCAAGGTGACGGGCGCCTCATTATAGGCGATCACCTGCATCAACTCGTCGAGGGTGCGTTCTTCCCCACCCCGCGGATCCCACGAGGCAGGGTTGTGGCAACCGGGGCAACGATGATTGCAGCCCGCCAAGTAGATTGACGTGCGCAGACCAGGTCCATCGACGCTGGTGCCCTCGACGATGTGCAGTACTCTTAGCATTTCTCAAGATGCTGCTGTGTCTAATTCAATTGCTAGAATTATAACCGCCCTACGGGCGGGAAATTAAACAAATTTTTGAATTAAAATTAATATCTTACTTATATTAATAAAGATTTTATAATCAACTTGTTTCATTTGGCTTCGCCGAGCTAAAGGTTCCCGTGTGATAGCACGGTTATATTACTGTGTCGCAATTATGACACACCGGCATAGATTAACACTGATGACGATCATTCAACTCTTTACTTGTGGACGACGCGGTCCTTGAGCTCGGCGAGTTTGCCGCTGTTCCAGCGGTCGGTGGTGCCGACGAGGTAGCCGGTGATGCGCTGCAAGCGGTCAATGTGGTGGCTGTGGCAGACAGGGCATTCCTCAAGGCCGTCGGTAGCGTCCTCATAGCCGCAGTCCATGCAACGGTTGCGGTTGTGGTTCACCGAGCAGTAGCCCATGTTGTACTTGTCCATCAGGTCCACGACATTGGAGATAGCCTCGGGATTGTGGGTGGCGTCACCATCAATCTCTACATAGAAGATGTGGCCGCCACGGGTGAGATCATGATAGGGCGATTCCACCTCGGCTTTGTGCTTGGGAGAGCACTTGTAATAGACCGGAACGTGGTTGCTGTTGGTGTAATAGATCTTGTCGGTCACACCGGGGATTTCGCCGAAGTCCTTACGGTCGCGGCGCGTGAACTTGCCTGCAAGACCTTCGGCAGGTGTAGCCAGGACGCTGTAATTGTGCTGATAGCGCTCGCTGAACTCGTTGACGCGGTCACGCATGTAGGTGATGATCTTGATACCCAGCTGCTGTGCCTCTTCACTCTCGCCGTGATGATGTCCCACAAGGGCAATCAGGCACTCGGCTAGTCCGATGAAGCCGATGCCCAGGGTACCCTGATTGATGACGCTCTCCACCTTGTCGTCGGGCTTGAGTTCACTGGCGCCGTTCCAGAGCTGCGACATGAGCAGGGGGAACTGCTTGGCCATGGCAGTCTTCTGGTACTGGAAGCGTGCGTCGAGTTGACGAGCAGTGATTTCCAGCATGTTATCCAGCTTGGCGAAGAAAGCATTGATGCGCTCCTGCTGATCCTTGATTTCCATGCACTCGATAGCGAGCCTGACGATGTTGATGGTCGAGAACGAGAGGTTACCACGGCCGATCGACGTTTTCTCGCCAAAGCGGTTCTCGTACACACGGGTGCGGCAACCCATCGTCGCCAACTCATGGATATAGCGCTTGGGATCGTCGGGGCGCCACTGGTCATCCTGATTGTAGGTAGCATCGAGGTTGACGAAGTTGGGGAAGAAACGGCGAGCCGTCACTTTGCAGGCCAGCTGGTAAAGGTCGTAGTTGCGATCCTCAGGCTTGTAGCTCACGCCAGTCTTTTTCTTCCAGATCTGGATGGGGAAGATAGCGGTCGAGCCATTGCCCACGCCCTCGTAGGTCGAGTTGAGCAATTCGCGTATGATGCAACGTCCCTCGGCACTGGTGTCGGTGCCATAGTTGATGGAGCTGAACACCACCTGATTGCCACCACGCGAGTGGATGCTGTTCATGTTATGGATAAAAGCTTCCATTGCCTGATGAACGCGCCTCACCGTCTTGTTGACGGCGTGTTGCAGGATGCGTTCGTCGCCCTGCAGGAAATCCAAGTCACGCTCGATGAAGTCGTCGAGCTTCACGTCATAGAGGCGGCTATAGTCCTGACCCATGATCTGCTCGAGGTTCTTCACCTCCTCGATGAAGGTGCGACGAACATAAGGCGCCAGATAGAAATCAAAAGCCGGAATTGCCTGACCACCGTGCATCTCGTTCTGGGCCGTCTCCATCGTGATGCAGGCAATGACGCCTGCCGTCTCGATGCGCTTGGCAGGACGCGACTCACCATGACCAGCCATGTAGCCCTGCTCCAGCACCTTGTCCAGCGGATGCTGCACACAGGTGAGGCTCTTGGTGGGATAGTAATCCTTGTCGTGGATGTGCAGGTAGTTGCCGCGCACCGCCTCACGGGCCTCTTCACTCAAGAGATAATCATCGACAAAAGGCTTGGTGGTCTCGCTGGCGAACTTCATCATCATGCCGGCAGGGGTATCGGCATTCATGTTGGCATTCTCACGGGTGACATCATTATTCTTGGCATTGATGATTTCCAGGAACAGGTCGCGTGTCTTGGCCTTACGCGCCACGCTGCGGGCATGACGATAGTTAATGTAACAACGTGCGACCTCCTTGCGGGGGCTCTTCATCAGCTCCAGCTCCACCTGGTCCTGAATATCCTCAACGCTCATCTGGCTGCGGCCACGCTGGCCGATGCGATCGGCAATGCGCTGAATCAGAGACTCGTCCTCGCCAGCCTCGGTGGCAAGCATCGCCTTGCGAATCGCTGCCTTTATCTTTTCCTCGTTATAGCCGACAACGCGACCATCACGCTTCAATACTGTCTGTATCATATTGTGGTGTCAAAAAAAATAGAAAAAACCATTGCTATCGTCAAAAAAACCGGCGGTGCCGGTATGGGATTGCAAAGATAATATCGCCCGATGAAACTGCAAACGATTTTGAAGAAAAATTTAGCAAAATTTTCGTTTTGGAAAACTTTTTGGATTCAGTAAAAATATAGTTTATTGATAATCAGATGTTTATAATTATTTTTGGAAAACTTTTCTCCGTCATAGTGTCGTAGAAAATTAGAAAACAGCAATTTATGATGACACAACACCTGGTTATATCATTGAACACAAGATAAGACGCGCGGCAGGGAGTGGCCTGGACCCACCGAAGAGGATGAGACATACATCAACAGATTATTACCAGCTCACATTATCGTTATTTATCTCACCCAAATAAAAAAAATAGAGGCGCAAGTCAACTTGCGCCTCTACAATTTTGTTTGCTAATCAGCTAAAAGCTAATAGCTAGAAATTTACTTCATCACCTTAACAGCGTTGCTGGTGCCGTCGGTGTAGGTGGTAACGACGATGGTCAGGCCGTTAGCCTCCTGGATCTCCTGACCGGCTACGTTGAAGTAGCGTACGTTGCTGACGGTCTTGCCGGCCATCATCTCGTCAACGCTAACAGGGGTCTGACCCGGAGCGATGGGGAAGAATACGCCACCAGGCTCGCTGTCGTTCATGCCAGGCATGCTAGCAACACAGCTGATTCTCCAATCACCAGCACCTACAGCGATGTACTCCCAAACTTCACCGGTGAAGTCACCTTCCTCAACCAGCTCACCGTCGAGGGTTACAACATAGTGTACAGTTGCACCGGGCTCGTTGTTGGTGATGGTTACCAGGGCCTTCTCCTTGTCGATGATCACGTACTGGCCATTGGGAGCAGAGCAGGTCTCGTCGTAAACTACGGGAGGAACGTCGCCACCCTCATAGGTGAAGGTAGCCTTGGGCAGGAAAGCCTCATGATACTTGGAGGGAGTGCTGCTCCAAGCTGACTGATACT
Organism: Sodaliphilus sp.; assembly: GCA_045114065.1. GTDB lineage: Bacteria > Bacteroidota > Bacteroidia > Bacteroidales > Muribaculaceae > Sodaliphilus. Next base: position 15,379 of record JBGUJU010000040.1, read on the forward strand.
GATAGAAGCTGTAATAGTAGGGCATGTTCACACCATAGAATGAGGTACCTTTCCAAGTACCAACCTCGGTAACGAGAACCTGGACCATGAGGTTACCACCCTCATACAGGTAGGGCTCGTCAAATACGAACGTCATCTCGGTATCATCCAGATTGGGCTGTGTGGTACCCAGAGCGGTTGCGCCTACAACGGCTTCATAGTCCTCAAAGTCATTCTTCTCGGTCACTGCCAGACCTACCTGCAGCGTAGCACCAGAGAAATTGATATTGGGAGAGTAGAACTTCACACCGGTAATCTCCTTACCAACCATGTCAGTCAGCATGTCGGCAGAATAGATCATCTGACCAAAGGTGCCATCGGTGTCAACATACAAACCGTAGATGGGAACATAATTGTTGGTGTCCTCACCATCACAAACGGTCAACTCAGTGGCCTGTGCGGCAAATGCCATAACAGCCACAGCGATCAAAGTAAAGAATTTTTTCATGATAAAAAAACGAATTAAAAAATTAATTAAAAGTTAATTAAACAGTTACATTCTCAATTACACACCAAATAAGTGCAGTAAATCCAGCTATAGACTGAAACAATCATTTATTTGATGGCACAAAAGTAATATAAATGCCTTGAATTTCATGCATCTTCAACTTATTTTTTCTTTCCCCTAGTTTTTTTACCAGATTCAGTAGGGTGTAAAAAAACAGGCGACACCCTAGTCGGTTGCCGCCTGCCATATCTTGAAGTCTCTCCTCTAATAGAAGAGATTCATTTTGTCAATGCATCAGTTACTCCAAACGCCACTGAGCAGGAAATTGATCAAAACGGTAACGTCACCAATCTTGACCTCATTATTCTGATCACAGTCAGCAGCCTGCAGGTTAATGCTAGAAGAATCACCGTTAAGCAGGTAGTTGATCAGAGCAGCAACATCACCAATCTTTACCTCACCATTGTCGTCAACATCGCCACGGATGAACTGGGGTTCGGGAGTGTCATCACCATAGGTGAAAGTGGTCTTGGGGAGGAACCTCTGAGCAGTCGCACTATACTGACCCTGTGCACAGTTGTCATAAGTAATCTTTTTACCAGTCCAATAGGTGCTGGACATACTAGTTGCAGTTGCTACAACACTCTCGAAAATAAGGCTACCGCCGTTGTAACGGTAAGGAGTATCAAAAGTGATTGTGTACTCTACTACCTCACCCGCATGCTCAGTAAAGGTGCATGTACCCACCGGGGTCATACCTTCGGTAATAAAGCCAGACATGATAGTTGCATCGGTTTCACCAAGGGAGATGTTGAGCACGCCGCCATCAATGGTAAGACCTTCGGGCTCGGTGTAGAAGGTGATAGCCTTGATGTCCTTGCCTACCATAGCAGTAAGATCAGCTGCAGGATACATTACCTGTGATTTGTAGCCAGGAGTGTCCAACCACAAAGAATTGAAGGGAACAGAACCCAGAAACTCAGTTGCATCAGCATACAGATCCAAGGTTTCGGCTGAAGCAGAGAACATCATCACAGCAGCTGCAGCAAATGCGAAAAACTTCTTCATAAAACAAAAATGGTTTAAGTTAATAATAAAGTTTATAGTTAAAAATAATCTGTTATTTATCTGGAAAATAATTGAACTCAAATACCATTACATTTTCGCGTGCTAAATTAAGTCTTTTTTTTATTTCTGCAAAATTATTCAAAGTATTTTTTCTTTTTCGACCTATAAATAACCCAATTAGGCCGATGACCTATCACCAAACAGCAAGTGGAGAAACTCAAGTAAAAGCGTGACAATCTAGTAATTACAACATCCAAGAGAGAAAGCAGAACGACCTGCAGCCCAGAACAAGCATCCTAATCAGGCAGGCAAAGATAATGCATAAAATGGTCGTGGCAAGAAGCCAGGAGAGGGGACGCCAACCAATCAAGGCGTCCCCTCTCCCTTGTTATGTTCATCAGATGTTTTATTGCAGGATGATATCGATGACAGTATTCACATCGCTGACATTGACCTCGCCATCGTTGTTCACATCGCCCGAGGGGTTAAACCCTGACGACAAGATGATATCAATGACGGCATTCACATCGCTGACGTTCACCTCGCCATCGACATTGACATCGCCAGGCTTGGTAGCGGGCATCACTGCGTCGGGGTGATAGTCGATGCCACCAGCGACCTCGGTCGACGTTTCACCGAGCCAACCACAATACTGATTCATGGCATTATAAACCTTGATGAAGTCGATGTGGGTGAGATTAACGTGACGACCCTGCTCGTCCACCGCCCAGTCAATCTTGAAACCGGGATTATAGATGGTGTTTTCCTCGGCACATCTGGCGGGATTGTTGGGCAGGTTGTCTACATAGCCCCATCCGAAATAATTGAGGACAAAGTAGGGATTGCCATCGCTACCGCCCATGTCCCTAGCGTTGCAGCGCAACTTGGCTCCGCTATAGGTCAACGTCTCCTCATTGCTCAACCACAGGGGCCAGTAAGGCTGGTAGTGGAAACTATTGCGGCTCATGTATCCGCTCGTGCTGTCGGCATCGATATCGTTGCTGGTCCACCGGATATAGGTCGTGTCGACCAGTGTGGGATCGACCTGGCTGGGCGTTCGCGGCTTGTTCTCGTCGGGACGATAATAGGTGATGGTATAGTCATGCTGGGTGGTTGGGTGATCATACTCACTACCGGCGAGTTCATACCACTTGTCGCCGTCGCTGGGGACGCCGTCGCCGTCAGTGTCCACACCCACCATCACGATACCGGGCTCGCAGCTACCGCCCGAGGAAGTCTGGTCACTATAGAAAGCGTTGCCCCAAATCTCAAAGTCCCAGGTGTGCATATTGATCACAGGGTGGTCAAATCCCACGATCACATATCCACCATAGCCACCCAGGGAGATCATCCCTTCGGCCCAGGTGGTATCGATGCGCGTGATCACCTGTCCATGGAACGTCGTCGACACAGTATCGATGCGACCACAGATACTCGCCTGGCAGCGAGCCAGCACACTGTCGACAGGCTCCCCTACCCTGCACACGGGCATCGTGTTGATGAATTGCCCTGGGGCAGGCCTATACTCATAGACCCGCTTGAGCCACGGATGATTGGCAAAGACTGTGAAAGCGGTCATCAAGGCGACCATCGTCACAATAATATTTCTAAATCTGTTCATGATCTATAACCATTATATCGATGAGTAGTATGATTAAGAATTATCGTTCGTTGATATTTGTGCCCAAAAAGGCAAAATGAGCCGGAATGTCACCGGTGCGGACATCCCATTTCTTGGTGCCGTAACGGTCAAAGCAATAAAGGCGACCGGGGGAGACATAATCCTTGGCATCGGTAACATAGATGTCCTTGGTAATCGGATTGACCGCCACACTATAGGGGATGACAATCTCCTTCTCGGTGCCGTCGGTGATGAAGTTGTCGCTCACGACCATGCGGGAGCGGGTATCAATGATGGCATACTTAAATTGATTGCCCATGGTCACATAACTCCACTGGGTGCTCACCACATACAGGGAGTCACCGTCGAGCCACATGTTACTCGCGGGGCAGTCGATGCTGTCAACCAGCTGCTGCTTGCGCATGTCATAGGCATATATCTTGCTGGGACGCGTGTAGTAGTCACCTCGCGAAGCCACCCACAACATACCATGCCTGTCGCCCTTGACCATCTGCAGGTTGATGGCGATAGGGATGCGACGCTCTTCCTTGAAGGTCTCCAGGTCAATGACCGACAACGTGTTCTCATAGTTGGGCACCATGTAGCCACCCGAATTGGCGACATAGATTTTGCCCTCGACAATCTCCAGTTCATCGGGCTGGAAACCCACGAGACATGTGTCGACGATCTGCATGGTGACAGTATCAATCTTGGCCACATAGCCACGCTGCTCATAATTGGGATTGATCTGAACCGGGCCCGCATAACTGGTCACATAGGCATAGCCGCCGTAGAAACGGATGAAACGACAGTTGGGGATATTGACCTGATACTTCTTTTTACAGGTATATTTGTCCAGCACGTCAATCTTGTTGGAGCAGTTGATGACACAGTAGAGGTTGCTGCCATAGATGCCAATATCGTTTCCCACATCGCCCATCTCCTTGGGTACCGTAGGGTTGGCATAGGAAAAGATATTGCGGACATACTCGCCATAGGCATAGTCATAATAGTCGAGTGTCGCCTTGTTCCATCCCATGTTGCCCTCGCACAGCAGGTAGAAGCCCTCGATATCAGTGAACTCGGGCTGAGCCACCGACACATGCTCGGGCAGGAAGATGGTCACCTCCTCGCGGCATCCCGCCAGCGACAAGACCAGTACCAGCAGCACGAAATTGGATATGTTATTGAGAATCTTTTTCATCAGATGTCAAATTTGAGGATGAGTTTGTAGTTGCGACCGGGCATCGGGTAGTTGAGGATGACATCATAGTACTGGTTGAAAAGGTTGTTGACCTCGCCCGAGACTTTTAATGTCGTCTTCCCCAGATGGAAAAGATAACCTGCTGAGAGGTCGTGGGTGTACCAGGGCTGCTCGTGGTTCTCGCGTGTGTTGGCGCTGGTGTGGTAACGCTCGCCCACATAGATGAAACTGTAGTTCACGTCCAAGTCACGCCAGCCGAGATGACCGACGACCGAGCCGCTGTGCCAGGGAATATAAGCCAACTGACCCTTGTAGGTGCCACCGTCCTCGTTGTCGGCGGGATTGGTGTAGTCCTGCGCCTTCTGATAGGTGTAACTGAGGTTGATGTCAAGGATGACGTCGGCGGGCAGGTTCAGGGTTGTGCGGGCACTGACGTCTAACCCTCGGATTTTTACGATGCCGACGTTCATCATCATCCAGCGATACTGGCCCGTGCCCTTGGGGACGGCTATGATTTTATCGGTAATGTAATTGTAGTAGGCATCGGCACTGAGTTTGACACCGGCGAGCAGGCCGTGGTCAGTGAGCAGGCGGTAAAGGAAACCCACGTTGTATTGGGTGGCATACTCGGGATCAAGCGAGATGTTGCCCATGTCGGTGTAATAGAGGTCATTGAACGTGGGCAGACGGAAGATGCGCTTGTAATAGGCTCGCAGATTAAATTCCCGCTCATGCCACGGCTGCCAGCTGAGGAAGACTGCAGGCGTGACCTTGTTGGCATATCGGGACATCTTGCCCACCACTTGACCATTGAATCGTGCCGAAGAACGGTCATTGACCATCGTGTAAAGCAGGCTGCCCTGGGCTTTGAAGCCGTGCCAAGTCCATGCGGTCGCCAAAGCCGTCAACACAGTGTGGCGGATGGGATAACCGAAACCCGTCAGGGTGGCATCGAGGCTGTTCCACTGATAGTCGACCGAGAGGTTCACGTCCCAATCGGTGAGGATGGTATACTTGTTGGCAGTGGAAAGATATATCTCGTCCTGCCAGAACTTGTTGTCGATATACATCAACGTGGTGTCGGGGTTGAGGTAGTGGAGATAGTCACGCGAATACTTAGCGTTGAACATCATCTCGTAGCGGTCGGTGAACTTGCGCTGATAGGCTCCCTGAACAAAGAAGTTACTGTCCCACTGCTTCTGGGCATGCTTCCACACGTTGTTGACGATAGCGCCAGGGATGCCCTTGCTGCTGTCATAGAAGTAGGCCTTGGCATGCCACTTGCCGCTGGGCATCACGCCGAAGACCGCACCCTCGACGCGATAAGAGCGCACCTCACCATTCTGACGCACGGCAGTCGTGTCCCAAGCCAGGGAACCGTCGCTGTAATGACGCATATAGCGGAAACGATACTTGCCCGTGGCATAAGTAAACTCGCTGTTGAACGAGAAACTCACAGCCCGGCTCAGCTTATGCTCCCAACGCACGCTGGGATTCACGAGACCGAAGGAACCCGTCTTGAACGATATATTCAGGTTGTCACGCTTGCCGTCCTTGAACTTGGGGCGGCGGGTGCGCAGATAGATGGTACCTGCCGATCCATAATCTTTGGCACTCTGGAAGATGTTGCTGCGCTGACCATTATAGAGGGAAATCGCCTCGATATTGTCGAGAGAGAATTTGCCCAAATCGACCTGTCCGTTCTGTGCATTGCCGATCTGGATGCCGTCATAGAAGACCCCCATGTGGTTGGTGCCCATCGAGCGGATGTCAACCGTCTTGAGGCCTCCCACACCGCCGTAGTCCTTGAGCTGCACACCGGCAAAGTAGCGCACCGCATCGGCTACCGAATGGCTGTTGAGCCCCTGCAGCTGCTTGCCAGTGAGTTCCTGGGCAGGTATCACGTCCTCATAGGGGCGGTGGCCATAGATAATGACATTCTGGATATACTGCATCGAGTCCAGGCGTCCATGCCCCACGCTCGCCATGACCGAGTCGGCCTGGTGCGCGAGGACTCCCTCCTGGGCATGAGCGCACAGGATACCGACTAGGGCAACAAATGCTATGACTAACGTTCTACGCATGATACCGGGTTTCTATTTATTGCGACTTGGCAGGTCTTCTGACTCACCCCTACCCGATTGTGTGGCATCTGTCCTTCCCACGCTGCCCCCATCAAGAGGACAAAACACAGTGGCCAGATGCGGGTACCTTTGTATTGGGGCACACAGCAGCGCCGTCTGTCCAGGAGTCCCACCTGGTTCCCTTTTCACCCGAGACTACAGTCTCAAGCACCAAATCTCGCTGCAAAGATACAACAAAAAATGATGCATCACGGCAATAACGAACAAATAAAGATAGTGACCCACAGCAACTATCATCGGCCGCTGGCAGGCAGCAGGTTGCGGTAGAAATAGACGTGCATGACGCAGTAGAGTGCTGCTCGCAGGAAATTGACGATTCCACGCCCCTCGGTATAGAACAGATGATGGCGATACTTGATGTGATAACGGCAGAGGCGCAGGAGATTCCCGATTCCCGGTCTGCCCTCCAAATCGGCCATTGCAGTGACATCCTCATACACTTCTCCACTTGCGGTAATGCCTTTCATCAAGCGGTAGCGGCGTTGGAAATAATCAAACAGATAGGGCCTCATCTCCTTGTAGTGGCGCAGGGACCACATCAGCGCATACAAGCCGTTCCCGACTGAAGGCGAGCGGTGCTTGTCGATGCTGACATAGGTCTCGGCCTCGGGATAACGGCGATGATGCACAAGAATCTCATCAATCAGCACGATACTGTCGTTAGCCGCTGCTGCCAGTGCAAGGAATACATCATAATAGAGTTTCCCCACCACATCATGGTGCGGAATCAGACCAAGCAAGCGACGATCAATCAGCATGGTGTGGCCCGCAATCGAGCTATAGAGCATGCGAGGCAATTGATAATTGGGGCGGCGAGGGTCATAGTTCACCGGAGAGCCATCGGTCGAGAACGGTTTGGTGCGGCAAGTACACAGCAGGCGGTCACCGATAGCCGCTACCTGTTTCTCTATCTTGTCGGGCTCCCAAAGGTCGTCCTGGTCGCAGATAGCAATATAATCACCGGCTGCCCGCGATAAGGCACTGAAGAAATTATTGTTCACGCCCTGGCCCGCCTCGTTGCGATACAACTTGATCGACGGATGGGCAGATGCATAGTCCTCGAGCAGGGTCCAAGTGCTATCGGTGGAGTGATCGTCCTGAATGATGATCTCATCGGCAGGACGGGTCTGTGCCAACAAGGAATCGAGCTGCTCTCTCAAGAACTGCTCTCCGTTATAGGTACACATCACTATAGAAACCCGTTTCCCTTGCATGACGGTGCAAAAGTACACAATTATTCACAAACCGCGGCCAGTTCCCCTTGATTAAAAAAACTCCGGTACGCTTCACAGCGTCCCGGAGCCTCAATAAACAAATTAACTATGGAAAATATATACGATTATTTCATTCGCTTTGTTTGTGGAAGGTAGGCTGAACCTCAGCTATTTGGTCAGCATCGGTCATGCCCAACCTTTCAATCTCAATATTATCATTCAAAGTTGGCCTTTAGCAATTAGCAAAAGGATGGATCAATTGTCGTCGACGTTAGCGAGTTCGCGCTCCTGACGTGCCTGCTCGGCCAGCGCCATCTCGTTCTTGTCACCAACAATGAGCGTCTGGTAGTCACGCAGACCAGTACCGGCGGGGATGAGGTGACCGCAGATCACGTTCTCCTTCATACCCTCGAGCGTGTCCACGCGACCGTTGATAGCGGCCTCGTTGAGCACCTTGGTGGTTTCCTGGAACGATGCTGCTGACATGAAGCTGCTGGTCTGCAGGGCGGCGCGGGTAATACCGAGCAGGATCTGCTCACTGGTAGCGGGCACCGCATCACGAACAACAACGAGCTTCATATCACGACGCTTGAGCGACGAGTTGATGTCACGCAGCTTGCGTGCAGTGAGGATCTGTCCGTTCTGGACCTCCTCGCTATCACCCTTGTTGGTGACAATCTTCTTGCCCCAGATGCGGTCGTTCTCCTCCATGAAGTCACGCTTGTCGACGGTCTGCTCCTCAAGGAATCGGGTGTCGCCCGGATCGATGATACGCACCTTGCGCATCATCTGGCGCACGATTACCTCAAAGTGCTTGTCGTTGATCTTCACACCCTGGGTGCGATAAACGTCCTGTACCTCGTTAACGATATAGTCCTGAACTGCCGTGGGACCCTTGATGCGGAGGATGTCGGCAGGCGTCACAGCACCGTCGGAAAGCGGCGTGCCGGCGCGCACGAAGTCATTCTCCTGAACCAGGATCTGCTTTGACAGGGGCACAAGGTACTTCTTCTCCTCACCGATGCGGCTCTTAACCGTAATCTCACGGTTACCACGCTTGATGCGGCCGAATGATACCTCACCGTCAATCTCACTGACGATAGCGGGGTTAGACGGGTTGCGTGCCTCGAACAGCTCGGTCACACGAGGCAGACCACCGGTGATATCACCAGCACCACCCGAGAACGAGCGCGGAATCTTAACGAAGACTTCACCAGCAGTGATATCCTCACCATCCTTCTTCATGAGGTGTGCGCGAACGGGCAACGAGTAGGACCTGAGGACATTGCCGTCGGCATCGACAACCTCGGCCTCGGGAATGCGGTTGTGGTCCTTAGTCTCGATGATGAAGAGCTCGACATTGCCCGAGACTTCATCATACTCCTCGCGGAAGGTAACATCCTTGATCAGGTTCTTGAACCTCAAGACACCATCCACCTCACTGACAATCACAGCGTTGAATGCGTCCCACTCACAGATCTTATCACCCTCGGCAACCGTGGCACCAGGCTTGAAGAACAGCTTGGAACCGTACTCAATGGGAGCATGAGTCAGTACCATATTGGTGTTAGGATCCTTGATGGACATCTCGGCCATACGACCAACAACAACATCCACGCCATCCTTATCCTGAACGGTGCGCAGGTCTTCAATCTCGATGCGACCGTTATACTTGGAAGTGATATTGGACACTGCCGAAGCGTTACTTGCCACACCACCGGCGTGGAACGTACGCAGGGTCAGCTGTGTACCAGGCTCACCGATAGACTGGGCGGCAATCACGCCGACTGCCTCACCACGCTGTACCATGCGGTGGGATGCCAGGTTGCGACCATAGCACTTGGCGCAGACGCCACGCTTAGCCTCACAGGTGAGGACTGAACGAATCTCCACCGACTCGATCGGCGACTTGTCGATACGTGCAGCGATGGCATCGGTGATCTCCTCACCGCTCTCGACGATGATTTCACCCGTGGTGGGATCAATTACATCGTGAACCGAAACACGGCCCAGGATGCGCTCACCCAGCGAGGCGACAACGCGGTCACCCTGACGTACCTCGCGGCAAACGAGGCCACGCAATGTACCACAGTCCTCCTCGTTGATGATCACATCGTGAGCAACGTCAACCAGTCGACGGGTCAGATAACCGGCGTCGGCGGTCTTCAATGCGGTATCGGCAAGACCCTTACGGGCACCGTGGGTCGAGATGAAGTACTCGAGCACTGACAGACCCTCCTTGAAGTTAGCAAGGATGGGGTTCTCGATGATCTGATGACCACCTTCAACACCAGACTTCTGCGGCTTGGCCATCAGACCACGCATACCTGAAAGCTGGCGAATCTGGTCCTTAGAACCACGAGCACCCGAGTCAAGCATCATGAATACTGAATTGAAGCCCTGCTTGTCGGCAGTAATCTGCTTCATCAACTCATCGGTGAGTTCGGTATTGACATTGGTCCAGATATCGATGATCTGGTTGTAACGCTCGTTGTCACCGATAAGACCCATCTCATAGCTGGACTTGATCTTCTCGGCCTCGGCATCACCAGCAGCAATAATAGCAGCCTTCCTGTCGGGGATGAGCACATCGTTCAGGTTGAACGACAGACCACCCTTGAATGCCATGTAATAACCCATGTTCTTGACATCGTCAAGGAACTGTGCCGAACGGGGCACACCACAGCTGCGGATGACACGGGTGATGATGTTACGGAGTGACTTCTTGGAGATCAACTCGTTGACGTAACCGATCTCGTAGGGCACCGTGTTGTTGAAGATGATGCGGCCTACCGAGGTTTCCTCGACAAGCTTCTGCTCATGCTCGCCATTGGCATTGACAACGTCAACCATCACACTGATGATGGCGTGCATGCCCACCTTGCCCTCATTATAAGCTACCAGAGCCTCTTCGGGACCGTAGAACTTTAAGCCCTCGCCCTTGTCGCCCTTGCGCAGCTTAGTGATATAGTACAAACCGAGTACCATATCCTGAGAAGGCACGGTGATAGGATCACCATTGGCAGGATTCAAGATATTGTGGGGCTCGAGCATCAGCATCTGTGCCTCAACGACAGCCTCATTACCCAGGGGCAGGTGCACAGCCATCTGGTCACCGTCAAAGTCGGCGTTGAATGCCGTACATGCCAGCGGGTGCAGCTGAATGGCCTTACCCTCGATGAGCTTGGGCTGGAATGCCTGGATACCCAGGCGGTGCAGTGTCGGTGCACGGTTCAGGAGCACGGGATGTCCCTTCATCACGTTCTCGAGGATGTCCCAAACGACGGGTTCCTTGCGATCCACAATCTTCTTGGCGCTCTTGACAGTCTTGACGATGCCGCGCTCGATGAGTTTGCGGATAACAAAGGGCTTGTACAGCTCGGCTGCCATGTCCTTGGGGATACCGCACTCGCCCATCTTGAGCTCAGGACCGACAACGATAACCGAGCGGGCTGAGTAGTCCACACGTTTACCGAGCAGGTTCTGACGGAAACGTCCCTGCTTACCCTTGAGGCTATCGCTCAAGGACTTGAGAGGACGGTTAGAGTCACTCTTCACAGCGCTGGACTTGCGAGAGTTGTCAAGCAGTGAATCGACAGCCTCCTGCAACATACGCTTCTCGTTGCGCATGATCACCTCGGGGGCCTTGATCTCGATGAGTCGTTTCAGACGCGTGTTGCGGATGATGACACGACGGTAGAGGTCGTTCACATCGCTGGTGGCAAAACGTCCACCATCCAGAGGGATGAGGGGACGCAACTCGGGCGGAATCACGGGGAGGACCTTGAGGATCATCCACTCGGGACGGTTCACGCCCTTGCTGGCACGGAAGGACTCTACGACCTGGAGGCGCTTGAGCGCCTCGGTCTTGCGCTGCTGTGAGTTCTCCTTGTATGCACGGTCGCGCAGGGTATTGGCCAGGGAATCCAGGTCAAGCTCGGCAAGGAGGTCATAGATGGCCTCGGCGCCCATCTTGGCGATGAACTTGTCAGGATTATCATTCTCAAGCAACTGGTTGTCCTTGGGAAGTTTTTCCATAATAGCCACGTACTCGTCCTCGGTGAGGAGGTCGTACTTCTGGAGTTCCTTGGTATCGGTGCCGTTGTCATACTTCACACCGGCAGGATTGATAACGACATAACGCTCGTAATAGATGATCGAGTCAAGCTTCTTGGTGGGAATACCCAGCAGATAGCCGATCTTGTTGGGCAACGAACGGAAGTACCAGATGTGTGCCACCGGCACTACCAGCTCGATGTGTCCGCTGCGCTCACGGCGCACCTTCTTCTCGGTCACCTCGACACCGCAATGGTCACAAACGATACCCTTGTAACGGATGCGCTTGTACTTACCGCAATGGCACTCATAGTCCTTGACAGGACCGAAGATGCGCTCGCAGAACAGACCGTCGCGTTCGGGCTTGTAGGTTCGATAGTTGATGGTTTCGGGCTTGAGGACCTCACCATGTGAATTCTCCAGGATCTCGTCGGGCGAAGCCAGACTGATGGTGATCTTGGTGAAATTGTTCTTTATCTTTGTATCTTTCTTGAAAGCCATAGTAGAAAGCGTTATTAATCGAGTTTCACATTGAGACACAGTCCACGCAGCTCATGCAGCAATACATTGAGCGATTCGGGAATGCCCGGAGTGGGCATGGGGTCACCCTTGACGATGGCCTCATAGGCCTTGCTGCGGCCCACAACATCGTCACTCTTGACGGTCAAGATCTCCTGGAGCACATGGCTGGCGCCGAAGGCCTCCAGTGCCCAAACCTCCATCTCACCAAAGCGCTGTCCACCGAACTGCGCCTTACCGCCGAGCGGCTGCTGGGTGATGAGGCTGTACGGACCGATCGAACGGGCGTGCATCTTGTCCTCTACCATGTGACCGAGCTTGAGGAAGTAGGTCACACCGACAGTAGCCTTCTGGTCAAAGGGCTCACCAGTAGCACCGTCATAGAGCTGGGTCGTACCGGCACGCGGCAGACCAGCCTTATCGGTCCACTCGTTGAGGTCATCAAGGCTGCAACCGTCAAAGATAGGCGTTGCAAACTTGACGTCGAGCTCACGGCCAGCCCAACCGAGAACGGCCTCGAAGATCTGTCCCAGGTTCATACGCGAAGGCACACCCAGGGGGTTCAGCACGAGGTCAACAGGCGTTCCGTCGGCCAGGAACGGCATATCCTCCTGACGCACTACGCGCGAGACGATACCCTTGTTACCATGGCGACCTGCCATCTTATCACCAACGCTGATCTTGCGCTTCTTGGCGATGTAGACCTTGGCCAACTGCATGATGCCCGAAGGCAACTCGTCACCAATGCTGATGTCCAGCTTCTTGCGCTTGAGCTCTGCCTCATAGGCCTTGCTCTTGTGCAGGTAGTTCATGACGGTAGCACGGATGAGCTCATTGCGATGGCTGTCGGCAGTCCAGCGGCTCAGGTTGATGCTGTCAAAGTTCTCGATGCCCATGAGAATCTCACGGGTGAATTTCTCACCCTTGGGCACGACTTCCTCGTCCATGTAGTTCTTCACACCCTGAGAGATGCGTCCCTCGGTCAGCGTGTTGAGCTTCTCGATGAGGATGTCATGCAATTCGTCAAGGCGCACCTTGTACTCGTTGTCAAGAGCCTCGATCTCGGGGTCAACACCACGAGTGCGCTTCTTGACGGCGCGGGCGAACAGACGGGTGCCGATAACGACGCCCTTGAGCGACGGGTTGGCCTTCAACGAAGCGTCCTTCACGTCACCGGCCTTGTCGCCGAAGATGGCGCGCAGCAGCTTCTCCTCAGGCGTGGGATCGCTCTCGCCCTTAGGCGTGATCTTACCGATGAGGATGTCGCCGGGGATGACGTGTGCGCCGACACGGATGATGCCGCGCTCGTCGAGGTCCTTGGTAGCGTCCTCGCTCACGTTGGGGATATCGTTGGTGAGTTCCTCCATACCGCGCTTGGTCTCGCGCACCTCGAGGGTGTACTCATCGACGTGAACGCTGGTGAGGATGTCCTCACGCACGAGGCGCTCGTTGATCACGATAGCGTCCTCATAGTTGTAACCCTTCCAGGGCATGTAAGCCACCTTGAGGTTGCGACCCAGTGCCAGCTCGCCGTTCTGGGTTGAATAACCCTCGGTGAGGATCTGGCCCTTGATCACGTGGTCACCCACCTCGCAGATGGGCCTCAGGTCGATTGTCGTGCTCTGGTTAGTCTTGCGGAACTTGGGCAGCTTGTACTCCTTGACAGCGCTGTCAAAGGATACGAACTCCTCGTCCTCGGTGCGGTCATAGCGGATGCGGATCACGCTGGCGTCAACGAACTCTACGACACCGTCGCCCTCGGCCTGAAGCTGAGTGCGGCTGTCATAGGCCATGCGCTGCTCGATACCGGTACCCACGATGGGAGCCTCGCTGCGCAACAAGGGCACAGCCTGGCGCATCATGTTTGCACCCATCAATGCACGGTTAGCGTCATCATGCTCGAGGAACGGGATAAGAGCAGCAGCAATCGAAGCGATCTGTTGCGGCGAAACATCCATGAGCTCAACCTCATCGGGCGAAACGACGGGGAAGTCGGCGTTCTTGCGAGCCTTGACACGGTCCCTCACGAAGCGGCCCTCATCATCCAGCGGTGCGTTACCCTGGGCGATGATGCGGTTCTCCTCGTCCTCGGCAGTGAGGTAAACGATCTCATCGTTATTGAGGTTCACCTGGCAATCACTCACCTTGCGGTAAGGCGTCTCGATAAAGCCCAAGTTGTTGATCTTGGCATACACGCACAGCGACGAAATCAGACCGATATTGGGACCCTCAGGAGTCTCAATAGGACACAGACGGCCGTAGTGGGTGTAGTGAACGTCACGCACCTCAAAGCCGGCGCGCTCACGCGACAGACCACCAGGACCCAGGGCGCTCATACGGCGCTTGTGGGTAATCTCGGCCAGGGGGTTAGTCTGATCCATGAACTGTGACAGCGCATTGGTACCGAAGAAGGTATTGATCACGCTCGAGATAGTCTTAGCGTTGATCAAGTCAATGGGAGCGAACTGCTCGGTGTCACGAACGTTCATGCGCTCGCGAATCGTACGTGCCATGCGGGCCAGACCTACACCGAACTGGTTGTAGAGCTGCTCACCCACGGTGCGCACGCGACGGTTGCTCAAGTGGTCGATATCATCGACGTCTTCCTTGCTGTTAATCAGACCGATGAGATACTTAATGATCTCGATGATGTCCTCATTGGTCAGCACGCGCTTGTCGATGTCGGTATCCAGACCCAACTTGGTGTTGATGCGGAAACGACCCACCTCACCCAAGTCATAGCGCTTCTCGCTGAAGAAGAGGTTGGTGATCACCTCACGGGCGCTATTGTCATCGGGCGGCTCGGCGTTGCGCAGCTGGCGGTAGATGAAGTTAACCGCCTCCTTGCCACTGTTACAAGTATCCTTGTTCAGGGTGTTGAAAATGATCTGGAAATCACCAGTGTTCACATCCTCACGGTGAAGCAGGATGGTTGAGGCACCAGACTCCAGGATAGCGGTAATGTCCTCTTCCTGCAGCACGGTATCACGGTCAATGATGATGTCATTACGCTCGATGCTAACAACCTCACCCGTGTCCTCATCAACGAAGTCCTCGGTCCAGGAGTGGAGCACGCGCGCTGCGAGCTTGCGGCCGACAGCCTTCTTGAGGTTGGTCTTGTTGACCTTGATCTCCTCGGCGAGTCCAAAGACCTGGATAATGTCATTGTCAGATTCCAGTCCGATGGCACGCAGCAACGTGGTCACCGGTAATTTCTTCTTACGGTCGATGTAGGCATACATCACATTGTTGATGTCGGTAGCGAACTCGATCCATGATCCACGGAAGGGGATGATACGGGCCGAATACAACTTCGTGCCATTAGCGTGAAGGCTCTGACCGAAGAACACACCCGGCGAGCGGTGGAGCTGCGAAACGACAACGCGCTCGGCACCGTTGATGACAAACGTACCCTTGTCCGTCATGTAGGGGATGGAACCAAGGTAAACGTCCTGAACCTCGGTGGGGAAGTTGTGATCAGGGTCAGTACAATAGAGCTTCAGTTTTGCCTTGAGGGGCACGCTATAGGTCAAGCCGATATCCAGGCACTCGTCGATAGAGTACCGTGGCGGGTCGATGTAATAGTCAAGGAATTCGAGCTTGAAGTTATTGCGCGTGTCCTCTATGGGGAAGTTCTCGGCAAACACTTTATAGAGTCCCTCGTTTTTGCGTTTCTCGGTCGGCGTGTCCAGCTGCAGGAAGTCACGGAATGACTGTAACTGGATGTCGAGGAAATCAGGATAGGGAAAAGGATTTTTTACTCGAGCGAAATTGACTCGTTCTTTTTTTGAAGCTGACATTGACAATGTTGTTTAGTGAACTCTAATGAGATTGTTGATAAGCGAAATAATCGTCAGTTCTGCTGTCTTGCAGTGAGCGTCTCAGGGAGTCGCAAGTACTTGATGGTCAATATCCATCGGCGCTGTTGCCGCGATGCGTGCTGTGCCGCGTCGCGGTCAACAGCCGATGAATCATATTGTGCAGGTCAAATTTGACACAAAAAGGTTAAGAACCCACTCGTGGTGGTGATTCTTAACCTAAACACCCGTTAACAGGTGCTATTATTTCAGTTCAACCTCGGCACCCAGGCCCTCGATCTCTGCCTTCAGAGCCTCGGCCTCGTCCTTGGAAGCACCCTCCTTCAGGGTAGCGGGAGCCTTGTCAACAAGGTCCTTAGCGTCCTTCAGACCCAAGCTGAGGAGCTCCTTAACCTTCTTGATCACCTGGAGCTTCTGAGCACCAGCGGCCTTGAGGACAACGTCAAACGAGGTCTTCTCCTCGGCCTCAGCGGCACCACCAGCAGCGGGACCAGCAGCAACAGCAACAGCTGCAGCGGCGGGCTCAATTCCATACTCGTCCTTCAGGACAGTTGCCAACTCTTGTACTTCTTTTACTGTGAGGTTAACCAACTCCTCAGCAATAGCTTTAATATCTGCCATTTT
>JBGUJU010000041.1:0-20676 GCA_045114065.1 Sodaliphilus sp.
CGTTAACAAGTATGGTATCGCTGCCAACCGCATCAAAGCCGAGGGCCAGGGTATCAGCAACATGTTTGACGAATTGAGCTGGAACCGTGTTTCGATCTGCGAAATCATCGTGAAGTAGTTATTAATTGAGTTTTAAGTTGTAAGTTTTAAGTTGTAAGTAATATTACCTAATCACATTAAGATTTCAGGCGATACATATCATACTTAAAACTAACAACTAACAACTAAAAACTTAAAAAAATATGAAATCATTCAAATCAATTATACTGTGTGCGCTGGCTTGCTTGGCTATGGGTTTGACATCCTGTGACGACTACTTGGATGTGAACAAGAACACCGACGCCCCCGACTATGTGGAGGGTTACCTCTACCTGGCGGGCATCCAGCAGGCCTATCAGGGCATCTACTGGGATATCCGTGCCATCGGGCCGCTCACCCAGATGATGGGAACCTCGAGCTACACCAACTTTGCCAACCACTACTACACCAAGGCCAGCGATGCCGGTGGTGAGGCTTGGCGCATGGTGTACTGGAACCAGGGTATGAACCTTGAGAACATGATCAACCAGAGCGTAGAGGCCGAGAACTGGACATTGGCAGGTATCGGCATGGCAATGAAGGCGTTCTCATGGGATCTGTTGACCAAGATCAACGGCGAGGCCCCGATGAAACAGGCCTATGAGGCAGGACGTCTCTCCCACGAGTATGATTACCAGTACGATATCTATCCCCAGGTGCGCGAGTGGGCTTATCAGGCTATCGAGTATCTGCAGAAGGAGGATAATTCAGCCTATGGTAACCGTATCAAGAACAATGACTACATCTACGGTGGCGACAAGGACAAGTGGATCAAGTTCGCCTATGCCGTGATTGTACGCAACCTGGCCTCGCTGTCCAACAAGAAGGACTTCAAGGAGAAATACTTTGCTGAGTTTATGGATGCTTACAACAAGTCATTTGCCAGCAACGATGACAATGCTACCTTGAAGATCGCCGGTGGTGGCGCCGATGCTGCCGAGAGCGGCTACAACAACTTCTGGGGTACTTACCGTGGCAACCTGGTTTACAGCTACTTCCAGCATGACTATGCCGTGCAGCTGTTCACGGGTACCATCCGCAAGTATGACGAGCAGGGCAACTACATCCAGACCGAGGATACTCTGCCCCTGAACAAGCAGCACTATCCCTACCAGCTGCTTGAACAGCAGATCACCAGCGACACCCTGCCCGATGCCGGTCACTTCGACCCGCGCCGCCTCGTGAAGCTGGCTACCACCGACAGCAGCAACTATGCCACCATCGCCGACCGCGAGGTGCTCCGCAGTCTCTACTATGTGGGCTCGGGCTTCACGGGCGCTACTGGTCCCATCGGCACTGCTCCCTCGTTCTGGGGCCGCAATGCCACCAGCAACACCACCTATGACGGTGCTGGCCACTGGCTCTACTACGATGATGCTCCCTATATCTTGACGACCTATGCCGAGCTGTTGTTTGACGTCGCCGAGGTACAGTTCAAGTATGGCAGCAAGGCCGATGCCTTTGAGGTTTGGAAGAAGGCTATGCAGGCCGATATGGACTTCACAGCCAGCTATATCGTTCCCGGTACCTTGAATGGCAACTACCGTCAGGGCGACCGTGTGACCAAGGCCACCTTCAACACGCTGGCTCAGGAGTACCTGAATGGTCCCTATGTGGGCGGTCTGTCGATGAGCGACTTCTCGCTCTCGCACATCATGATGCAGAAGTACTTGGCACTCTATCCTTGGGGCGCTCCCGAGGCTTGGGTTGACCTGCGCAAGTACTTCTATGACATCCAGTACACTGGCGATTATCCCAAGTATGGCAATGGTTGGGACAGAACGACCCTCGACCAGAAGCTGGATACCGATCCCACCAAGGTTTACAAGGGATTCTGGCTGCAGCCGGCTCAGGTACAGGGTCGCAAGAGCGCCTTCAATACCGACAACAACGGCTCGCCCTGCTTCCGCCTGCGCCCGCGTTACAACTCCGAGTACATGTGGAACAAGACGAATCTGGATGCACTGCTGCCCATCGGTGGTCAAGAACTTGATTACCAGTGCTCTATCATGTGGTTCTGCTATCCTGGTGATATGCCTACGTCAAGATAATTTATTAACGATATTAAAATCCGATAGATTATGAAATATTTCAAATATATAGCATTATTGCTGCTGGTGGCAGTGACGATGGGTTCCTGTGAAAAGAAGGACGTTTCCTATATGGCAGAGCCCGTCGACGAGAACTCAAAAGCATACGTTCAGATCGGCTATTACGAGCCCGTCACAGCTGGTGCAGCCAATTATATGTACTATATCGACATCAATGGTGTCGAGTACGGCAATGATGGTGCCACCTTCCTGGCCACCTTCAACACCGTTCCTTCGGGTGGTACCAACCGCTACTATGCCGTTGATGCTGGCAATATCAACCTCAAGTTGCACAAGCGTGTGAGCGACGGCAACGGCGGATACACCTATCCCGTGGTCTATGACCAGAACGTGAATGTCGAGGCCGGCAAGCGCTATTGCCTCTATGTGCATGACCTGAACAAGGCGCCCATCCCCATCGAGATGACCCCTGCTCCCGAATTCAGCAAGGCGCTGGATACCGACTCGCTGTGCCGCGTGCACTTTGTCAACCTGCTCTATGAGGCTGACGGACAGCCCTATACCGGCAAGGTGCAGTATGGTGTCCAAAACCTGGATACCAAGGAGTATGAGCCCGTGGGCGAGCCCATCGGCTTCGGTGAGAGTACTGATTGGTTCACTGTAAAGATTCGCAAGACCGTTTACAACAGTAGCGGTTCACAGCGTCGCGAGGTTTGCCTCTTTGCCGTGGATGGTAGTGGCAAAGTGACTGGTAAGCTCCCCTATACCCTGTCCAATGGCAACACGGGTGAGTTCACCGACTACTGGACCTGGTACATCGGCCGTGCCTATCGCCAGATCGCCGCTGGTAACTGCGGTAGCAAGAGCATCCGTTGCACCCTCTATCAGTTCGTGATCGAGTAATGAAGTCTTTCTAGAGTGGGGGGCTCCCCCACTCTACCCTACTACATGACAACCGCCGGAGTCAGAACTCCGGCGGTTGCTCGTTTATATGAGATGTGCTCAATTGCTAGTTTTGTCTATAGCCGTCAGGGTCCATCTATGAGGGTGTGACATAATTCAATTGTTAGAATTATAACCGCCCTACGGGCGGGAACCTTTAGCTCGGCGAAACCTAATTAAGCAAATTAATTATAAAATTTTAATTTAAAAATTTGTTTAATTTCCCGTGCGATAGCACGGTTATATTACCGTGTCGGAATTATGACACATCGCCCATGACTCCCGTAGCGGCAACGAGTTGACGATTATTCCTCGATGTTGATGACGGGTGCCTTCTCGAGCAGGTTGCGGTACACGTCGGTCATCTTCTGGTAGAAGGTGGGATAGTCCAGGTCGTTCTGGAAATCCTTCTGGGCCTGGGTGCCCATGCGGCTGCGGGTAGCGGTGTCGTTGATGAGCTGGTTGATAGCGTCGGTCAATGCTTGCTCGTCGCCAGGAGGCACCAGCAAGCCGTTCACGCCGTCATGCACATACTCGGGCTGGGCACCATTGTTGCTGCAGATGTGGGCTTTGCCCGCCATCATGTACTCCAAGTTGCTGATTCCCAGCGCCTCGGGCTGGATAGACGGCAGGATGCCGAAGTCCGCCTGGCGCAGGTATTCCAGGATGTTGTCACGGAAACCCAGCAGCGTCACGTTATGGACAAGACCGTTGGCTACGATGTAACCCTTGATTTTTGCCTTGTATTTGGGCTGTCCTTCGCCGATAATGGCCAGGTGGTACTTGGCCTTATCCACATGGGTTAACGCGCTCAGGAGGACATCTATGCCCTTTTCTGGGGCTAATTTGCCGTGGTACATGATCAGGGCCTGATGGCTGTCCAGCTCCAGCTCGCGTCTCAGGTCGGGAACCTGGGTGCCGATATGGCTGTCGCACACGCTGTCGCGCAGGACGACACCGCGGTCGGCATATTGTTTCTTGGCCTTGCCCAGGAAAGCGTTGCGCGCCATCTCCGAGGAGAAGACAAAGCAGTCGATGGACTTGTACAGCTTGGTGTACATATAGTTTTTCTTGGGCTTATAGACCCCGTGAACGCTCACCACCACGCGTGTGTCGCGATTCTCGCTGATGCGGCGCGCCATCACGGCCATGAAGGCGTCCTTGAAGCTGTGCACATGGATGATATTCTGCCCCTTGCGCAGCAGGCGGGCAAAGCGAACGGGCGAGTCGATGTCGGTCACGCCCTTGAGCGGCAGGATAGAGATGGGAATCTCCAGGCGGCGGTATTGTTTGAGCACGTTGGGGTGCTTGCGGCAGACCACCTCGACATAGAAGTCGTTGTCGTTGCGCAGCCTTTCCACCAGGTCATAGGTATATTGCTCGGCACCGGTCCAGTGCTTGTTGGAAACGATATGAAAGACGTTAATCATCTGTTAATTAGATTTTTATAGTCGGGTCTCAACATGAGTCGCTGTTATCTACAAGCGACAAAGATACAATAAATATTTGTATATCTTCCTCACTATGTGCGTTTTTCTGGAGCATTTACACAAAAAACACCGGGGTATTGCCCCGGTGTTTTGGCTGGTTCGGATAGCAGGGTCTCTCCCCTACCCGATTACTCTTTCTTCTCGTCGTGGCCGAAGAGTTCCTTGATGCCGCCGATCGAGCCAAGCAGGTTGGTGGCCTCATAGGGCAGGTAAACCGTCTTGGTCTTGTCGCCGCTGGCAACAGTGTCGAGCATCTGGATATACTTCTGGGCGAGCAGGTAGTTGGCAGGATTGGTGCTCTGCCCTACTGCCTGGGTGATCTTGTCGATAGCGATAGCCTCGGCCTCGGCCTTGCGGATGCGAGCCTGGGCTTCACCTTCGGCACGCAGGATCTCGGTCTGCTTGTCGGCTTCTGCCTGGTTGATACGGGCAGTCTTCTGACCCTCGGACTGGAGGATGGCAGCCTGTTTCTGACCCTCGCTGGTCAAGATGGTAGCACGCTTGTTACGCTCGGCCTGCATCTGCTTCTCCATGGCCTGGAGCACAGTTTGAGGCGGCTGGATGTCCTGTAACTCGACGCGGTTCACCTTGATACCCCACTTGTTGGTGGCGTCATCGAGGACGGCACGCAGCTTGCTGTTGATGGTGTCGCGCGAGGTCAGCGTCTGGTCCAACTCCAGCTCACCGATGATGTTACGCAGCGTGGTCTGTGTCAGTTTCTCGATAGCGTTGGGCAGGTTATTAATCTCATACACAGCCTTGAACGGGTCCATGATTTGGAAATAGAGCAACGCATTGATCTGGGTCATAACGTTATCCTTGGTAATCACGTTCTGCTTGTCGAAGTCATATACCTGCTCGCGCAAGTCGATAGAATTGGTGGTGCGGTAGCGTCCGTGTTCATAGGCCACGATGGTCTTGGCGCGGTCGATAAACGGGATGATGATATTGATGCCGGGTTTGAGGGTGGCATAGTATTTTCCCAGACGCTCAATGATCTTGGTTTCACTCTGCGGGATGATGACCAGGCTGTTCTTGACCAGGATCAGAGCCAGCAGAATAATGACGATAAGAAAAATTGTTAAAGCAGATGGCATAATAGTGATATTTTTTATGGTTAATATTTCAGTTGATATTACTCGATTAGCTGATGGGCTCGACGGTGAGGATGATGCTGTCCATCTTCACGACGCGCACAGTCGTTCCCTTGTCAATTGCGCTGCCGTCGGCGCTGAGGGCCTTCCAGTCGTCACCATCGATGGCGACACGACCGTAGCCGCCGGCGGCGATAGCCTCGCTCACCCTACCCTGCTGGCCAATCATGGCCTCGGCATTGCTCAGGCGCTCGCGGTTGGGTTTATGCAATTTCTTGAGGAGCGTGGGACGCACAAGCAGCAGGCTCAAGACCGAAACGATGGCAAACACGATGATTTGCACTGTGAGGTTGGCGCCGCATCCGGCAACGATGGCACTAACAGCAGCACCGATAGCAAAGCACAGGATGAAGCAATCACCAGAGGTTAATTCTAAAATCAGGCACACGATGGAAATGATTACCCAAATGAGCCAAAGGTTGGATGTGAAAAACTCGATCATAGCTGTATATCTTTAAAAGTTATTCTTTGTTCTCTTGTCGTCCTATCTCTTGGACGCATCATCTCATCAAAAAACTACACGCGATGTCGTCTTTTTTTATTTTCCTTACCGGACGCATAAAATTCCGTCGTGGGACTCAATGTGTGGCTCGGACTGTGCTCCTCTCCTGGAGCATCTCCAAAGGTAGGGTTTTTCCATTAATCCTGCAAATTTTATGCCAAAATACGTCAAAAATCTTGCGTATAATCGGGCGCGCTTGCCGAATTTTCAATTCTCAAGCACTTAAAATGGCTTTTTTGCCTGTTTTTCAGCGTTTTTGCCGTTTTTGGCTTTTGGCCCGAAAAATTCTGATCTAGGGCTCTGATGCCCATTCCTGCCCTCCAGGCCCAGGAAACGCCTCTGTTAACACTCCTTACTATCAATTCTTGCCATTTTATGCTTGTTTCTCAAAATAATGTGTTATCTTTGCGTCCCGTTTTTCAAGAGATAATGAAATGACCGAAATCAATTACATGACTCAAGGTAATGTCGAGATGCCGCGGCTCAACGAGCAGGTGGTGCTTGACTGGATTGTCGCAGTAGCAGCTTCCCTGAACCAGAAGGTGGGATGTCTGACTTATGTCTTCTGTGACGATGAGTATATCCTGCAGACCAACCGTGAGTTCCTCGGGCATGACTATTATACCGATATCATCACCTTTGATTACACCAATTCACGCCACATTGCCGGCGACATGGTCATCTCTCTCGATACCGTGCGCACCAATGCCGAGGGGCTGCAGGTGCCCTATGATACCGAGTTGATGCGTGTCATCATCCACGGCGTGCTGCACCTGTGCGGCATCAATGATAAGGGGCCTGGTGAGCGTGAAATCATGGAGCAGCATGAGAACAAGGCCCTGGCTTTGCTGCCCGAGAGTGTGTTCCTGAAAGACTGATTTCCTTACCGAGATGAGAAACGACTATGATGTCATAGTGGTTGGTGCCGGCCATGCCGGTTGTGAGGCTGCTTGTGCTGCAGCCCGACTGGGGTCGCACACCTTGCTCATCACCATCGACATGAACAAGATTGCACAGATGAGTTGCAATCCTGCCGTCGGTGGTATTGCCAAGGGGCAGATCGTTCGCGAGATCGACGCATTGGGCGGGCAGATGGGCATTGTTACCGATCGCAGCAGCATCCAGTTCCGCATGCTCAACCGTAGTAAGGGTCCCGCTATGTGGAGCCCGCGTTCACAGAGTGACCGCCAGCAGTTCATCCTCGAGTGGAGAAAAGTGCTCGAGAATATGCCCAATCTCTATATGTGGCAGGACTCGGTTAATGGATTGATCATCGAGGGTGGGGTAGTCAAGGGTGTGAAAACGGCCCTTGGAATGAACTTCACAGCCCGTGCGGTGATTCTCACGGCTGGCACTTTCCTCAATGGACTGATGCATGTGGGCACCGTTAAGACGCCCGGTGGACGTGTTTCTGAGCCTCCCGCAACAGGTATTACCGAGCAGCTGGCTTCGCTAGGCTTCTCTGTTGGCCGCATGAAGACGGGTACACCGCCGCGCCTGGATGAGCGCACCATCGACTTCTCGCAGTGCATCCGTCAGGATGGTGAGCAGGATTTCCACCATTTTTCCTATCTGCCCGGTATCTCCTCAACACTTCCTCAGCGCCCCTGCTGGATCGTGCATACCAACGAACAGGTGCATGAAGTGCTGCGCGAGGGCTTGCCTCAGTCACCGCTTTATAATGGCCAGATCACGAGCATCGGGCCCCGCTATTGTCCCAGCATCGAGACCAAGATTGTGACCTTTGCCGACAAGACTTCTCATCAGCTCTTCATTGAGCCCGAGGGTGCCAATACCCACGAGATGTATCTCAACGGCTTCTCGTCGTCATTGCCCTGGCAGGTGCAGTTCGAGGCTTTGCGTCACATTCCCGCCCTGCGTGATGTCCATGCTTTCCGTCCTGGTTATGCCATCGAGTATGACTTCTTTGACCCGACTCAACTAGACCACACGTTGGAGTCCAAGATTGTGAAGAACCTGTACCTTGCAGGACAGGTCAACGGCACGACTGGTTATGAAGAAGCGGCAGGGCAGGGGCTCATCGCCGGTATCAATGCACACCAGAAGATAACAGGAGGCGAACCGTTCACCCTGGCGCGCAACGAGGCTTATATCGGTGTCCTCATCGATGATTTGGTGACCTGTGGAGTGGATGAGCCTTACCGCATGTTTACTTCGCGTGCCGAGCACCGCATCTTGCTGCGACAGGATGATGCCGACATGCGCCTGACCGAGAAAAGCTATCGCTTGGGCCTCGCTACCCAAGAGCGCTATGACCTCATGTGCTCCAAACGCGAGCAGATTCAAGGCCTCACGACTTTCTGCCGTGATTATACCGTCAAGGCGGCTGTCATCAATCCCGTGCTGGAGGCTCATGGCATGCAACCGTTGACCCAGGGCCAGCGTTTGCATGACCTGTTGCTGAGGCCGCAGTTGAATATGGCCATGCTTGCCGAGGCGTTGCCCGACCTGCAGCAGCGGATAGATGCGCTTGAGGATGCTCGCCGCGAGGAAATCGTCGAGGCGACCGAAATCGCCATCAAGTATCGTGGCTATATCGAGCGCGAGACTCAGCTGGCCGATAGGGTGGGGCGCCTTGACCATGTGACCCTCAAGGGGAAGTTTGATTACTCCCAGATTCATCAGATTTCTACCGAGGCGCGCCAGAAACTCCAGGCCATTGACCCCGAGACGGTGGGGCAGGCTTCCCGCATCCCCGGCGTCTCCCCGAGCGACATCAATATCCTGCTCGTTTTGTTGGGTAAATGATTTGTTCCACGTGAAACAATTACAACATAATATACTGATTTACAATGAATAAGCAAGAATTAGAAAGCGTTAAGAGTATTGTGCGCAACATTCCGGATTTCCCTGTTCCGGGTATCCAGTTCAAGGACTTGACCACGGCATTCAAGGATCCTAAGGCTCTGCAGATTATGGCCGAGGCCATGACTGACCTGTACCGCGACAAGGGCGTGACCAAGGTCGTAGGCATCGAGGCCCGTGGCTTCATTGGCGGTGCTATCCTCGCTACCCAGCTGGGCGCTGGCTTCGTCCCCCTGCGCAAACCAGGTAAGCTGCCCGCCGAGGTCATCCAGAAGTCCTACAGCAAGGAGTACGGCACCGACACCATCGAGATTCACAAGGATGCCATCACGCCCGACGATGTGGTCGTTATCCATGATGACCTGCTGGCCACCGGCGGCACGATGCTGGCTGCCTATGAGCTGGTGAAGTCGATGAATCCCAAGAAGGTCTATATCAACTTCATCTGCGACCTCGAGGTGCTGAAGGGACGTGAAGTCTTCCCCAAGGACGTAGAGATTACCTCGCTGTTCACCTTCTGATAATTTCTATAGTCACTATAGCTACTATAGTCACTATAGTCACTATAGCTACTATAGCCACTATTTAATCAGTCGCCTCATGACCGATGACCTCAAGCTCAAGCTGTCCTTGCTTCCCGATGAGCCTGGCGTGTACCGCTACCGCAATCGGGAGGGCACGATTATCTATGTCGGTAAGGCCAAGAACCTGAAGCGTCGCGTCAATTCCTATTTTAACCGTGAGCATGCGTCGGTGCGCACGACGATGCTCGTGCGCAACATCGCCGACCTGGAATATACCGTCGTCAATACCGAGGAAGAAGCGCTCGACCTCGAGAACGCCCTCATCAAGGAATTTCAGCCGCGCTACAATGTGCTGCTCAAGGACGACAAGAGTTACCCGTGGATATGCGTCTCGGGTGGTCTCTATCCCCGTGTCTATATCACCCGTGAGGCACGTGCCAAGGGTGACCGCTACTATGGTCCCTATCCGCGAGCCGAGGTCGCTAAGGTCCTCATCGACACCATCCGCGAAATCTACCCGCTGCGTACGTGCCGCCTGAATGTTTCACGTGAAACAATCGAGGCGGACAAGCATCGCCTGTGCCTGCAGTACCACATCCATCGTTGTGAGGGGTGCTGCAAGGGTTTGGTGAGCGAGGAGCAATATGGGCACTACATCAGTGAGATTCGCCAAATCCTGAACGGTGACACGCACGTGCTGATCGACGTCCTCATGCAGCAGATGCAGCAACTGGCTGGCGAACTGCGCTTTGAGGAGGCCGAGCTCATCAAGCGGCGCTACAAGTTGCTGGAGCATGTGCGCCGTCGTTCGGTCATTGTCAGCCCCATGATTCACAATATCGATGTGTTCGGCTTGCTGCGTGACGATGATGCCGCCTGGGTCAATTATATGCACGTGCGGGGTGGGGCAGTGGTGCAGTCCTATACCCTGGAATATCGTCTCTCAACCCATGAAGAGGCCGATGCCGAACTCATCTCGATGGCGATTGCCGAGGTGCGCAAGCGCTTTGCCGAGACCTATCGTCGCGACCACGTCACCGAGGTCGTGGTCAATGTCATCCCCGACGTGGAGTTTGCAGGCCTCACGTTTGCCATCCCACAGCGCGGGGACAAGAAAAAACTGCTGGATATCGCTGTCAAGAACGCGACCCAGAAGCGCACCGACCGCCTGAAGATGATGGAAAAACTCAACCCCGAGCAACGCACGACGCGCACGCTGACCACCATGCAGCGCGACTTGCGCCTGGAGGTGATGCCACGCCACATCGAGTGCTTCGACAACAGTAATATCAGCGGCTCCAGCCCTGTGGCATCGTGTGTGGTGTTCCGCAATGCCAAGCCTGCCAAGAAGGAATACCGTCATTTCAACATCAAGACTGTTGAGGGCGCCGATGACTTCGCTTCGATGCGTGAGGTCATCCAGCGCCGTTACAGCCGCCTTGTAGAGGAAGGGCAGGAACTTCCCCAGCTGCTCATCGTTGATGGCGGCAAGGGGCAGGTAACTTCGGCGCTGGAAGCTCTGGAGGACATCGGGCTGAAGGGCCAGATTGCTGTCGTGGGCATTGCCAAGCGGCTGAACGAGGTCTATTTCCCGGGCGACAGCGTGCCCTTGTATATCGACAAGAACAGCGAGACGCTGCACGTCATCCAGCGGTTGCGCGACGAGGCCCACCGCTTTGCCATTACCTTCCACCGCAAGCAGCGCAGCAAGGGACAAGTGCACAGTGCCCTTGACGATGTGCCTGGTATCGGCCCCAAGACGAGGACGTTATTGCTCAAGCATTTCAAGTCCCTCAAGCGCATCAAGGAAGCCTCTCTCGAGGACCTCGCCGCCGTCATCGGCCCCAGCAAGGCCAGCCAGCTACAGCAAGCCCTCGCCGCCCCAGCCCCCAAAGAATAATCCCCAGGAGAAAGCCCAGCATCTTCTTTGCCATCGCCCTGGCAATAGCCCATCAGGCCGTCTCAGGGCCCCCTATGCCGCCACTCCCGTGGCGGCCCCCGCCCGTCTTCTTGGGAAAAAAAGGTTAAACTCTTTTTTTTACGCTCAGCTTGCAGTATCTTTGCGGCAATGAAACAGGTAGTTATATTTGGAAACCGATTTCAGCAGGATGATACCTCGAGGGTCTTGTCGCTGTTGGCCGACCTGAGGCGCCGTGGCTTGGAAGTCGCCGTTGAGGGTGAATATCTGCGTTACTTGGGTGACGTTAACGACATTGGTGTCACCTCGTTTGAAACCGACCAGGTGCCGGATGCCGACATGGCTTTGTCGCTGGGTGGTGACGGCACATTCTTGACGACGGTGATGTGGGTAGCGCGTCAGGGTATGCCCATCCTGGGCATCAATCTGGGCCACTTGGGCTATCTGACGTCGGGCAGGCTTGCCGATGGCGCCGAGGTGATTGATGATCTGTTGTCAGGCAATTACCGCATCGAGGAACGCACGATGCTGCAGGTGTCTTGCGACGTTGTGGATATTCCACATCCCTGGGCCTTGAACGAGGTAGCGGTCCTGCGTCACGACACCTCATCGATGCTGGACATGGAGACGCAGTTGCGCGGCCATGAGCTGACCACCTATCGTGGTGACGGCCTGATTGTGAGCACTCCGACAGGCTCCACAGCCTATAATATGAGCGTCGGAGGGCCTATTCTGGAGCCGACCACATCGTGCCTGGTGCTGTCACCCATCTCGCCCCACTCATTGACCATGCGGCCGCTGGTAGTGCGTGACGACAGCGTAATCACCGTACGCACCTATTCTCGTGCCTCCCACTACGAGGTGAGTATCGATGGCGAGGTGACGCTGTGCCCGACGGGTTCGGCATTGACCATTGCCCGCGCGCCCTACTGTGCCCGCGTCGTTCAGCGGCAGGGCAACAACTTTGCCAGCACCCTGCGCCAGAAACTCCTGTGGGGTACCGACCAGCGATAAGACTTGACCAATAACAATAGTAAAGGCGACGAGATCATCTCGTCGCCTTTATAATTTGATGTATCATGACAGCAGTGGGTTACTGCTGGTAGAGTCTGCGATGCATGAGAATTGAGCGGTAGATGTGTATCATGTGGTCAGCCAGCACCTTGCCTGTGAATCGCTCACTGTTTTCGTGGGCGGCTTGGAACATTGCTGCCTTCTTGTTCTCGTCTTCCAGGACGTCGCTCAGTTTATCGGCACCATCTCTGAAGTCAGTGTAGTAGATAACGCCATCGCCGCCAAACTCGCGCGCTTTGGCCGAATCCTTGCAGATGACAAGGCCACCGGTTCGCTGGGCATTGATAAGCTTGAAGCAGTCGCGTGAGCGCTCAGTGTTGGGGATGATGACAGCCTGGGCCATCTTGCAGACGGCGGTGAGGTCGGCATGGTGTATCTTGTCCACCTGTTTGAAGCGGTGGAAGACGTGCAGCTCGTGGGCCTGCTCCTTGATGACTTTGTCAAAGTGATCGGTGCGGTAACCGACCATCACGATAGAGATCTTGCTGTCGCGCAGCTCATGCAACAACTTCATGGCCTCGACGAGGTTGTCATCTTCATTGAAACGGCCCTTGTAGAGAACGAATTTCTCGGGCAGGTGATACTTGTCGCGCAGGATGCTGTACATGTTCTCGGGGACAGAGTCATCACAACCCTCAAAGAAGCAGGGATATACCACCTCCACCAGGTCGGGATTGACATGGTAGTGGTCGATGATGAGCTGGCGGTCCACCTCGTTGAGAGCGATGACGCGCTTGGTGAACTTGCACGCTTTACGGGCGCGGCGCTGCAACTGCATGCGCTCAAACCATCCCTTGGCCGACTTGTACAGGGGGTCGGTCATGGTGAACACCGTGGGGAAGTTGCTGCCGTTGAAGCCTGATGCGATACCGTCATCGATGCCGTGGAAAGCGTTCACGCCGTGTGCCTTTGCCGAGTTGACGATGCCATTGTGGGTGTACCAGCGCTTCTTGTTGTGGATGTGGTTGCGCGGGAACTTCACCCTGACAGCGTCTGAGTTCAGGATCGACGTGAGGCGTTTGTTGGACTCGTTCTCTGGCGAGTATAAGATATAAAAGTTGTCGGGATAATGTGTGGCCAATGCTTTGACAAGGATGCGTCCATAGTAAGACGTATCATTGTTCTCCATGATGATCTTGCGTCCACCGTAGCCTACTACCATAATCTATATGCTTTTTAGTGATTCTCGTTGATTGTTAATTTCAAGTTCTGTCAGATGCTAACAATCTGCAAAATTAGTCATTATTTTTTATTTTACAGGTTTTTATGGCGGGTTTTTGTTGATTTGAGCTACCTTTGCACCCAAAATAGTCAAGATGATGAAACATTTTATTACTTTATTATGCGCTGTGGTGCTGTTTTCCTCTTGTGCAGCACATCGCAATGCGGCATCAGGTGGTGACCGGGGTGTGCATCCTGACCAAGTCTTCACTGTCACCGAGGCCGATATCGAACAGGAGACCCGTCAGATCAACAAGATGTTGTCGGGCGAGTGGGTCTATAACGGTCCCAGCGTTGACGTGAGCGGTAAGAATGTGCTTTCGGGATTGGGCAAACCCATTGCCAAGGGCAAGTTGAAGAAGAAACTGAAGAATGCCTTCAAGAAGATCGGCTTGAATAAGGCGCGCCCGCAGTTCTCGTTTGACGAGGACGGTAATTGTGCCATCAAGTTGCTGGGGATGAGCCTGAAGGGAACTTACAACTACAATCCCAGCCAGGAGAAAATCACCTTCAAGTGGCACGGAGTCCCCTTGACAGCTCGTCTCAAGCGTAGCGGTAAGAAGAAGGCACACTTGACCTTTGATGCCGACAAGCTGTTGAAGCTGTTCTCGTTGGCGAGCAAGGTGAGCGACAACTCCGCCCTCAAGGCGCTCTCGTTCCTGATGGACAACTACGAGGATGTGATGGTGGGTTTTGAACTCAAGAAGTAATAACACTGGC
Organism: Sodaliphilus sp.; assembly: GCA_045114065.1. GTDB lineage: Bacteria > Bacteroidota > Bacteroidia > Bacteroidales > Muribaculaceae > Sodaliphilus. The sequence goes on from JBGUJU010000041.1 coordinate 14,501, forward strand.
AATCATCAAAACAGGAGAGAATCCCGAATTTGTGGATTCTCTCCTGTAGTATTTTATAAGCGTCATCTAGTTAACGACGGGGCTGGCTCTTCATGTGCTGCTTGCCCTGGTTGACGGCCTGCTTCTTGGTCATGCCGGGCTGACTCTTGCTGCCGGGCTGGCTCTTGGGAGTGCCCATTCCGGGCTGTGTGCCGCCCATTCCAGGCTTGGGCTGTGACTTCTCAGGGGGAGCACCGAAGGTGCGTCCGTTGTATGCACTGTGGTCAAAGTAGCGGTTAGAGCCTTTGTACACCTGGTATCCGGGAGGAGCGGCATAGAAGAAGCGGTCCTTGGGATAACGGTTGTAGATGGTGAAGACAAACTTCTTGTTGGCCCACGATACGGGACGATAGAAGTATTCCAGTTGCATGTAGAGCTGGTACTGTGCAGGGGAGAGCACATAGCGCAGCTCGTTGTTGCGGCGGGTCCAGAAAGTGCCGAAGATATCATCATACACGTCGAGACACATGATGTAGTCCATGTTGATTTCATACACGGCATTATACTGGTCGGCACTCAGCGCCAGTTCATAGGCCATCTTGTCGGTCAGGAAGAGTGCCTGGTTACGCGCCGACTTGTAGCTCATTGCGTTGGCTGCTGTTCCGATCATCAGCACTGCCACCATTGTTAAGATAAAGCGTTTCATAGTGCGTATGTTTTAATAGTTACTAATTGTTTGTTGCCCCAAAATTAGCCTATCTGATTATTTGCTGCAAATTTTTTAGACAAATATTCATAAATAATAGACTAACTACCCCTGAATCTGCATATCCTGTGCCAGCATGGCACCCACGCTGCCAGTCGCTGCTGTTCTATTGAGCGATGCCGCGGTTTTCTAGACCAAGGGGGCACTTTTCCCGATTTTTCAATGCTTATCCTTTCTGTTTCATAGTTTATTTGTACTTTTGCGCTTGTATGATAGATTTCACGCCATTGTTTCGTAGCCATTTCTTGGGGCGCCTGAATCAGCACGCACGCTACATTGACCATGCCGACGCAGTTCAGCAGGGTGAGTTGGTGCGGCTTATCGAGAAGGCTTCCTTGACACGGATCGGGCGTAAATATGACTTCTCGTCGATTCGCACCTATCATCAGTTTGCATCGACCTTGCCCCTGTATTCCTATGAGAACTTGAAACCGCAGATCATGCGTATGATCAATGGCGAGAAGGATGAACTGTGGCCGGGACGATGCATGAACTTCGCACAGTCATCGGGAACTAGCGACGGCCGCAGCAAGTATATCCCTGTCACACGTGAGTCGTTCCGCTGGAACCATTATGTGGGCAGCAGCGATGTGGTGTCCCACTACCTCAACCTCAACCCCTCGAGCCGTATCTTTTCGGGCAAGGCGCTCATCCTGGGCGGCAGTTTCTCCAACCGCCTGCAGCTGCCGCGCGGCGTTAGGGTAGGGGACTTGAGTGCCAACCTCATCGAGAACATGAACCCGCTGGCCGAGCTGGTGCGCATTCCACGCCGACAGGTGGCGCTGATGGAGAATTGGGTCGAGAAGCTGCCACGCCTGGTCGATGCGTCTATCGGCCAGAATGTGACCAACCTCAGTGGCGTGCCCTCCTGGTTCCTCACTGTCCTTCGCGAGGTGTTGAAGAAGACGGGCCGCTCATGCATCCATGAGGTGTGGCCTAATCTTGAGGTGTTCTTCCATGGCGGCATCGCTTTTGAACCCTATCGCAGCCAGTATGAGGAAATCTGCGATATGGACAGGATGCACTTCTTGGATACCTATAATGCAAGTGAAGGCTTCTTCGCGGTGCAGAGCGACTGGGACAGCGAGGCGATGCTCTTGCTCCTGGATGCGGGGGTGTTCTATGAGTTCCTGCCGGTCGAGGACAGCGAGAGCGAGACCCCCGAGGTCTATCCCATTTGGGAAATCGAGGCGGGCCGCACCTACGAACTTGTCATTACCGCCGCCAATGGCCTGTGGCGCTATCGGCTGGGCGACACGGTGACCATCGAGCAGCTCAACCCTGTGAAAATCACTATCGCAGGCCGTACCCACAGCTTTATCAACGCTTTCGGCGAGGAATTGATGGTCCATAATGCCGACCATGCCATCACCCTGGCATCCCAGGAGACCGATGCCGAGGTGCTCAACTACACGGTGGCACCGGTCTATTCCATCAGCGGGCAGAGCGGCCACCACCAGTGGCTCATTGAGTTTGCCCGTGAGCCCCAGGACAGGGAACGCTTCATGCAGCAGCTGGACAAGCACCTGCGTGAGGTGAACAGCGACTATGACGCTAAGCGGTCAGGGGATATCTTCCTTGCCGCACCATCGCTGGTGATCGCGCCATCGGGCTTGTTCGACCGTTGGCTGGCATCCACGGGCAAGCTGGGCGGCCAGCGCAAGGTCCCGCGCCTCAACAACAACCGCGACGTCATCGACCAGATGCTAGGATTGATCAATCAGGTGGATTAATCATGATGTATAATAGCCGATATTCAAATGGATAAAGATAATACAAAACCAATTGAGTTATTATCAACAGAATACCAAGAGTTAGTTGATAGAATATCTTCAGTTTGGGATAGTGCAAGGAGCAGGGCCATACAAACAGTCAATGCAGAATTAATTGAGGCCAATTGGTTAACTGGCCAGCAAATCGTAGAATTTGAGCAACAGGGTAACATACGTGCTCAGTATGGAAAACAGCTTCTTGTTAATTTGTCAAGAGACTTGACGGCACGTCGTGGAAGGGGTTTCAGCAGGTCTAATTTGACCTATATGCGTAAGCTATATTTGACTTTTCCAAAATGTGAGACATTGTCTCACAAATTGACATGGAGTCATTATTTTGAATTATTGAAATGTGATGATCCATTAGAGTTTCAGTTCTATTTCAATGAAGCCATCAAAGAGGGATGGAAAGTTAGGGAACTTAAAAGGCAAATGAGGAGTTCACTGTTTCAACGTCTGTCCCTCAGTACAGACAAACAAGGTGTGCTCGCTATTGCTAATGAAGGACATCAAATAATGACCGCCGAAGACATTATTCATGACCCTTATGTTTTAGAATTTACAGGACTTCCTCCCAAGAAGCGATACAAAGAAGGGGAACTGGAAAATGCTTTGAAGAAACACATGGAGCAATTCTTGTTAGAATTGGGGAGAGGATTTGCTTTTGTAGGCAGGCAATATATGATTCCTATTGGTAGCCGACGCTTTAAGGTGGATTTAGTGTTTTATCATTGTATCTTGAAGTGTTATGTGTTAATTGACCTCAAACGGGAAGAAATTAAACATGGTGATATTGGACAGATGAATCTCTACTTAAATTATTTTAAAACAGAGATTTGCCAGCCCGATGACAATCCTCCGATTGGGATAGTGCTTGGTACAAAGAAAGATGAATTATTGATGGAGTATGCTTTGCAGGGCATAACGAATCAATTATTTGCTGCGAGGTATCAATTGTATTTGCCAAAACGCGAAGAACTGCAGGCTCAATTAAATAGTTTATTGAACGAGTAAAATAGTTGTTATTTCATGGTCAAGAGGCTCATCCATAGCAATATCGTTGCCGCAGTGCTGAACATGCTGGTGGCCTACCTCGTGTGGATGCTCTCGCGCGTGGCGTTCTTTGCCGAGAATTGGTCCTCCTTTGCCCCCTACATGTCATGGCCCTTGTTCAAGAGTATGCTGCACGGGGCGCTGGTGTTTGACACGTCGGCATTGCTCTACGTCAACAGCCTCTACTTGGTGCTCATGCTGTTCCCGCTTCACATTAAGGAGCGTGCAGGGTTTCACAAGGGGCTGAGATGGCTGTTTGTCGTCACCAATGCCGTGGGCATTGCGATGAACCTGATGGATGCGGTCTATTTCCAATATACGGGCCGCCGATCGACGGTGTCGGTGTTTTCCGAGTTTGCCAACGAGGGTAACATCACCTCGATCCTGTTGACCGAGTTTGTCAATCATTGGTACCTGGTGCTGGCATTCATCCTGTTGGTCTTCCTGTTGTGGCGGTGTTATACCCGACCGCGGCTGGAGGTCTATCGTTTTGGCCATCAATATTATATTTCACAGTTTATCGCCCTGCTGGTGATGATTCCGCTGGCTATCGTGGGCATCCGTGGCAGTGTCACTGCAGGCACCCGGCCCATCACCATCAGCAATGCCAACGAGTACGTCAACCGTCCTGTCGAGGCCTCGGTGGTGCTCAACACGCCGTTCTCGATGATACGCAGCATCGGCAAGAAGGCGTTTGTCACCCCTGACTATATGCCCCGCGAGCAGATGGAGGCTATCTATAGCCCTGTCCATGCCCATCCCGTGGTGGACGCCAATAGCCACCCTGGCAAGAACGTGGTCATTCTCATTGTCGAGAGCATGGGCAAAGAGTATGTCGGCTCGCTCAACCATGACCTGGATGGTGGTCATTACAAGGGATATATGCCGTTCATCGACAGCCTGTTGTCTCGGTCTGTGTCCTTTGAGTACAGCTATGCCAACGGGCGCATCAGCATGGATGCCATGCCCTCGATACTGTCTGGTCTGCCCATGATGGTCGAGCCTTTCTTCCTCACCCCTGCCTCGCTCAACGATGTGGACGGCATCTCGTCGATGCTGGACCGCGAGGGCTATGCCTCCGCCTTTTTCCATGGCGGCCACAACATCTCGATGGGTTTCAGCGCCTATGCCCACAGCATCGGCTATCAGCACTACTATGGACTGGACGAGTACTGCAAGTCGCCCAAGTATGGCGGTATGGACGATTGGGACGGCAAGTGGGCGATCTGGGACGAACCGTTCCTGCAGTTCACCCTCGACAACATCGAGGGGATGCGGCAGCCTTTCCTGGCCACCGTGTTCACGGCATCGTCCCATCACCCGTATAACGTCCCCGAGCAATACCGTGACTCGCTGCGCGACGAGGGCGGACAGCCCATCCACAAGTGTGTGCGCTACACCGACCTGGCCCTGCGGCGCTTCTTTGAGCGTGCCAGCCGTGAGCCGTGGTACCAGAATACCATCTTCGTCCTGGTTGCTGACCACACCAACCAGGCCACCCATGACGTCTATAAGACCGACCTGGGCTTGTACAGCATCCCCATCATCTTCTTTACCCCCGACGGTTCCTTGTCTCCGATGCATGACGAGACGACCATCGCCCAGCAGACCGACATCACCCCGACGCTGCTGCACCTGCTGGGTTATAATAAGCCTTACCTCGCCTTCGGCAATGACCTGTTGGCCAATCAGGGCGAAGGGGTAGGGCAGACGTGGGCTTTCAGCTACAATGCCGGCATCTATCAGCTCGTCAAGGGCGACCTCATGTTACAGTTCGACGGCAACAAGACGACTGCCGTCTATCGTTTCAAGACCGACAAACTCTTGAAAGAGAACCTCGTCGGCCAGCTGCCCGACCAGCAACCGATGGAGCAGTTCCTCAAGGCCCTCATCCAGCAATATATGTCCCGCATGAATGAGAACCGCCTCCTCCCCTGACACCCTCTCCTATATTCTACGATTGCTCGCCGCAGGCTCACAAAAACCTTTAGCGTGGCCACCCGTGACTCACGCTAAGGCGCAAAGACGCTAAGGATATATAAGGGGCTATCGCAATCGGTTTTTTACATATAATTACCGTTAATTAACCATGAATTTATTAATGATTAATTCGTGATAATTCACGTAAAGAAAACAGATATGTCACCCGCAGTTTAGTGTTTAGAGAGGCAGGTGCAATGTGCTGAAAATTAGAATTTTAATTAAAATTTTGTTTAATTTCCCGTGCGTAGCACGGTTTAATATCTTAGCGCCTTAGCGTCTTAGCGTGGGGCACATATGCGGCAGCCATCAGACACATCAGAATAATTCGTAGTTTTTAATTGTAGAGACAATTTGTGCAATTCGAAATAATAAGAGTGCGGACGCCCAAAATTAGTATAATTTGTGAAATTCGTAGTTTTTAATTCTAGAGGCAATTCGTAGTTAGAAATTGTGGATAAAAAAAGTCCCCAGCAATCGTAATGATTGTCAGGGACTCTTGTTGGTGCCCAGGGCGGGACTCGAACCCGCACACCTCGCGGCACACGCACCTGAAACGTGCGCGTCTACCAATTCCGCCACCTGGGCGTGTGGCTTTGCGCAATTCGTTTTGCGTTTAGCGGTGC
>JBGUJU010000042.1:0-4468 GCA_045114065.1 Sodaliphilus sp.
GACAGAATAGAGTCGAATTTGTCCAAAACGAAAAATATTCCACCAAAAGCGGTGATTTTCTCAGATTTTTGTTGTACCTTTGCCATGGCAAAATCCTGAGCCGCTCGGCTTTGCCGCTTCGCGCGTCGAAGAACTTTTTGTTGCTCAGGTACTTATAAAGAAAGTTAAATTAAAGTGCTGCGGAATTTAGGTGAAACAAATTAAGTGATGGACTACGGACAGATTATAGATAAGGTGTACACAGCCTGCCTGCCCTTCGCCAATGAAGGGAGGCAGGCTGACTATATTCCCGTGCTGGCAGAAGTAGATGCCAATCAGTTTGGCCTGTGCCTGCTGACGCTCGACGGGAATGTCTACGAGCAAGGCAACACGCGCACCCGCTTCTCGCTGCAGAGCATCAGCAAGGTGTTTGCCCTAGCCATGTGCCTCAGCCAGGAGGCTGACCGCCTGTGGCAGCGCATGGGTAAGGAGCCTTCCGGTAATGCGTTCAATTCGCTGGTACAGCTGGAATATGAACACGGCATTCCCCGCAATCCGTTCATCAACGCCGGTGCTATCGTCATGGCCGACGTGCTGCTCTCTACGCTGAGCCGCCCCGAGGAACAGTTTCTGACCTTTGTCAGGAGCCTCAGTGGCAGCAGCACCGTGGGGTTCAACCGCCGTGTGGCACAGAGTGAACAAAGTTGCGGCTACCTGAACGCAGCCATTGCCAACCTGCTGAAATACCACGGCAACATTCGGGGTGACATTACCCGTGTACTAGAATTCTACTTCCTGATGTGCTCCGTAGAGATGTCGTGCCACGAGTTGGCCCACGCCTTCCTGCCCTTTGCCAACCATCGGCAACCATTCAACTATGGCGGCGTGTCGCTCACCTCGTCGCAGGTGAAACGCATAAATGCCATCATGCAGACCTGCGGATTCTATGACGAAGCCGGAGAATTCTCTTATCGCGTAGGCTTGCCGGGCAAGAGCGGCGTGGGAGGCGGCATAGCGGCCATCCATCCGCTGCACTATGCCGTAGCCACCTGGAGCCCCCGGCTTAACATAAAGGGTAACTCCGTCATGGGCATGAAGGCACTGGAACTGCTGACCTCTGAGACCGAAGAGTCTATCTTTTAATTCAGCCGCCCGCAATCATAAGTAACATCTGCACGAGAATAACTCTGGCGAACATGCCCAAAGGATAGACCGTGGCATAACTGACGGAAGGACTGTCGCCCTCAATGGTGTCGTTGACATATGCCAAAGCCATCGGATTGGCCATACTTCCGCTAAGGATGCCGCAGATGGTGCCGTAGTCGAACTTGTGGCTCCGCAGGGCAGCCATGCCCACCAATAGCACAGGCACAACAGTGAGTGCAAAGCCTATGCAAATCCAGAGGATACCTTCTGGTCTTATGACCGTCTCGAAAAACTGTGCGCCACTATCCAGACCAAGAGAGGCCAGATAGAGCGAGAGCCCCAACTTACGGAGCATCAGCGAGGCACTGCGGGTAGTGTAGGTGATGAGGTGAAACCGCGGCCCAAAAGCTCCCACGATGATACCTACCACGATGGGGCCTCCTGCGATGCCCAGCCTGACCGGAATGCTCATGCCAGGCAACTTGAGCGGGAGACTGCCCAGGGCAAGTCCGAGGATGATGCCAATGAAAATAGCGGCCAGGTTGGGCTCGTTTAGGCTCTGAACGCTGTTGCCGAAGAAAGCCTCAACGGCATCGACGGACTTGGGGTCACCCACGATGTGAAGACGGTCACCATACTGCAACCGCAGGTCTGGCGTGGCCAGCAACTTGATGTCACCACGTGTGATACGGCTAATGTTGACACGGTAAGTGTGGCGTATCTTCAGACTGCCAAGTCGCCTGCCGTTGAGTATCGGTTTGGTGAGCACTACCACGCGGCTCTCCATCTTGTTATCGAGTGCATTCCAGTCCACCTTCTCGCTGTTCCAGTCTTCCGGCTCTTCCACATGCAGGCCTATTAGGATTTCGAGCATTGAGGCATCTTCCTTTTTGGTGACTACCATTAGGCGGTCGTCCAACTGTAGTTGGGTTGTCGACTTGGGCACGATGACTTCGTCACCGCGCCAGATACGCGAGATGATAAACCGCAAGTGAGTCATCGTCGCAATCTCTTCCAGACTCTTGCCAACGATGGCGGGATTAACCACGTTGAACCGGGCAATGTAGGTCTCGTTCTCTTCACTGATACTTCTGGGCATCAGGTCGGCAGGGCGTACGAAAAATTTGCGCATAAACAGGATGGCGAGGATGACACCTACCACACCCAACGGATAGGTGACGGCACAACCGAGGGCCGTCCCACTGTGGGGGATGCCCAGCTGTGACAGTGTCTGCTGGGCAGCACCCAGTGCAGGTGTATTGGTGGTAGCTCCACAGAGCAGTCCCGCCATGTCAGGCATACTGATGCCTGTAAGCGGACAGAGACAGACTGCCATCGCCGTGCCGATGAGAATGACGGCCAGCCCCCACAGGTTGAGTGTAACACCCTCGTGGGCCAGCGAACCGAAGAAACCGGGACCCACGCTCAGGCCGAGACAATAGACAAACAGAATCAAACCGAAACTTTGGGCATAGTCAAGCATCCTGGAATCTACTTCAAAACCGAAATGACCTGCTAGGATACCAACAAAAAATACGAATGCCACGCCAAGGCTTATACCCATGACCCGAATCTTGCCCAAGGCAAGCCCCAAGGCACAAATCAGCGACAGTACCACTACGGTCTGCATAGCCGATGGATTAAAAAGCAGATTGTTTATCCACTCCATGTCTCACACGATTTGGCTACAAAGGTAGTCATTTTATGTCGAATGACCGAGTGCTTTTTGTTTTTTAACCTCCTTTTACATCAGCTTGTGACTCTATAACTATTGACTCTGTAAACGGTAGAAAGACATTTTGCCGAAAAACATTTTGTAATACCTAAAATCCGCAGATAATTTTTCGATTGTCTGATTTAGTCCTTGCTTATGATGATTCTGTCTGACTCTGGGCTTAGAAACGCTTGAGCTTGACTTGTATGCAGACACCTTCCCCTTACCCCGTAAGGTCGAGAGGCTTTGACCTAAGCATCAATGAAGAGTGTTAATCTATCCGTGCTCCCAAATTATGTTGTATGGTTTGTTGGAGTAGATGTTGAGTTTGTATTGTCGTGCCGTTCTGATCCACTTGGCAGGGACGGCGATGAATCTGAACAGAAAACTCTTGACTCTGTCTGTGGCCTTGATTCCAAAGAGGACGGCCATGAGCGGCAATGCCACGATGTATCGGTAGAAGTTTGCAGCCATGGCGGTGATAAGCAGGAATACGGTGTTCTGGTTCATGAATGACTTCGGCAGATGCGACCATCCGAAGTCGTTGTTCTGGCGGTCGAAGACCTGCTCTGCAGTTCCTCGCTTGTTGTAGTGTTGTATGATCTCCTCGTCTGTCATGTCCCAGTCGTTGGTCAATATACAGCGGTATGTGTACTCGCCGTCGAAGATGTCAAGTTGCTCTCCCTTCTGCTTGCGCTGCCGCTGTACGACGAGGCGGCAATGCTTTACGTCCTCGAAACTCTCGAAGGGGAACGACTGCACGTCGTACTGCTGGAATCCTATCTCCACCGTAGTCCAGCCTGTCTGCCGCTTCACCTTCTCGTACAGACCTGCATACCGCTCGGCACGGATGTAGAACTTGTCAGTATGCTCCATGACCATCTTCACAATGTCCTCGCTATAGGAGCCGCAGTCAGCACGGAAGCTCCTGACATGAATGCCGAACGACCTCATCATCTCGAAGAAACGCCGGTGAGTCTCTGCCTGCATGAAGCGCACGTTCGCGTTGCCGTCACGGTTCTCAAGATAGGCTATCAGCCCGCCGATGGTGAACACGCCGGGGCTGTAGCCGTCAAAACCCTTGTAGGTGCGCTTGCTGTCATACTTCTCCGCCTCAAGGAACTGGTGGTCGAAGTCCACGTCGTACTCGCCTCCCTCCGCGAGCTGACCTGTGGCCAGCAACAGCTTGATGAGCAGTTGGTTCAGTTTCTCAGCCGTGTTGAAATCATAGACGTTGCCCGTCTTTTCTACCGTGTATGATATGTTCTCCGTTGCCAGTTCTTCTATGCCGCGCAGCACCGTGTCTGCACTTGGAACACGCGTATGTGGACGCTCGGCAAGCACGTCCTTCAGATAGAGGTTGAGGTCTTCCATGCAGTCGCCGCCACAGCAGAAAACGGAGAAGACGGCCCGTATTATCTCGCTGTACTGATAGCCTATCAGCCTACTGCGAAGTCCTAGGTGGGAGTCGATTACAGAGGATAGAATACGGTCAAATTTGTCCAAAACGAAAAATATTCCGCCAAAAGCGCTGATTTTCTCAGATTTTTGTTGTACCTTTGCCATGTCATTGATGATTTTGCTTGTCTTGATTTGCAGCACTAAGGTAAGTGAAAAATCTGACATGGC